>JAKPPB010000101.1 GCA_029547605.1 Methanobacteriota archaeon | reverse complement strand
ACCAGCACCACGCCCACGCAAACCGGCGTCCCGGTCAACCCGCATGAGTTCTACGGTGACGTAACTATCCGCGACGGAGTCCCGGCGCCTGTCGGAGCCCATATTGAAGCGCGGGTAACGGGAGGAAGGACGAATGACCGAAACCCGCTCCCGGTGACCACGGCGGGGAAGTACGGCGGGCCGAACATGACTGACGCGAGACTGCAGGTCGATGGCTATATCGAGAGCGGTGCCCCCATCCAGTTCTACGTGGACGGAATCCTCGCCGAGTGCCAGGATGTGCTGGGCGGTGGCGCATGGGTGACGTCTCACCCGTTCCATGCCGGCAGTTCCACCCAGCTGAACCTCCGCACCAACATCACCGTCCCGGTCGTCGACTTTGCTGCGAGCCCCACCTACGGGAACGAGCCTCTCGACGTTTCTTTCTTTGACACCACCACCGGCTATCCAGACCACTGGCTCTGGGACTTCGGTGACGGCACCTCTTCGGATGTGAAAAACCCGGTCCACCGGTACATGTTCGGGAGGTACAACGTCACCCTCACCGCATGGAACATCGCCGGGAGCGGGAACATGACCAAAGTCTACTTCATCGACGTCCGCAGCGGCGCAAGCGGCGGCGGTGGAGGAGGCGGCGGTGGAGGAGGGGGAGGCTTCTTTGCAGCCGGCGGAGCAACCGCAACCCCCACTCCGACACCCACTCCGACACCCACCACACCAGGCATTCCCTCGACTCCGGGAGGCGTCCTGCCCCTGAACTCGGCGCTCGCACTCTCCCAGTCGGTCGTGATCGTCTCGGAGGACGGCATCGGATCGATATCCATGCCGAACGGCATGAGGCCGCAGGACTCGGCGGGAGGGCCACTCCTGACGATTTCCATCAGGAGGATCCCGAATTCAGAAGTACCCACGGTCCCTGCGTCCGGTTACTCGTTTGCCGGGTATGCCTACGAGATCGAACCCACCGGGGCAACATTCGATCCCTACGTGACCTTCGCCATCACCATCCCTGAGAACGAATGGGGCAGCCTCCAGGGACGGGACCTCTCCATCAAGTGGTTCAATGCCGGGACCTCTGCCTGGGAGGATATTCCCACCACCGTGAGCAGCGAGACCCGGACCGTGAGCGCCAAGATCACGCACACCAGCATCTTCGCGCTGTTCGTGGCCAGTCCACCCCCCACGACAGCGGTCGCAACAGAAGTCACCACAATGGTCCCGGCAACCCCGATCAACGGCGGATTCCCGATGGACATGATCATCAGGATCGTCATCCTTGTGATCATCGTCATCGCAGCGGTCCTCATCATCCTCTTCTTCCTTAAAAAGAGGAAGAAACCGGCTGAGACCCCGGCAGAACCCCCTGTTGAAGACTGGGACATAAAGGGACTGCAATAATCCTTTTTTTTTTTTATTTTTCCCTTTGCAAGAGCTGAAGGACTTGATCGCTCTCTTTACGAGACAGAACGGCACGTATTGTATCTGGCGCTCCTTTGGGTTTCCCCCATAAAGTGAAATCCCTAACCTGTGATATGGCCAGTGCCGTGGTGAAATTGAAGGGTCAGGAGGGTTTCCGAGTTTACCCTGCCCATTGGCTACCGCGTATCAGGGGGATGGGGATTCTCCCCCTCCCTGTCACAGGTTCCAGTGAAATCCGTTTCCAAGCTAAACACAAACCACACTCATCACACGATGATGTTCTAGGGGCTGACGCCCCGCCACTGTGGCATCCTTTGAGCGCTATAGGGCCAGTGCTGGGCATCTATTATAATCAGAAGTTTTCCAGTTGACCTCTTCCTGCAGGCTATCGCGTATCGGGGGAGGGGTCTGGGGAGGGGGATTCTCCCCCTCCCCGTATAAGGTTCCGGTCCAATCTGTTTCCAAGCTGAACACGAACCGCACTCATCACACGATGACGTTCTTGGGGCTTCGCCCCGCCACTGTGGCATCCCCTAAGCGCGATAGGGCCAGTGCGAAGCAGCAGATATTATCCAATCAGTCGCGTTGCAACCCTGCCCTTCATCATTCATCTGTGAAAGAACATCTGGACAGGGTATCCTGTCACTCCCCCATTTCTTTATCGGTATAGTAATAATACTCCCCGTTCGCACGCTGGTCACGGTCAAGGTATGAACCCGGCTTGTTGATCCGGGGGCGCCCGGTCTTGTCCCTGCGGAACGTGATCCCGAGGCGCGAGAGGAACCTGTTCATCCCCTCGCGCATGTCGAAGGGCCCCGTCGCTTCCCCGTGGACTCCCGGTGTCCCGTCGAAAACGAGAATACGCTCGCTGATCATGTCGACGAGGTAGATGTCGTGGTCGATGACGAGTATCGCCGCATCCCGCCCGTCGACATGGTGGCGGAACATCCTCGTGATCTTCACACGCTGCTCCACGTCGAGGTGAGCGCTCGGCTCGTCGAGGATGTAGAGGTCGGCAGGCCTGGAGAGGCATGCAGCGATTGCTACCCGCTGCAATTCGCCGCCGGAGAGCGTGTCGAGAGGAGACTGGAGCAGCGGCCGAAGAGAGAGGGGCTCGATGATATCGTGCTGGTAGAGCGAAGTGTCAAACGTGGTGGTGCAGGAGCGCAGGTAAAACTCGACCGTATCTGAGCTCGGGGCCTTGATGTACTGCGGTTTATAGGATACACGGGACGAGAGCGTGATGGGGCCGCCGTCAGGCTCCTCCGCACCCGCTAAAAGGCGAGCGAACGTGCTCTTTCCGATCCCGTTCGCCCCGAGGACACCAAGGACTTCGCCCGCGCGGATGCTTCCTCCAGTAATTTCGAGGCTGAACTGGTCGAAAGTCTTCTTCATCGGCGGGAATTCAAGGAGAGTTGCCCGGTCAGACCCCGCAGCATGTGCCCTCTTCTCGAAGAGGACCGGGTGGTCGCGGAACCTGACATTCTCTTCCGGCAGGAACCCTTCGAGGTACTGGTTGATCCCGACCCTTACCCCTTTTGGCTGGGTAATCACGCCGAAAGCCGCAGGTTTCCCGTACGCGACGTGCACGGTGTCTGCAAGCATGTCGAGGATGGCGAGGTCGTGCTCGACGATTACTATCGGGCGGCGGAGCGCGAGCTCTCGGATCAGGTTCGCTGCCGCCATCCGCTGGTAGATGTCAAGGAACGGCGTGATCTCGTCAAGGAAATAGAAGTCCGCGTCCCTCGCGAGGCAGGCGGCAATCGCTACACGCTGCAGTTCGCCGCCCGAGAGCGTGGAGATGTCGTTTTCAAGGATAGGCGTGACATTCAGAGCTTCAATGCAGGACGCGAGCGCCCCCCGCTCGTCCGTGCTCTTCAAAAGTTCCCGGGGGGTCCCTGAGAAGACCTTCGGGATATAGTCGATGTACTGAGGCTTGACTGCCACTTTCAGCTTCTTCTGGGAGATAGTGTTTAAGTATTCGAAAAGTTCGGTGCCCGCGTATTTCTTCAGGATCTCCTCCCAGGCGATCTCCCGCTCGAAGAAGCCGAGGTTTGGCTTGAGCTGCCCCGAGAGGATCTTCACCGCGGTACTCTTGCCTATCCCATTAGGGCCGAGTATTCCGGTCACCTTCCCCTCGGTGGGCGCGGGGAGGCCGTAGAGTGCAAACCCGTTCTCGCCGTAGCGGTGAGTAGGGTGCTCGAGTTCCTCAGGGAGGCTTACAATATCGAGGGCCTCGAACGGACACTTCTTTACGCAAATTCCACAGCCCACGCAGAGCTCCTCGGAGATGAAGGCCTTTCCGTCCTCCCCGATGACTACCGTCTCGTCTCCTGTCCGTACCCTCGGGCAGTAGATAATGCACTCGGTGCCGCACTTCCGTGGATGACACCGGTCCCTGTGGACGATTGCGATCCGCATACGTGATGCCGGTCTCTTCAGGCTCCCTGGGTCAGCAGGAGCGTCCAGCTGATGAACCAGAATGCAAAGGTCATAAAGCCCTGGTAAAGCCAGTCCTTTGCGCCCATCTTCTGGGACCCGAGGCGGAGCAGCATGAATATATGCCGCTGGACCACGATGCCCGCGATCATGATAAGGAGTGCGAGGATGGTATAGCTGTTGAGCCCTTCAACCTGGGCGGGGCTGATCACCAGGAACGCGATGATTCCCGTTGCGATTCCAAGGCCGCAGGCGATGAGCGTCTTCTCGATCCGGACCAGGTGCTCCTGCTGCTTCTCCTCGCGGGTCTTCTTCTTCTGGGGGACCTCGACCTCTTCTGAGGTATCGGCAACCGCTTCCTCTGCAGGCGTCTCTTTCTCCTTCCCGCTCCCGGCCTTCTTCTGCAAGGATTCTTCCTTCTTCGCAGCGCTGGCTGCCCTCTTCTGCTGCTCGAGGTACTCCCTGTATTTCTCCATGAAAGACTTCTTGCGGGGATTCTTGTCAGATTTTCCAGAAGGTCCGGCACTCATCGCAACACCAGTAGTCCTATTTTTTAGCGCTCAGGCCATATCTAATTTGGTATAGCATGGCCACCGAGAAGGGCATGAGCGGGATCGACGTGCGGGCGGCAGTCACCGAGTGGAACCGGCTCCTCCCGCTCTGGGTCTACAAGGTCTACGTGATCTCCCCCGGAATCATGGTCATCCGCCTCCATGGAAAAGAGCACGCCCGGCACCAGCTCCTGATCGAGCCGGGTCGAAGGGCACACCTTACCGCACATCCCGTTTCACCGCCAAAGAATCCCCCGGCATTCGCCATGCTGCTCCGGAAATACCTCGGGGGAGGGCGGGTGCTTGGAATACGGCAGCATGGTATCCAGCGTATCATCACCTTTGATGTCGGGAAGCACGACCGCGTCTACCACCTGATAATCGAGCTCTTCGACCAGGGAAACATCGTTCTTTGTGACGATGACTACCGTATCATCCAGCCGTTCTCCACCCACCGGTTCAGGGAGAGGGAAGTGGTTGCAGGTGCGCACTATGCCCTCCCTCCTGAAGGTCCTGCCACTTCAGGTTATGAAGCATTTGCCAATTTCCTTGCTTCCGACGAGAGGGATATCGTCCGGGCGCTTGCCGTTGGTGCCATGCTCGGGGGACCGTATGCAGAATATATCGTGAAGGCTGCCGGCATCGACAAGAAGACGCCTGCGTCAGGAGCTGATCCCGCTGTCCTCCATCGTGCAGTCATGGAACTCCTTTCAACTGCTGAAACACAGATAAACCCAGTAATACACTCCAGAGAATGCCTGCCGTTCCCCCTGGCCATGGGCGCCAGCGGGAGTGAATTCTCCCTTTTCAACCAGGCGCTCGATACCTTCTATCCCCCTTCACAGGACACCCGGCAGGGCCCAATGATGCAGAAGGAGAAGGTCTCCCGTGAGGCTCGTATCAGGGCCCAGCAGGAGGCAGCGGTTGCCAAGTTCAATAAAAATATCACCCGGTGCGAACGGGCTGTGGATGCGATCTACTCGAATTACCCGTTCGTCCAGGATCTTCTCCGCACCCTGCAGGATGCACGGGGCAGCCGTTCCTGGCAGGAAATCGAGACCATTCTGAAGTCCCAGGTGAGCGGCCCAGCTACGAAAGTCCTTGCCGTGTATCCTGACCGCGCGGCAGTGGATGTGGATCTCGGCGAACGCGTTACCCTCGTCGTGGGGGAGAGTGTGGAAGCCAACGCCGCCCGGTATTACGAGGAAATAAAGAAGTTTAAGAGGAAAATTGCGGGTGCGTCCACGGCGATGGATCGGGTGGCCGCCCGGACGGAAAGAAAGGTCGACACCCTCCCTCTCATAAAGAAGCGGTGGTATCACCGGTTCCGCTGGTTCTTCACACGCGACGGCGTCCTGGTGGTAGGGGGGAGGGACGCCTCCCAGAACGAGGAACTTGTCAAGAAATACATGGAGGGAGGCGACCTCTTCGTCCACGCCGACGTGCATGGGGCATCGGTGGTGATTGTCAAGGGCGCGACAGCGCACATGGACGAGGTGGCGACATTTGCTGCCTCGTACTCGGGTGCCTGGAAGAGCGGGCACTTCTCTGCCGACGTGTATAGTGCCACCCCTGCCCAGGTGAGCAAGACTCCTGAGTCAGGAGAATACGTGAGCCGGGGTTCGTTCATCGTCCGCGGGGAACGGACCTACTACCGCGATGTCGCGCTCGGGGTGGCAATAGGGCTGCAGCGGTCCCCTGAAACGGGAGTGATCGGCGGCCCGCCTTCAGCTGTCCGGTCGCGGGCTTCTGTCATGGTGGAGCTTCGCCCTGGCCGCTTCGAGCCAAACGACACCGCAAAGAAGGTGCTGCGTATCCTCAAGGAGAAGATCCCCCCGGATGAACAGAGGGGCATGAAAGCCGTACTGAACACAGAGGCGGTCGCTGCGTTTGTCCCGCCGGGCGGGTCAGATATCGTGGAGGGAGAATGAAGGCTGAGTACTGCGAGATGCAAAAATCTTTCGGGGAGATCAGGCTCTTCCCCGAGAGCGTGGACGACCTCTGGCACCTCTCCCACTTGGTCTGCCCCGGAGACCTCGTCTTTGCCACCACTCTTCGGACCGTGGAAGCTGCCCAGGACAAACTGCGGCCTGAGAAGCTCGAAAAACGCCCGGTGAGGCTTGGCATAAGGGTAGAGCGCGTGGAACTTCATGCCTTCTCCAACCGTTTGCGGGTATCCGGGACCATCGAGCACGGGATGGACTCCGGCGCGTATCACACCCTCAATATCGAACCAGGCTTCGAATTGTCGGTGATCAAGCGATGGAGGCCCCGTGACCTTGAGAGGGTAGAACGTGCGGTAAAAGCATCGATCCACGAACTTGTCCATGTGCTCACCATCGAGGAAGGAGAGGCCGAGATCTTCCGGATGCGGCAGTACGGGCCGGAAGGAGTGGTCACCATCACCATGGGGAGCGGCAAGGGGGGGGAGACCGATTCCCGCCCTGCATTCTTTTCGAGAATTGCAGGTCATCTCGCCGAATTGAAAGGTCCCCTCATCATCGCGGGGCCCGGGTTCATCAAGGACGACTTCGCACGGTTTCTGAGGTCATGCCTCCCCGAAGTGTCGGGTAAGATGCTCGTCGTCGAGACCAGGCGCATCGGGGCGGGCGCCGTCCAGGAGGTGATCGGCCAGGGCCTGCTTGAGAAGATCCACGAGGACGTGCAGCTCGGATCCGAGGTGAGGGCCATGGACGAGCTCCTGATGCGGATCTCAAAGGGTCTCCCTGCGGCATATGGCCGGGATGAGGTCAAAAAGGGTATCGAATATGGAGCTGCCGAGGAAGTGCTGGTTGCAGACTCCCTCCTCCGCGATGAGGGCATTGTCTCCCTCCTCGACCGTGCCGAACTCCAGAATGCCCGCATCGTGGTCCTCTCTTCCGTGTTTGAGCCCGGGAAGCGGCTCGAGGCACTGGGGGGGATTGCGGCGTTGCTGCGGTATGCAATACAGTAAATCAATCATGCCACTGAAACAATATATCGGAATGTTCTGTATTGACACCGACTTATATCAATTATATCCCGTATAGTCAACTTATTCCAGTAACGAATCAAAAAATAACACAGAATCAATAGAGTATCTCTCCCATAACCCCGGCGATCCCGATCGAAGGTATTATCCCCGTGAACACGATAAAAGACAAGTCCTTCTGGTATGTAACGATAATGGTACCGGGCGGCGAGATCGACTGCGAACGCATAATCTCCCAGATATTTAAGATTTTTCTTCCACCGGATATTTCCAATATTTTCTTTCTTGACCATTCTGCTTGATCCAAGGATAAAATTCCCGTTTAAAAGAATACGGAATATATCCCCTGATGGAGGTGGATCGGGGATATTCAGGAGAGTGGTCCATGTTTGACCCGTAAGGTTGTCAGCTTTATCAATTATTATACCTTGAGACCAGACCACAATATTTTCATCATTTTTGTACTCCTTGAGTTGCGTTTTCAGTTTATCAGGATGCCAGAGGTCATCAGATGCACAGAATGCGATGTATTTTCCCCTAGACTCCTCTATACCTTCGTTCTGAGTCGATGATATTCCTAGGTTTTTGTTGTGATATAATGGTCTGATTCTCGGATCCCTGTCTGCGTATTTTTTGATGATATCAGGTGATCCATCGACCGATGCATCATCGATAATGAGAAGCTCGAAATCGTCAAAACTCTGGGCAAGTATACTTTGGATTGTTTTTTCAAGATAGCGCGAGTAGTTATACGAGGTGAGTATCACACTCACAAGAGGCATAGTTTCACCTGATCGATGACTGTGTCTATCTCACTATCGGTTAGCCATGGATTCATTGGAAGGGAGAGTATTTCATTGCATACACTCTCACTGACACGTAACCTGATATTTCGATATGGCTGATAGGATGGCTGCATATGGATGGGAACAGGATAGTGTATTGCAGATTCGATACCTTCTCCAGATAATTTCTCCTTGATCACATCCCTTTTCTTATGTCTTATGACAAAATTGTGAAAGACGTGTCCCCTCTGAGATTCCTGAATGGGAAGAACGAGATCGGTCCTTTCAAACCCTTCTCTATACCTCATCGAGATTGTTCTTCTTCGCTCATTCCATTTGTCCAGATACTCAAGTTTGACTCTCAATACCGCAGCCTGGATCTCATCAAGCCTGCTGTTTATACCCGTTACCGCATGCGAATACCTCCCAACTCTCCCATAATCTCTGAACATACGGCAACGTTCAGATAGCTCGGGGCTGTTCGTGGTAATTGCCCCCCCATCCCCATAGCAGCCGATATTTTTCGTAGGATAAAAACTGAAACAGCCTAAATTACCGATACTACCAGTCTTTCTCCCGTTTACGTCTGATCCATGAGACTGGCATGCATCCTCCACAACCCATAGTGAATATTTCTCTGCAACCTCGTTAATTTCCTCCATATCAGCGGCCTTTCCATGGATATGAACAGGGAGAATTGCCTTTGTCCGGGGCGTGATATGCTCTTCTATCTTTTGTGAGTCGATGCAATAGCAGTCCTTCTCTATGTCAACAAAAATGGGTCTGGCACCACAGCGGACTATCGCATCCGCCGATGCGATGAAGGAATTTGCTACAGTTATTACCTCATCCCCCGGCCCAACACCGATCACCCGAAGAGAAATATATATCGCGTCAGATCCGGAATTCACACCAATACAATAGTTCACTCCAATGTACTCCGAAAATTCCTTTTCAAATTGGTCCAACTGACAGCCCTGTATGAAGTTTCCACTCTCGAGAACCCGTATGATTGCTGTCCGAAGACGATCGCCTAACCACGCATACTCCCGCTGCAAATGGACCAGTGGAATTCTCCAGTGATTATTCATCCTACAACCTTGCCAATTTCCCAAATCCCTTCGATGATATAATCGGGGAAGAACCCCGAGAGGAAATCCCTCGATCGAATGCCGCTTGTTACCGAGATAGTGGGTAGATTAAGCTCCTTGCCTGCGAGGACATCCGCCTCTGAATCCCCAATGATATATCCAAATTCAGGCAGAGTATCGCAGGACCTTCTTATAAGGGGGGCCTTTTGAGGAGATACATGGGGAGATTGGCTTAAAATTGTCTCAAAGTACTCATCAAGAGAGAGAGCCCTTATCTGGTCAAGAAGATTCGCACGATTTTTTCTGAGAGTGACGAGCACCAAGTTACTCCGTGCCTTAAGATACGATAGAGCATCTATAGATCCAGTAAATGGACGATCCATCACAAGATACTCTTTTGATTCGATTAAGGAATCCCATTGTTGTGTAAAAAAGGATTTTTCCTTTTCTTCTACACCCTGAAGGAGCTGAACAGTGGGTATCCCTTTTCTTCTCATCTCTACGAACCTAAAAAAATCCAGGGGTTGAATTCCCATATTTTGCAAAATATCACTATACACTGAGAAATATCGGGACCAGGGATCGATGATTGTCCCATCGAGATCTACAAAGAAAGCAAAGTTCAATCGCAATATCCCCGCTTATCATTCCTCATGATATCCCCGGGTTATTCCATGCATCTGGGTTCTCTTTCAGCCAATTATACTGCATCATGATTCCTTCCTTAAGGGAGACTTGGGGGTTCCATCCAAGAGACTTTGCTCTGGAATTATCAAGTACCATTTCCTTGCATTCAACTCTTCCCCTCATCCGGCCTTCTGACTCTGATGATACCTGCCCCATTCCAACATTCTCAACCATGGGTGGATCGAGTTCAAACATATCTGATATCATAAGTCCAAGTTCCCTGATAGTCGTCCGGGTTCCGGTGGAGACATTGAGAATATCCCACGGTAGTTTCTCCCTTGCTGCACACAGTGAGTGTAACTGTGCAACATCAGTTACATAGATGAAATCACGTATCTGGTCACCTCCCCACAGGACTGGCGGTTTCCCTTCCCGCGCTCTCTTCAGGAATACTGTCAACACTCTCCCGAACCATTCACCTGGACCATATACATTGCTATAGCGAAGCCCTGTCATCAGGGTTCCATTATGTGCAGAATAGACTTGGGCAAGTTTCTCGACTGCGAGTTTACTCACTCCATAAGGGTGCAGAGGATTTGTGGGATGAGTCTCTGGTTGTGGAGTGGTAATTGCCTGCCCGTAAACCGTTTCTGAAGAGGCATAAATCACTCGGGGAATTCCTGCATCGGCAGCAGCAGAAAAAACCTCAACACTCCCCTGGATATTCACATCGCAAACTAATTTTGAATCGGTAAGAGATGTTCCAAGAAATGCCGCCTGATGAGAGATCAAATCCTGATCCCGGCATGCAGAATCCAACCTCCCACGATCACGAATGTCACCCGAAATCATACGGACCTCTTTTCCCGCAAATTGTTTCCGAACATTTTTCAGACTACCTGGAAGATCATAGACAGTGACAATTGCGCCATTTAAGACAAGATCATTTACAATATGCGAGCCGATGAACCCTGCCCCTCCTGTCACCAATACGCGCATTCCCTCAATTGACCTCATAAAATACTTCCTCCCAATAACGGCACATGCTGATATTTTCATATGATTCCTGATACTCAATATTCTCTCCTGCTACCATTCGGAGGCATAATAATGGTATATTCACACCTGCCGCTGTCGTGAGGGGGAGGCCAGCTGAAAAACGGGGATTGATCTCAGATACGAATATCTTCGAATCCTGTTCAAAGCACTGGATATTTGCGGGCCCGTGAAGGGTGAGATGCTTGGCAATCTTTTCCGCATAATGAACCATTGTGGGATTCTTACAGGTTTTACCGGAATATGAAATCCCCGCTCTCGTCTCCCTCCTCCACCGGGGCACTGCTGCTAATAGCTTCCCTTCCCGTGCAAAAATATCCACAGTATATTCTCTTCCGCTACAGTATTCCTGCATGATTTTTTCTTCTTCTCCAGATATTGCCATTTTTTCCTGCACTGAATGGACAAAATGAACCCCCTTGCTGCCGAGCCCGAAACGTGGTTTGATAACAACAGGGTACTTATGGCCTTCATGTTCAATATCTGTCCATGTCTTGGGAGTCGGGATGGATTGCCTTGTGAGAAACCTGTATGTGAGGAATTTGTCATTGCAGATGCTGATTGATGCTTCCGGCGAGAGCAGAAGGGAGGTCTCATTTTCAAAATATTTCCGATTTTTTGCGAGAATCTCCAGTTCACTGTCAACAATTGGAATAAGTAAATCAATTTTTTTCTCTTTGATAATTCGAAGAATCGATTTGATATACGGTTTTCCGGTTTTCGCCGGAGGGACGGTGAAGAATTGATGACAAAATGCAGATCCGGCGATTTCCCATGAATTGTGAGTATCTGCTCCAAAAATATGGACATCGTAATCATTCTGCGCATACAGCCCTTTTGCAACAGATATCGCAGTGGTGGATCCCATGTCCAAAATAAGTACATTAAATTCCTTTTTCATCGCCAATACTCCCCTGAAAAATGATAAACATTACTATTAGAGGAATACATTAAAGGAGGGTTCATTGAAAAAGCAGATATCATGTTACCAATCAACCACCATTTTTATCAGTGCGAATCCCTTGACTAATGCTGTTTTGAGACTGGATGAATTCATCATAATTCCGTATGTAGTCTTTTTCATTATATTCGCCGGACGCGATAACTAGGCAAATACTGTCCGAAGTGAAATTGAATAATTCTATCCACACATATGGAGCAATGAGGATACCGGATGAAGGAGAGGACAATTGAAATAACTCAACTCTTTGCCCATCATTGACCCGAACAGAAAAACTGCCGGAGATAGCGACGATTATTTCGTACACATTCTTATGTGCATGATTCCCCCGAATAGAATTCTCTGGTATATTGGTAAGCCAAAATATTCGCTTCACCAGGAAAGGAATATAAGATTTCTCTTCAATATACGTCAAAGTTCCATTGTTACTCACCCAAGGAAAATCCAGAATTTTCCATTTTGCATGCATAATCTCCTTAAAAATCCCTAGTTGGATAGGTATATTGATTTTTCGAGATACAATTGAATTGTGATGTCAGGGATAATCTATATCTCCCACCCTCCTCCACTCCTTCCTATGGTCAGGCACGAGTGCGGCTATGAACAGGAGATACTCTGCAAGAGGTGTGGAACGCCGGTTCTTTTCAATGAGCGGACCGGGCTCCACTGCCCGAAATGCGGGCATGAGATCACGCTCCTCTGCCATGGTTGCGGCAAAAAGTGGTGAGTGCTGAGACTTTACGCCTTGGTCCGGATCCACTGGGCGTATTGTTCCCGGAGTGCCCTGATCTCGTCAGGAGAAAAGTCCTTTTTCCTGTTCCGGTGGAGGTATTCTTCAAGCTGCATGACAATCCGCTCGGCGACCTGGTACTCGTCGACCTCCATATAAGCCGTCGCCTGCCTCACGTCAATCGCTTCGCCGCATACAGGGCATAACTTCCACTGCTGGAACCGGTCAACGTAGCCAAAAGTCCGGCACCCAGGGCAGCGGATGATCAGGAACATCGACAATGGGTGATTGTCTCTTCCTACAGTATATATATATCGCCAGATCCCCGCACCAGCTCGGCATGCATGTGCATGCCCCCTGCGGTGGGGACAAACAGGGACAGAGGAGCTATCTTCACACGATCTTTCAGAAAAAGAGAATGGAATTCTTCAATAGATCATATTCAGCACGAGTATCGCCACACCGATGGCAGCGCTCGCGATGATCACTGCATAGGGGCTGATATGAAAGGCCCTCTTGTCCTCGCTCTCGTAGTAATTGACCAGTCCCGCGGAGGAGATGAGCCGTCCACCCTGCTTCTTTGCCATACAAACATATTTCTCATTCTCGGTATATAAAAGCAAGTCAGCACGCATGGCCGGAGGAGAACTCCTCGTCGAAGGTCGGGCGCTTCTTGGCGAAGATCTCGAGGAAGCGCCCGTAGCGGTGGTCGTAAAGGACGGCATTGTCCACCGCATCGAGCACCTGTCAGCAATTCACGCTGACATGCCCTGGATATGTCCCGCATTCTTCAACGCGCACACTCACCTCGGGGACAGCCTGGTGATGGACCTCCCCCTGCACGGCACGCTCGATGAACTGGTCAGGCCCCCCGACGGACTCAAGCACCGGGTCCTCAGGTCAGCCGCAAGGGAAGATCTCGTAAGGGGCATGCGCCTAACCCTCCTCACGATGGCCGCATCGGGTACCGCCGGATGTGCAGACTTCAGGGAAGGGGGAGTCGAAGGGGTTTTGGCCCTCCGTGAAGCAGCACATGGCATCCCGTTACGGCCTGTCATCTTTGGGAGGGATGGGGGAGAGGCAATTGCTGATGGGCTCGGGGTCAGCAGCGCGAGGGACGCAGGCCGGGACCTTGATGGTGCAATCTCTGCCGCGAGGCGATCGGGACGCCTCGTTGCGTTCCACGCAGGGGAGAGGGATCCCGGAGACGTGGACGATGCCCTCGCGTATGATCCAGACCTCCTGATCCACTGCACGCACGCAACCCACCCGCAGCTCCGCCGCATTGCAGACCAGGATATCCCAATCGCGATCTGCCCCAGGGCCAACTGGAGATTCAGGGTGACCACGTCGCGAGATCATCCCCCTGTCGATACCATGCAGGCACTCGGATGCCGAATCCTCCTTGGGACTGACAATGCCATGTGCGTGCAGCCCGACCTCTGGAGGGAGGCTCATTTCCTCTGCACCGTATACGGCACCGCCCCCATGGACGCGCTGAAGGCTGCGACGCGTGGATCTTTGCTGTGTTCCGGTTCATATTCCATAAAAGAGGGGAACAAGGCAAATTTTCTCGTCATCGACCCAGGACAATCAAACCTTGCACTCAGTCGCGATATCGCAGGAACACTGGTAAACAGGGCCGGCCCGGAAAATATCGTGAGAAAGGTTATAAATTTATAGATTACATTCATTAAGGAGACTGTTTTGGAGGGTAACCATGTTCTCAGAGATATTGGTGGCTGTAGACGGGTCAAAAATAGGAAAGAGGGCGCTTGAGGTAGCGATCGAGGAGGCCCGCCTATGGAAGGCAAGGGTCCATGTCATCTACGTCGTGGAGACTGGGTTGTTCTCCTCGCTGCCGATGGACAGCACGTGGGAGATAATGTACAGCATGCTCGAGAAGGAGGGACAGGAGACCCTCTCTCACGCAAAAGAGCAGGCTGCCGCAAAAGGGGTCAGGCTCGAGACCTACATCAGGCAGGGCCACGCAGGAAATGAGATCATCAAGGCATCACAGGAACTTGGCGCGGACCTGATCGTCGTGGGCTCGCACGGGAAGAGCGAGGTTGACCGCCTCCTTCTCGGGAGCGTGAGCTCGTTTGTGGTTGGAAACAGCAGCGTCGCAGTCCTGGTGGTGAGACCATCGCGGACATGAACGTCAAAGACTTTATGACCTCCGACGTGGTCTCGGTGGAGATCCCCGGGAACCGCGACGATGTCCTGAAGATCCTCAAGCGGACCGGGATTTCCGGCGTCCCGGTCTTAAAGGACGGAAGACTTGTGGGGATCATTACCCGGAAAGATCTCCTCCGCAAGGCAGAAGAGACGCAGCTTGGTCTCCTGATGACTCCTGACCCCGTGACAATCGGCCCGGATGCGACCATACAGGAAGCAGCCACCATGATGGTCACGCATTCGGTCCGCCGCCTGCCGGTGGTAGAGGACGGTTCATTGCTCGGTCTCCTCTCTGTCGCAGACCTCATCGCAGCCCTCGCCCAGATGAAGATCAAGGACGAGATAAAAGGCCTCTATACCAGCCAGACCTTCGCCATATGGGAGGAGACGCCCCTCCCACTGGTGGGAAGGATCATGGAGATTTCTGGGTTTGAGGCGATACCCATCCTTGACGCCGAGAGTACACTCCAGGGGATCATCTCGGAGCGTGACCTTATACGGCATTCCTCCATCGAGGACATGGTGGAGGTGAGCGACTTCTCGAACGGGACCGATGACGACGAGTGGACCTGGGAGAGCATCAGGGACATGCACACCATCAGTTACGGTATCTCCAAGATCCAGCTCCCCAACCGCCCCGTCAGGACCGCAATGGTCAAGAACGTCATATCGGTTCCCATGAACGCAGAGGTGAGCGAGTGCGCCCTGAAGATGAAGCGGGCGCGCGTGGACCAGCTCCCCGTTGTAAACGGGGACAAGAAACTGGTCGCCATGCTCTTTGACAGGGACCTTATCCGCGCCCTCTGCCGGGGAAGTTCCTGATAACAACTTTTAAATTTTATAAGGACATTGTATTGTTTGGAAGCGCTTTTCGAGCATTTTAATGGCGTTTAAGAATATTTTGGGGTGTTTGAATGAATGAGAGATACCAGGAAGGAATGAAAGGCACCACCACTGTCGGCCTGGTCTTCCAGGACGGCGTGGTCCTTGCATCCGAGATGAGGGCCACCATGGGATACATGATCGCCTCAAAGACCGCAAAAAAGATCTACCAGATCGCCGACCGGATCGGGATGACCACGGCAGGAGGGGTGGGGGACGCCCAGCAGATGGCGCGGTTGATGACCGTGGAATGCAGCCTCTACCAGATCAGGAGGGGCAGGCCAATGACAGTCGGCGCGGTCGCAACACTCCTCTCAAATATCCTGAACAACAACCGGTACTACCCCTTCTATGTCCAGCTGCTTGTCGGCGGAATCGACGAGAACGGGCCGAACCTCTATGCAGTAGACGCGCTCGGCGGGGCATCGAAAGAGGAGGAGATTGTGGCCACCGGGTCGGGTTCGCCGATGGCATTCGGCGTCCTCGAAGACCGTTACCAGAAAGACATGAACGAGGATGAGGCGGTATCGCTGGCTGTGCGGGCGGTCCGCTCTGCCATGAAGAGGGATGCAGGCTCCGGGGAAGGAATCCACGTGGTGGTCATCACAAAAGAGGCATACAGGGAGATTGGAGACCAGGAAGTCGCAAAACACTTTCCGGCCGTCCCCGCATAACTCCTTTTTTTCGGGTAGGTTTTGATGCTTATAGAAGAGAGACTCAAAGAGCTCAAGAACAAGATCAATGAGAAAGTTCCCCATGGGATCACCGTCTCGGAGGTGGAGTTCGAAGGGCCGGAACTGGTCATCTACACCGATGACCCCAAGAAGTTCGCCGACCAGGCAGACCTGATCAAGATCCTGGCCCGTGACCTCCGGAAGCGGATCGTCGTCCGCCCAAACGTCCTCGAGGACCCGGAAAAAGCGGTCCAGGACATCCGTGCAGTCGTTGCAGAGAACGCGGGAATCACCGACATCTACTTCGATGCAGATACCGGCGAAGTCCTTATCGAAGCAGAGAAGCCCGGTGTCGTGATCGGAAAGAACGGGGCGACCCTCCGCGAGATCACGAAACACATCGGCTGGACGCCGAAAGTCGTGAGGACGCCCCCCATCGAGAGCGTGACAGTCAAGCAGATCCGCCAGTACCTGCGGTCTGTCAACGAGGAGAGGAAGGATTTCCTCCGCACTATTGGAAGACGCATCCACAGGGACGTGATCGCACGGGACCAGTGGGTCAGGGTCACGATGCTCGGATGCTGCCGGGAGGTGGGGAGGGCCGCGTTCCTTATCTCCACCCCGGAGTCAAGGGTCCTCGTTGATTGCGGCGAGAAGCCGGGGAACAGTGCGAGCACCCCTTACCTCTATATCCCAGAGATCCACCCCCTGAGCCAGCTGGACGCGGTGGTCCTCACCCATGCGCACCTCGACCACTGTGCCCTGGTGCCCCTTCTCTTTAAATATGGATACGACGGCCCTGTCTACAGCACCCCTCCGACACGGGACCTCTCGGCCATGCTTCAGCTCGATTACCTCGACGTCGTCAGCAAGGAGGACCGGAAGATCCCCTACAGCTCAAACGAGGTCAAGAACTACATCCGGCACTCCATCACCCTCAACTATGGGAGCGTCACTGACATCGCTCCCGACATCAAGCTGACGTTCCACAATGCCGGCCACATCCTTGGTTCGGCGATTACCCACTTCCATATCGGGGACGGTCTCTATAACATCGCGTTTACCGGTGACTTCAACTTCAGCAAGAGCCGCCTCTTCAACCCGGCAACAAACAACTTCCCCCGTCTCGAGGCGCTCGTGATGGAGAGCACTTACGGAGGAAGTGCTGACATGCAGCCTTCCAGGGCAGAGGCCGAGGAGAAACTGTACGAGACGGTGAAGACCGTCATCCAGAGGGGAGGAAAAGTCATCATTCCTGCGTTTGCGGTGGGAAGATCGCAGGAGGTAATGCTGGCACTCGAGGAGGCGATGAGGAAGGAGAAGATCCCGCGGGTGAAGATCTACCTCGACGGGATGATAAGGGAGGCGACCGCAATTCACACGACCTACCCCGAGTACCTGAACAGCGACCTCCGCACGCAGATCTTCAAGGAAGGGCATAATCCCTTCCTTGCGGAGTACTTCGTCCCGGTTGACTCGCCGGATCTCAGGGAGAGAGTGATCAATGGCGATCCCTGCGTCATCATCACCACGAGCGGGATGCTGAACGGCGGGCCTGTCATGGAGTACCTGAGCAACCTCGCGTCGGACGAACGCAATGCCCTGGTCTTTGTCGGGTACCAGGCTGACGGGACCCTGGGCCGGCGCATCCAGAAAGGGTGGAGGGAGGTGCCGATCGGGAGAAAGGACACCATCGTGATCAACCTCGAGATCGTAACTATCGACGGGTTCTCCGGCCACTCCGACAGGAAGCAGCTGATGAACTATATCGGCCACATCCAGCCCCGCCCCGAGAAGATCTTCACGGTGCACGGCGACGAGAACAATACCATAGACCTTGCGAGTTCGCTTTACAAGCGCTTCCACATCGAGACCCATTCCCCCATGAACCTGGAGACGTACCGACTGGTATGAGAGCTCGCCTGCCCCTCTTCATCGGGGTATTCGTGGTCATGGCCCTCTCCAATGCGATTGTCCCGGTCCTCCCCTCTTTTGCCGCCGGGACAACAGCACAGGGTGCTCTCTTTTCTGCGTATTTTCTCGGTGCGTTCCTGCTTGTCCTCCCCGCAGGCTATCTTGCCGACCGGATTGGCGAGGTCCCGCTCATCAGGGCCGGGCTCCTCCTCACATTCCTCAGTGGAATCGTTCTCGCGGTCGCCCCATCGCCCGCGCTTGTCCTGGCAGGGCGGCTTCTTGAGGGGTTTGGCGCAGGGCTCTTTGTCCCTGCGGCGCTCGCCCTTCTCAACGCCCGGCCCGACCACGAGCGCATGAGCGGTTATTTCATGGCGCTCCTCAACCTCGGCCTCCTGGTAGGACTCCTGGGCACAGGGTGGCTCGTGCTCCGGTGGGCCGGCGTATACGCAGGGATATACCTCTTCACCATCGCATCTGCGCTCCCCCTCGCGCTCTCCTTTGCGATGAAAACACGCATCCCGGGGGCTGCAGGTATGCCTGTTGAAACCGCATCGGCAACCTTTGGGCGTCTGAAACTGGTCTTTTCTTCCTATTTCTGGCTCTGGGCCTCCGCTGTCCTGATCATCGGCATCACCGGCGCGCTCACCGCGCTTCACCCCGAGTTCACGGACTTGTCCCCTGATCTTGTCTCCCAGGAGATCGCCCTGATGAACCTGGCCACGATCGCCGCCATCCTGGTTGCTTCCCATGCCAGCCTTCCCCCTGTCCCCACTATCCGGGCTGCAGCAGTCGCCATGGCCGGAGCAGTGATATTGACCTTCTTCTCAATGTGGGGCTTCCTCCTTGTCGGGTGGCTCGCAGGGATGGTGATGATCTCCCAGCTTGCGTTTCTCGCCGGTGTAAGCGCCCGCCAGGGGGTGCTGATGGGGCTCTTCAATACTGCGAGCTACGGTGGAATGACCCTCCTTCCCTTCCTTGCAGGAGCCCTGGCTGAGTATGCAGGGTTTCCTGCAGCATTTGCAGCCATTGCCCTGTGCGCTCTCCTCGTCGCCGCGACTATCGGCCGCTGCGGGTGCAGCCTGAAGGCAGGGAACGCATGACCGCAAGCCTGCCGTGTTCCCAGGGGAGACCGGGTGCCGGGACCCACGGGGACGGCAGGGTGGTCGCGTTCTTCGATATTGGCACAAACTCCATACGTCTCCTGGTGGTCTGCCTCCACAGGGACTGCACCTACCAGGTGCTCACCCGGCAGAAAGAGGTCGTGCGCCTGGGAGAAGGGGATTTCGATGACCACTGCATAAGGGAAAGTGCCATCGAGAGGGCGGTGGTGGTCTGCCAGAGGTTCATCGACCTCGCGCATTCCTTTGGTGTTGAAGAGTATGTGGCAGTGGCGACGTCTGCCACGAGGGAGGCGATGAACAAGAATGAACTCCTCCACCGTCTCAGGCAGGAGGCCCGCCTCGATGTCCGGGTCATATCGGGCGAAGAGGAGGCAAGGCTCATCTATCTCGGCGTTGCTGGCAATACGCATCTGGGAGACGAACGCGCAGTCTTCGTTGATATCGGCGGCGGGAGCACAGAGATTATCGTTGGCGGACAGCACACCTATGAGGTGCTTGCCTCGCTGCCGCTTGGTGCCATCCGCCTGACGAACCAGTTCTTTGTACGCGGCTTTGATGGCAGCGTCTCAAAAAAACGATACGAATCGATCTGCCGCTACGTGCACGAGGTAATCGCAAGGGAAATCTCCAGGTTCCCCGTGAAGATACCAGGGAGGGCAATCGGAAGTTCAGGGACCATCATAAACCTGGGGGAGATCGCAAGCCGGATCAATAACCAGTCGAGATCATCTGGCCCTGAAGTCCTTGATCGAAAGAGCCTCTCCCGCGTAATTTCACTTCTCTGTTCACTGCCTCTCAAGGAGAGACGGAATGTCCCTGGTATCAACCCTGACCGGGCAGACATTATCATTGCCGGAGCAGCAGTCCTAGACTGCCTCATGGAGGCACTCTCCATAGATAGGATTGAGATCACCGGAAGAGGCCTTCAGGACGGGCTCCTCGCAGATTACCTCACCAGGATGGAGGGGTTTCCACTCCTGGGCCAGCTCACTGTCCGTGATCGGAGTGTCCTTCAATTCGCCCGCTCATGCGGAGTGAACGAGTTCCATGCAAGGACCGTGGCAAAGATCGCACTGGAGCTCTTTGACTCCGCGGGAAAGGCAGGGCTCCACGGATTCGGGCAGGAGGAGAGGGAGCTCCTCCTTTATGCGACGTTCCTGCATGATGTGGGGTCGTTTATCTCCTACCAGGACCACCAGGTCCACTCCCACTACCTCATCAGCAACAGCGACCTGCCAGGGTTCTCCCGAAAAGAGGCGTTGATCATGGCAACCATCGCACGGTTTCACCGGAAAAAAGCCCCGGGAAAACAGGAACTGGCATCAACGGGACTCGACCCGGCAGACCAGAAGAGGGCACGGGCGCTTGTCGCACTGCTCCGGATGGCCGAGAGCCTCGATCGGAGTCATGCTGCCCTCGTGCGCCATGCCGCGTTCCAGGGAACCACCGGGAAGAATGCGGTCCTGCTCATCAGCGCCGTGGGAGACTGCCAGCTCGAGTTGTGGGGGATCGAGCATGAAGCAGGAAATTTCCGGAGGATATTCGGGCGAAGACTCGTGACAGAAGTGCGCAGGGCGGAACTGGGTGAGATACACGAGCTTGAAGGAGATTCTCTGCCGCACCTTCTCAACCATTCCATTTCGAGGGAGTGGCATCCTGGAGAGGACAGTAAGGATGAGAGGTGCGATACCATTTCTTCTCGGGCCAAAGATTGCACGGCGAGCGGCCGCATCTATACAGGAGATTCCCGCTGAGGGACGCCTGCCTTGGGAAGATTGCCTGGATCAGGACTTTTTCTGACGTCACCCACCCCCAATCCGGGAAAAGGGGAGGGAGATCACGTACCCGGCAGTCGCGAAGAGGATGATCGTTGCCCCTGAAGGAATATCGAGGAGGTAGGAGAGCCAGAGCCCCCCGAGTGAGAATACGAGGCCCAGGCACACAGACAATGCCATCATGGAAAAGAGTGTCTTTGAAAACCCGCGGGCCGTCGCCGCAGGGAGGGTGAGGAGGGCAATGACGAGGATGATTCCCACCACCCGTATGAGCATGACCACCGTGATGGCGACCAGCACCAGGAGGAGAAGCGATAACCAGGTGACAGGCAGGTTCATCACGCGGGCGTATTCCTCGTCGAAGGTGACCGCCTGCAACTGCGTGTAAAGAACTGCCACAACACCAAGGACCACCCCGCACAGCACCCCCATCATGACGATATCCGACCGCGGCACCAGCAGGATGTTTCCGAAGAGATAGCTGAAGAGGTCCGGGGCATACCCAGGCGCAAGACTGATGCAGATGATCCCCACTGCCATCCCGGCTGCCCAGACGGCTGCAACCAGCGTATCGAGGTTCTGCCCTGCCTTCTCTTTAAGGACACCTATGCCAAGCGCCACCGCGGTGGTGAACCCGAATGCCCCTGCCAGGGGGTCCACGCCGAAGAGATATCCAAGGCCCACTCCTCCGAAAGCTGCGTGGGAGATGCCCCCAGAGATCGAGACCATGCGTTTCACCACGACGTAACTGCCGATGATACCGCAGGAGAGGCTTGCAAGGAGACCGGCAAGAATGGCATTCTGGAAGAACTCGTACTCCAGGATCCCCGGTCCGATCATTTGCCTTCCCTCCCCCCGTGGTCGCCGAACACCCGGTGAGGCAGTCCGTGGGCGATGAGATCCACCGGGCAATGGTAGGTTGCAGCAATCATGTCCTCGGTGATCTCGGGCGTATTGTGGGTGTGAAGCGTGTGGTTCAGGCATGCAACCTTGGTCACGTGCCTTGAGATGACCCCGATATCGTGGCTCACCAGGAGGATGGTCATCGACCTCTTCAGGTCCTTGAGTATATCGAAGAACTCAAAGGCAGTGGGTGTATCGATGTACACTGTTGGTTCGTCGAGGATCAGCACGCGGGGGTTGCCCACCAGGGCACGCGCGAGGATCGCCCTCTGTTGCTCTCCCCCCGAGAGGTGCGAGAGCGTCCGGTCCGAGAGTCCCGCGAGATCCAGTCGTTCAAGCACTTCCCGGGTCGCCGCGTGGTCCTCCTCTCGGTATCGCCTGAGCACGCCTCGGGTATGGGAGAGTCTCCCGGAAAGGACCATCTCCCTCACAGTGATGGGATAGCGGAAATCAAAGGTCCGGAACTGGGGTACGTACCCCACCAGCTCTCTTCCCTGCCGGGGACTTTGCCCATAGACAGTGACCGATCCAGCCCGTGCAGGTACGAGGCCAAGGATGATCTTAAGAAGGGTGGTCTTTCCCCCGCCGTTTGGCCCGATAAGGGCGTACATGTCGCCCTCCATGACCGACAACGATACCCTGTCGAGGATAAGGTTTCCATTCTGCCCAAACGAGACATCCTTTACCTCAATGGCCGGGATCACGATTCTCCCCCTCCTCCTTCATACCGCCGTAGCTCTCGGAGATCTCGGACGCGACCCGTTCAAGGTTCGCAAGGGTATCCGGGGCGAGAGGATCGATCAGGACCACCCTTCCGCCTATCTCGCGGGCGACCACCTCGCTCCCCCTCGTGTCATACTGAGGTTCTGCAAAGACCACCCGTATCCCTTCTTCCCTTGCACGCGCTATCAGCGATGAGAGCCCTCTTGCGCCGGGTTCCCTGCCGTCCTCGCCCACTGCCACCTGGACAAGCCCGTACTCCCGGGCAAAGTACCCCCATGCAGGGTGGAAGACCAGGAACGGCTTTCCCTCCATCCCCAGAAGCAAGCCCCTTATCCTCCTGTCCGTGTCCTCGACCCTGGCGATATATTCGTCCCTCGAGGCGGCATAAGCCTCCTCATGCGCAGGGTCTGCGGCAATAAATGCATCCGCCATGTTCCCTGCCATGAGGCGCAGGTGAGCCAAAGAGAGCCATACGTGCGGGTCGACTCCCTTGGCGGTGTCATGCCCCTGTCCTGGCATCGTGATAGGGGAGACCCCCCTCGATGTGTCGACAATCCTCATGCCAGGATTCAGGGTTTTGAGGCGATCAACCAGCGCATCTTCGAAAGGCAGCAAACCCGGGCCGAGTCGTAGGTAAAGATCTGCCCGGGATATCTGGACGATCTGCGCGGCAGAAGGCTCATAGGTATGCGGCTCAACACCGGGTGGCACGACGACCGTGATAAAAACCCTCTCACCTCCCACGGCCCTGGCAACCTCCTCCTGTGGGAGGAGCGTGACAACCACGCTGAGCCGAGGCCCATCCCCGGCCGCGTTTTGCCAGGGCTCATCTCCTGTCTTCCCTCCGAGGCACCCTGCAAGGCATAGTGCGGCAAGGACGAGCAGTATCAAAAAGGATGCGGACCGGTCGCCTCCTCTCCCAATGAATACATGCCGATCCCGGAGAGTCCAGGGCACCAATCCATGCCCGCTCCTCTCATTGATCGTCAATACCGCATCCCCGCCCATGGCTGATGGTGCCGCATATCCCGCGGGTCGGGTGGCCCATCGACTCGCACATCTTGTTGATGGCATCGCTTGTGACGTATGACTCGAACCGTTCCGCCTCCCTGCATGCCTCTTCCCCTTCAAGGCCATAATGGGCAAGGATGAGCCCCAGGATACGGTGTCGCCTCACGAGGAATTCAGCACACTCCTGTCCTTTCTCCGTCAGCCTCACGCCCGAATAAGGCCGGTGGTCCACAAGGCCCGCGGCAGAGAGTTCACGGACAGCCTTCGTAGCCGTGGAGGGATCAATGGTGAAGTGGGTCGCTATCTCTCCCGTTCTTGCCGTCCCTTCTCTGTCGTAAAGATACTTCAGGTACGCGACTTTCCTCGGCGAGAGGCCGGTGACATCGCACTGCTCCATGCTGTATCAGTAGGGCTTGCGTGAAGAAAAAATGTTGGAGCGGTACCAATATACGGGGAAGGGGGATACTTCACACGAGGGGAGAGGACCCGGAGAGTGAGAGGTTCCCCATAAGAGGGGGTACCTGGAACCTCGCCGCGACCGAGCCGTTTGAGAGGGCGGGTTGGAGGGGGATCTCCAGCACTATGGTCTCTCCTTCCATTGGATAGTCCTGCAGGTATCCATAATATTGCAGGTATCCTTCTGCTTTCACCTGGATGATGCGAGAGGGGGTTGCGGTGACATAGACAGGGATGGTCAGCGACCCGTTCTCAACCGGGCCCTTGTATCGTCCATCCAGGAAGACATGCGCCCCTTCTGCAGGACACCTTACTTCGAAGAATCCCACACTTCCTCCAATGACCTGCGGACTGACGTTCACCACCCCTTCCTTTGCTGCCTCCGTCACGCCATCATCGGCAACGATGATGAGGCGGACTGTATAGATACCCGGTGCAGCAAAGAGGTGGCAGGGGGAGGGACCCGTGGAATTGGTCCCGTCCCCGAAGTCCCAGTACCAGGATGCGGGATTCCCGGTGGAATTGTCCTGGAACTGGACACAGAGTGGTGCGGGACCAAAGGTGGCATTGGCTGTGAAATCTGCAATGAGCGGTTCTTTTTCTCTGACAATGATGTAATGCTCCTTGCGGGAGAGATTGCACCCGCCTGCCCCGCACACTTCAAGGCTCACCGTGTAGCTCCCTGTCCGCACGTACGTATGCACAGGGGAGGTTTCAAACGAACTCGTATTGTCGCCAAATTCCCAGAGCATTCCAGACACCTCACCCGTGGTCTGGTCCCGGAAAAGGACTCCCAGGGGCGCATATCCTTCGGTTCGGTTCGCCGAAAAACCTGCTACAGGGGGAGGGATCGGAGTGAAAGTCCCCCACAGAGAATGGTTGGTGGTCACATCCTCGAACAGGACAGGAGATTTGGCATCATACCAAACTCCATCAATCTGTATTCCGCCCAGACGGTACCCCGGGTCAGGCGAGAAGGTAAACACAGCCGATTCCCCATGGCCGACCCTCACGCTCCCTGAGGGATGCACGGAGCCATGGGTCCCCGTGCCGGCGGTGATGGTGTATACCCGTTCCTCTTCGAGGATGATATATGCACGATTGGGTTGTTCGGTCGAGGAGACGAACACCTCTCCTTCCCAGGGGGAGTATCCCTCTGCCGAGACAAAGAGATGGTGGGCCCCCTCATCAAGTACTATGCAAAGGGGAGTTTTACCGATGATGCGGCCGTCTACCGTCACCTTCGCACCACCCGGTTCTGAATCGGTGCAGAGGACCCCTGTCTTCTCTTCTGTGCCTGGATTTTCAGGATCCTGGTCATCACTCCCGATATTATTCTCCCTAAAGGTATCAGGGGGAATGGGAAGGGATTCTTCCGGAACGGCCGTCACCTCTGGTCCTGGAGGAGCGGGAGTCAGCGTCGGCATCAAAATAATTTGAACTCCCATGTCGTGGGGCAGGAGAGAGGATGATCCCGCAGAACTCTCCCTCTCAGGGATATCTTCAGGCGGTTCCCGCACAGTCAGGGTCCCGTCTTTTCCTGCAATGAGGTACGGCGACCCGGCCTCGTCCTTCATCCCAAGCACCACTACCTGGATCCCGCACGTACCGGTGGCATCCCCGCGGATGGTAAGCGTGGCAAGGACTACCTCGCTCTGACCGGGGCCGACCTTTCTCCCCGCATCGGCACCTTTCAGCACGACGGAATCTGCCGGCACCTTACTCTTGCTGTTCAGGTTCGCCCAAGATGGAAACCGTATCCCCGTGATCTTGCCGATTGCAGGGTTCTCAAGTGTCACCTGCACCTCAAACTCCGAAAGCCCGGGCGAGACCCGGTCAAGGATGAGCGTGCATTCCCCTGTCTCACCAGGGGATGGAATACTGCAGGTGGTCGCCCGTATCTCGGAACCCGCCGCATGCCCGCACGATGCAAGCGCCAGGACCAGCAACACTACCCCTGCATACCCTCTCCAAATCTTTTTTTCCCTCCATGCACTCTGCATGACAGCCCCTCCATCACTCCGCCCGATCCCATTCTCCTCCCCACGAGATTGATGTATTGAGATCTGCGGAATTCTGGTATATTTTCCGATAATATCTCCGAGTATTTATATTATCCCCAAAAACGCACTGTTTTCCGCCCGTATCACCACCACTGCCGGGTGAGGTGGCCCCTGGCTGCAGGGGTGGCCTCTCTCCCCTGTGGGGTGCGCTTGATGAACCCTGCCTGGATAAGGTAAGGCTCGTGGACCTCTTCCACCGTCCTCGTGTCCTCCCCGACTGCGATGGCGATCGTCTTTGCCCCGACGGGGCCCCCTCCGAACTCCTCGACGATCACTTTGAGGATCCGGCGGTCCAGCTCGTCGAGGCCGAGGCTGTCCACCCCCAGCATGCAGAGCGCCCGGTCGGCCACCTCGCGGTCCACCACTCCCCCGCCCCGCACGAGCGCATAGTCCCCCACTCGTCGAAGGAGCCTGTTCGCGATGCGCGGTGTGCCCCTGCTCCGCCTCGCGATCTCCATGCTCCCTTCAGGGACGATCGCGATGCCCATGATCGCAGCGTTCCGCTCCACGATCTTCGCCAGGTCTTCATGACTGTAGAGGGAGAGACGGGAGATGAGCCCGAACCTGTCCCTGAAGGGAGACCCGAGCAGCCCTATCCGCGTCGTGGCCCCCACCAGCGTGAATGGCTCGAGCGTGATCTTGATGGAGCGTGCACTCGGCCCTTCCCCTATCATCACGTCGATGAAGAAGTCCTCCATCGCAGGGTAGAGGATCTCCTCAATCACCGTATGAAGGCGGTGGATCTCGTCGATGAAGAGGACGTCGCCCCTCTTGAGGAGGGTGAGGATCGCTGCCAGGTCACCCGGTTTTTCGAGCACCGGTCCGCTGGTGCAGTGGATGGAGGACCCCATCTCCCGTGCGATGATATGGGCAAGGGTGGTCTTCCCAAGGCCAGGCGGCCCAGAAAAGAGGGTATGGTCCAGGGGTTCGCCGCGTCTCCTGGCGGCCTCGATCGCGATGCGAAGTGTCTCTTTCAGGGTCTCCTGGCCGATAAAGTCCCTGAAACGGTCCGGGCGGATTGCCGGGTCGTCAACCTCGCCCTCGTGTGGGCCGGGCGAGACCACCTCTTCCTCCATGGCGGTCAACGCTCCCTCAGTATCCGAAGAGCTGCCTTGATTACATCCTGAACGCCTGGATGGGTCATGCCGGAGAGTGCCTCCGAGACCGCATCCCTTGACTCGCGCGGGTAGAACCCCAGGGCCAGGAGGGCACTCTCGGCATCGTTTCGGAGCGGGTCGATCCCGGCATCCTGGCCTCCGATGATGAGGGCTGCCTTCTTCTTCATCCTGTCCCGCAACTCGAGGATGATCCTTCCTGCGTTCTTCCGCCCCACTCCCGACACCCGCGTCAACGCCTTTTCATCTCCCCCGATCACGGCCACTGCAAGGTCGGAGGCCGTCATCTGCGAGAGGATGGCCGTCGCGAGGGCCGGACCAACCCGGTTGACCGTAATGAGCAGCCGGAACATCTCAAGGTCACCGGGGGTGAGAAACCCATAGAGCGCCATCGTATCCTCCCTTGCAACCAGGTGAGTATATATCACTACTTCGTCGGAGGATTTTCGTGCCTCTTCAGCGACGGGCCCGGGCATGAAGACCTGGAAGCCAATGCCGCCGGATTCAAGGATCACGTATCCATCGCCACCTCCTACGATCTCTCCCCTGAGCCTTGCGATCATCGCTCATCCCTCGCATTGTGGACATGGCAGAGGGCAACTGAGAGGCCATCGGCGACATCGTCGGGCCTCGGCAGTTCCGGGAGGGAGAGGAGGCGCATGATCATCTCCTGCATCTGCCTCTTGTCTGCTTTCCCTGACCCGGTGATCGCCTGCTTGACCTGATTTGGGGTGTATTCAACGACGGGTATCCTTCGCTTCCTGGCAGCGAGCATGATCACTCCCCTCACCTCTGCGACTCCCAGCGCCGAAGTGACATTCCGGGAGAAGAAGAGCTTCTCCATGGCCATGCATCCAGGGCCATATTCGTCAAGGATGGCAGAGATCACGTCAAATATCCTCTCCAGGCGCTCAGGCGTACCGCCCCTGGCAGCCGAGGTGCGGATACAGGAGTACGTGAGCGGGACCGTCCTGCCGTCCTGCTTTGCCAGTACTCCATATCCCACGGTTGCCAGTCCCGGGTCAATGCCGATCACGATCATGGTGCCTGGAAATGACGAAAAATCACTCCAATTTATTCATTCTATCGGGGAATGCACCAGTTATACCTTTCTATCGCGGGGTGAAAGAGGATGATCTGCACGCCTGCTTCGTACTTGAAGATACGATACCGATGAGATCGGAGAATAGCCCGCTTGCCGTGAGCGCTTCCCATTCCTCCTTCAGGGCAAGGTAATGCGCGGCCCTCGCCTTTCTCCGGTCTTTCAGGATGAAAGCCATCCCTGCCTCGAGTTCCGGATCGCGGTCCGTCGACTGGTCCTCTCTTCTTTGAAGGGTATCCTGCAGTTCCATGATCCACACATCGCAATCATGGAGATTCCCGAGAATCTCCTGGAGCGCCTTTAACCGTTTGAGTATGGGTTTCAACTCATTCCGGTAGAGAGGGGCATAGACTTCGATCACGTATCGAAGCCTCTTTGCGGCGATCCGCATCGCATGGTGCGCCTCGGCAGCATCCGGGTCCCGAACCGACTGGGCGTACGAGAGCAGCTTCTCGATCTTTTTTTGGATCGCTCTCCCGGATCTCTTCATGGGAAACCCCCGGGAAGGGAGCCTGTGGGGGGGACCATCAGGGATATCCCACGCTCCAATCTCCTCTTCAAGCAGTGCAGGTATCTCCTTCTCTTCGAGGCGCACACAGTCTGCGATCACTTTTGGCTGCAGGGCATCCCTCAACTCCCTTTTCCTGGAGAGGATCGCCATGCATCCCCTCACCTCCGGCCCATCATCCACCCGGAGACCCTCAATCAGCCCTTCAAGGTATCCTATCTGGACATCAAGATCCCGGGCATCCCCAAGGTCACTCGTGATCCGGCGGACCCCGCGTGAGACCTTCTGGTACACTTTCTTTGAGAAGCAGCGGGAAAAGAGCGGGAGACCTGCGCGCAACCTCCGCGATGCTACCCTCATCCGGTGTACCGCCTCGGTATCCCTGCCCTCCTTCACTCCCTCTATCTCGGCGCAGAACTCCCTGTGGACCCTGGAG
Source organism: Methanobacteriota archaeon (assembly GCA_029547605.1). GTDB lineage: Archaea > Halobacteriota > Methanomicrobia > Methanomicrobiales > Methanospirillaceae > Methanolinea_A. The sequence goes on along the minus strand of JAKPPB010000101.1, from coordinate 11,342 downwards.
AGGTACCAGGCACCGTACCGGCAGAACCTCCCGTTTTGGTCACCTCGTCTCTTTGCCATACTGCCAGCACCCCCTGTGTGCAATGAACCATTCCTGGGCGTTGCATACTGTTTCTCCTTCCTGTCTCCCCACACGGACATAGCTGCCATCTGCCAGCAGCTTCCGGGTCTTCTCGTTGTCGCGGAGGTGCACAGGCAGGATGATATCCACGATCGCCCGGTGGAGATCAGGATCCCTGACTGGGAAGAGCACCTCCACCCTCCGGTCGAGGTTCCGGGGCATGAGGTCAGCACTCCCGAGGAATACCTCTTCATTCCCCCCGTTCCGGAAGTAGTAGATCCGGGCATGCTCGAGGAACCGCCCCACCATGCTCGTGACCGTAACCCGATCGCTCGTGCCTGGTATCCCCGGGCGCAGACAGCAGATACCCCTTACCTGGAGGATAACCGTGACCCCTGCCTTCGATGCCCGGTAGAGGGCCATGATGCATTCCCGGTCAACGAGCGCGTTCATCTTGAAGATGATGCGGCCGTCCCCGTGCTCACGGTGCCGTGCGATCTCCCGCTCGATGCGGGCGAGAATTTCGCTCCTGATCGACTGGGGGGCGACGAGGAGGCTCCGGTAAGAAGGGATGCGGGTATACCCGGTGAGGCTGTTGAAGAGGTCTGACACATCTTCTCCGAGCACGGGGTCTGCAGAGAGGACGCCGATGTCGGTGTAGATCCTGCTGCTCGACGCATTGTAATTCCCTGTCCCGAGGTGCACGTACCTCGTGATTCCATCCTTTTCCCTTCGCACGACCATGCAGACCTTGGCATGCACCTTGAGGCCCATGACCCCGTAGACCACGTGCACACCCGCCCTCTCGAGCGCCCTCGCCCACCCGATGTTGTTCTCCTCGTCGAATCTTGCCTTGAGCTCAATCAGCGCGGCGACTGCCTTGCCCCGCTCCCTGGCCTCGAGGAGTGCTTTTACCACGGGGGATTGTGCGCCGACCCGGTACAGGGTGATCTTGATAGCCAGGACCTGGGGGTCCCTGGCCGCCTGGCGCAGGAATGCCACCACCGGGGAGAAGCTCTCGTAGGGGTGAAAGAGCATGATGTCCTTCTTCCTGATGCTGCGAAAGATACCATCCTCTCTCTCAAGGGGTGGCGGGACCGACGGGATAAAGGGGGTGTCTTTCAGGTCGGGCCGGTCAAGTGAGCATACCTGCATGAGGTCTGCCATGCCGAGCGGTGCCTCCTGGGTATAGAACATGTGCTGCGGGACCCCGAGTTTCCTGCCGAGGAGAGCACATATCTTCCCGGGCATTCCCGGTACGACCTCGATTCGCACGGGAGACCCTGTCCTCCGCATCTCCACCCCTTCCTCTACTGCAGTCAGCAGGTCGGAGGCTTCGTCCTCCTCTATCTCCATGTCCGCGTCCCTTGTGACCCGGAACGGGTACGCTGCAACGACCTCGAGCCCGGGAAAGAGGTGGCCAAGGTTGGCACAGATGACGTCTTCCAGAAAAACAAGGCGGACATCATCGTGCAGCGACCCAGGTGCATCATGCCCGGGGATACGCACCAGTCGCGGGAAGAGGTGGGTGGGGACCTTGACCCTGGCAAACCGTTCCCCGCCGCCGCCGGGGTCTTCCACCTGCACGGCGAGCGATATGGAGAGGTTAGAGATGAACGGGAATGGGTGGGAGCGGTCGAACGCAAGGGGAGTGAGGACCGGGAAGATCTCCTGCCGGAAGAAGCGTTCGAGAGAGTCCCGGTCCTCTCCCCCAAGCTCCCCGTACTGGAGGATCGAGATGCCGGACGCCTCCAGTGCGGGGAGGAGAGCCTCTTTCCAGAGCGCCATCTGCTCCCCGATAAGAGGACGCAGTGCCCGGTGTATTGCCCGGAGCTGCCTGGACGGGCTCATGCCGTCCGGGGGAGCCTCGAGGACCCCCTGCTCCACCTGCCGGTGCAGCCCGGAGACCCGGATCATGAAGAACTCGTCGAGGTTGTTGGCGAAGATCGAGAGGAACTTGACCCGTTCCAGGAGGGGGTGGCTGCAATCTGCCGCCTCCTCGAGTACCCGCCTGTTGAACTCGATCCAGGAGAGCTCCCTGTTGATAAAGAGGCCCGGGTCTTCAAGGAGGTCGCATCGCTCCCTGTCACGGGGCACCATCCCTTTCATTGGAGAAGGCCCGGCCATAATCGACTCCCTGTTCTGATTCCTGTATCACTGTGAATTGCCGGGCACATAAGCATGCTGCCGGAATGGGCCCGCCTTTTTGCGCTGTGTATCCCCAGGATTGACGGGCAGTATACCCATTTCAAAACTGTTTTACCATACCAGTGTACATCTAACACTTGCTGTGATTCGTCATGGGATCTAACGAAGACATCATGCATGATTTTGTACGAAGAGAGCTCAAGAGGCTTTACCCAAGCGTGGATGGCTGGCAGATCAAAAAGGCACCCAGGGCCGGTGCCGATCCGGGTTTCTCCATTTCGCGGAGGTTACTCGGGCGCTTCGAAGGATCGCAGGTCCTTGTGAGCTTTGACCGGAAAGTGACTGCAGAGACCGTCAAGGCGCTGAAAGAGATGGCCGTATCGAACCCCATCGCGGGAGTGGCTTCCCCACACCTGATCCTCATGGTCCCGCAGGGGGCAGAGGCTGCAGGTATCCCTCCGGAAGTCCAGATCCTTCCCATGCAGAGTTTCGGCTTTGACGGCAAGGAACTGGTCTGGCTGAAGCGCAGGGCCCAGGTGAACGAGAAGACCACCGCAAAAACCGCTTAATCCTGCAATATATTCTCTTTTATTCTTTTTTCCAGGTTCTTCCCGTGGGAGCCCAGCCAGTAGAGCTTCCTGCACTGAGGGCACCAGAAGAATTCCATGCCCGGCGTGATCAGGGGAGCATTGCGGGCCCCGGAGATCTCATCTTCTCTTGCAGGGCGGAGGAGAGTATTGCAGAGGGAACACCGGTTGAGCCTCAGGGCAGGGACAATCAGGCCTCTCCTCCCGAGTACCCGCAGCTGTTCCATGACATCACGGTCTTCGAGGAGGACCGCTCCCTCGCCCCCTCTCCTTGCCAGCTCGCGGTCCATGGTGAGCAGCACCCTTCCTTCGCTTTGTGCCCTTATGAGGAGGAGCGTATCCTCGCGGGTATTTCCCTCCCTGTATCCGGAAGCGCTCACGGTATCGTAACCCATGAAGCGCAGATACCGGCAGAGAGTGCCGAGCATCCGGTCCGCGAGGAACCGGGTGTGCTTGGCAGGATCATCAGTGGTTCCCGACATACTCGATACGCTCACCGCACATCGTGCAGGTATGGCCTTCCAGGTGACGAAACACCGCAGAAAAACCTCTCCGTTCGATACAGAGCGCCCCGCACCGTGGGCAGTAGGTACTCTCAAAGGGGTGCGACAATACGTTGCCAAGGTAGGGATAACGGAGGCCCAGGTCCTTTGCCTGGTGATAGATACGCTCGAGGACCGCAACAGGAGTTGCCTTCCTGTCCTGCATGTGGTAATCCGGATGGAACCGGGTGAAATGGACAGGGGTATCAGGTCCCAGGTGTTCAACGATCCACCGGATGAGCGCTCCTGTCTCCTCCGTGCTGTCATTGAGGCCAGGGATGACAAGGTTCACGACCTCCACGTGCATCCCGAGTTCCCGGGCAAGGACCGCGGAGTCCAGCACAGGCTGGAGGCGGGCGCCGCACACTCTCCTGTAGAAATCCTCCGAGAACGACTTGATGTCCACACGGTATGCCATTAGCATGGGAGAGAGCTCCCTGAGCGCCTCCTCCGTGATATACCCGTTGGTCACGTACACTGTCGCAAGCCCTTCTCCCCTTGCACGCATCCCCATGTCGAGGGCATACTCATGCCATATGGTAGGCTCATTATAGGTCCAGGAGATGCTGGCGCACCCGGCCGCCCTGGCCCTCCGGACCCCTTCTTCGGGCGAGAGGTCCGGAAGGGACGAGGCGTCCCGCTCTGCGCGCGAGATATGCCAGTTCTGGCAGTGCTCGCACCGGAAGTTGCAGCCGATACTGCCGAGTGAGTAAGAGAGGGTTCCGGGCAGGAAGTGGTACAGGGGCTTCTTCTCGATGGGATCGACTGCCTCTGCGCTCACCTTCCCGTAGGTGGTCGCATATAGGACACCGTTTTCGTTCCGCCGGACCCCGCAGATCCCGGTCCTTGCATCCTTGATGAGACACCGGTGGCTGCAGAGCGAGCACTGCACCGCACCACCTTCTCCCAAAGACCACTGGAGTGCCCTGTGCATGTTCTCAATCAGGCGTGCAGGAATTATTAAATTGATGCCCCGGATCTTCAGGCGGAACCCTGCCTTTACCCGGCTCGCGCTCTTTGGGCCTTTCGCACTCCATGATCAGTGACCCCCGGTACCCGCAGGACTTGCAACGATAGATCTGGCCGATATAGCCCCCCACCACGCAATAGACATCCCTGCTCCCGCAGGAAGGACATCGCAGCATATCTTCAACACCTATATGTGCCGCATGGAGAAATGATACTGTAGTATGACATGCCTGGTCCTCTCCCTCGGGGGCTCCATTCTCTTCCCAACCCTCGAGGCGCATACCCTTCGCGACTGGGCTCCCGTGCTGTGCGGCCTGGCACGCTCTGTCGACCTCTTCGTGGTGGTCGGCGGGGGTGGGGAAGCCCGGAGGTATATCCAGGCCGCAAGGGATACCAGGGCAGACGAAGCCTTCTGCGACGAGATTGGGATCCTGGTCACTCGGCTGAATGCGACGCTCCTCATCGGGGCTCTCGGGACGGCAGCCTATCCGCGTGTCGCGCTCACACCCGGGGAGGCGATGGAGTACTCCGGGAGGGGGAAGATCGTTGTGATGGGCGGTGTCACCCCGGCCCAGACCACCGATGCGGTCGCCGCGGTCCTTGCCGAGCGGGTCAGGGCTGCCCTGCTCGTGAACCTCACCTCTGTGGACGGCATCTATTCCGCGGACCCAAAGAAGGACCCCGCGGCCAGGAAGTTCTCGCGCATGACCCCGCAGGAGCTGCTGGAGGTTGTCGGGTCAGGGAGCCTTGCAGCCGGTTCGAACACGGTCGTCGACATGGTGGCCGCAAAAGTGGTAGAGAGGAGTCGTATCCCCCTCCTCGTGCTGGATGGCCGCGATCCCCGGCTCCTCGAGAGGGTGCTGTATTCAGCGGAGGATGCCGGCACCATGGTCATCGGGGACCAGGAGAACCCTCTTCCCCTCGAGAGCCCTAGCCCACCATAACCTATTTGCCGGCCCCTGTCCAACATGTGATCTTGTTTGGGGTAGTAGGGTAGCCTGGTCCATCCTAGAGCGTTTGGGACGCTTTGACGGCAGTTCGAATCTGCCCTACCCCATGACCATGGACAGGGAGACTGCGTGCAGGGTATATTCCTTGCTTCGCCGAGAATTCAATGACCCGGCCTCACCCCGCACGTTCCTCCGGTTCGAGAACCCCTACCAGATCCTTGTCCTCACCATCCTTTCTGCACAGACTACCGACCGGAATGTAAACGCTGTCAGGGATGAACTCTTCCGACGTTACCCTCAGCCCGGAGATCTCGCCGCAGCCCGCCAGGAGGAGGTGGAAGCGATCATCCGGAGCCTCGGGTTCTACCATGCCAAGGCCGCACATATCATCGGCGCTGCAAGGGCACTTGCCGAGCGGTTCAACGGCCGGGTGCCGTGTACGATGGACGACCTCCTCACTCTTCCGGGCGTCGGGCGCAAGACTGCAAACATCGTCTTGAACCACGCGTACGGCATCAATGAGGGGATCGCCGTTGACACCCATGTCCGCAGGGTCTCGGTGCGCATCGGGTTCTCTTCCCACCCGGACCCTGCCCGGATCGAACGCGACCTGATGGCCCTTTTCCCAGAAAAGGTCTGGGGGGACCTGAACTACCTCCTCATCCGGCACGGGCGGGCCACATGCACTGCAAGGAACCCCCGATGCAGTGAATGCCCGGTGCATGCGTACTGTGCATATTTTTCCCGGGTCCAGACCTGCTGACCGGTCAGATCCCGAAGATTGCCCGGTATGCAAGGAACGCAGCAAACGAACAGGTCGCCGTGAGCGGGATCGTCAGGACCCATGCAGCGACGATCCGGCGGACGATTCCCCATTGCACTGCCGAATAGCCCCTGGTGGCCCCCACTCCCATGATGGAGCCGCTGATTGCGTGAGTGGTGGAGACCGGGACACCGAACGCCGTGACAAAGGAGAGGACCACTCCCCCGCCCGTCTCCGCGCAGAACCCCTGGTAGGGGCGAAGTTTCGTGATCTTCTTGCCCATCGTCTCCACGACCCTCCAGCCGCCGAGGAAGGTCCCGAGCGCGATGGCGAGGCCCGATATGATGATGACCCACGCGGGGACGATGAACTCTGAGAGGATCCCTGCGGCTACAAGGAGTGCAGTGATGACTCCCATTGCGTTCTGGGCGTCGTTGCTCCCGTGCCCTATACTGTAAAAAGCGGCAGAGAAGATCTGCAGTTTTGAGAAGATCATATTCATCCACTTTGAGTTTGCGTTCCGGAACAGCCTGATGATGACCATTCCCAGGAGATACGCGGAGATCATCCCGAGGGTGGGTGAGACAACGATGAAGATGATGATTGCGAGGATCCCGCTTACAGGCAGGACCCCGGTGATCACTCCCGTTGGGATCACGATGGACATCCCGCACAGCGCCCCGAGCGCGGTATACTCAGGCCAGTTCTCCTCACCCTTGCTCCTCGCGGCAAGGGAGAGGACAAACGCGCCGCAGATCCCGCCTACCGCTGCAATCGTCACCGCCCGAAGGAACAGATCTGTTGACGGCCACAGCACCGAACCAATGCCCCCGAACGCAATCGCGGAGCCTATGAGGCCGCCCACGAGGGCATGGCTTGCAGAGATGGGGATCCCCGCATAGGACGAGATGAACACCCAGAAGACCGCCGCACTCATGCCGACCAGGATGACTTCAGTCGTGAGGAAACCGGATTCGACGATTCCCTTCCCGATGGTCTTTGCGACCACGGTCGTGAAGATGAAAGGCCCCGCCATGTTGAAGAACGCTGCCATCAGCACTGCCTGGAAGGGGGTGAGCACACGGGTGGCTACGACGGTGGCGATGGAATTTGCCGCATCATTGAGGCCGTTGACAAAATTGAAGAGGAGTGCGAGGAATATCCCGGCGATGACGATATTCTCCATTGCTCACTCATGAATGGCGTATCGCGATGTCCGAGAGGACATTTGCGACGTCCTCGCACTTGTCGGTGGCGATCTCAAGGTGCTCGTAGATGTCCTTGCGCTTGATGATGGCGATGGCATCTGTCGACTTGAAGAGGTCGTCGTAGGCCTTATGGAGGACGTCGTCTGCGAGGTTTTCAAGCCTGTTGACCTCGATGCATCGCTGTTCTATCTGGCGGGGGTTCTTCATTGACCGTACCCCCTTGACCGCCTCTTCCAGCTCGACGACGGAGAGCTGGATGAGTTTTGCGAGTTCCACCATGTGCATATCCGTCTCGGGGATCCCATAGTGGTACATCCTCGTGGCAGTGCTCTTGATGTAATCCAGGATATCATCGAGCGCGGAGGCAAGCTTCGAGATCTCTTCCGGGTCCAGAGGAGTGATGAACGTCTGGTTCAGCTGTTCATAGATCTCATGGGTGATCCTGTCGCCCTCGTGCTCGAGCTGCTCGATCTGGTGGACCTTCTCCCGGACAGAGGTATAGTCGTCCACGAGGTCCACGATACGGTAGGAGGCAAGGACCACCACTGCGGCCAGCCTCTCAAAGAGGCTGAAGAACACCTCGTCCTGCGGAATTATCCACTCTTTGATCCCCAAAATGTATCACAAAAGAATTTTTTCCAGTGGGGAAAAACACTCCGGTTTGATAGTCCGGGTGCCGTGATGGACCGAGCGGGAATTGAACCCGCGGCCTCTTCCATGCCAAGGAAGCGATCTTCCGCTGATCTATCGGCCCGTGCCTACAATGTATGCTGCAGGGGGTTAAAAGAATTGTTTCCCGGTTTGAGAAAAAACCGTGTGCTCTCACCTTTCCGGGTCTTTTCCCCATCCCCCCGCTTCACGCGCGGCCTCTCTGTCCTCCCTGCCCGCTGTCGCGGAGGATTGGGATGCGGGCGAGTACACGCTGCCTGGCTTCCTCGACGGTAGACCGGGAGAGCACGGAACCCTCGCGGACCCGCGGCTGGAGGAGAGGTTCTGCACCGGCCGGGCCCGCCACCTCTACGGGCAGCGTGACATGCCTCCCCCCTGCTAACTCCCATACCTGCTTGGCGCCGCTCCGCTTCCCTCTCTTTGCGCATTTCTTCCCCTCCTTCTCTACCATGTCCATGGCAAAATCGATCACGGGTGCGTTGGCGATCGCTCCTCCGACCCCAAAAGCCCCTACGATATCCCGGTACCGGGCCACGTCATCGAGGGTGACGCCTCCTGACAGGAATATCCTGACATCCGGGTAGCCCGCGGCGTCGAGTTCCCAGCGCACCTCCTCGAGGATCGCGCGCATGTCGCCCCTCCGAGACCGGGGAGTATCGAGCCTGACCGCTTCTGCGCCGCAGCGTGCACCGGTGAGTGACTCCCTCTTTTCGTCGCAGAAGGTGTCGCAGAGCATTATGCGGGGGACGCCGGGCGGGGAATGTCGGTCGAATTCCATGAATGCTTCTTCGGGAGAAGGATAGCACATCACGAACGCATGAGGCATGGTCCCCGCGAGCGGAAGCCCGTCGGGTGCACATGTATTGCTCACCCCATCGACACCGCCAATCCAGGCCGATCGCTCGACCATTGTGGCAATGGCCGGGTGCTGCCGGCGGGAACCAAACGAGAAGATCTCCCGATCAACGGCCACGGCCTTTATCCTGGCAGCTGCCGTTGCGATTCCTGATGCGTGGCAGAGAAATCCGAGGATCGCCGTCTCGTACCGGGCAATGTCGCGGTATCTGCCCTCTATCCGCAGGACTGGCTCCCATGGGGAGAAGAGCGAACCTTCCGGCATGGCAGATGCATCCAGGGGGAGGTCTTCAAGGAGGGATATGACGTCCTCTATCCCGCAGAGGATTCCGGCGCCTCCCGGGACCATGGAGGCCGTGACCTCCATGGCAACCCGGGGATTCCGGCCGGATGCCGAGAGGACCGCCTCGCTCCTCATGAAATAGATATCAGTGCATTCCCCTCTCCTTATCCGCTCGTCGTCGACAATACCGAACCTGCCCATGGGTGTAGGATATGAGCGGCATGCTGATACAGGTATTGCAATTTTTGCGTCAGGATGCACCGAAAGTCAGAACATTCGGTCTCACCAGAATATTTATTGAGAGATCATGAACTGCACAACTCCCCTGGGTGAGACCTGATGCTCGGGATCATCGGGGGAACAAGCCTCCTGTATGCAAGGCTTCCCCCCCTGGAGAAGAGGGTGGTGCATACTCCGTTTGGCAACAGCGAGGTAATGGCTGGGGGGATTGCCCTTCTTCTCCGCCACCAGAGAAACACTCCCCCCCACCGCATCAACTACCGTTCCCACCTGTCGGCCCTCGCGCTTCTTGGGGTGGACCGCCTGGTCGTGCTCGGATCTTCGGGGTCGCTCAAGAAGGAGATCGCGCCGGGGAGCATGGTGATCCCGACCGATTATTTCTCCTCCGCACTCATTCCCACTCTCCATGATCATGCCATTTGCCACGTGCATCCTGGATTCTCCCCTGAGTTGTCGAACCGGCTGAAGGAGATCGTCCCCGAGGCAATATTCGGGGGGACCTACGTCCAGACCATGGGGCCGAGGATCGAGACGGTGGCCGAGGTCAGGGCCCTTGCCCTGTGCGGCGATATCGTGGGGATGACCCTTGCAAGCGAGGCAACCCTTGCAGTCGAACTCGGGATGGAGGTTGCAGCCCTCTGCACCATTGACAACTACGCAAACGGGCTTTCGGACGAGCTGCTCACCTATGAGCGGATCGTGGAATGCTCGGCGCGCCATAAAGAGCGAACAGAGGCGATCGTATCCCGAATCATCCGGGACCTCGGATAGGTGACATTCTCATGAAACTGACGAAAACGAAAAGTACTTCGCTCCTGATCGAGCGGGTCATCGTGAATGGAACGTTCCAGGACATCTTTATAGACGAGACCGGGACTATCATTTCGGTGGGTGAGGATATCGGACGCACCTTCCGCAGCCAGGCTGAGACCTGCATCGAAGGGGGAGGCGACCTGGCACTCCCTGGCCTGGTGAATACTCACACCCACGCTGCCATGACCTTGCTGAGGGGGTATGCCGACGACATGCCATTGCAGGAATGGTGGACACAGAAGATATGGCCCCTTGAAGCCCACCTGACTGGAGATGACATCTACTGGGGCACGAAACTCGCATGCCTCGAGATGATCAGGTCAGGGACGATCGCCTTCAATGACATGTACTTCTTCATGGAGGACGCTGCCCGGGCGGTCGACGAGATGGGGCTCTGTGCAGTCCTCTCGTACGGCTTCATCGACTTCTTCTCTGATGAAAGGCGTGAGGCGGAGTGCAGGGCAACCGAGCGGCTGGTCGCATCGATCAGGCGCATGCAGAACCCCCGGATCAGGGCAGCCGTCGGACCGCATGCCGTCTATACAGTCTCACCCGAAGGGCTCAGGTGGGTCTCGGAATTCGCAGCCGAAGAGAAGATCGGAATCCACGTACACGTGAGCGAGACAGAAAAAGAGGTGCATGACGCAGTCTCACAGTGGAAGAAGCGCCCGGTACAGATACTCGACGAATGCGGTGTCCTGACGCCCCGGACGGTCGCCGCCCACTGCTGCTGGCTTGACAAGGACGAGTGCGGCCTCCTCGCAAAGAGAGGGGTGCACGTCTCCCACAACCCGGCAAGCAATATGAAACTTGCAACAGGGAGGGCCATGCCCTATCACTGGCTGTCGGAGGCAGGAGCATCCGTCACCCTCGGGACCGATGGATGTGCTTCAAACAACAACCTGGACCTCTTCGAGGAGACGAAGATCGCCTCGCTCCTCCAGAAACATGCCTGGAACTCCCCCACCCTGCTTCCCGCAGGCGAGGCGCTCGCGATGGCGACCTCCGCAGGCGCAAAGGCCCTTGGGTTCGGGCGGGGCGTGATTGCCTCCGGGGAGCCTGCGAACCTCATCCTGGTGGACTCCCATGCTGTATGCAATACTCCTCTGCACCATGCCGCCTCGAACCTGGTCTATTCCTGCTCGGGGAACGCAGTGAAGACCACCATCTGCCAGGGAAGGATATTGATGAAGGACCGGGTTGTCCCCGGGGAGGCCGAGATCCTTTCAGGCGCTGCAAAGGCTGCCGCGGCGCT
>JAKPPB010000096.1 GCA_029547605.1 Methanobacteriota archaeon | reverse complement strand
TCGGAAGCGGATTCGGAATCGCATAGAGCATGTCGTGGCCGAGAAGAACAGCCAGTTCCAGCTGGTCGAGAGCGCACTGTCGAACGGCGGCCTCCCACCCCTTTTCGGCCAACAAGTCGTCCCAGTTTCGAGGGTCGGCCGCATATCGTCTACCCAGCAGATCATCGGCTACCGGGGACAGCAGGACATACTCGAAAATGGGAGTGCGATCCGGTTCTTTGTGATTCAGCGCCGCCTCAATTCTTTCGCGCGAAGTCATCATTGGCCCTCTATTCTTTACCGAATGCTCTGGAATTGGATAACTGTACTCCCCCTCTCCATCCTTGACGCCCCGTAAAAAGTCTCAGACGGTTTGGGGCAGGAAAAAGGAGTTTTTTCCTTTGATCTGCGCTACCAGGCACGAAAACCAAGTCCGAACACGAAATCGGCTCGATTCTCGACCGAAAACACTCCAAAAAGGCTTTCCACGCCATTGAAGGCCCTCCGAAACCGCCTGCCCACACCGCAGAATGTTCATTCCCAGCGCTTTCAACCTCACCGCAAAGCGCACCGCCCCCATCCCCCTCACCCGCAATCGCTTCGCTCCCATCTGCGACTTGTACCGCGACATCGTCCCCTCTATCCCCGCTCGCCATCGATACTTCTCCCGAAACGCCGGACCCTTCTCCTTCGCTCGCCGACGCGCCAATCGAAACTTCTTCCCCGTATACGGCTTCAACCGCGCCGACTGCGGCCCGATCCTCACCGGACAACGCCCCCGCAACTCACACCCTAAACACTTCTCTCGATCAAAATTCGCCGTGTACTCCCCGCTCGGCCTACACCCCGTTCGGATCGGTCTCTCCCCCGCCGGACAGCAACTCACTTCCCCCGTCTCCTCCTCAAACTCAAACTCCTCTAACCCTATCCGACCTCTCGGCAGCGGCATTCCCTTGTTCGCCGGAGAAATCACCTCCACATTCTTCTCTAACGCTTTCTGTACATTCTCATCACTCCCATACCCCCCATCCGCCAACACCTCCTCCGGACCCCATCCCCGCTCCTGCGTCTCCTCGATCGCCGGCAACAACGCTCCCGCATCACTCTCGCACGCCCGCTCCACTTCCACATACGTAATCAAATCCAACGACCCCTCCTCCTCGTCCCCATACGTCTCCATAATCTGTACCTGATACCCCTGCCCCTTATGCTTGTCATACGTCGCATCCGGATCGCTCGGATTCTGGAGCGAATCCGAACGCACCTCCTTCGGCTCCCGAATTCGCACACGCTTCTCCTCCCCCTCCCCTCCCTCCACCTCACATTGCTCCGACAATACCCGCTTCAACATCCCGTAACTCGCCATCTTCTCTACTACCCCATTCCCCCGAAACCGTTCCACCAGCCACAACAAATCCTCCCCCATCCGCTCCACCGTCCGCTGTACCTCACTCGGCTTCACGCACGAAAAACACCCTCCCGCCTCTTCCTTCACATACCGCTCCACCAACTCCTTCCTTACCTTCTCGAATTCCTCCTTCTGACTCCGACGCAGCGCCTTCAAAAATCGCCGCATCACTCCCACAAATATCTCCCCCCGATGCAAATGACGCATGTTCGACCGGATCAACGTGCTGTCCAAACGCTGCTTCCCCGTCTCCACCTCAAATACCGCCAACAACCGATCCGTCAATCGCTCAAATATCACCCGGTCCAACCCCAACTCCACCATCCTCTTCCGATACCCCCGCACCGTCCGCTCACACACATACTTGTCCGCATCGCTCTCCCACCGAATGTCCAACGCATAATGCCACCGCGCATCAAACGCCAACGCCGCCACCACCTCCCGATCCGTCAGGTCCAGCATCTGTTGCAGCACCACCACCCCCACCATCGTGTACAACTCTTTCGTCGGACGGCCCTGCTTCGCATCAAAACACAACCGGACCCGTTCGATCGGCAGACGCTCCAGCAACTCCCCCCGAACAATTCCCGGCCACCCCTTCGCCAACATCTTCTTCCGCTTCTCCCCCAGAAACTCCCACTCATCAAACAAATACTGCGTCGCTCGATCTCGAATCCGTTGCACGATTTGTCCCTCAACTTGCTGATTATATTACACTTAATATAACATACACCCCTCCAACAATCAACCCCTTCCCACCCTCTTCCCCCTCCTTTTCTCTCCATTCCCTCTATAATTTCCTTCCCACACTCCCCCACCGACTTTTTGCCGGAGCCATCAAGATTGGGGAGGGTGTAGGGTGGGGTTGATAGCCCGTACTCAATCGAAACGGAGACAACTACAGAATGAACAAATTCTACCTCTTTCTTGTTTCTATTACCCTGTCCGCATCGGCGGAGACTGTCGATTACGACATCCTCCCAAAAGAAAGCCGAACCATGACCGATCCGGTCACCGGCGCGGAACTCACTTTTTTGACTACGGCACCGAGTAAAGATCTGAATACATACATTTATCAGGACGAATGGCTCTGCGATGACTCCATGATCCTGTTCAATTCCGACCGGAACGACGGCGGCGCAATGGGCTATATTGTCCGAACGGGAGAACTCATCAGACTCTGCAGCCCCAGGGGTCCGCTTCGTCAGCCGGTGGCTTCCGTACATCGCCCGGTGTTTTATGCACGCCGGGGACGCGAAGTAGTCGAAACCAGGATGCAACTCGATCTCTCCGACCGACCGAACAACACACCGTCGCGGGCACGTGGAGAAGAGCGCGTCATCTGCCTCATGCCGGAGGGTATCCATTCATCGTATCTGACAGAGAATCCTGACGGCACGAAATTGACCATGGGAATCGGCGATATCACCGGCAAAGACTATTCCGCGATCTACACAATCGACATCGCAAGCGGTGAGGTCGCCGAGGTATGCCGGTTCCCCAATCCGCCCGGCTTCGGCTGGCATGTGC
>JAKPPB010000087.1 GCA_029547605.1 Methanobacteriota archaeon | reverse complement strand
GTCCCACACGGTCCCAGGCACCGAGGGAGACCTGAAGCTGGAAGCTCATTCCCACGAGGCGGCTTACGGACTCGAAAACAGTTCCGATCACGAAGCGGAATGCCACGAGTCCGCCAATGGTCAGGTTCCCTCGAAGGACCTCCATCCCACCGATTCCGATGACCATAATCGGTATGAGAAGACCGGGAATTCCTCCATAAGCAAGGGTATTCCCCATTTCGAAGTGCCTTAGCCTGTACTCCTGGAGGACTACCTCATCGTAGCTTCTACGGCTCGCATCAGTGAGGAAACTCGAAGCATTGGCAACCCTCGCTGTGACAGCCCCTCTTATCCCTTCAACGAGCGTCTGTCCAAGTAGACTCCTCTTCTCCAGCATGACTTCTCCTATCCCCCTGGCTCCTGCGGTTCGCCGATAGAGGACAAATCCGTACAAAGGAACGAGCAGGAGAAGGAGAAGAGTGAGGGAGGGATTCAGAAGGAACAGGAAGATCCCGCTGGAGACCGATGCCACCGCAAACTGGACGATATCGTTCAAGAGACGTGAAAAAAGTGGAGATGCAGCCTCCGGATCATCGATCAGGCGCCCTGAGGCATATCCACAGCCATGACGCTGGAAATAGGAGAGCGCGAACCCCACCATCTGAGAAAATATACGCTTCCTGGTGGATGAGATCCAAACCTGAGTATAGTTCTCGAGAAGCAGAAGCATCGATGCCATGGATGCGATGCTTCCGGCACCGGCAAGCGCTGCCAGAACCACGGATGCTGCTGCGAGAGAATCCGAACCCGCTGGATAGACAATGTCTATCAGCACCATCATCGCACCTGCGCGAAGCAGGGCGTTGAAATTGTTTATGAGGCTGAGTAGAACAAGATGCAGCACCTTCCACCGGGACGCGACTGCAATGCCTGTAATCCTTCCGAGCGCGTTCATCCTGTGATCTGCTTTCCAAACAGATCCCTGTAGGCTGCGGAGGTTTCGAGGAGACAGGCATGGTCGCCCTCCGCCGCTATAACCCCTCCATCGAGAAGCAGGATCCGGTCAAGCGTCGCTACGGTTGCCAGGCGATGAGCTATTACTATT
>JAKPPB010000085.1 GCA_029547605.1 Methanobacteriota archaeon | reverse complement strand
CAGAATTGGAGTCCATTTTGGGCGATTTTGTCAGGAAGTATGGTACTTTGGAGGCCCCAAATCTCTGGTAATATTCGAACTGGCAAATGACACTGGTGCATGATAATTAGGGGCACCTTTCTGAAAGTGGCGAAGTCAGGTTAATAAAAAGGACTACCGGGCGATAGGCTCATCACCGGCGGAGCAGGCGGGCCGGGGGTGAAAATCCAGCCTATTGAATCGCAGCATGGCACGGTGTTAAATAAAGACGCCTGATGCCCAGGTGTTCACAGACCACTATTCACCTCCCTGATGCAATTCAGTAATGCCACTGGCAGTGAGGCGTCCACCAGTCAATTCTCTGTACCGAACCGACCTTTTTTTGCCCAGTGGACATGCATTTATCACATTGCCCGCCCATACAACAATAACTGGAGAGAGAGGATCAGTAGCCATCCTGGGGATATCAGAGAGAGGGCGAAGGGAGACGATGCGGCACATCATATCCATCCGTGATCTGGACAGGGCCGAGATCGACGGAATGCTGGACCACGCGCAGGCCCTCCAGGAACGAAGATACGACTCGGAGGCCCTGAAGGGAAGACTGCTCGGCCTCCTTTTCTTCGAACCAAGCACACGGACGAGGATGTCATTTGCCTCAGCCATCGCCCGTCTCGGCGGGGATTCGATCTCGATGGATAGCGTGGAAGCAAGTTCCATGGTGAAGGGCGAGACCCTCGCCGACACGATCCGGGTGGTGAGCGGGTATGTCGATGCGATAGTGCTCCGCCACCCTAAAGAGGGAGCGGCCCGCCTGGCGAGCGAGTTCGCACAGGTACCCGTCATAAATGCGGGCGACGGGGCAGGGCAGCATCCTTCGCAGACCCTCCTTGACCTCTACACTATCCGGCAGTCGATGCCACTCGACGGGGTTACTGTCGGCCTGCTCGGTGATCTCCGGTACGGGAGGACTGCACACTCGCTGGCCCACGCACTCTCCCTTTACAGGGCCACGCTCCATACCATATCGCCGAAGGGACTCGAACTCCCCTCGGGCCTTGCAAGCGAGCTCCGGGACACAGGAACAGACGTGATCGAGCATGATGACGTGCAGGAGGTGGTAAAAGACCTTGATGTCCTCTACGTCACACGGATACAACGGGAGCGCTTCCCGGATTCTGCATCCTACTTCAAAGTCGCATCAAGCTACAGGGTTACCCCTGAACTTCTGACGGGAGTGCGGGATCACCTCATAGTCCTGCATCCTCTCCCCAGGGTCAACGAGATTGATCCGCGGGTGGACCACCTGCCTTACGCCCGTTACTTCGAGCAATCGGCAAACGGAATTCCGGTACGAATGGCAATGCTCCTGCGGGTGATGACATGACAAAGGAAAAGAACGCACCCAAAGGTCTCCTCATAAGTCCTATCGAGAACGGGACGGTGATCGACCATATCACTGCGGGAGAGGCGCTCAACGTGCTTCGGATAATCGGGATCACTGGGACAACCCAGGAATCGATATCTGTTGCAACCAACGTGGAGAGCGGCAAGATCGGGTTCAAGGATATTGTGAAGATCAAGAACAGGGAGCTTCGAAAGGACGAGGTTGACAAGATTGCGCTGATCGCCCCGCGGGCCTCCATCAACATCATCCGCAATTACAAGGTGTGGGATAAGAAAGGTGTCGAGATCCCCTCCGAAGTGATCGGGATAGTGAGGTGCCCAAACCCTGGGTGCATATCGAACACAAACGAGCCGATCCATTCGTGTTTTCTCGTGCAGCCGAAGGGACTGCGTTGCGTCTACTGCGACTGGCTGATCTCAAAAGATATTACGAGCCATATCATCTGAGTATTTCCAGAAATTCTCCTTTTTCCTTGAGTATCCGGGGACCCTTCACTCAATGGCATATTACTCGGTAAACAGACGGCAGGTCCCATTGTTCCAAATAATGAACTCCCGATGTTCTCACCTTTATGAGCACCCCCTGTTTCGCTGGATATCCTCTCTCCCGGAATAGCCGCAGCCCACGATCAGCCTCTTCAGCGCTCTCCTCAACCTGGAAACCTTCATATCGCTTCATGCGTTTTGGCGGGTTGCAGTAAATCTCTTCTCTTTCACATTCACTGTGTCCTTTGCTATTTTGATTAGGGTATACTGCAATTATTACCTCCAATCTCACTCACAATCCACGACGAGGAATCAATGAAAATCCTCTCATTAAAACCCTTAATTAAAGTCCGGGTTGTGGGAATCACTGATCACATGCGATTGACCCCGCCGCCTCCGGAAGGCGCCCCGGCAGCGATTCAAATACTATTCAAATCGGCCTTGAAAACGAAATTATCATCTGATATTCATAGAGCAACAGAGAAACCCGCCTCGATGTAACGCGATCGTATTCATTCCCTGAAAAAAAAAGGTCAGTGTCATGATTGTCACTATTCCTTTTTTTTTTTATTTACACACATTTGTATGTGCTGCGAGCCGGAGGAAATTGTGGCAGCATTTTTGGTATTTTCTGTATTTATTTTGGACAGCGTGCCTTGCGACAGTATCATCTTCATTGCCAGAGCAGGTTGACTCAATAAAAACCTGGTGGAAGGAAAAGAGAAAGTATTTCCCGTCCTGCTCTCAAAACGAATTGAAAGAAGGGATTTTTGATGAATTGCCGCGTTCTGCTTTTGATAGCCGCATGTTCCGTGGTGGTAGTGGTAACCTGTGGGGCTGCAGCGCCTGCCATGGAAGCAATCGATGCATACAACAGGGGTGTCGACCTTGCCGTCGAGGGGAACTTCCCCGCAGCGCTCGAATCCATCGACAAGGCCCTGTCGACAGACCAGAACTTCACCCTCGCCTGGATTACCCGGGCGGGGATACTGAATGTCATGGGAGATTACAACCAGTCACTTGTCGCCTCGGACCGGGCGCTTGCAATCGATGAAAAGCAGGCAGAGGCCTGGACTAACCGCGCGAGCGCTCTCATCGCTCTCGGGCGGAATGAAGAGGCACTCGAGGCAGCCGACCGAGGTATAGAACTCGACCCACGGCTCTCAGAGGCCTGGATTGACAGGTCTACGGCACTTTCCAACCTTGGCCGCAATGATGAAGCGAATGAAGCGATGCAGATGGCGATGTTCCTTATCGGAGAGATGAACGAGACTCCCGGCCCAGAGCCCACGACTGCAAAGGCACCCCTATCGTTGATTCTCGCGCCAGTTGCCGCAGGGGCCGCAATCGGATTCATACTGACAAAGAGAGAGCGCTTATAACCTATTTTATTTCATCTTCACATTGCCGGAACGTGAATCGATGAAGAAAAAAATGATGCTGAGAGTATCACTCTCCCGGTAAAATGGACAATGATATCAATTTGCATGATTGAACCGGTTCAATTGTCATTTTGTTCTGAACTGGGGTTATTTGGGAACAGGGAAAGAGACGGGGCATAAAACGTAGGCATACAGGAATGTCGAAGTGGGTAGGGCTGTTTCCGTTTACGGTACGATCAAAAAGAGATGCTGTGAGTACCGGTTTTCCTTTCTCCGGGCCAAGGTATTAAATTGAGTTGATGGTTGCGGTTCAACGAATCCACTGATCATACCGAAAAGCCGCATTAATCAGGAAAGCAGCCTGCCGTGGTCATCGATCTCTCCGCGATATATCCTGGTGCTTGAGATCCATTTCCCATCCTCGGCAAGGACGCAGGTGATCTGATGGATGTCCACTTTCTGGTGACCCCGTTCCCTGCGGAGCATGTTGATCTCCCGGGCGATGGGCAGTGTCTCCTCACTGACAACGAGGGCATCGAACTCATCGTCGAGTGCAGACCCAAAACGGTCATTCAGGGGTTGGATCGTCCATGACGCGCTCCACCCGTTCTCCCGGATAAATTCCTCCAGTGATTCCCTCCTCTCGTTGAATGGACGAACGGGATGACTCTTTCGCGATGCAAAGGCATCAGTTGTCAGGCCGATGATCACCGTGCCGGTGCTTCCCGCAATCTCAAAAGAACGGGAGATCAGCCTTTTATGGCCATCGTGAAGGGGGTCAAATGTTCCCCCGACCATAACCTTCATGGTGCCTGATATTGATTTTTTAATGCTATTATGGCTGTTGGTCGCACGCGCACGGCAGAGACCTTTGTTGCAGAGAATGCCACGGTGCTCGGGGACGTGGAGATCGGGTCCGAAGTGAGCATCTGGTTTGGCGCAGTGGTCCGTGGAGACAGGGATAAGATTGTCATAGCAGACAGGTCGAATGTGCAGGACAATGCAGTGATCCACACAAGCAAGGGGTTCCCAGCGCGGATTGGATGCGATGTCTCGATCGGTCACGGGGCCATCCTCCACGGCTGTACTATCTCTGACAGGGTCCTCGTAGGAATGGGGGCCATCGTACTCAACGGGGCAGTGGTGGGACAGGACTGCCTCCTCGGCGCCGGATCGGTGGTCACAGAGGGTGCCGAAATTCCCCCCGGGTCCGTCGTCGTGGGTGTTCCAGGAAAGGCGATCAAGCCCGTTACAGATGCACAGAGAGCGCATATCGTTCAGAATGCCAGGAATTACTGGGAGATGGCAAGGGGCTACCTTCATGCCTGACGTGGTGATCATCGGCGCGGGGGTTACCGGTATCCAGGCGGCCCTTGACCTCGCCAACCACGGCATCGAGGTCCACCTGGTCGAAAAAGAGCCCTCCATCGGTGGCCACATGGCGATGCTCGACAAGACATTTCCGACAAACGACTGCTCGATGTGCATTCTCTCGCCCAAGATGATGGACGTATATCGGCACCCCCGGATCCATACCCACACATGCGCAAGGGTGAGTGCGATCTCGGGAGAGGCCGGGCATTTTTCTGTTACCATCACCAAGATTCCGCGTTATATTGATGAAGAACGCTGCAATGGGTGCGGAGACTGCATCGAGGTCTGCCCCGTCGAGGTATACAACCGGTTCGATGCTGGCATAGGGGTCAGGAAAGCCATCTATAAACCCCACCAGCAGGCGGTCCCGGATATCGTCGTCAAGGACGCCGAACACTGCATTGAGTGCGGTCTCTGCTACGATGTCTGCGGCAGGGAGGCCATCAAAAAAGAAGATACCGGGCAGGAGTATGTGGTAGAAGCAGCGAGCGTAATCATTGCCTGCGGATACGATGTCTTTGACGCAGCGAACAAGGAGCAGTTCCACTACCTGCGCTTCCCTGACGTGATCACGAGCCTTGAGTTCGAGCGGATGATGAACGCCAGCGGGCCGACCGGGGGCATGATACGGAGGCTTTCGGATGGAAAGACACCTCGCTCAATTGTCTTTGTGCAGTGCGTGGGCTCAAGGGACATTCAGCTTGAGAGGCCATACTGCTCAGGCGTCTGCTGCATGTATGCGATCAAGAATGCCATACTCATCCGGGAAAAATACCCCGAAACAGAAGTGACCATCCTCTACATGGATATCAGGGCATATGGCAAGGGTTACGAGGAGTATTACCAGCGTGCGGTAGATGCCGGTGTACATTTCGTCCGCGGATTGCCAGCCGAGATCCTTGACCGTGGGAATACACTCTCTTTACGGGTCGAGAACACGGAAAGCGGAGAAATGTGTGATCTCAAGCCTGAACTGGTCGTTCTCTCGGTAGGACTCCAGGCATCCATCGATTCAGAGGATATTGCCACCCTCTTTGGCATCCCGCGGGAGGACACAGGGTTTCTTAAGCCACTTGATGACAAGATAGAGACCGTGGCAACAATTAGGCCTGGGATATACCTGGCAGGGACTGCGACTCACCCAAGGGATATCCCCGACTGTGTTGCGCACGCGGGAGCTGCGGCAATGCGGGCTTTCCTCGATGCGAACAAGGACGGGTCCTCCTGATGAAAGCAGTGGAGACAATATCCTGGGATGACGATGAGGGTGCAGTCACGTTTATCGACCAGACCCGGTTGCCGGAACATTTTCGGCTGGTCAGATGCCGATCGGTTGACCGCCTCATCTCAGCAATACGACGGTTGGAGATCCGGGGGGCTCCCGCACTCGGAGTTGCAGGGGCCTACGGGGTGGTGCTTGCGAGCAGGAAGGTCAAAGAAAAGGATCATTCCCGTTTCATGCGGGCTCTCTGGGTCGAAGCGGCACGCATCACTGGAGCCAGGCCTACTGCTGTAAACCTCTCCACTGGCGTCGATTTCGTAATGCGGGCAGTTGAAGATGCCCATTCTGTTCCTGCAGCCAGGGAAGTCTCATTGCATGCTGCACGCGCATTTGCTTCTGCAGATGCCCGCGCCTGCCGAGAACTGGGCACCTATGGCGCTTCCCTTATCCGGAGGCGAACTACGGTGCTCACCCATTGTAATGCAGGAGCGCTCGCATGCAGCGAGTGGGGGACCGCACTCGGCGTCGTGCGCTCTGCAGTAGAGGCGGGAGCAGAAGTGCATGTGATCGCCTGCGAGACTCGCCCCCTTCTCCAGGGAGCCCGGCTCACCGCGTGGGAACTCCAGCGAGACGGCATACCCGTAACGGTGATCCCTGACTCGTCTGCGGCATTCCTCATGAAACGCGGGGAGGTTGACATGGTGGTCGTGGGTGCCGATAGGATCACCACTGATGCGGTATTCAACAAGATCGGGACTTACATGCACGCCGTCTCCGCCCACTTCCATGAGATCCCATTCTACGTTGCTGCCCCGCTCTCCACATTCGACCCTGGCCGTTCGGGAGCCGACGTCACAATCGAGGAGAGAGACAGGAAGGAGGTCGCATCCTGCGGAGGTACTGTTACGGTTCCGGAAGGCGTGGATGTCAGGAACTATGCATTTGATCTCACGCCCCATGACCTGGTTACCGCTTTCATTACTGATATTGGAGTTATCCAAATCCCGGTTAACTGGAAGCAGATTGAGACAGCCAGAAGAGCCCGTGGGATGTAGGGAGATGCAGGCCTGTGCAGATTGACACCATGCTGTGGCAGAACCTGGTCTTTTTAATTGGTGAGATCACAATCGTCGTGATCATCGGGATCTTCTTCTTTGCGCTCATCCTCGTCGCCCTCTCTATCTATTCCATCAATACCGGAAGGCTTTACTTCCCCCGTTTTCTCAAAGCCGGGATGGTGCTGGTGGAAGGACTCGCGAAATCTCTCTTCCGCCTTTTCGGGCTTGAGGACAGTGAAGTCCTCACTTTCTTTATCAACCTGCACAACACCATGAACAAGAAGAGTTTCTCCGAGATCCCCGTCACGGAACGTGCAATCTTCTTCCCCCAGTGCCTGCGGTCATCCCATTGCCCTGCCCACCTCTCGCCAGAAGGGCTGAAGTGCAGGAGTTGCGGCAATTGCCCGATTGGGTTCTGGAAGAAGGTTCTTGAGAGGATGGGCTACAGGGTATTCATCGTTCCCGGCTCGTCGTTCATAAAGCGCATGGTCAAAAAATACCATCCCCGCGCGATACTGGGTGTAGGCTGCCTCTCAGAGGTGAAAGAAGGCCTCGAGATGTCGGACAAGATGGGGCTCGTGTCGATGGGTGTCGTATCGCTCAAGGACGGGTGCGTCGAGACACTTGTTGCCTGGGACAAAGTGATGGAGGTTGCAACTCTCGGAGTTCCATCCCGGGATATCCCTGCCGAGGTCACCGAGTTGAACAATTACCCGTTTCCAGGGGAGCAATGACACGGTCTCCTCCCCGGTATGGTATCAATGATTCACGGCTCCAAAGGACTCTCGGGCACCAGATGTAACTTTCAGCGTTGTTCCTCCCTTTTCCTTTTTTTAGCCTTCTCGCTGTTTCATGTGGGGAGACTGAATCGAGGTTGTTATCTGCATATTAATTCAGTCACTGAACTGCCGCCGGGGCGTCTTTCGGTGGCGGCGGCGTGCATCGCATGTGGGGGTGCGGAGGCGGACAGCCCTCCACAGCTGTATCCGGTTCACCAATCCTACCCACACCAGATATCGAAAATCTCTTTTTATGAGTCCCTGTTTTCCCGAGGCGATGGAATGGGAGAACTGTGCATTGTTCATGCGGAGACTCAAAGAAGGACGGCGGAGACTGCGAACACGAGAAGAGAGAGAAACATCGCATATTTCACGAGTGCGGTGACCCGGGATTTCTTCAGGCAGGCGGCAGTCTTGCAGCCCAGGGCTTTGACGCCCACCCATATGACGAGGAAGTCAACACAGGCTATCCCGGCGAGGTAATACGACCCCCACCAGATGACAGGGACAAGGCTTGCGAAGATCGCTCCTGCAAGGAATAAGAATCCAAGCTGTACGGCAGGATAAACCCCCATGCGGATAGGGAGGGTGTCGGCACCCTGTGCAAGGTCACCCTCGAGATCCTCCGCATCTTTCCATATCTCCCGGGCGAGCATGGCAAAGAAGGTGATGAGGGCAAGAGGTATCACCACCAGCAGGCCGTCAAGGCCTGCATACGCTCCCCCGAAGAGGAAGATTGAGGCTGTCAGGTAAGAGATTACTGCATTTCCTGCACCAGGAGTCCGTTTCAGAGAAGCAGCATACCAGATGAGGAGTATTGAGTTTGCGATGGCAATCGCGATGCAGAACGCATTTGTGAGGAGCGAGAGCGTAATTCCGGCAATGAAGAGGATCGCAGAATAAATAAAAACCCCTCTCGCACTGGCAGCCCCGGACGGAATCGGACGGTCAGGGCGGTTTATGCGGTCAATCTCAACGTCAAAATAGTCGTTGATGGCATTTCCGGCCCCTGTGACAAGAAAAACGACCAGGAACAGTATCACTGCCCCGGAAACCAGAGTCCCGGTTGCCATGAGGTAACCGATGATTGCTGCACACCCGGCAACCATTGCGTTAAGCGGGCGGATTACCCGGACGTAGGGGAAATCTGGGAGAATGTCTCCTTCCTCCTTTAAACCCGGACTCTAAGTGCAACCCCGGATGTTATAATATGGTACGGGATGAGAAACGAGACGACAGAAAAACGGGCGTGGAGGGATTTGAACCCCCGACCTACAGCTTAGGAGGCTGCCGCCCTATCCTGACTAGGCCACACGCCCTGCCTATATCAATTATCGAGGAGAAGGTATAAGGCTGTCGAACCGCCACATTTCCGGTAATGGAGTTTATTGAGGCTAAAGAAGGAAATACACGGTTTTTTATCCCATTGCAGGATCCCTCGCACCCCTTCCCTCCCGCCTCAGCCACGGTCTTTTACAATCCGAAGATGGAACTCTCCCGGGACGCCACTGTCGTCCTCGTCTCTCTTCTCTCTCCTACAGAGTATCTTGACGCCATGGCCGCATCCGGCATCCGTGGGCTCCGCGTCGCCTCGGAATGCGGGGTCCCTGTCACCATCAACGACCGTGACAGGGAAGCCGTTGCGCTGATCCGCCGGAACACCGAGTCCCTGGGCCTTCCCATTGAGGTGGTCCACTCCGATACAAACGTCCTCCTATCAGGCAGGTGCTTCGATGCGGTCGACCTTGATCCGTTCGGGTCACCTGCACCCTTCATCGACTCGGGGACACGCGGGAGCGGCAGATACCTCTTTGTGACTGCGACGGATACCGCGCCATTGTGCGGCGCCCATAAAAAGGCCGGTGTACGACGCTATTTTGCACAGGCCATGAACAACGAGTACCACGCCGAGACTGCTTTGCGGATACTCCTGGGGTTCGTGGTGAGGGAAGCAGTGAAGTACGACAGGGGCATAGAGCCGCTTTTCTGCTTCTCGCGAGAGCATTACGTTCGGGTACAGGTCAGATTCCAACGGGGAGCAGGGGCCGCGGACAGGACCGTTTCCAGAATGGGCTACATTCTCCAGTGCATGTCGTGCCCTTTCCGATCCGAAGAGGAGGGGCTGCTTCCCGAACCCCAGCTCTGCCCCTCTTGCGGCGGGAAGCTTCTTCCGATAGGCCCGCTCTGGACAGGTGCACTGCAGGACAAAGAGTTACTTGAGCGCATCGAAGCGTCGATCCCGGAATTCAGGCTTGGTAAGGCGACTCAGCTCCTGCAACTGGTGAGGATCTGCAGGGATGAACCTGATATCTCGTATCATTACGATTACCATGTACTCTCGAAGCAGTTCCGGATCTCTCCACCCCCTATTGGGGAAGTCATCCAGTCCATCTCCTCTCAGGGATACGCTGCGGCGAGGGCGCACTACAGCGGGACTGCGATGAAGACAGATGCACCTCTCGAAGTGATCCGGGAAGCGCTGATAGCGAAGAGGGGTTAAAGTCCTGGATTAATGTCCCGAACAGGATGGTAAGTACCATGACGTAAATCTCCCCGTGTTTTGCTCCACTCTCGATCCTGAATTTACCCGAGCAGAAAAAAATTCTTATTCCTTGTCCAGGAACTACTCATCGTATGAAAGTCCTGATCGTGATTCCACCTGACCAGTTCCGCGACGAGGAACTTGCTGAACCCGTGGCCGCTCTTCAGTCTGCGGGGATCTCTTATGAGATTGCCTCCACGCGAAGGGGTGAATGCAGGGGGATGCTCGGTGCACGGGCGATGGCTTCTCTCTCACTTGAGGAGGTGGATCCCGGGGAGTTCTCAGGGATCGTATTAGTCGGAGGTTCGGGCTCACCGACACACCTCTGGAACAATGATATGCTGAAAAAACTGGTGCAGTATTTCCACAAGAACCGAAAACTTGTTGCCGCAATCTGCCTCTCTCCAGTCGTGCTGGCCCATGCGGGAATCCTGAAGGGAAAGGTCGCCACCTGTTATTTGAGCCCCGCGTCAAAGAGGGAGATGCTGAAAGAAGGTGCAAACCTGTCCGACAAGCCGGTGGTGGTGGACAACGCGATCATAACCGCGAACGGCCCAATGGCTGCAAAGGAATTTGCCGTGGCGATTGTCCGCTATCTCAAGGGATAAAGGCCAAATAGTGGATACTAAGACAGCTGCAGTCAGTTTCTATATTGAGAGACGGATGCATCCTGTCTCTGTACGAAATGAGTGCGAATGCTGGGGGGTGAAAAATCACATCGGATTTCAGACTGCTCTATCAATGCTCGATAATGATCGTCAGGAGGTCTCCTTCCTTCAGCCGGTGAGGGAGGCCCACACGCTGCCCCGGGTGCTTCACCGAGTGTCCCCATACCCTGGCATAGCGGAACCTCTCCACGAAATCTCGGTGGAGTTTCCGGCAGACATCTTCCACAGTGCTGCCTGACCGAATGATGAGGGGTTCCTCGAGATCGGCAGCTCCGCTCTGGGGCTTGAGATAGACCCGCATGAACCCGAGACGGCGGTAAATCTCGTCTTTCATCTCCTCCATGTGATAACCGGTATGGGCCGAGATGAGCAGTGGTGTATCGCCGAAACGCATGAGGATCTCTTTCTCGATCGCTTCCCGTGCGGCATCGTCTACCAAGTCGACCTTGTTGACGGCCACGAACGCAGGGATATACACCCGGTTGCCAAGCATCGCGTCAATAACGTCGTCCTGAGTGGCATTCCCCCTGATCAGCACATCTGCGTTCATCAACTTGTTCTCGGAGAGAATGGAGCGGATCTCCTCTAAGTCCAGGTCGAGGATACCGACGTGGTTCATCCTCACCCCTCCAAAGGCCGTCTTCTTGATGGTGATATCAGGGCGGGGCCTGTTGATACGGATCCCTGCATCGTACAGCTCCTTCATAAGGACATCCACGTGGTGTGCGTTGAACACGTCCACCAGGATCACGATCATGTCTGCTCCCCTCACCACACCAATCACCTCCTTGCCACGTCCTTTTCCCATTGCCGCTCCGGCAATAAGACCAGGAATATCAAGGATCTGAATCCTTGCCCCTTTATGCTCAAGTGCGCCGGGGACCACGGTCAGGGTGGTGAACGCGTACGCCGCGACCTCGCTCTTCGTCCCGGTGAGGGTATTCAGGAGCGTGCTCTTCCCTGTCGAGGGAAAGCCCACGAGGACAACGGTAGCATCACCTGACTTTTTTACTGAGTACCCCTCCCCTCCCCCGCCGGCACGCATGGCCCGGTTCACAGCCTCATCCCGGAGCCTTGCAATCTTTGCCTTCACCCGGCCGATATGCTTGGCAGTAGCCTTGTTGTAGGGCGTCTTCTGCAGCTCGTCCTCAAGCTCCTTTATCTGCTCTTCCAGGCCTGCCATCCGCTGTTCCTATATGAATGGCGGGATTTCGGACATATAGTTGTGGGTCTCTCCCGAAAGCAACGCGAATGCATGCATGAAAGATGCCTTTGAGACGGGTAGCATGGGTAAATGCCTTGAATCTGCATGACCTTCCGGGTGAAGTATCAACAATTATAAGTGCCGGGAAGTCTTAACTCATCAGGCAATTTGCTGCTATAGTGTAGTCCGGCCAATCATGCGGGCCTCTCACGCCCGCGACTGGGGTTCGAATCCCCATAGCAGCACTGTTTTCTTCTGCGTTTGATAAAATTTAAGCATCTCAACCAGATCTTCAATACTTCCACTATCAATACCATTTAGCCCCCTTACAGAATCAAACTCAAAATAACGCAAAGTTATCTCTCAATTGACATTTGGGCACATATTTTACAATCCCGGATAAAAGTACACTTGGAAAAACTTCAAAATACAAAAATAACCAAGGATAAACCGTAAA
>JAKPPB010000082.1 GCA_029547605.1 Methanobacteriota archaeon | reverse complement strand
CGCGCTGATCGACCGGGGCAGCCTGCTGGACCCGTTCATGAACCCGGTGCCGAACCTGGATCCGGGCAGGACGGATGTGGGCATGGTCATGGGGTCGTGCCTCTGGATCCCGAAAGCCCTGTGGGATGACCTGGGAGGATTCCCGGAATGGTTCGGTAGCCTGGCGGAAGATATGTACCTGTGCTGCCTGGCCCGGTTGAGAGGGGTCCCCGTCACGGTCCTGCCCGAATCAAGCTACGATCACTGGGTCGGCCGGAGCTTCAAGGGAGGCAAGGTCGTCGGGAACGCCCTCCAGACGAGCTATCGGCGCCGCGCCCTGAGCGAGCGGAACAAGAGCTACACTTTCTTTGTATGCTGGCCCACCGCCCTTGTTTACCCGTGTTTTGCTTTTCACCTGGTCATTTTGAGTTTGGAAGGCCTTCTTCTTTCGGCACTCAAGGCAGACAGGAACATTTTTCGAAGCATATATCTCCCCTGCGTGACGTCGGTCTGGAAAGAAAAGAATTGTCTCATGCAGGAGCGAAACAGGGTCCAGCGATCCTCGCGAATTGGACTTGTCCGTTTCCTTCGCGTGTTCACGCCCGTGCCCTACAAGATGAAGATGCTGATGCGTTTCGGATTACCGGCGATCCGCTCATGAAGTCTCTCCGCCCGCTTCCTGCCCGCCTTTTTTCCCTTGCCTATCGCACCACAGGGCAAAACTCAGCTGAACCATGACGGCCAGACCTGCATACACTCCGATCATCGACCATACGGCTCCCCGAACGCCGAACACCGGAATCAATAAATAGTTCAGGACGATGTTCAGCAGCGCAGTTGCCAGGGTCAGGGTCGTTGTCGTCAGGAAAAAACCGCGGCCGATCCACTGGTTGGTCATCAGCTGTGCCAGAGACATGCCCAGGGGGACGGGAAGCAGCATGCGAAACAAGTCGACGGATGGCGTGAATGCGTTCCCGGCAAGGAGCACGAGCCCCGGTGCCGCGAAGTAGGCACCCACCGTGAGGACGATCAGGAAACCCATCATACGGAGAATGATCTTTTTCTGCTCGGGCCAGATACCGTCAGGCCCCTGTTCTGCCATTCTGCTGTATAGGACCAGGGTCGCCGCTTGCGGGATGATGAGGAGTACGCTTACGGTTTGGAATGCCAGCGCATACCAACCGACGTCCTCCGGGGTGGCCATTTGGTTCAACATGAGGATGGTGGACTGAGCCAGCAGAAAGGATCCGATCGTGTTGAGGTGCAGCCTTGCGGAGCCCGACAACAAAGACTTCGCTTCGGCCCTGTCGAACAGGAGTTTCGCAGGGACCATAGAGACAAGGGCCCAGAGACAGATCACGGCGAGAATCACCTGGCCGGAAACGGTGGCGATGATGGCCCCGAGCAATTTCCCGTCCAGGATGACAATCAGAACGACAAGAACCGCAATGCCGGCAGTTCTTCCGATAAACTGGGCCGTGTTGTACATTCGCAGCCCGCTGCTCAAGGCGAGAAGGCTGCTTCCGTATTCTTCCCAGATCAGAAAGGGAACCATGATCATGCCGATGGTCAGGACGGCAGTGGGGATGCCCTTGAGAAAGGCGCCTCCGCTCGCTCCTTGGACCGCAAGGACTACGGCGAGGGTCAGAAAGGTGGCGATGCCGCTCACGACGAGGAGGGTGCCAAGGCTGCGAGGGAACCAGTCTTCCTTCCGACGTGCGTGAAAGCGGTGTTGAACGACCTGGCCAAGGCTCAGACCCGCGAAGGAGGCGAACATCCGGACCCAGGCGATCGTGGCGGCGAGGATTCCCTGACCTTCAGGTCCGAGGACGCGCGCCGTAATGAAGAGGGAGAGGAGCCCCGTCATCAGGCCGAAGATACGGGCTGCACTTGTTTCTGCAATCTGCGCCCAGGGTCCGTTCATTTAGGATTTCACCGCGTCCACGATGAGCCTGCTCTCCGGCCGCGTTTCAAGCCCGCGAAGATCCGGGTAATCGCTTTCTCCGGGTTGCCGGAAGCTGTAGTGCCAGAAGCCCGCTTCGCGAAGCGCCCGCTCCAGTTCCTCCTGGTTGTACAGGTGCTGATGACCCCACCACCGGAAGGCGATGTTGATCATCTCTGCGCGGGTCTTGATGAAGCGATGGGCGGGCCAGTTGACCCAGTCGAAACGCCGCCAGTCTTTCTGGTAGCCGTCAATCAGATCGTCGAGGTCCGGCATGGCGATGCGGATGACCCCTCCGGGCCGCAGCGTCCGGTACGCTTCACGAAGGAAAAAAACGGCGGAGGCATAGGGCACGTGTTCGAGAACGTGCTCGGAGTAGATCCTCTCCAGGGTCCCTGTCCTGAACGGGAGCCTTTTCTGCAAAAAAACGATGAGTTCAGCCCGGGGGCTGATGTCCGCATTGATCCAGCCGCGAAGAATGTTCCGTCCGCATCCGACATGAAGTTTACGGCTCTCACGCCCTCTCAGGGAATAAAGCAGGGCGTACGGGTAGAAAAGAATCAGGCTCAACCCGCAGAGGATTTTCTCATACAGGGATCTTGCAAACCGCTTCATTCGCAGCGCTTTCAGGTGCTCCTTTATCTTCATGAACGATCGCTGGTTTCGTCAACGTGAGAAATGCCAGTCTTCTTCCCTTATATTTACCACCCGACCAGGTACGCCGACAACCGTCGAATTAGGCGGGACATCTCTGATGAGTGTGCTTCCCGCTCCGATTACTGACCACTTCCCTATCGTTAGCCGGTCGATCACATTGATTCCGGTCCCGAGAGTACTTCCCACAGCGATTCTCACGTTTCCTGATATGTTGGCGCCAGGAGAGACTGTTACAAAGTCTTCGATAGTCACATCGTGGCCTATAATACAGCCTGGATTGATCTGAACATGATTACCGATTAGGATGTGATTGGAAAGGAGACATCCGGCTGCGATGACCACGCCGGTTCCAATGGAATTCCAACGTGATAGCCGTACAGAAGGGTGGATTATGCTGCAGAAACGAACTCCTGCCTTTGTAGCCTCCATGACCAAGCGGTGGCGCACGTCAGGTGCACCGATACCACAAACAGCAAATACATCCTCACGGTGCTTTTCAAGCCATTCAAGCCCACCAAGAATGGGTTTCCCATTAACGAACATTCCAGAAACCTCGAAACCCGGCTCGACGATATAGCCAAGCATGCTGTAAATATCCCCCTCCTCGTTGCAAGCCTCTATAATGTCGAGGACTTCTCGGGCAAATCCACCCGCTCCGATGATGATGATCTTCTTGACATCGGCCATGATCTTACTTTCCCTGTCCTATAAAAGCGTTTACATTGATAATAGTTCGATAACCGTCTTCACATCCCCTTCATTCATTTCTTCCCAAGTTGGAAGGTTGATGACTCTGCTGGATACCTCCTCTGTGACGGATTTTCCCGAAAAAGGGTATGACTGGAACAGGGGCTGGTGATGACAGGGTGGAGAAAAATAAGTTCGAGATTCCACTCGGTGAAGGGCTAATTTTGTGACATATTTTATGCTGGACTGACCACTGGGACATAGAAAAGAAGCGAACTGGTTCGGAATCTCCCCCTGCATATTTTGCGCTAGCCACCCTCGCGAAAAGAAGTCTGCCCGGCCAAGTTGCTCCAGGTACCACTCATAAATGCACGCCCGGATCTTTCGTTTCTCAGGGAATACATCGAGGGTTGCAAGTGCCAGCGCCGCGGCGTACTCGGACAATTTACTGTTCAGACCGTGCGTGACGGATACCCTGTCGGCAGAAAAACCGAAATTGCCGGCCTGTCGAATGTCCTGAATGAGCCTCTCATCATTGCTGTAAACGAGACCTCCTTCACCAATTCCGAAGCTCTTCGTTGCGTGGAAACTGAAAACAACGAGACCGGGGAAACCGCATCCGAAGTGACCATTATCCGAGGAAGATCCGAAACTGGAAGCCGCGTCAATCACGACAGGCATGCCTGCCCGATGAAGGGCCTCATAACGGGATAGGTCCATGCAGGTGCCGAACGTGGCGTATGTCACCACGCATGCCACCTGATCTCCCAGCCGATCCAGGGTTTCTTCCAGAATCGATTCATCCATACACCAGTCGTCGCTGCGGATGTCGATAAAATAGGGTTCCAATCCGCACCACATCGCTGCAAGCGGAGTCGCAGGAAACGTGAAGCTGGGCATCAGGGCATATCGACCTTTCGACCGCTTCGTCTGCGAGATGGCTAGCATGAGGCCGATAGTCGCGTTGTTGACTGTTGTCACTGCTCCCACACCCTGGAAGTACTCCTTGAGGACCCGCCGCTCGAAGAGGTCGTTCAAGGGGCCGTAATTGCTGTACACCCGCGATTCGTCAATCTGAGACAGGTATCCCAGGTAAGCTTCCTTCCTGACGAGATTCGGTTTTAGAAACGGGATTTTCCGCATCATTTGTTGGCCTGATTTCTCTCCATGTAGTGTCTCAGGAACGGGTCCGGATAGCGGGCAGCCCGAACCCCGAGGTATTTGAATTTGCGCATCCGGTTCCAGTCCCCCGGCTCGCGGTAGCGGTACGCGTTGATATCCCAGGGAACCTGCGCAAGCCATCGGTGGTAAAAGATCGAGGACGTAGTGACTTCGTGACGCCTGAACCCGTGGCAGGGTTTCAGTTCCCACTTCCCGTCGGGATTTTCTCTCCAGAAGGGATGCCACACGAACTCCGCCTTCGATTCACGAATGAATGAAATGAGCTTTGCAACCCGGTCCGGCGAGTGTTCGTCGTCATCGTCCAGGTGCGTGATGAAGTCCCCCCGGGCAAGGGTCAACGCGAGATTCATGGGAACTGTTCCCGCGACCATCCATCTCCACTGGGGATCGTCAGGATACTTGCCTCTTTCCGGGAGGTTGACGAAGCGGATTCTATCGTCAGCGAGGTTCCTGACCCTGGTTTCCGTATCATCCGTGCAGCAGTCGCCGACGACGATGACATCGAGGTTGGAATAGTGCTGATTCAGGATCGATCGCAGCGACCGCTCTGCGAGCAATCTTCCCCGGTTGTATGTGGCGATGCAGTAGCTGACGAGAGGCTCCTGCTTTTGATAGGCCGACAGATACCCCGAGGAGCTTCGGTCTGCGTGGAAGCGGTCAAAGAAGTCGTCTCCCACGTCGTACCTGGATTTGAGCAGGTCCACTTCATCGTAGAGGGAGTTGATGAAATCCCGAATGGGCGGGACTTTTTCGATCAAACGGACTATGGAGTTCTTTGCGTTCATCGACATCAGAAATTCTGGTTGTTGGTGTGTGGTGACTCGCTCCGATCGAACCGCAGCTGGGCCACCTGTTCGGAGACAAGCCCCACCATGAACACCACGACGGCCATCGTCATCAGCATGGCGGACGTGGGGCCGTAGCGCCCGTCCAGATAGAGGATGCGCATCAACCCGTATCCGAGACCGCTT
>JAKPPB010000070.1 GCA_029547605.1 Methanobacteriota archaeon | reverse complement strand
TCGGTCATTCGTCCTTCCTCCCGTTACCCGCGCTTCAATATGGGCTCCGACAGGCGCCGGGACTCCGTCGCGGATAGTTACGTCACCGTAGAACTCATGCGGGTTGACCGGGACGCCGGTTTGCGTGGGCGTGGTGCTGGTCGTCGTTGTAGTGGTAGTAGCGGTAGTCGTTGCAGTAGTGGTGGCTGTGGTAGTAGCAGTAGTTGTAGCGGTAGTCGTTGCAGTAGTGGTGGCAGTGGTAGTAGCGGTAGTAGTGGCGGTCGCTGTAGGGGTTGGAATGCCGGTGATCGCGAGGTTTACTGTTTCAAATCCACCTTCAGTGAAATATGAAGTCTGTGGTGCCTTGTAACCATTTATATAAAACTCAACAGGGATGGTACAACCACATTGTTCAGCTTCAGTTATCCATGCACTGATACCTTCGTAATAACCTGTTACGAAAAGTGGTTCCTCGTCACGGACAATATCATAGATTTTTGTCTGAATTACTGTCCCCACTGGGGCAGGGGCACCATTGATCGTGACTGTTCCATTGTAAGTGCAGGGTAAAGGTGGAAGGGCGGAGACTACTCCGACCACCAGCCCGATCAAAAGTAAAAAAATGATTGCTTTTTTGATCATTGCTCTCCTCGTGGGGTACCAGGGCCGGGATCAGGCACTGATCGCGGCCAGCGTCCCGGGTGCGTTCATGAACAGCCAGTACCCCTTGAACGGGTTCATGGGGGTCGTGTCACTGTGGCTGCCGGATCCTCCCTTGATGATGGAGTTATCATATACCTGCGATGCAGAGTTGAATCCGAGTGTCATAGTCCACTGGCTCTGGACGGACTGGAGCGTATCCCTTGCGGCTGCCGGGTTCACATCGGTGAATCCGATTGAGTTCCAGCCGGCAAAGAGTTGTTTTGTCGGTGGTGTATCCAGTGGGTCATTCTTGTAGGTCAGTGGCACAGAGGTCGACGTGGTGGAGTAGATCCAGATCCCATCCAGCGGTTTGACCACAGACGAGGCGGTGAGGGCCTGCCACGACATGGTCTCTGCATTGTAGTAGTAGATGGAACGCCCACCCGTGTTCACCCCTGCAAAGACCACGCCTGCGGTGTTGGACCCGTCAGCGAGGGCTCTTGGTGTGGAGACGAAGTTCCACCCGGTGTTCAGCACGATGGTGCTGGCCGGCGGGGGAGTGGGTGTCGGTGTGACAGTCCCGGTCGGGGTTGGCCCACTGGTCACCGTGACGTAGTTGTTCTTGGTGATCGAGGAACTGCCCGAGAGCCCGGTGACCGAGAGGGTCACCGAGTAGGTACCGACATTCTCGTAGACATGCAGGGGGTTCTGGTCGGTCGATGTGTACCCATCACCAAAGTCCCAGAGCCAGGTAGTGGGGTATCCGATAGAGATGTCAGTGAACTGCACCGAGAGTGGTGCCCCACCAGTGGTGGGGATACCCGAGAACCCTGCCTGGAGGGCGTTGTTGCTCTCGACCTTGAACTTCAGTTCAACAATCCTGTCGTCGATGTTCGGGTCGGCAAAGCCGTTCTTCAGGGCGTTCAGCGCCGCCGTGCCTGCCAGGCGGTCGGGACCGTCGATGACGAAGAGCTTGCTCCAGCGGATTGGTGTCGCGGTGACCACGAACTTGCGGTTCAGGTCAGGGTACCAGACCTCGTCCATCATGACCTTCGGGTCGAACTTCAACCATGGGCACCAGTCTGACTGGTCGCATATCCAGGTCTCGGGGATGATGTCGAGCCGGTGGTTGTACATGGGGTGCTGGACAATCACCGTGTAGGTCCCGGGGAGGAGACCAAGAGTATCCATGTAATTAGAGAGATCGATGGAGAAGTCGCCTGTCGGGCAGTCGATGAGGGCGGTCTTGAAAATATACTTCTGTCCCGCGACCTTGTTCTCTCCAAAGACCCAGATTCCAATCGGGATAGTTCCGTAGTCCTTGCCGATCGTCTCGCCTCTCAATCCGGTTGCCTGGCCGGTCACCTTGATGGGAACCGGGGCACAGCAGATGATCTGCAGTATCTTGGGGTTGACATCCGCAGTGATGGTCGGTTCGAGGAACGTAAAGGGCTTCTTGGCCCAGGCTGCACAACTCACGCCCACATCGTCGCAATCGTTGCAGGGCACACCCTCAAGGGTCGGGGCATCGTCTGGCATG
This sequence comes from Methanobacteriota archaeon, assembly GCA_029547605.1. Classification (GTDB taxonomy): domain Archaea; phylum Halobacteriota; class Methanomicrobia; order Methanomicrobiales; family Methanospirillaceae; genus Methanolinea_A. Next base: position 52,953 of record JAKPPB010000070.1, on the reverse strand, counting down.
CTGGCCGCGTAGATAGTGAACTGTCCCAGGTCAATCTGCAGGTTCCTGGTATACCAGAAATACTCCCATGTACCATCGGACTTGACATTCACTTTGGTAAATGTCGATGCGTTGCCGTTTACCACCTTGTTGGTGGCCGTCATATTGTCCCCGGCGCAGCTCTGGCAGGGCCCGGTGAAGAAGAGGTAGGTGACCTTGGAATCCGTGTTGGTGCCAAATATCCTCACCGTCTCTCCGAGGTACGTGGTATCTGTGAGTTCGTCACAGACCTCGGTATTAATGGTGACAACTCCTTTCTGGACATCCACGCATGTTTCCGCATACGGCCTGTCAAGGTCCAGTTCACAGACATCGTTCGGATCCCAGCGGTTGGTGTGTATCTTGTAAGTTGTGGGGGCGGTACAGGTCGTTGTCTGCCATTCGACGGTCCTCTCTCCGTTCTCGTCCATCTTCACAAGGGCATAATAGTATTTTCCGCCAGATGGATCGTGCGGGACGATTTCATAGAGCCTTTCCGCGCAGAGACATCCACACCATTCGATGAGTGTATCGCCAAGAGTATAACATTCAGAATCACCCTCGCCGGGAGGATACCCATCGCCGCATCCGCAGTCCCAGCAGCTTTCATAGAGGTCACATACGCTCCCTCCCTGTGGTGGGCATTGTGCATGGATGCATCCCCATTCGTCTGCAAAAGTTACTCCTTCCTGACCGTCGACTATCATGGGCGGCTGGTCGCAGCATGCTCCAGACATTGGATCATTGCAACAACCGTTGGGGCAGGCAACGCAGTCCTTAATCCAGACGAGGTAATAGGTATCGGGAATTCCGGTGATTGTGGTGTAGAATTTATTCCCGCGAATGAGTGATGAGGGGCTGGCAGTAATGGTCGGTTGCTCCTCCTCGAGGGAAATGGTTTTAGTCGTACCCACAAATCCGAGTTTGTTTTCGTTACATTCGATAGTAACCTGGTATTCTCCTGGATCGTATACAGGGAAACTGGTCACGGGGTCGATAGCATCAGTCTCCCATCCATTGTTCGGGTCAGGTGCAGTACCATTTCCTGATGACCAGTACCACGGGCTGGAACTCACATCAAGATATGTCAGGTCCTTCAATGAACTTGCAGGGGGTGATGGAACCCACAACTTGGAGTAGGTGACACCGGATGGGTTCCTTACCACAATTTTACAGTTGAAAGTTGCGGAAGGATCCCGGAGGAAGATATAATGCAGGGTCGAGGGATTCAGCTCGAAGTCCAGCACATCACCGATAATTGCGGCTCCATTGGTTACATCCGTACCGTAGTCCAGGTTTCTGATTCTCAAGTTTGACTGTGGAGCGACAACGCTGAATGCACGCTCCGTGGGATTCGTCATACCAGACCCACTCAATCTCCACCAGGCACCTTTCCCTTCCGTTCCTACAAACGGTGAGAGAAGCGGATCATCGTCGATGTTGAAATTTGTCAGTACATAGCCGCTGAGGTCTATTTCACGGGTTGCTGGTGTGGAATAATCGGTTCCCGACCACCATCCCAGGTGAGTAGCAGTCCCTACGGCTGCAGTGACATCCAAGCCCTCCTCACCGAGGAGAACGGTACCATTCTGTGCCACCACATTCAATTGTGCCGATACTGGCATCGCCACCGTGAGCAGGGCGATACCTGTCACTAACAAGAAGAGCACTATGTGTCGAAGCTTCATTTTGCACCACCTTGATTGCATATATCAGAGAGTATCTCCGGACGTCCACCTTGGATATCTCTCTTTTATATGGTTTGCATTGGGGGTGGGACGTTTATATAACTTTCCATTTCCCCGATGGCAAAATCACCTCCCCAGCATACCGGGACTGTGAATCTGGGGGGTGTCCGGCGAGATTGTGATTGAGAGGGTATATATATAGTTTTCTTAATTTTCTTTGTCCTGACGGGTTCCGGACCCGATGGAAAGACCGAATAATACGCCTTGAATAATCGATAAATAGTGAAAATCACAGTTAATTTCGCGTCTTTTATAAGCAATGGCAATTCAGCCTCAACTGCTGCCTTGATCGATGGCATCCAAAAGAAGCATGGGGACTGACCAGGCAGGTATTGGCCTGCCGCGATCCTGATTTAAAGCTTTTGACCTATGCGCTTTTCAAATATGGTTGTGGCACAATGAGAGAATAGGGTCCTGCTCAATCGCGGGAGGGAGAGGCAAAAAGAAAAAAGAAAGGCTTTCAATCTTCGTCACATTTCATTTCCGCCAGGCGGCTCCCGCGCACCCGGCCTGATCTTCAGGAAGTATACTGCAATACCCGCTCCCACAATCACCACAACCACGATGATGAGTATCCAGGTCCATGGCAGTGGGACTTCTTCGGTTACCGCGGTGGTGACTGGCACTACTGTCTGGGAAGGTGTGGCAGGCTGCCGGGCAAACAGGCCATAGATGCCCCCGCGCGAGATACCGGTGAATGCCATTCTCCCTGCAGCATCGACCGATGTGGGGAGCGGGACCCAGCTCCCCAGAACCGGGTCATACCTCATCAGGACAAGGTCCCGGCCGGAAAGCGCCGCCCACTCTTCAGGGGTGAAGGAGAAGGTGAGCAGCACCTCGGGGTCGAACCGTGCCTCTTCCGGTGATACCAGGTAGGCGTATCCCGTGAAGGCCGGATCGACGGGGAGGTTGGAGAGGTCCCCTGGGTTGACCGGCAGGATACTGATATCTGCGAGCGGTGTGCCGTTCGCACCGGTAACCGCCACGCCGATACCTATTGAGATGGTCGCTATGCCATCATAGGACCCGATGGTCACCGGCTGGGAGGTCCGGTTGTCAGGTCCGAGCGGGAGGGTTCCGATGCCGGCCGGAGTGGTGGGAGCAGGAGTCACCGTGGCAGTCGGGGTGGGTGTCGGGGTGACAAGGAACGTCCCGCCTCCACCACCACCCCCTCCGCCACCGCCGCCCCTGGAGGAGACAATGATGTAGTTGCTCCTTGTCAGGGTGTCCTCCACCGTCCCGTTCGAGACAGTGAGGGAGACGTTGAACGCACCTGCGGTATTATACACATGACTGGGGTGCTGCAGGGGGGAGGAAGTTCCATCACCAAACGACCAGTTCCACGCGACCGGTACGCCCGTCGAGGTGTCGGCGAAGAGCACGGTGAGCGGCACGAACCCGGATGTCGGGGCCGCAGCGAAATCTGCCCTGAGGACGGGTGGCGGCGGCGTGATTCCCGTGACGTTGATGTAGCCTGTCCTCACCTTCGTATGAGATCCGTAGACATTCGTGGCAGTGAGACTCACCGTGTAGTTGCCAGCATAGTGGTATACATGGACAGGGTGCCTCTCGCCGGAGGCCCCACCGTCGCCAAATGTCCAGCTCCACGAGGTCGGATCGCCGGATGAGAGGTCGGTGAACTGGACCGGGAGCGGGGCGTCTCCGGCCGTGACGTTTGCGACAAAGTCAGCGACCGGCGGATGTGCCAGGACGTGGATGTAATTTGTCTTCGTCTCGGTGTCAAACCCTCCAAGGCCCCTCACGGTGAGCGAGACAGTGTAGTTCCCCGGAGATGGGTAGGTATGCAGCGGGTTCCGCTCGCTGCTGCCGCCGCCGTCACCGAACGACCAGTTCCATTCATAGGGTGACCCGCTCGAGAGGTCGTTGAACTGCACGTGGAGCGGCGCATCTCCGGTCGTGACGTTCGCCGTGAACTGGGCGACTGGCGGGGGTGGCACTGCGAACACGGTGATGTAACTGGTCCTTGTCTTCACCGAAGGCGTGCCGCTCCCCATTCTCACCGTGAGTGAGACCGTGTAGGTCCCGGTCGAGGTATACGTATGGCCCGGGTTTTGGCCCGTGGAGGTCCCTCCGTCACCGAAGTTCCAGTTCCAGGTATCGTGCGGCCCGGTAGATGTGTCGGTGAACTGGACGAAGAGCGGCACGAACCCTGCGGTCGGAGTCCCGTAAAAATCAGCCTGGAGGGCAGGGGGCGTCACAGTGATGTAGCCGGTCTTGGTCTCGGTGTCCGATCCGCCAGGGCCGGTGACGTTCAGGGAGACGGTATACGTCCCTGCAGAGAGGTAAGTATGGGACGGATTGACGCCGGTAGAGGTCCCCCCGTCCCCAAAGGTCCACGCACGGGAGGTGATTATCCCCGTGGAATTGTCGGTGAACTGGACAACGAGCGGGGCAGGGCCCGTGGTAGGAGTGGCGAAGAAATCTGCATCCGGCGGGAGATATGGAGTGACGTTGATGTAGAAGTCTTTCTGCTCGGTGCTGGACCCGAATGCGTTCGATGCAGTCAGGGTGACGTTGTAGAGGCCCGGAACGGTATAGGTATGACCTGGGTCCTGTGCAGTCGAGGCACCACCGTCGCCGAAAGACCAGTTCCACGCCGTGGGAGAGTCGCTGGAGAGATCTGTGAACTGGACCGGGAGCGGGGCCGGGCCAGATATGGGGGAGGCGGAAAAGTCCGCCAGCGGAGAATTTCCGATTGAAATCCGGTCCTGGTCGAGCGCGACGACCGTGTTGTTCTCGTCGGTTCCCAGTGCATAGATGCTGAAATTGCCGGAAAGCAACCCCTGGAGGTCATCGAAGGGGATGGTCACCTGGCTGGCATGGAGCGCATACCCTGAAGTGCCATACCCTGGCGTGATGTTGATCTTCGAGAAGTGGGATGAGTGCGGGGGCGTGGAATTGCCGACTGCCTGGAGAGAGTATGAGACTACCTTTTTCAAATCGTCAGGGCCAAGGCCTGTATCCCGGAGTATCGAGAAGAATGGATTCAGGGAGAGGATGAGGTCGAGGCTCACCGCACCGCCGCACTCCTCGAGTGCGGTCATGTTCACGCGCACATCGGCATCGTAGGTCTCTCCTTCCTTGATAAGGACATAGCTAAGGTTATGAATTTTCGCGGTATTCTCAAAAGTGAGGCTCACGTCACCTCCTGTCCTCTTGTTGTAGAGATATGGATGAGTCTTGTTCACGAGTTCGAGGCGGTTGTCTCCGTCAAGAATGATGACAGGCCATGCGACGTAGGTGATGACCTTTCCTGGCGGAGGAGGCTGATACTGGAATCCCGAGAGGAGATATTCTCCATGGGTGGGTGGGAATAACATTGTCATGCCGTTGGCATGGGAGGAAGAGAGTAAAAAGTTGGAAAGTGAGATGTTATTTTCAAGAAGGATTTTTCCTAAGTCAGGAGGGTACCCAAAACTCCAGGGTGATCCCACCTCGTATGTATTCCATCCTCCGGGAGTCCTTTCGATACCCGCGATACCCTTTGTATGTAATATGTACATCCGTTCCGCCGATTCAAACAGGGTCGAGAGATTGGCATTCCTGCTGGTGGCATTGCCTTTTATCAGCAGGAGGTCACCGTCCGCACCGGGGACCTGGCACTGGATGACAGGCATCTTCTCCTGAATAAACATGGTATAGGTGTCCATCCCGCTGCCTGAGACAGTCGAGTCCAGGGGGCCGAGTATGACGAGTGTATTTCCGTTCCACGTTGCATTGTCCCTGGGATAAAATATCCTGCGAATGGCGTGTATTGAGGGGAGAGTGAGGTTCTTGGTATCGGTCCAGTCCCCCGTCGTGGAATGGAGAGTGACCCGGGAGATGGAGAGGTTCATGATGTCGATCGTATCGAGGCTTGAGACAGTCATGTTCCTGTACGTCTGGGACTGGTTCAGGTCCAGCCGGGCAAATACTGACGGGGCTGCACTGCATGCCTGGGCAATGAGCAGAAGCACCAGCAGCCCTGCTATCCCCCGTTTGGCACATATCTTATGGAATCTCCTGACACGAGAGGTATCAGGTGTCCCGGTTCGAGATTGCAAAACCTCTCTCTTACTCTTCATCCCCAGCTCTCTCCTCTCATTCTTTAATGCACCGTTCGCATGGTGCACAGATTTATATATAAGTTCCTTGTACCACCCTGCATTTAAATGTATGGGAAAAAAAGCCTGTTTCTCCCCGGGATTTCGAATGCGGGGTGGCAATCAGCGGATAGTCATCTCTCAGGAAGAAGTGCATCACTAATATCTGGAGTTCATTCCGGGACCGGCTTTTGACACACCGAATTGATAATAAGAAGGTCCATACCATGAGAATAGTATAGCCAGGGGGAATACGCCTGTGAAAAGACTGCACCTGTTATTTCGCATCATTCTCGTCGCAATTGTAGTACAGGGGGTCCATGCCCTGTCGGTCACCGTCGCGCCGGAGCACATCGAGAGGGGAGACCAGGTCACCATATCGATCGTCGACCTGCCGGACAACCGCACCTTCTCGATGCATATCGAGGGGACCTTTGCCGCAACACCCGGGGGGACGTTCTCCTTCGAGACCAGGAACCTCGCCCTCCCCTTTTCCCTTGACGACGGCTCCCTCTCCGCGACACTCAGGAATACCGATACCAACGTCCTGATAGTAAGGAAGGGCGACACCGAGGTGAAGAAGATGGGCCTCTCCCAGAACGGCATCTTTACGACTACCGATTCCGGCTCTATCCCTGCAGGCACCTACGAAACTATCTCCCTTGGCGGGACGGCAGCACCGGATGCGACCCGCATCATTGCGAGCATGACCATACAGGGGAGGAAGTCAGGTCCTGCCGACTCAGAGATCACGTTTATCGTTGACGGCGTTGCCGATGGAGAAGTCGCCGTCACGGTCTCTGTGGACGGCGGAATCGCACTCTCCCGGACCATCCAGGTCGGAAGCCCCTTGACAGCGACACCCACCCAGACTTATTACTCCAGCGGCGGGGGAAGCGGGGCAACTCAGGTATATGCGACCAGCGCTCCCACGACAGTAACAACCTCTCCGACAGTCTCCCAGCCAAGCCCTGCGACCAGCGCCCCCACTACACCGGAGACGGCAATTCCCACGACCGCCATGACTCCCGCCGAGGTGACAGTCAAGGAGGAACAGCCACTGCCGCCGCCGTCTCCTTCCCCCACCGGGTCGCCAATCCCGACGTACCTCGCCCCACTGGGGATAGCCCTCGTGCTTCTCATCAGCGCATTGAGGCGCCGCTGAACAGGGATGCCCAAAGAAGGCACCACCCCTCCATTGGGGAGACTCTTCTCCTCTTTTTCACCGGAGAACACCCCTGCGGACCTTGTGGTCGTCTACCTGTGGACTTTCCTTTCCGCTCTTGCAATTTATGCCCCGGTGGTGAACGAGACCCCTTTCAGGGTGATCCTGGCACTCCCCATGGTGCTCTTCTTTCCGGGCTACTCCCTGATCGCCGCGCTCTTCCCTGGCAGGGGGGAGATCGACGGGCTGGAGAGGCTGGCACTCTCGTTTGGGCTCTCCATCGCGGTCGTCCCCCTCATCGGCCTCGTGCTCAATTATACCCCCTTCGGGATTCGCCTTGACCCCGTCGTCACCTCCCTTGTGATATTCACCCTCTGCATGGCCGTATCAGCCCAGGTAAGGAGGGCAGGCCTGCCGAGGAGCGAGAGGTTCGAGGTCCCGTTCAGGGAGATGTGGACAGCATTCCGTGCGGAATTCTTCCCATCGGAGAGTTCACGGATCGACCGTGCCCTCTCGGCGATCCTCCTCATCGCCATCGTTGCCGCGGTGGCAACCACTGTCTACGTGGTGGTGGTCCCAAAGGAGGGGGAGAAGTTCACCGAATTCTACATTCTGGGAAAGGAGGGAAAGGCAGCCGACTATCCGACCGACCTCCGGGCAGGGCAGGCGGAGTCAGTCATTATAGGCGTGGGAAACCACGAGTACCGGAACGTGACATACTTCGTGGAAATTCATCTCGTGCAACAGGAGTTCGACCCCGCAACCAACACGAGCACCGTACTCTCAATGGAGAGGATCGCCTCGTTCCCGGTCACCCTCGTGCACAATACCACTTACCAGGAACAGCACACCTTCTCGGTCAACCGGACAGGGGGAAACCAGCTCAAGTTCCTCCTCTTCATGGATGAATCGCCACCCGATTCGCTCTGGGGAGCCGAGCGGATCAACCAGAGCTACCGGGACCTTCACCTCTGGGTGCGGGTCCGGTGAGGCTCCTGTACACCACGACCACCCCTCTCCGACCCTCTTCGATGCGGACATGCTCGAGGTGCCAGGGGACAGAAAGGCCCCGCGCAAGGAGGCAGGCCACCAAGCTGCAGATTCCGCACGGGTGCATCGTGCAGCACTTGGGGGACTGCGCTGCGATGGAGAGGCAGCCGGGATAGAGGCGGTATCCCTTCACGCTCATCACCAGGGTCTCCCCTTCCCTCTCGATCACTACCTCGTCTGCAAGTTCCAGCACGTCCTCGCAGATCTCCCGTATGCCATGAAGGAGCTCGGTCTCTCCTGAAGGCACCACGAGCCCGCCCTTCCTGTCCAGGTACTCGATAAGCGGGGAGGCAGAAGGCGTGAGGAGGATGCCGGGTGACACAGGATCGGTAAGGAATGAAAAATCAGGGAACGCATCTGGGATCTCAAGGCCCTGTACCGGGATGAACTCGCGTAACCCCTTCTCGTCGCCGGAAGGAGGAATGAACCAGGCGTCTCCCCGGACCCCAAGGTCTGCGCAGATACGGCACACATTGAGCATCCCTGCTACCGGCAGGAGCGAGGCAACTTCTGTGTCCAGTGGATCGGACCTGGAAAAACTGAGCATGAAGACTCCCGCCAGAAAGCAGGCGACACCCAGCAGGAAGAGAGTGGCGCTGCTCATGTCGCCGCGGTCAGTCAGGGTTGCAACACCCAGGAGCACAATGGCTGCGGCGAGGAGCACGATGCCCGAGAGCATATAGTCATTGTGGGGGCGGATCTTCATTGCGTCCCCCCTCCCGCGCGGACCATGGTCCGGTAGGCAAGCCCGAGGACAACGAGGCATGCCAGCCCAGCCGCGGGGACAAAGATTGCGAGGGGGAAAAAGACGTGCGACTGCCCCGAGAGGAGGAGTGCCATGCATCCCATGACGACGAGGAACACGGCAGAATATGCAACGTCAGTCTTTGAGTGGAGAAGACCCATCGAGAAAAGGAGTGCGGAAGCAAGGACGGCCTCGAAGAAAAAGGTGAGAAGAGGAGAGGTCTCCCAGGTCAGAAAGAGGCAGGGCTGCGCCAGGAGGAAGAGCGCGGGGTCGGAATGGAAGACCCAGAAGACAAGGAGCCCTGCGCCAAGGGAAATTGCCGCTGCCGAGACGGCGAGCGGAAAGGCAGCGTTGCCGACCAGGGCAACGGCAGAACCGGCTGCACACGCGAGCAAGGCGGCCAGCATGGGAACACCGTGCCTCATCAGACCACCCTGACGATGGAATATCCTATCCCCCGGAGACGTCGGACAAGACTGGGGGTTGCCGTCGCATCAGGGAGGCCGAGGCTTGCCTCGACACCCAGCCGCCGGGCCTGCAGGCCAAGTGTGGCGAGGTGGCTCATATCTCCAGTTCCGGTGGTCAGCACGTGCAATGCGGTCTCTCCCCTGCGTCCAATGGCCTTCGCGCACTGGATATCGAAAGGGAGGGGCCGGATCTCCGGGATGAACCGGGAATACACCAGGAGAAGGCGCCTCTCGAGGCTGCGGTGAACCCCGGCACTTCCTGAAAGGCGGATACGGAGCGCCTCTGCAGCGGTAGGATCAAGTGTGCGGAAACACTGGACCGCGCGCTGGGGAGAGTGGTATTCAAGGAGCGATCGTTCGATCTTGTGCAGTGACCGCTCGTCTGGGAGGAAGGAAAGGAGGTTTGCCCCGGAGATGACCATCAGGCTGCAGCCATGAGGTCCGGTGACCATCTCCCGTGCAGCATCAAGGGCTGCCCCGACCACCGTGTCCCTTAAGGCGGGCGGGCATGGGACTGCACCATCGGGGAGGTCCACCACGAGGAGGGGGTGTGTGCCCGACAAGCCCGCGTACTCGCGAACAAAGAGTTTTCCGTGTTTTGCAGAGAGCTTCCAGTCAACGGAACGGGGGTCGTCACCAGGCATGTAATCGCGAAACGATCTGACGCCCGTCCCTTTCAGCACCGTCAGCTTCTCGAGATCCCTCTCCCCGAAGAACCCAAGTCCCTCCCTTTTCTGGTATTTGCCCACGGGGTCCACCCTGATGATTGGCGAACGGAAATTATCACCGCGAAAAGGCAGCAAGAAAGAGAAGAACCTGTCAGAGACCAGGAGATCAGCTCCCCTCCACCGGATATTTCCGCTGGAGAGACAGGACACCCCGTACCGGAGGTTGAGTACATGGTCCCCTGCACCTGTCTCGGGCGAACACGCCTGGCCGTGGACCACCGGTGCTCCTGGTGGAGGGAGGTCACAGAACCTGGCAGACAACCCCTCTGGCACCGTGATGCGGACGGAGGTTGAGACCGTCACTACTCCCCCCTGCCTGGTCCACTCGGGCTTTGCCACCCGCTCAACGGTAATGAATGATGCGGCGGTTCCGGCACGCCTGAGGAATAAAATTGCCCGGAACACCAGGAACCCTGCGATGAATACTGAAAAAAAGAGTGCGGGGACCGAATCAAGGAACCATGCAGAGAGAAGGGTTCCGAGGGCCGCAAAGATAAATCCCCATGTCGAACGCGTCGCTTCCACGGGTCATGGCACCTCGACGCGTTCCAGTATCTCGGCAATCACACGACCTGGCGTGATATCGCTGATCTCAGCTTCCCGGGTAAGGATTATCCGGTGCATGAGGACTCGCGGGGCAAGTTCCTTGATATCATCGGGGATGACATAGGAGCGTTCCCTGAGCGCTGCAAGCGCTTTACTCCCCCTGACAAGCGCGATCGACGCCCGGGAACTGGCGCCTATGTGAACATCGCCATGGCTTCTTGTGGCCATTACCAGGTCGCGGATGTAGCCAAGGAGCGGCTCCTCGATGTGCAGCCTGGCCACGGAGGCGATGAAACGCAGAATCAGGTCACTGTTCATCACCGGGCGGAGGGTCGAGAAGAACGTGTCCCAGTCAAGCCTGCCTGAATGCTCCCTCCTGATGATCTCGAGTTCGCCCTCTGCGTCCAGCTGGGAGAGGGTCATCGAGAACATGAACCGGTCCTTCTGTGCCTCAATGAGGGGAAATGTCCCCTCGAACTCGAATGGGTTCTGGGTGGCAAGGACAATAAAGGGAGGATTGATACGGGTGGTGATCCCGTCGAGAGTTGCCTGGCGCTCGCTCATCGCCTCGATGAACGCGCTCTGGGTCTTGGGCGCAAGCCGGTTGATCTCATCAATGAGAAGGAAATTGGAAAAGATTGGTCCCTTGCGAAGGGTAAAGTCCCTCTTTGCCTGGTCGAAGATGCGTACTCCCAGGATATCTGCGGGCTGGCTGTCTACCGCACACTGGAACCTCGCAAAGTCGCACCCGGTGAGCCGGGCAAGGGTCTTTACCATGGAGGTCTTGCCTGTGCCAGGGGTCCCTTCCATCAGGAGATGGCCGCCTGAGAGGAGCCCGATCATGCAGAGCTCGACGAGCAGCTCGTTGCCGACGATGAAGTCACCCATCCGGCCGCGAATGTCGCGGTAGTACCTGGAGAGGAGGGCAAGGTCATCGCCGATATCGTTCACGTCTCCTCCCTCCTCTTTATGACCAGTATGGATCCTGCAAGAAAAATCAGGGTGATCACAGCCATTTTGGTAATGGTAGATTCCCTGACCAGATTAACCACTCGGATTGCCTCTGGTGCATGCGCGGTGCGGGAATGTCCCTGCTCGACAATGAACCGAGGTCTCGCCGAGATGATCTGCCGCGCAAGCGCGTAATTCCCTTCATCCATGCCGATCTCACGCATCCCGTTTATGAAGATGCTGGGGTCCGCAATTACATAGAGAACCCCGTCTCCGACCCTGTCTGCCGCAATTACCGTGAATCTCTGGAGTGTCTCCTCGCGGCTCAGCCGCGAGTCTCCGTCGGCATCGACCCAGGAGAGGATCGAGCTGGCAAATACCGGCTCACCCCCCTCGAGGTAGGAAGGGTTGTTCAGCACGATGCGGGAGATCCCTGCTCCGAGTGGGTCCTGCCCTGCAGGGAAGGCAAGGACCGAAGAGGGGTGGTCATAGTACCGGTCAATGCTCGTCAGGTTCGCATGGTGAATTCGGATCGTGCTCCCGAGGCCTGAAATAAGGAGGTTCTCTCTCTCCTGGTCAGATACCAGCACAATGGTGTTTCCCCCCTCAAGGAATGAACGCAGGAGGCCGATCTCGTCGGGGGCGAACTCTTCGCCAGGGGCAAGGACAAGGAGGAGCGAATCGCCTCCTGCCGGGAGTTCGTGGAACCTGGTGATCATCAACGCGTCACGCTCAATCATGTCCTGAAAGAGACGGGACGTCCCGTTCCACTCGGGGTTATAACGGCTGTACTCCAGGGTCGTGGACGAGAGGTGGGAGAGCACGGCAACAAGTCCGAAAAGGACCAGGATCACTGCAACCCACGCAGCGCGGCTAATGGTCGATCCCCCCTAGGCCTTCCATTGCAGACCTGGCAGCGCCTGCAATCATGTCACGTTCATTGTCCGGGACAGATACACCGCTGTACTGTGCCCGCTCATAGCTCTTCGCGAACCTGCATACTGCCGCACGGATGGGGAGTTCCCTGCACATCGCGCAGAGTTCCCGGGGAGTGAGGGAGAGGGGATACAGCAGCGTCAGGCGCCTTCCGACTGCCAGCCGCAAGGCCGAGAAAAGGCAGGAGAGATCGCCGACGAGCTCGGTGTCTCCCGCATATGTCTCCCCGGCAGATGGGACAACCCCTGCAACCGGGCCCCCATCATCGGAAAGCCGAAGATCTTCATCGTCCGAATCCTTCGCAGCGTTCTCGCCGGGCAGGTGGAAGACCGGACTTGGAAGGGGGATTTCCGGCCTCTGCCGGCGAAGGTAGAGGAATGCCCCGACACCAGAGGCGCACAACGATGCCGCAAGGATCGCTGCATAAAGGGGATTTGCAAGCAGACCGTCCTCACCAGCGATACCAGGGGAGGGTTCAGGGACGAATATCTCAAAGGTCGCGCTTTCAGAAAAAATAAGCGGGAATGTGTCCGCCGAGAAAAATGCGTTTACCTTATGGTTCCCAGGAGAGAGCTTCACGTCAGCTGAAAATGTGCCGTCTTCCCCGGTGTGTGCCATCCCCGCCCGCTTTCCTTCTGCAAGGATCTCGATTGGTGCAAAACGGACTGGAGTCGATCCCGCGAGGAGCACCCCTTCAAATCCCACCCGTCTATCGTGAAGTGAGGGGGGGTTGAGTTCAAGAGATGTCCCGGACGTCTCGACAAAAAAAGTCCTGATCTCCGAGAAGACTGACCCCGAGTAGGCCGCAAACACGGTGTGAGTTCCTGCCCGGTCATGCTCAACCAGGTGTGAATATGAGAAGGAGCCATCCGGTTTCGTGGGAATCGAAGCGACTTTCCTTGAATCGATGAAGAGGTCCACTTCGTCAGGATGATCTTTCCTGTGTTCCCAGAGCAGGCCTTCCAGGTTCACCGTGTCAAGGTACGAGACCCGTTGCCTCTCGATTCCAAGCGTGAGCCGATAAGGGCGTGTACCCGGTGTTACGGTGGTCTGCAGGGTGGTCATTTTCTCGTGCTGGTCCCTGTCAATCCTGCTGACAATTTCCCGGAAATCAACGACACTCTGTGCATAGCCAGTGGTATCAAGGCCGAACTTCTCACCTGTCCCTCTCATCACCTGGTCCTGTTCCAGGTAATCCCTGTAGAGGTCCTGGATCCGCCTGCGGAGTGCCTCACCCTCGTAGGTAATGGTGGTGAGCATCTGGGAGTCGCCGCTGTCCCGGTACCTGATCTCAAGGGTCTGGAGTTCGTTCCATCTCCCGGTTCCATTGAAGAGCTCCGTCAGTATTGCCAGGTTCTGCTGGTTGGCCTTTCGGAACTCTGTGATCTCGCCCTCGGTCATATCCAGGTTGATCACGAGGCTGTCCAGGTTCCTGGAGACCTGACGGTACTCCTGGAGGTCCCGTGCGGCATATTCGAAGTCCCCGCTCCTGATGTTCAGCACGAGCGACCCTGGCGAATCCAGGAGATCGGATATCAAGGGCAGGAGCTGGGCCGCACGGTCACCCCTGACTCGCTCGAACGCAGCAGGGTTCGCATGGTCGCCGCCACCCGGGTCTGACAGTGGGCTGTAAAGGAGGGGCGACCCGGCCTGCAATCCAATCAGCAGGAGGCATGCGAGTATGAGTATTCCACTCGCCAGGAGTGCAGGGATTCGTCTCATCGTGCAAGTATCTCCAGGATCTTCCGGGCGACGATCGCCCCGAAGAGAATTACACCTGACGCAATGACAAGCCTCTGGAATCGCAGGTAACGCGGAGTTGCAGCGTGGTCAGAGACCAGCTCAACGATAACCAGAATCCCAATCAGCCAGAGCACGAAGAATATCTCGAGGTCGAGCGTCCGGGCAAGTATCATGAAACCTGTGACCAGGAGGACCCACCCTGCCAGAGCAGATATGGCCAGGTGTTTCTTCATCATGGATATGCTCTTGGTATGTCGTTAAGTCGTAAAGAGGATATCGCACGTTGAATTTCGAGGGGGTTCTGCCGGGAAAGCATTTATGGAAGGTGCCGGTAATACTCCCGCATAAAAGAGGTACATTCATATGAGGACAATCTCCTGTCTCGTTGCCATCCTGGCCTGCATGACGTTGTTCAGTGCACCTGTGGCAGCAATGACCTCGGAAAGCCTGGATATCACAATCACCCATGATGGCAACGCGGATATCCATTTCACGTACCGCCTCAACTGGATCGAGTATATCTCTGTCTACCTGCGCATGGTTGACCCTGCCCAGGAACTTAAAAAAGCCCTGGAGTCGAACTTCCACAAGCCCGTGACAGTCATTGGCGTCAACAGCGGGAGCGTGCACCTCTCGGTGGACTCGTTTGCCAGCGTGACCGAGAGGGATGGAAAGACCACTGTTCGGACCCCCGGTCTCTCCTTTGCAGAAGGTGAGCGGATCCTCAGGACCTACTGGTTTGCGCCCCTCATCAGCGTCGATCTCTCCCCCTCGGTGACCACCATCCGTTTCCCGGACGGCTCGGTCGCAACCTTCATTGATGCGCTCGAGATACCTCCCCAGGTCCGTTCCTGGTAGATATTTTATTTTTTCCCTGGCAATGGGGAGGACGCAACGCCTGTCACTCTCGACCATTATGGCCGCGCCCTTATCAGCATGGACCGGTAATAACACTGGGTATGGACGTTGAGGAGTTCGCCCGGAAGGCCCTCGCGGCCGGGCTCCATGAAGATGCGGTGAAGGATCGCCTTGCCAGGTGCATAAGGGGGTTCAAACCGGGTGCGGAACCGGGATATATCGACGAGTTTGCAGAGGCAGTGATCGCGGAGGTGAAGAATACCACCGGCCTCTCAGGTGATCTCTTTACCTTCCGTGAAGCTGGCGTCAGCATGGGGGAGTTTGGCGTGGGTTCCCGTGGCACAGGCGACTTCTACGCCCACCGGCAGATCGCCAGGATCATTGGGAACACAGGCGCCACAGTAGGGGTAGACGAGATGGACGATGCAGGTGCGGTTCCCATCCCGGGGCTCTCCACGAGTCACGGTCTCCAGGTAGTCTGCACTGTTGATGGCATGCACTCCCGGCTCTCGGATTTTCCCTTTCTCGCGGGTTTCCACGTGACACGTGCAACGATGCGCGACGTATATGTCATGGGTGCCCGCCCACTTCTCCTCTTCTCTGACATCCACGTTGCCGACGGCGGAGACGTTGCAAAAATATTTGAATACACGGCAGGAGTGTGCGCAGTGGGGGAGTCGATGGGGGTGCCCCTTGTTGCAGGCTCGACGCTTCGTATTGGGGGAGACATGGTGCTCGGCTCGCGGATGACCGGTTGCGTGGGGACTGTCGGAATTGCCTCGCACCTGACTGCCCGCCGGGAGGCCCGGCCCGGGGACGCGGTACTGATGACGGAAGGAGCAGGGGGCGGGACAATTGCCACGACAGCCCTCTACTCGGGATACCCGGAGGTCGTGGAACAGACCATCAACCTCCACTTCCTCCAGGCCTGCGAGGCCCTCCTGGCAAGCCCCGCACTCCAGAAAATCCATGCAATGACAGACGTCACCAACGGCGGGCTGCGCGGCGACGCGCACGAACTCGCGTCGACAGCCGGATGCAGGGTGGTGATTGAGGAGGACAAAGTACACGGTCTCGTGCAGGAAGAAGTCGGCTCGCTCCTCGAGCGTCTCATGATCGACCCGCTGGGGGTATCGCTCGATGCACTCCTTATCACCGCTCCTCCCGATGCCGTCCAGTCGATCACGGAGGTTATCAGGGGTTCAGGTGTGAGAGTGGAGGAGATCGGGTTTGTGGAGGCGGGCAGGCCCGGCGCGTTCCTCCTCACCAGGAAGGGGTTAAGGGACTTTACCCCACGGTTCCGCGAGTCAGCCTATACTCCGGTCAAGAAGGTGGTGGACCGCGGCGGGAGGGACTTTGACGAGATGAAAGCGGCAGTCGAGGCCGCGGCCCTGGCCGCGATGGACAAGAAAGAGCGGATGGTCGCCCGGCTCAGGAAGAGAGAGTGAGAGATCGCCCGGTATATCGGGAATAAAGAGACACCTATCTCTGCTCACCGTCCTGGTTTTTTCCCGCTGGCAATGAGATTGTACGCAAGCGACGGGATCTTCTCCTCGACGAACGGCTCGATGCGTCGCGCGATGGTATAGAGAGGGTCGACGAGGTTTAGGTGAGCGAACGAGCACTTTCTGGCCGACACTTCACTGAACCCCGCAGCCTCAAGAAGTGCGATCATTTCTCCCGGGGAATAATATCGCTCTCCGAACGCACCCATGCCGACCTGCCGAATTCGCATCGCCTCGCCGAGGGAATATATCGCGGGGAGGCCGGAGGTAAGGAGATTTCTTCCCAGTGTGCAGATGACGAGCGTTCCTCCCGGTGCAAGCACCCTCCACGCCTCTTTGAGCATCTGCCCGGGGTTCTTCATGTACGAGAAGGCAAGGAGGCTTGCCACCGCGTCAAACGACTCATCCCTGAATGGGAGCATCTCCGCATTCCCGGTACCAAAGTCCGCGCTGTGGTTCCTGGCACGGGCGCGGGTGATCATTCCCCTTGAGATATCAAGACCCACAGCGCTTCCTCCGTGGGATGTATAGCGATATACAAAGAGGCCGGTCCCGCACCCCAAATCAAGGAGCCTTCCCCTCCTGGGGAGATGCGACATCACGTGGCGCGAGATGTGGGAATAATAGGCCCTTCCCCTGCAGTGGTCGTATCGGGAATCGTAGACCTCTGCCATCTCGTCGTAATGCTGCTGTACCTTATCCTGGACGCCGGACATTACCCGCCTCCCTGGCAATCCTGCTCACCAGCGTATTGAGCTGGAGGTACTCGTTCTGGCAGTGCCCCAGCACCCAGTCGGTCTCTGCAAGGGCGCAGGCAATACGGGGGTCGTTGAAGTCACGCCTCACGACGTCGCCGAGCGCCCCCAGCACCTCCCTCCCCGAGAGGCCGTATTCGATCTGGAGTGTCTCAAGCCTGCGTCTGGCTGCCTGGACATCACCTGCGCGAATGGCAGAGAATGCGGCGGTCGCGACCTGGTCGGTCTCTGTCATGGAGATGGAGAGGAGGTTTGCACCCGGACCTGACTCTGCAAGCACCTGGAGGAGCATCACAGCCTTCCGGAGATCTCCTCGTGCGGCGGCAACCAGGAGCCCGATCTGGTCTTCCCTGACGAGGCACCCCCCTCTCGCTTCCGCGGTGCAGATGGCCTGCAGGTGGGATTCGACGAGCGGGTCGGGGATGGGGGAGAAGAATACCGGCAGACAGCGGGATGCAATGGCGGGGATCACTGCCGAGGGGTGGCTCGTGCAGTAGATGAACCTGCATGTACGCGAGGACCGCTCCATGATCCGGCGAAGCGCCTGCTGGGCCTCGCGTGGCAGTGATGATGCCCCCTCGAATGCCATCAGCTTGAACTCGGCATCCAGGGGTCGAAGCGACGAATATTCCCGTATGATTCGCTTGAAGTTTGAGAGCAGGCTCTCCTCAGCGCGGTAAAGATGGGAATACCGCTCTTCTCCCTCGAGGAATTTCTTGCCGAGCGAAAAGAGGTCGCTTGTAGGGATGATGGTGAGATTCTCTTCTGCATGCTCCCGGTACAGCTCACGTGCCAGGCACTCCACGCTTACGCTTTTTCCTGTACCCGGAGGTCCTGCCAGCACGAGGTGCGGCACGGCTCGCGAAGACGCAAAGTGTTTCAGCCGTTCCACCACCTTCTCCTGCCCGATGATCTCGTCGAATGAACGTGGCCGGTACTTTTCAATCCAGAGCATGGAGGAGCCCCCGTCTCATGGTATCGCGTGCAGCTTCCAGGAAATAATCGTTCTTGAACGATTCCGCGAGGACCGCGGCCTCTTCCCCTGAAAGGGAGGAGCAGAATGTAGTGAGGTGGGGGAGAGCCCTCGTGAGCTCATCCACGATCGTGAGGCTCGCACTCCGCGCGGTCCTCGAAAGGGGATTGAGATCAATGGTGATCACGGTCTTGCCCATTTTCCGCAGCGCCTGGCAGCGGTCGCCGTCTTCGAGGGGAACGAGAAGGACGTCTGCGCTGTAGATGCCTTCCCGGAGGCACAGGGCACGGTCATGGGAGAGCGGGAGGAGCCTCTCGGCAACTCCCTCCTCCACCCGGACGCCGTGATCGCGGAGCAGGCGGGTAATCTTCTGCATCCGCTCCTCGGTCCGGTGGAAGAGGTTGACCTCGACCTTTGCCCCGGAATTCTCCTGCAGGGGGGCCAGGAGTTCGGCGGCCAGTGCCGCAGTGTTCCCGTTGACAGAGATGACAGGCCTCTCTGCGCCACGCATCAGTGCGGCCGCCACCTTCTCCGCGAGCAGGGCGCTCTCCGTCGTCCTCTCGCCGAGGAGGTAGTCAAACGCCTCGCCGCGACCATGGGCTGCAAGGCCTTCGAGGGAGACAATCCCTTCTGCAGCATAGCGTGCCAGCCGTTCCCTCGCGACGAGCGACCGGTACCGGGGGTGGGTGGGGGGGATCATTGTCCCACCTCGAGCAGGCGGACACCCTCGTCCGCGGGGTGGAGAAGGAATGCCTCTCCAAGGCGTGAGAGCAGTGGGAAGGCATCCTCACCGGAGGCAAAGATGCCGTTGCCGAGCATTGTCATGGTAGCAGGGATTCCGGCATCATCGCAGGCAGCCAGTGCAGAAAGGACCTGCGGCGTGGCAAGGCCGCTCTCCTCGGTAAACTTCCTGGAGAGTCGAAAGAAGTCCGCGATGTCCCCAGGGCAGCGGCCGGGGAATGCCCGGACGACCCTTGCCATCGCTCCGGGCGAGCCAAGCACTTCCGGTGAGGGAAGAGGGCCGAAGACTACGGCACACAGGGACGCGGGACTGTCGTGTTCGCGCTTGATCTCAGCCATGATCCCTGCACCCTTCCTGCAGTCCCGGCCGCCCCCCATGCAGGCCGCGATGTCTCCAAGGCCGGTCCTGTGGACAATCTCCGCCTCGTGAGCCAGTGCCCCGCACTCTGTTGCGCCAAGCGAGAGGCAGAAAAGGGCATCAGCCGCGGTGGCGGTGGAGAGGAGAGCTGCTGCAGAGAGGCCGAACCCGGCCCCTATGGGAAGGCTGCACATGGTCTTCACCCTGGCGGTCACCCCCATTCGCTCCAGGAGGTAGCGGATGGGCGGCGAGGTGGAAAATACTTCGATTACATTGCCTGAGACAGGGTCCCGGCGTTCTACGGTCACTTCTGTATCATCAGAAGGCCATATCGTGGTCGTGACCCCCTCCCGTATCACTATCCCGGCGCCAAGGCTCCCCGTGTGTGCGGGGTCTGGACCGTACACGGGCATGAAATATCCAGAGAGATGACCGGGGCTGAATGCAGTGGCAAAGGAGGGCATAAAGATCACGGGAGGGAATGGGTTCTTTTCTTTCAATTGGTTCGTGTTAAAAGCTTAAGAAAGTGACCCGGCAGGGCTGAACCCCCGCAAATGGCGGGTTTCTCCAGGGAGTGAGGGAAAAAGGTGCGTTGGGCTAGCTTCCCCCAGACAATGGGGCAACCCAGGTAAATTCGGTTGGCCGTTCTTCTGATTGTTTCCATAATAAAGGCGGATCAATCCTTCCACATTCTCCCCAATGCCCCCGATGGGATAGCCTGCAGACACGATTGGGATACTTCAGGGGTGTGCAGGCTTGCTCCGCACGGTGTTTTCGGGCCGGGGCAAAGCATCACGGAGCGTTATCCTGAAAAGAGAATGCAGTTGGATCCAACCAGTGGAGAAGGGAAAAATAATGAAATGTCAGGGATTCGCAACACATGCAGAGCAGCATCCCCTCAAGACCTGGGCCTTTCAGATATGCGATGCTATCTTTCAGGAAAAGAGTTTTTATGTCACTCTATTCGAAAATTGGAAGATCTCCAATGCGCAACCGAGTATCTCGGCCGCAACTGCATCCTTGCTGCCGGAGGCTTCACGCATGAACCCCCCTTCTCCAAGAAGCGTCACACAGGTGTCTGTCTCCCCCATGACGCGGGGATCGTTTGCTACCACGAGCCTTATACTGCCCCGAAGCATTGCTCTCCCCCTTGCCACGGCATCGTCTCCAAGCTTGAACGCAATGGTAGGCACATGGAAGCGGTCCACGACTTCATCAATGATCTTTGGGAGGGGATTGAGGGTGAGGTTTACCGGTCTTCCGCTTGGGATCTTCCCCTGGATGGGTTCGGGGTAAAAGTCCGAGACCGCGGCAGCAGAGATGAAGAGATCGACCGGATCGTCGGTGCATATCCGGCAGACCTCCTTGTGCATCGTCCGTGCATCTGTGGCATGCACGTTCTCTGCGCCAAAAAACCGGTCCCCATGGACGACCGTGACCCTGGCCCCGAGCCGAAACGCCTGCATCGCGAGTGCACGGCCCATCAGCCCGCGCGACCGGGTAGTGAGAACCCGCACGTCATCGACCTTCTCCCTGCAGGGGCCGCTGGTGATGAGGACGTGGCGCCCGAGAAGAGGTTTTTCCATCAGTTCCCGCTCGCAGAGAAGGACAATCTCGCTGACACCGGCGATCTTTGCCTTCCCTTCCTCGATCCGGGGGCCCGCCACGACGACCCCCCATCCCTGGAGGGTGCGAAGACACCCGGCGACACCCGGGTGCCTGTACATGCTCTCGTGCATGGCCGGCGCCACCACCACCGGCATTCCCCTGCCGATCGCGGTGGTGGCGAAAGTGGTGACAGGGGTATCATCGACTCCTGCCGCGATCTTGCAGAGGGTGTTTGCGGTCGCCGGCGCTATCAGCAGGAGATCCGCGGTCCCTCCTTCGCCGCATGAGGTGACATGCTCGACCATGCCGGTGATAGAGGTGATCGCAGGCCTGCCGGTCGCATATGTGAGGGCATCGGGATGGATGATTCCAGAGGCGGCGGGGCTCATCACCGCCTGGACCCGTGCACCTCTTCGGCGGAGCTCATGGGCAAGCCGCACGGTCTCCACCGCTGCGATGCTCCCGGTCACTGCGAGCACGATCTCCTTTCCGCCAAGTGTTCCAGAGGCACTCATTCCCGCGTCACGTCCTGCACGTAATGCCAGGTATGAGGCCCCAGTTTCTTTACCTTATGGGTCTCCACGCGGGCGCAGATCCCCTGCTCTTCGAGGACTGTCGTGATCTCATCCTTCCGATCACCTGCCGAATGCACGTGGAGGACTGTCCGCGGCCGGGAATGGGCGAGTGCAGCGGGGAGATGGTCAATGGCCCCGAAATGTCCCATGATTATACGATCGTAGGTCCCCGTGAGGCATTCCCTGCAGTCCCCCAGTTCCGCGGTCACCAGGTGGCTGACACCATTCTCCCGGATGTTCCTCTTGAGATACGAAAATGAGAGGGGACGTATCTCCATGGCGTGGACCCGGGCCCCCGCGATCGCTGCGGGGAGGGTGAAATACCCTATCCCGGCATACATGTCGGCAACGTGTTCTCCTGGACGGACGAGGGAGCGCATGCGCTCTTTCTCGGCCCGGTTCCCCATCGAGAACATGATATGCAGCGGGTCGAGCCAGTATGTGATCCCGGACTCACGGTGCCGGACCTCCACGGACTTCCCGGCGAGTACCTCTGCCCGGGGAGTCCTCGTGACACCCTCACAGCGTTCCACCCAGAGGATGCCGGCCGGCTTCTTCCATTCCATGAGGACGCGGACATCCCTCTCCCCGGGCCTGTCGCCGTGGAAGACTGCCATATCACCCAGCATGAAGTATCCCCTGCCGCGGTAGGTTCTCCTTGGGGGAATGGTCGCGGTGAATGGGTACCCTTCCTTCACCGGCACATAGGCGGTCGTCCCCTTGACATACGGACGCCTCGTCCGGTCGACCCACTCTGCATCTCCGAGAGCTTTAAGGTCTTTCTCGGGGATTTCCCTTACCCGCATCATTATCACTCCAGCAACACCAGACGGTCCCCGTCTTTTAGTATGCGAACCGCTGTCCCCGGGCAGATCTCCCTTCCCCGTGGGATCTTCACCTCTTTTGTAACCCCGGTCGATGGGTCGAGGACTCCCAGGAGGTCGGCGTCCCGGAATGCCACCATCCAGGCGGCGGCATCGCCCTTGTGGCCTGCCCTCCTCTCGACCTGGCGTTCAGGGACTGACCTGACCTGGCCTGACGAGTGGTCCAGGCACCGGAGCTGCCTGCCATCCACGCCGAGCACCTCCATGTACCTTCCTCCGACAATGAGGACATCACCCCGTGAATAGCGTGGCAGGCGGAGCGAGTAAGTGATGCGGAAGATCTGCCTGCCCGCCTTCTCTCCCACGAGTTTCGGGTGGGTGGTGAACCTGCCCCCGAGGTCCCGGGATATCGCAGCGGCGATCTCGGAACCCAGCCGCTGGGACCCCACCGTGATGTCAATGCCGTCCCGGTGCTCCTCGATGCGTGAAATGAACGAGAGGCGCTCCCCTGATTCCATCATTGATGCCTCGACTGCGCAGGCTATCCTCGTCGTCTCTTCGACTTCTCGTGGTGAAGGCCTCCTCCCTGTGGCACGTACCTGGACTACTCCCTCGTAGTAACTGCCCGAGATCCTGGAGCAGCGGTTGCACTGCTCCCGCTTCCATTCTACCTCTGTGGCACAGGATCCTTCTACTGGTACCCCAAAGAGCGTCCCAGAGACCTGGCACTCGGCCCTGTTCCGGTTGACGCTTATCTCGTCAAGTGTGATAGTCATCCTGATGTCGCGAAGGTCCGGGTGAAGTCGGACCATCCTCGTGATCAGCTGGCGGGCAAGTTCATCCCTCTCGACCTTGAGGTCGGACCATCCTCCAGCCTCTTTCCTGGCCCCACAGGTAGGGCAGATCACCGTGGTTACCCGGGGAGGGCATTCCAGCCAGCGTGTCTTTTCTGCCCGGCACTGCCCGCAGACCTCCCCTTCGAGCGAAGGCTTTCCGCAGAGGGGGCAGAAGGTCTCCTTTATATCCATGTCAGATCCGGAATACCTGTGCATGGGGTATATTCCCGAGCATCAGGCATGCTGAACGGGAGAGAAGCCCCATCTCCACTGCAATGGCAACGGCACGCTCCCCCATGAGGTTTGCGTTCTCTGCCCCGGAAAGGGCCGATCTTACCTCGTCCGGGGATACGAGTGTTGTCCCGTAAAAAGACCCGGTGATCCTGATCTCCACTTCTTTCCCGGAGATCGTCGTATTCATCAGCTCACGGTCGCACACCGCCACCACCTCGTCCCCGGCAGGAGAACGGTGAACCTTCATATACATGGTACCACATGTGGGAAGGGAAGCGTAATAATACTGTAACTGGCGGCCATCAGAGAACGATGTCCACGCCGTAAACCCGGGATGGCGTGGTGACGTGTACCCGGTGGACTGCTGTGCTGTCGATCCTGCCCAGGGCGAGCAGCCTGGTGGTAATACGGGGTACCGACCGCGGGCCGATGACTGCCCCCGGGCGGGACTGCTCGTCCATGTAGTCGCTCTCCATCATGAATTCCCGCCCTGATCCCGCAAGTTCGGGGATATCGGGGTGAGTTGCGAGCAACGACGGAACAAGGGGGGTCCCGGGCACGGCATAGTGTTTTACCACTCTGTCGACAGAGAGGCCGGCAATGCGTGCCATTCTCTGCATGTCGGCGCAAGGACCACTCTCGGCGTGGACCTGGACTGCGCACCCTACCTCGCCTGCCTGCTGGAACGCGTATGAGAGGATATCGTTTGAGGCATCCCAGACCTCCTGCGAGACGTCGTAATGCGGCCTCCCGCTCTTGATGCCGACTGCTGCACCGTCAGCAACGAACTTTGCCGCAAGGGAAATCCCCCCTTTCATGATCTCCACCACCCTCTCCAGGGGAAACAGGTCCAGGAGGCGCGTGATCTCCGCCGGGTGCACGCCGAGGACGGGGAAGACCACGATTCCCGTCTCAGATATCATCCGTGCAACCGACAGGGTCTCCTCGAACACAGGGAGGAAATCCTCGCCCTTTGAGGGAATGATCCCAAACGATGAGGAGGGCTTGCTGACCAGGAACAGGTGGGTGCCCCCCGACCTCATGAAGTCCTTCGCGGCAATGATCCCCCTCCCGTTGCGGGGATCGATATGGATGTGGTGATCCGTGATCGGGAACGCATGGGCGCCCATCTACTCCACGATCTCCATCAGCGGATAGTTGCCTTCGCGCCGGATCCGGGCGCGGCAGGACTCACCTTCCACGCGGGTTGTGATCTCCACGTCCAGCATCAGACCCTGCAGCTCGGAGTACCCGAACATGTTCGGCTCCATGATCTCCCTGTCAAGCCGGACGGTGATCCCCCTTACGTGCGGCTGCAGCCCTACACTCTTTTCTATCGCCTCTTCAATGGACCTGGCCGTTTCCGGCGAGACGGGTGTTCCCACCCATTGGTGGTAGAGAGCCCCGAGCTTGATCCCGGCCTCGAATACTGCTCGCTCCCTTGCAGTCTGCATGGTGGTATTTCTTGGTCCGGAAAGCAAAAAAAAAGCGGTGTTCAGATCAACTTGATGAAGCCGCTTTTAGGCTCCATCGCCTCCCCCTCGCGGAGGAATGCCTTGATCTGCGCATCGATCTCTTCACGAGAGAAACCCTGGGGCATCAGTATCTCGATCAGTTCGGCGATCGCGATCCGGTCGTTTCCGGTGTCCTTCTGCATCTGCCGGATTGTCTGCTTGATCACCCTGATCAGATCCCTCCTCCCCTTCGATATCCCGGTGACGACCTTGTCGATGTCAAATGAGCCGGTCTTCGCGTCATAGGCCACCTCGCGCAGGCAGGTGTCGACGATCTTGATTACACGCTCGGCATCTTTCTTCTCGATAGTTGGACAGAGACGGATCCGGGCGCTCGCTTCTGCGAGACGTACCAGGGCCTCGAGCTGCCGTGCGGTGACAGGGACGGGCTTGTCAGAACCTGCCGCGAGGTCCCGCAATTGCATGTAATACCCGATCAGGGCTTCACGGGCCGTGTCACTGAGGCGCGGGAAGCAGGTACGCCTGGCGTATGCAACGTATTTCCTGAAAAGCGCAGGTTCTATCTCCGGGGTCACGGGGCGGAGCTGCTCTTCTATGTATGCGTCGTCTACTCCGGGTATGGGTGTCCTCTTGTGCTGGGCGATGGTCTCCCCGATGCTGTGGGCCTTGAGGATGTGGTCGGCGATGGCGCTGTCCCTGGTATGGTCCGGGATGTCGCTCATCTTGAAGATGAGATCAAACCTCGAGAGGAGTGACCCTGGCATATTGATCTGGTCCTGGATGGGGAGATACGCATCGAAACGTCCAAGTTTCGGGTTTGCAGCGCCGAGGAGGGCGCAGCGTGACTTGAGGGTTGCTGTGATGCCCGCCTTCGCGACGCTTATTGACTGCTGCTCCATGGCCTCATGCAGGGCTGAACGGTCTTCCTTCTGCATCTTGTCCATCTCGTCCACAGCCGCGATACCCATATCTGCAAGCACCAGCGCCCCTGCTTCAAGCGTCCACCTCCCATCTCCGAACTCGTCCTTTACAGCCGTCGCGGTCAGTCCTGCGGAGGTGGAAGACTGCCCGCTCGTGTAGATGGCCCTTGGCGAGAGCTTGACGACGTAGCGAAGGAGCTGGCTCTTTGCGATACCGGGATCCCCGATGAGGAGGACGTGAATATCCCCCCGAAGGTGGCTCCCGTCGGGCATCTCCTTGCTGATCCCCCCGAAGATCTGGAGCGCGATTGCCTCCTTCACGTCCTCGTTGCCGTAGATGGTGGGTGCGATGGAGTGGATTATCTTGCGGTAGATGTGAGGGTCACGAGAGAGGGCAAGGATCTCTTCCTCGTCTTTTTCATCGATCTGCACCTCTTCGAACTCCTTTTCCGCAATCTCGATTGAGTTACACTCGAGGTAGATGTCAAAGAGTGTGTTCTTCTCCCCGTGGGTGACCCGCTGCATGGACCGGAGTATCCCATTGATGACGACCCGGTCGCCCGGTGCGACCTTCCCGGTCAGGTCATCGGTCACGTCTACGTCAAGGGTCTGGGGCTGTTCCCCGCCCCTCAGTCCCTCGGGAGACTCCTGGATGCGGATCTTCTGCGAGTCAATAAAACGCGAGCGCCTGGCGATCAGGTCAAGCTTCTTGAACGTGCACCCCTCTGTTGCACACCCGTCCGGCTCCTTGAATTTTCCGTATCCCTGCTCCTTGATGGTGATATGGCCGCCAGGACACCTGAAGACTGCCTGCACGATGCGGGGGCGGACCTCGGTGGTCTTTCGCAGGATCCCTTCGACGCTGATGAAGCGGTTGATGTGATCGGAACGGATGTGCCGAATCCCGATCTTCCTGGGAAGGTTCACGAACCGGACATTCACCTCCCCTGTGGCCTTTCCGTCCCTTCCTTTCACAAGCTGGTGATTTTTGATGGCGTTTCGCACGTCCTCGATGACTTTCCCCGGGTTGTCCAGGAGCTCGTCGGCCATCCGGAGGCCCGATCGCCCGTAGCTCTCCAGTTCACGGTAATCGATCTCGAGTGATCGCCGGTAGGGATACTCCCTTGAGAGCTCGGAGAGCTGCTTTTTATACCTGCTTTTAAGAAAACGGCTCCAGTCTGCGTCGCGATCGATGATCTCCGGTGCAGCATCTGCGGCTGCGCCCTCCTCCCTTTTAGCCATGCTTCCTTGCCTGGAGCACAAACTGTGCGATCATGGCTTCCATCTGGATCTCGGTGCTGGCCCCCTCTGAGAGGCGGAAGTCCGTTGTCCCCAGCTGGTCAATGAGGGCGACCCTGAGGTTGGGATCCATCTCGCGCCTTACTATCGTCCTGTAGCACTGGTTGATCAGCTCGTTTGGCGCAATACCGCGATCCTGCAGAAGGTGGTGGAGGATGGCTTCCGCCCCCTCGAAGTCCCCGGAGAGGGAGGTGGATAAAAGATCCTCTATCTCGTCGGGACGGGCCGTTGCAGTGATGGCGTAGACCATTCCCGCGTCGATCTCCTGGGCGAGGATTGCAGCACCCTGGAGAGCATTGATGGCTTTGCGCATATCTCCCTGTGCGATATAGACAATCGCCTGGATAGCCGGCCCAGTGATGCTGATCTTCTCGTTCTCCGCGATCCTCAGTATCTCCTTTGTAATGGCCTCGGCGGAGAGGCTCCTGAACCTGTAGATTGCACAGCGGCTCTGAATGGGATCGATGATCTTCGACGAGTAGTTGCAGGAGAGGATGAACCGGCAGGTAGTGGCGTAACTCTCCATGGTCCGCCGAAGCGCCGCCTGGGCGTCGGGAGTAAGGGCATCGGCCTCGTCCAAAAAGAGTATCTTGAACGTGGCGCCCCCCAGCGGAGAAGTCCGGGCAAACTGCTTGATCTGGTTTCGCACCACATCTATTCCTCGCTCATCGGACGCATTGAGCTCCCTGAAGTTCAGGTTCCAGGACTCGCCGAAGAACTCCCGGGCAAGGGCGACAGCAGCGGTGGTCTTTCCGACTCCTGCGCTCCCCGTGAAGAGGAGGTGAGGGAGGTTCCCGGTCTTCACGTAACTCTGCAGGCGCTCCACAATATCGTCCTGGCCCACGATATCAGCAAGCGTAACCGGCCGGTACTTCTCTATCCAGATCATCGTGGTGTCTTCCATTGTGCTCTGTCTCCCGGGTGTGAAGACCGCAGTTCTGTTCTCCACTATATCGGGAGCAGGAGGAGAAATGTGTTGTGATTGGTGGATAGAGAGCGAGGCAGCTCCATTTATCCGGAGCTCAACGACCCCCTCCGGGGGAGGGGGGGAGCCTGCAGCGAGATGCGAAAAAAAGTGATGGAGTTCTTATTCTTCGAACAGGACTTCCTGCTGCTTTTTCTTCTTCCAGTAATAGTATCCGGCGGCCGCCAGTATGAGGATGATGATTATCAGAGGTATCAGCCAGTAGAGGGGGAAATGAGTCCAGAAGGGCTCGGCAGGGGGAATCGTGGTGGGAATCGTGGTGATTACGGTCTCGACGCCGGTCACCTCCGGAGTCGCGGTTGGGGTAGGCGTGATCGTCTCACCGCCAGGGCCGCTCTCGTACCCCTCTGTCCCGGGAACAGGGGTGGTGGGCACCGTGGTGGGCTGCGTCGTCGTGGTCACGATATACCCCCCGCCGCCGCCTCCCCCACCGCCACCTCCCCCGCCGCCTGAGGGGGTGAAGGTCACGCTGATCGTATGGTTCATCGCGACATCCAAGAAGGTGTATTCAAGGAGCCCGCCCTTGCTGTCACCATCCACCATCACGTTCTGGACCGCATATCCGGAATCGGGGTGCATGGTGAAGGTGATATCGTTCCCCCCGGGGACGCTCACGTTCCCGGAAGGCAGGATATTCCCGCCTGAAGACGCAGTTGCCTGGATGTAGAAGGTGAGCGACCCTTCAGGCAGGAATACTGCCGAGATGGTGTGGTTCGAGGCGACATTTGCAAATGTGTAGACCGGCACCGGGGTAACGCTCCCCCCGTCAATGAGGAGCTGGGCGGTGAAGAAACCGGTGTCAGGAACGACCTCAAACGACAGGCTCTCCATGTAAGGCACTTCGCGTGTCCCGGAGGGGATGATGGTCCCATTCTCTGTGGGTAGCGCAGTGATGGTGAAGTTGACCTTTGTAAACTCGGCAAAGATCGAGTGGTCCTCCATCACGTTCACGAACTGGTAGGATGAAGGGGTTCCTGCGGAGACATTATCGACCTGCACATCGGCAATCCTGTATCCCTGGTCGGGGGTGATCGAGAACAGGGCGTTGCCTCCCGGTGCAACGAGGACCTGGCCCGACGGAGATATGGACCCGTGGGGCCCTGCTCCCGCGGTGATCCTGTGGCTCGTTACGCTGAATGTTGCGTGAATGCTCCCGTCCGATGTCACGTCCTCGAAAGTGTAATTCGATACCGGGCCTACGGAGACCCCATTGACCAGGACATCGGCGATAGCGCAGCCAGCGGAGGGGATTATCGCGAAGTGTGCAGATTCACCGGAGGGAACGTGCACAAGGCCAGCCGGGACTATCTGGCCATTTGGACCGGCAGTTGCATTGATCACGTACAATACCGTCTCGTTCTCGACAAAGGACGCTTCAACCACGTGATTGCTCTGGATATCTGAAAGCCGCAACCACGTCATTGGCCCGAGCGCGTGGCCGTCAAGGAAGAGGTTCTGTACCTTGAACCCGGGGCTGGGAATGATGTCGAAGTCCTGGGTGGAACCTGCCGGGACGGTGAATGTGCCGTTCGGGATGATTGCGCCGTGTGGACCGGCAGTCGCAGTGATTGTGAACTCGTTCGGGATGGGCGTGAGGTTCGCATACAGGTGGAGTGTCTGGTCCTTCGCAGGGTATGCGGTGATCGGCTGGGTCAGGGGGTAATAGCCGTCTTTCTCGACCGTAAAGTGGGTATACGGGGTCCCGGTCAGGTAGACCATCACGAGGAGAGTCCCCCCATCGATCAGGCCCTTGTGGTCATCGTTGAACGAGACCGCGGCACCATCCACGTTCGAATGGACAAGGAAGTAACCCCTGTCACCTCCAATGCTGCCAAGAGCCGTGATGAATTCAGGTCTTGTGTAAGTCGATGAACCATATGCATTCCCGACCGTGAGGCTGACGGTATACCAACCAGGCAGCGTATACACATGGACGGGGTTTCGCAGGTTCGACGTGCCGCCGTCACCGAAATTCCAGGACCATGTCTCGGGGGATCCCGTGGAGCCGTCAGTGAACGCAACCGCGAGAGGCACCATCCCTGTTGTCTGGTTGGCCACAAAATAGGCCGATGGGGGTCCCGGAAGCGGTGAGGACACGCGAATGTAGTCAACCTTCGTCTCGGTGTCATGCCCGCTTGCATTGGTCACATGCAGGCTCACAGTATACGACCCGTACTCCTGGTAGATGTGCCGCGGGTTCTGCAGGTTCGACGTGCCGCCGTCGCCGAAGTTCCACTGCCACGTGAGGATATCAGTTTCAGAGCAGTCGCAGAATTCCACTTCTATCGGGGCATTTCCCGTGCGGGGACTTGCAGTGAAACACGCAATGGGAGGATTCGGTGGCGGGCACTCGGGGATGCAGATGATCTTGGAGATCGAGTCAGAACCTCCCTTGTTTGAGACTGTCAGGGTGACATTATATCCCCCAATCCCGGCGTAGGTGTGGTTGGGGTTCTGGAGAGTGGAAGTTGCCCCATCGCCGAATTGCCAGAACCATGCAGAGGGGTTACCGGTAGAGGTATCGGTGAACCGGACGAACTGGGAGTCAGGGCATTCCGAGATGTAGGTGAAATCCGCGACCGGTGGTTCAGGGCACGGGGGTACGCAGACGATGCACAAAATCTTGGAGATGGAATCTGATCCCCCTTCGTTTGTGACGGTAAGGGTGACTTCGTAGCCGCTGACTGCAGGGAATGTGTGACTGGGGTGCTGCTGAGAAGAGAACGTCCCGTCACCGAAAGACCAGTTCCAAGAAGTGGGGTTGTTGAGAGAGGTATCGGTGAAGTATACGGTGAGCCGATCGGTCGGGTTACTGCAGAACGTGAAGTTGGCTACAGGAGGATCTATGGGGCCAGGACAATGGGGCACATACACGCTCTTCGTGATGGAATCGGACCCTCCGGAATTGGAGACCGCAAGGGTGACGTTGTAGGTGCCTGTTGCAGAGTATGTGTGGGTCGGGTTCTGCTTGTCGGAAGTTGCTCCATCGCCAAAGGTCCAGAACCAGGTCCCCGGGTTATTGAGTGAGGTGTCGGTGAACCGGACGAATTTGGAATCAGGGCATTCCGAGACGTAGGTGAAATCAGCTTCGGGGGGGTCGACCGGCACCGGGCAATCTGGGATAAAGATGATCAGGGAGGTGGAGTTGGAACCTGCGTCGTTTGTGACGGTGAGGGTGACGTTATAACTGCCAATCGCTGCGTAATTGTGGCTGGGACTCTGGAGGGGGGAGGTCGTCCCGTCACCGAAAGACCAGTTCCAGGAGGTTGGGTTGTTGAGTGAAGTATCGGTGAACCGGACGAATTTGGAGTCAGGGCACTCTGAGAGGTAGGTGAAACTGGCGATAGGTGGTTCAGTGCAGGGAACGATGCAGATGATCTGGGACGTGGAGTCTGAACCTGCGTCGTTAGTCACGGTGAGAGTGACATTGTATCCCCCAATCTCGGCGTAGGTGTGGTTGGGGTGCTGCTGGGAAGAGAACGTCCCGTCACCGAAAGACCAGTTCCACGAGGTTGGGTTGTTGAGTGAAGTATCGGTGAACCGGACGAATTTGGAGTCAGGGCACTCTGAGAGATAAGTGAAACTGGCGATGGGGGGAACGAATGGGCAGACATAAATGTACTCCGACTTCGTGAGGGAGTCTGAACCTGCGTCGTTGGTCACGGTGAGGGTGACGTTGTAGGTCCCGGGCGCGGTGTAGGTGTGGTTGGGGTGCTGCTGGGAGGAGAAGGCTCCATCACCAAAGGACCAGTTCCACGAGGTTGGGTTGTTGAGGGAGGTGTCGGTGAACTGGACGAGGAGTGGAGCGGGGCACCCGGAAGTGGGTTCAGCGAAGAAGTCTGCCACCGGGGGATAAATCGGGCATATCGAGATGTACTCATATTTCGTGAGAGAATCAGACCCGCATACATTGGTGACAGTGAGGGTGACGTTGTAGGTCCCGGGCGCGGTGTAGGTATGGTTGGGGTGCTGCTGGGAGGAGAAGGCTCCATCACCAAAAGACCAGTTCCAGGAGGTGGGGATACCGGTCGAGAGGTCGGTGAACTGGACGAGGAGTGGGGCGGGGCATCCGGAAGTGGGTTCGGCGGAGAAGTCCGCGACCGGCATTGCAGGTGATTCAGAATCGTCACACAGGGTAAAGAGAAAACCGCCACTGCCCTTTGGCTCGAATGCGATGGGGTAAGGGCTACTCGAAGGGAAGTTGGTGGAGTCTGTGAACCCCGTAATGGAAACGCAGGTCCGATTGTCGGCGCAGTCGGTGCAGTCCTTACGATTGATTGCAATCCCGCGACCCACATCGTTCCCGTTTCCTCCGAGGAACGTCACGTAATCAGGAGTCGTGTCCCAGGGGACGAATTTTACCACAAATGCATCGGACAATTCGACATTGTAGGGGGCACCACCGCCGAAGAAACGCTGGTAGGGGTTGATCAACGGGAGGTCCGGGGAGAACGTGAACCCTGTTACGTATGCGACCCCACAGTCGTCGACAGCGACACCCATGCCCTCGTCGTTGTTGACTCCCCCGATATAGGTCGAGTATTCAAGCGTTCTGCCGTCGGGAGAGAGCCTGCTGTAGAATGCATCAGCACATCCACCTGCACCCTGGTAGGGATTTTTCACCGGGAAGACGCCGAGAATGGTTGCTCCCGTGACGTGGGCACGGCCTTTTGCATCAACGGCGATAGACCTTCCAGAGTCTACCTGCCCTCCCCCAAGGTACGTCGAGTAGACGAATTCACTACCATCAGGGCTAATCTTTGTGATGAACGCATCAGACAGCCTGCTCCCGCCAAGGGCACCCTGCATCGCATTGACTACCGGGAAGTCGAGTGAGTAGGTATCCCCGGTGACATAAGAGTTCCCCTGGTGGTCAACTGCAACCCCGTTCCCTGCATCAATTCCGCGCCCGCCAATGAATTCAAAGAAGTCTATGTCGGATCCGTCACTCTTCATTTTGAGAATATACGCGTCCTGGCTTCCCCTGTATGTAGTCTCGTGGGGGACCCGGATGCCCGGGAAATCAGAAGACAGGGTATTGCCCGTGATATAGATATCCCCCCATCTGTCAAGCGCGATTGCATTTCCTGTATCATTTTCACCTCCGCCTAGATACGTCGAGAAGAGGAGATCTGAGCCATCAGGAGAAAGTTTGGTGACAAATGCGTCGTTCTTTCCTGTCAGGGTGTCTTTTATTGCAGATGCCGTGGGAAAATCGGTTGAATTTGTCTGCCCGGTGATACAGGCGTGGCCTTCCGCATCGACGCTGATTCCTCGCCCGATATCATCACCTTTTCCCCCGATGTAAGTTACAAAGAGTGGCGCAGTCCCTTGAGGATTGACCTTTGCTACGACCACATCGATTCCTTCCCCACTCATGTCATGTGAGCCAGGACTCATCGTGTATGGGGCAGGGAATGATTCACCTGTGAGGAATGCATTTCCTGCATCGTCGAGGGCGACAGACCTCCCGTATGCGACCCCTATCCCCCGCAGGTAGAGCCCGTATTTCATGACAGGGTCGATGAACAGCGGATGTTTTGCATCATAGGGCCCGACTGCAAACCCTGCACCGTTGCTCCCCTTCAAAATGTAAGAGGAATCGACAGGGATTATTGTGCCATCAATCTCCTGGTAACATACAGGCGCGGATTCAACAAGTGCTCCAACGGCTGTATGGACATAAAGCGATCCATCGTCACCGATCGTCAGCCCCTCTATTCCTGAATAGTCAAAAGTGACATCCTGTGGCGAGGCGCCGGGTGCCACAATGAATGTACTCTTTATACCTTCAGGGGTTCCCTGATAGAGCAGGTCGATTCCATCGTAGAGTTCATGATATCTGATAGCCCTGTAGGTTGATACGCCCGTGAGCCATTTTGCAGGCTCGTTCCCCACGAGGAAGTGTACTTTGCCCTCCAGGGGGTCAATGCCCACGATCCGTGGGGAAGGTTCAGCACCGGCAAACCTGTACCCTATCAGTGCCGCAGTGGGAGTCCCCTCCACCAATGTCACGAGTTTGATCCTCATTCCTTCCCTGGTGAAGAAGATGGACCCTCCGTCGGAGATGACCACGAACTCGACATCATCGTCGCTCTGCCCTGCATTCTTGATGAAGTGCAGGGGTATTGCCGTTACTGTCTCCTCCAGTCCTCTCTCTCCCCCGCCTATTCCGTAGGGGGCATTATCCAGCAGTGAGTCTCCAAAACCAGCATCACCGATGTGCAGGTCAACAAGTGGGAAACCGGCCGTGCCGGATACAACTGTAATGAAGAGAGGGACAAGTATGACTAGCCACCTTAGCCTTTCTGTCCTCATGAAAAACCCTTGTACTGTGATCTGGAGTAAGTCACACTATATAAATATAGTGGTAAAATTTTCGTGAAAAAGACTTATTTTTTCAATCTGGGAATAATTTCTGGCAGGGTTTGATACGAAAAATATTTTAAGTGGTACCTGCCAGTCAACCGCTGAAAGGGGCGGGTGTTCCGGTATCAGAATGGATATCTGCATTTGACTCATTATACTATTCAACAGGTTTGCGGAGCTGTGCGCCCTACGCCCACTTCCGCAGGGAATACATGAACGGGAATTTGCAGAGGGTTTTTGCCAGGGAATACAATGGGTCCACGGTGACATATACAGAGACTGGGGCCTATCCGCAGACGGTTGTCCTCACGCCTGGGGGAGCAGCTTGCACCAATCTCTTCTGTGCCGGCGCCCTTCTCGAGCGGCAGGGGAGCAGCGGGGATTTCATGCACGCACGTCTCGCGGACCCGACTTCGGCGTTCGAGCTGTTCATTGACCGTTCCGATCCGGTCACTGCGCAAATCCTGGAATCGATGGAGATCCCCTGCTTTGCGACGGTCATCGGGGAGGCAAGGATCACCGGGGCGGGACCATCCGCAAGGTGTAGCGTTCGCGTCCGGGAATTGCGCATGGTTGACCGGTACGTGAGAGATGCGTGGGTATTGCGCACAGCAGATCTCACCATCAGGCGCATCGAGAGGGTCGCAGAAGCGATGCGCGAGGGGAAGGGAAATTCCCTGACCGGCACTGTTGCCGGGGACTTCCGCCCCGACCCCGTGGTATTGAGAGGTCTTGCCCTCATGGTGAGGGAGGCGCTCAGGGGGGTTCATGTTGCCACGCCCGCACCTACTGGAACAGGCGACCCTTCCGAAGTAGTGCGTGAAATTATCCGGGATCATGGTGGAAAGACGGGGATCACAATAGAGGAAGTTGCCCGGAAGGCTGCAAAGCACGGGCTTTCGCAAAAGGAAGTAAAATTGGCGGTGGAATCGCTCCTTCAGAACGATGAATGCTACCAGCCCGCCAGGGGCGTTCTCAAATTCCTATGAGACTTGACTTCCTCGAGACCGGTCCTGCACTCCTGGTCGAGGAGAACCTCCGCGTCCTTGTCGCAGGAGATCTTCACCTCGGGATAGAGTCAGATCTCTCGAGGCATGGCCTTCATATCAGGAGCCGCAGCAGGCAGAGGAAGGAGAGACTTCTCTCCTGCATCGAATCCGCGTCGCCCGACCTCCTTGTCCTTCTCGGCGACGTGAAGCATAACGTCCCTCTTACCAGCAGGCAGGAGTTCCAGGAACTTCCCGGTATACTGGATGCCCTCCGGTCAAAGGTGCCGATCAACCTGGTCCCCGGAAACCATGACCCGGGAATCGAGAAGTTCTTCCGTGAAGGTGAGGTACTCTCAAAAACAGGGGCATTGATTGACGGAGTGGGTTATATTCATGGCCATACCTATCCCGACCCCTTGCTACAGGGACACCTCATAATTGCAGGGCATCACCACCCCATGATATCCATCCGCGACGAAGTGGGTTGCGCACTCCGTTCACCGGGGTATCTCCTGGCATCGGTGGACGATCTCTGCCTCCAGTTTCCTGAATCCCCTGAAAGGGAGGCCGGAGAGACCCGGGTGCTCTTCATCCCCGCATTGAATGAGCTTGCCGGCTATGACATCATACGCACGGCAAAAGAGCCTTTCAGCCCCCTCTCCCGGTGCATGAATACGGAGCAGTCCGAGGTATTCCTCGCAGATGGGACATTCATTGGTCCGCTTGGATCCCTGGAAGACCATGGAGACGCAGAGGGCGCTTGACCGAAGGGTGCAGGACTGCATCCGGGCTCGGGGCTTCTCAAAGCTCTCTGAGATCCAGCAGAAGGCCATCCCGCTGGTCAGAGAGGGCAGAAACCTCCTCCTGGTAGCCCCCACCGGGACGGGAAAGACCGAGAGTGCGATGATCCCGGTCTTTGATGCGATGATGTCGCAGACGGGGGGCGGGTTCTGCACGCTCTACATCACTCCCCTCCGATCGCTGAACAGGGACATGCTGCAGCGCCTTGAGTGGTGGTGCAGAGAGCTTGGGCTTCGGGTGGGTGTCAGGCATGGGGACACGACGCAGACAGAGCGCAGGAAGCAGGCGCTCCACCCGCCGGACCTCCTGATTACCACTCCCGAAACCCTCCAGGCGCTCTTCATGGGCAAGGTGCTGCGAAAGCACCTTGCGAATGTGAGGTATGTCGTAATTGATGAGATCCACGAGCTTGCGGGGAGCAAGCGGGGAGCCCAGCTCGCCGTTGCCCTCGAGAGGCTGAGGGAGTATGCAGGAGAGTTCCAGCGGATCGGGCTCTCGGCCACGGTGGGAAACCCCGACGAGGTGGGCCGTTTCCTCTGCGGGGCACGAGACTTCTCGATAGTCTGTGTCCCGGTCACGAAGCACCTTGAAATATCCGTCGATTTTGCCGGGGATTCATTCGAGAAGCAGGCCGCGTGGGTATCCCGGGCTATCGGGAGGCATGAGTCCACGCTGGTCTTCGTGAACACCCGGGTGACCGCCGAAGCCCTCGGCCACCAGCTCTACCACAGGGGGGACGTGGAGGTGCACCATGGCTCGCTCTCGAAGGATGTGAGGATAGAGGCCGAGGAGCGCTTCAGGTCGGGTTCGGTCCGTGCCCTGATCTCCACCTCATCGATGGAACTCGGGATCGACATCGGGCGGATAGAGCATGTGGTCCAGTTTGGGTCTCCCCGCGAGGTCGCAAGGCTTGTGCAGCGGGTGGGTCGTGCCGGGCACCAGATGGACGCAGTTTCCAGGGGAACGGTGCTCGCGACCGGGTTTGACGACCTGCTTGAGTCCCTTGTCATTGCCAGGCGGGCGAAGGCTGGCCAGGTTGAGGACGTGAATATACACCTCAATGCGGCAGATGTCCTCGCAAACCAGATAGCCGCGCTGTCGGTGGAATACCGGGAGATCTCTCGCCAGAGGATCCGGGACATCGTGGAGAGGAGTTATCCGTTTGCCAACGCAGGAGACCTGGTCGACGAGGTCTGCACCCAGATGGCCGAGCACGGTCTCATCCGCATCGAGGGCGAAATGGTAAGGTCGGGAGGGAGATCCCGGCGCTATCTCTCGTCCAACCTCTCCATGATCCACGACGAGCGGAAGGTGGTCGTCTTCGACATGGTAGCAAGGAAGACCGTCGGAACCCTCGACGAGTCTTTCGTTGTCGGGTTCGTGCATACCGGTGCGGTCTTCATCACAAAAGGGCAGCTCTGGCGGGTTCTTGACATGGAAGAGGGCAGGATAATTGTCGAACCGGCGAAAAAGGCGAAGGGCGAGCTCCCTTCATGGGAGGGCGAGCAGATCCCCGTCCCCTTTTCCGTTGCCCGTGAAGTGGGATCTCTCCGGAGGTCAAGG
The DNA here is from genome assembly GCA_029547605.1 of Methanobacteriota archaeon. Lineage (GTDB taxonomy): Archaea > Halobacteriota > Methanomicrobia > Methanomicrobiales > Methanospirillaceae > Methanolinea_A. The sequence continues at coordinate 15,085 of JAKPPB010000070.1, read as the reverse complement.
GACTTCTCGCCGTACCATCCGGGCGAGCGCCCGCTTGAGTTTGCAGCCAGGTTCCTGTTGGAGATGGACAGGAACCGCACAAAGGTGCCTCACGATACCCTTATCACCCTTGAGAACGCGCCCGAAGGAGTGGTCTGCAACGTCTGCGCAGGGCACAAGGCCAATGAAGCCCTGGCAAGAGTCCTCTCAATTCTCCTCTCGGCCCGGTATGGGACAACCGTAGGAATCGAGATAGATGCCTACCGGATCTACCTGAGGCTCCCTTCTTCAGTGAAGGCGGCGGACGTGCGGGAGATCCTGTGCTCACTTGACCCGGCACACATCGAGGGGATCCTGCAACTCGCGATGAAGCGGACGGCGCTCTTCAAGTGGAAGATGGTCCAGGTGGCAAAGAAGTTCGGGGCGATCGACCCGGACGCGGACTACGAGCGGATAAGTACCCACAGGCTTGTCGAGATCTTCGACGGGACCGTCGTCCAGAAAGAGGCCTACCGCGAGCTCTTCTCGGTATATATGGACGTTCCGGCTGCGGCACGGATAGTCTCGCTGGTAAGGGAAGGGTCAATCGAAGTGGTCGTTTCTCCCCTGAGCATCCTTGGCGCAGAGGGGCTGTGGGCGTCAAGGGACCAGATATCTCCTCCCACCGCAGACCAGGCGGTGATCGGGACCCTTAAGCGCCGCCTCGAACAGCAGGAGATCATCCTCGCATGCATGCACTGCAGGAACTGGAAGAGCCGCACAACTGTGTCCCGGGTCCCCGATCCCCTCCGTTGCCCTGTCTGCGGGGCAGGGCTGGTCGCGGTCTTGAAGCCGTGGGAGGAGTCATTGATGGCCATTGTAAAAAAGAAAGAAAAGAATGACGAGGAACGGGCACTCGCGCAGCGTCTCCTCAGGAATGCGAACATTGTGCTGTCGGGAGGAAAGAAGGCGGTGACCGCCCTTGCCGCGAGGGGAGTGGGCCCGGAGAACGCCTCGCGGATACTTTCTACCCTCGCGGAGGGTGACGGGTTTTACCGGGAGATTATCAGGGCTGAGCGTAATTACATCCGCACCAGGCGGTTCTGGTAATCAGAGGATCCCGCTGATCTTCTGCTCCAGGAAGTCGAGCCCCCGCTTGATCTCGTCGAGGGTCTTTCCCCCCGTCAGGATAATCTTTCCTGATGAGAAGAGGAGCGCCACGATCTTCGGATCCTTTATCCTGTAAACGAGGCCAGGAAACTGTTCGGGCTCGTACTCGATATTCTCGAGGTTCAGGGTGATGACTACCTTGTTCAGGTTGATGTTCTTCCCGATGTCATAGGAGCAGACGATGTTGGTGATCCCCACACGGGGCTCTGGGTATGTCTCCACCCCTGCCGCCTTCATCGCTGAAATGATCAGGGAGAGCCCCTGTTTTAAGGAATCCTGGTCGCGGATGCCGGTGAGCACCACCTTGCCCGATGAAAAGATAAGAGACGCAATCTTTGGGTTCTCCATCCGGAATACCGCGCCCGGGAACCTTTTCTGGTTAAGCTCGCAGTGCTCGATCTTCCTTGAGACTTCTGCAAGGTCGATTGCATCGGCAATTGCCCCTGAGGCTACGATATTCTCGATCTTCAAAGAGTCGTACCTCGAACCGGACATTGCTAATAGATCCCTTTTCACGCAGCATAATACTAATCGAATACCTTTATGTCACCGCATCTGGGCGTTTTTGGGAAAAATGGACAGATTCAAATCAGGGAATTGAGAAATAGTATAGGTTTTTTATGGAGGGAACAACCGAGTCGCAGGGATCGTATGAGGATCTCTGCAGGAACTTTGAGATCCACGTCCCAAAATATTTCAATTTTGGTTTTGACGTCATCGATTCGTGGGCAGAGAAGGACCGGAACAAGCTGGCAATGATCTGGGTGAACCAGGAGAAGGAAGAGAAGAAGTTCTCGTTCCGCGACCTGAAGAATCTGTCCAACCAGGCTGCAAACATCCTGATCAAGTACGGCATCCAGAAGGGAGACCGGGTGCTCCTTATCCTGCCGAGGGTACCAGAGTGGTGGGTTTTCGTGATCGCGCTGATAAAGCTCGGGGCAGTGGTCTGTCCCTGCCCAACGATGCTCACCCCGAAGGATATCAGGTATCGCCTGAACGAGGGAAAGTTCAAGATGGTCATCACCAACCTTGAACATACCGGGAAAGTCGACGAGATTGCAGAGGAGTGTCCCACACTCTCCTGCCGGTTCCTCTTGGACGGCGAGCGCCCGGGGTGGATCAGCTACCCCCACGAGCTCTTCTACCCGGCACCGGTCTCGCACCACTCTGTGAGCATGCCGGTCGAAAAGAAGACTCTAGCCACCGACCCGATGCTCATCTACTTCACTTCCGGGACGACAGGCGAGCCGAAGATGGTCCTGCATAACCACTCCTACCCCCTCGGCCACCTCGTGACTGCGGGACTCTGGCAGGATCTCACCCAAAACGACCTCCATTTCACCTACTCAGACACAGGCTGGGCGAAGTGCGCCTGGGGCAAGATCTTCGGGCAGTGGATCCAGGGTGCATGCCTCTTCGTATATGATGTTCGTGGCAAGTTCAAGGCAACCGAGCTTCTCCCGCTGATGGAGAAATACGAGCTTACCACCTTCTGCGTCCCCCCTACTATCTACCGGATGCTGATCCTCGCCGACCTCGAGAAGTTCGACCTCCGTGAACTCAGGCGCTGCGTGAGTGCCGGCGAGCCCCTCAATCCCGAGGTGGTCCGGGTCTGGCAGGAGGGGACCGGTCTTCCCATTGCAGAGGGCTATGGACAGACCGAGACAGTCTGCTGCATCGGCACCTTCCGGGGCATGAAGATCAAGCCTGGGTCGATGGGCAGACCTGCCCCGGGCTGGCACATCGAGCTCCACGACGAGGAGGGAAATCCCGTTCCCGACGGGGAGGAGGGGAGGATCGCGGTGAAGCTCGACCCGAGGCCCGTGGGGCTCTTTGTTGAATACCTCAATAACCCAGAGGCGAATGCAGAGTCGTTTATGAACGGGTTCTACTACACCGGCGACAAAGCATACAGGGATAGTGATGGCTACTTCTGGTTCGTGGGCCGCGACGACGACATCATTAAGAGTTCGGGCTACCGCATCGGCCCCTTCGAGGTGGAATCGGCGCTGCTCGAGCACCCGGCAGTCGCAGAGTCGGCGGTGGTCGGATCACCCGATCTCATACGCGGGACCATCGTGAAGGCGTTCGTCGTCCTGAAACCAGGATACGAACCCTCCGAGCGCCTGATAAAGGATATCCAGTCCCACGTACGGAAGAACACCGCTCCGTACAAGTATCCCAGGGCAATCGAGTTTGTCAGCGATCTGCCAAAGACACTCTCAGGGAAGATCAGGCGGGGCGAGCTCAGGAGAAGAGAGCTCGAGAAGTTCAACAGCTCGCAGTGAGTCCCTCCCCTTTTTCACCTCATTCTCACCTGAATATCTTCATTTTCGCCTGGTAAATCCCTCAATTCAACTGCCTGATGCATGAAAAAGAACACCTTTTTGTCGGTTCTCGCACAACATATCAGTTCATATGGCTGCCGCAGGGCACAACATGCACAATTACCAGGAAGTCTACGATCACTTCTCTTTCGACGTGCCCGAATACTACAACTTCGGGTTCGACCAGATCGATCATCTTGCCGCAAAGGACCGGAACAGGCTTGCGATGATATGGGTCGACCAGGAGGGCCGTGAGAAGACCTTCACCTTCCGTCATATGATGAACCTCTCGAACTCTGCGGCGAACATGCTCCTCAAGTACGGCATCAAGAAGGGCGACCGGGTGATCATCATGCTGACGAGGGTCCCGGAGTGGTGGATATTCGCGCTCGCCTGCATCAAGCTGGGGGCAGTCTTCTGCCCGTGCCCGACGATGCTGACCGGAAAGGACCTCAAGTACCGGATCAATGCGGCCAAGATCCGGATGATCATCACGGATAATGAGAACGCACCAAAGGTCGAAGAGATCTGCACCGAGTGCCCGAGCCTCCGCTCCCGCCTCGTGATCGACGCCGACCTGCCGGGCTGGATCAGCTACCGCGAGGAGCAGGAATACCCGGCACCGGTATCCCGTCGCCTCGTCACGATGAGTGGGATGGAGCGGACACGCTCGAAGGACCCGCTGGTCATCTATTTCACCTCAGGGACTACAGGAGAGCCCAAGATGGTCGTGCATAACCATGCCCTGCCGCTCGGCCATGTCACTACCGGAAAGTTCTGGCTTGATCTCCGTGAGAACGACCTCCACTTTACACTTGCTGACACCGGCTGGGCCAAGTCCTCGTGGGGCAAGTTCTTCGGGCCATGGATGCAGGGTGCCTGCATCCTCGTGTATGACATCCGGGGGAGGTTCAAGGCGACGGAACTCCTGCCGATACTCGAGAAGTACGAGGTCACGGTCTTCTGTGCCCCGCCGACAGTGTACCGCATGCTGATCCTCGCCGACCTGAAGAAGTATGACTTAAAGGAGCTCCGCCACTGCGTGAGTGCCGGAGAACCCCTCAACCCTGAGGTCATACGGGTATGGAAGGAGGGGACCGGACTCACCATCTACGAAGGATACGGCCAGACTGAACTCGTGCTCGTCATCGGGACCTTCCCATGCATGGAGGCGCGTCCCGGCTCCATGGGAAAGCCCGCTCCCGGCTGGCACATCGAGCTTCATGACGATGAAGGGAAGCCGGTTCCCGCAGGGGAGGTGGGGAGGATCGCAATCAGGGTGAAACCAAAACCAGTCGGCCTCTTCGACGGCTACCTCTATGACCCCGAGGCCAACGAGCAGGCGTTTGTGGGAGATTTCTATTATACCGGGGATAAGGCATACGTCGACAAAGATGGCTACTTCTGGTTTGTGGGCCGCGATGATGACGTGATCAAGAGCTCGGGCTACCGCATCGGCCCCTTCGAAGTGGAGTCTGCACTGCTCGAGCATCCGGCGGTAAAGGAGGCAGCGGTAGTGGGATCTCCCGACGTGATCAGGGGGATGATCGTCAAGGCCTTCATTGTCTTAAAAGAGGGCTTCCAGCCGAGCGAGCAGCTCGTAAAGGACATCCAGAAGTTTGTCAAGAAGACCACCGCACCCTACAAGTACCCGAGGGCAATAGAGTTCGTCGACGACCTTCCCAAGACAATCTCCGGTAAGATCCGGCGAAACATCCTCCGCGAGAAGGAAATGAAGTCGTGTTCGCACGGCGGGGATCTTTGAGCGGGGGAAAACAAAGGCTCTCCCTCTCATATTTCTGCCATTGAATCCACATCTTTATTTTCCCCGACAACCTACGAGTAGGAGGAGCGAGGGTAGCCAAGCCAGGTCAAAGGCGCTAGATTCAGGGTCTAGTCTCGCAGGAGTTCTTGGGTTCAAATCCCATCCCTCGCATTCTTTTTCTTTTCAAAATGCCTGCCAGTCACACATGATACCGTCCTCCAGGTGCATCCGTATGAGGGCGTGCACCATGCAAGAGACTGTCTGCCGTGCGCTTTCCGCTCTCCAAACAAGGGGATCCTGTGTACGATTTCAAGTCCTTTTGTAATCACAGGAGGCCGGGTTATCATGCATTCTCGTTCATACGGAATGGAGATAAACTACCCCTGATAATCATCTCCTCATGAAGCGGCTGGAGACCCTGGCCGTCATCGCCCATGACATGGGGGTCATCTTCGAATTCCTCGGGGCAATTACCCTCGTTCCATTCGTTGTGCTCATAATTTTCGGAGAATGGGAGATGGTGGTGCCGATGGCATCCGTCCCGCTGACGTTTCTCATCCTTGGGCTCCTCATATCCCGCATACCAAGGAAGGAGTATGTCCCGCAGATCTCGGTGGCCCTTGCTGCCGTGGCGCTCATCTGGCTTGCAATTGCGGTGATCGGGGCTCTTCCGTTCGTGATCGGCGTCCACATGAGTGTGACGGACAGCATCTTTGAGGCAATGTCTGGCTGGACAGGGACCGGGTTTACGGTAATAGGGACCCTCGACTCCACCCCCAAGACCCTCCTTTTCTGGCGCTCGTTCATGCAGTGGGTCGGCGGGGTGGGGGTGATCGCATTTGGTACCGCCATGCTCTCGAGATCGAGCCTCATGCAGCACCAGCTCTACCGGTCAGAGGGGCGATCAGAGGAGTTGATGCCGAGCGTGGTCTCCACCGGGAGACGCATGTGGGTCATATACCTCTTCCTGACCGTTGTTTTCACGGGAATGGTAATGCTCTCAGGGATCCCCCTCTGGGACGCGCTCAACCTGACGATGGTATCCATCGCCACCGGGGGCTTCTCTCTCCATGATGCCGGTATGGCATATTATCACAACGTGGCTCTCGAGGGACTCCTCATCCCTGTCATGATCGCGGGTGCATTGCCATTCAAGCTGTATTTCTTCATGTACAGGGGGAAGATCAGGCCTTTCTTCAGGGACAGGGTCGTCCGCCTCATACTGGCGCTGGCGCTGGTGGGATCAGTCGTGGTGACCCTCGACCTCCATCTCTTCAATAATTTGCCCCTTGAGACTGCGGTCCGGCAGGGTTTCTTCTGCACGATATCGGGGTTGACCTGCACCGGGCTCCAGAACTCGGACCTCCACTGGGTGCCAGGGCCGCTCATCGTCATCATCATACTCATGATGATCGGTGGGGCAGCCGGGAGCACATCAGGGGGTATCAAGGCAAACCGTGTCATTCTCGGGTATGAAGGCCTCGTCTGGTGGTTCAGGCGCTTCTTTGCGAGGGGAAGGGAGATTGTCCCGTTCCGGCATGAAGGAAAAGCCATTCCCACGCGGATCTCGGAGGTCGAACTCTCCAAGAACATGCTGATCATCGTCCTTTATGTCCTGGTCATCTTCGTAGCCACAATAATCGGCCTCCATCTTGCGGCAACCGGCTTCAAGGTCCACGAAGTGGTATTCGAGGAGGTCTCAACAATGAGCAACGTGGGCCTTGGCCTCGGGTACCTCACTCCCGCAAGCCCGTTTGCGATCAAGTGGTTATTCATATTCCTGATGTGGATTGGGAGGCTGGAGATCATCCCTGTCCTTATCCTGTTCATGGGATTCGCCAGGGGATTCGAAGCCCGCGTGAAGGGAAGCAGGAAATGAATTGCCTGCAGAACATGCAGCGCCTCCTGGGAGGAGCAGCGGTGCACGATCACGGGAACATATCTGAAAGAGAGTAGGTACCGGGGAAATAGACTGGACAATCCCCCGCTGGCTTCCCCTTCGCGTATTTTTAAAACAAAGGTATTTCAGACTACTTTTCCCTTCCGGAGACCGACGATGGCAGTAACTATCAGGATAATTCCAAAAATCAACGAGAAATAGTCAAAGATCCCGGGGGCGGCCATGACCTGCATGGTGCCGGTCAGGAGGAGGAAAAAGCCGACAACGAGGAGGAGGATATTGATAATCTTTGGGTCCATGAGAGGTTTTCGCCACGGGGAATTAAAAATTTCACTCCTCTGGATGAGCAGATCAGAGATGAAAAATGCTTCCTCGCTCTTTTTTCGTGGGGAGACTAAATCGAGGTTGTTATCTGCATATCAATTCAGTCACTGAACCACCGCCAGGGCGTCCTTCGGCGGCGGCGTGCATCGCATGTGGGGGTGTGGGGGCGGATACCCTCCACAAAATGTGTCCGGTTCACCAATCCTACCCACACCAGATAGCGAAGAGCCAAAAAAAAAGAGGTCACTACCGCTTCCTTCCCAGGATATGCACGCCAAGGATCGCCAGTGCACCAGCCACTACCGTAACGGGGAGTGGAGACCTGGTGGGTGCGGTGGTGGGGACAGGAGAGAGCATCCCCATCACGGGAGTGGTCTGCCCTGCAGACACCTGGGCGGAAACTTGGGCATCTGTATACCCTGGCATCCTGAACGTCACGACGTGCGATCCCACAGGGACGTCATGCAGGGAGAGCGGGGTGAATCCCTTATACACGTTGTCAAGGTAGACATCGGCGCCTGAAGGGGAGGACTGTGCCATGACATCACCTGTTGTTGACGGAACGGATCCTGCTGTGAGAGAGACGGAAACCGTCGAGGTCTTTCCGGCCGAGACCGCGACCGTGGTCGAGTAGTCCTGGTACCCGCTCTTCAGCAGCGTGACGGTATGGGTGCCTGGGGCGACTCCCGTGATATCAAACGGGTTTCCCTGGAGGGTCTTTCCGCGGTAATTCCCGTCAAGGTAGATTGCGGCGCCGTCAGGGACCGAACTGACGAGGATATCACCGGTGGTGGGCTGGTAAAGAGGGGTGAGAGATACAGACACTGTGGACTGGCTCCCGGTTGAAATATCCACGTTCTGGGTGTAGTCCTGGTAACCCGAGAGGTGGAGGCGGACCGCATGCCTGCCCGCGCTCAGGGATCCTACGATCAATGGGGTGTATCCCCTGTAAATCTCGTCGACATAGACCTCCGCGCCGGGTGGCGAAGAAGTGACCCGGAGTGATCCGGTAGTCTGCATTGGAGAGAGCGACGCGCTCACGCTGGATGTCCCACCCGCACTCACGCTGACGGAGGTACTGTAAGGGAAGTATCCGGCCATTGATATCTCGACCGTGTGGTATCCCGGTGTTACATACATGAAGTTCCCGGGGGTTGTCACGGAAAGGCCCCCGTCAAGCCTGGCTATAGCGCCGGTTGGCGAGGAGCTCACCTGGATGGTCCCTGTCTGGACAACGGGCTGGAGATTTGCGTTTACGTAGATCGTCTGGCCCGGGGACGGGTTCTGGTTATACGTCATGGTCCAGGTATTATACCCGTATTTGCTAACCGAGATGGAGTGGGATGGAGTCCCAGTCGCGTACACCTCGGTGACCACCGGCGTCTCTCCAAGGAATTTCCCGTCGAAGATGACATCGGCTCCACTCGGGACCGAACTGATCGAATAATACCCTACATCTCCACCGATCTGCTCGCGGTACGCCATTCCCTCCGGCGGCAGGAGTGTCTGTTCCGGGGTCATGGATTCAGGGTTGGCGTCTATACCTGAAGCAAGCCCCGCTCCCAAGGACATTATGCTGAACAGGCAGAAAATAAGACAAATGGATCTCATAAGGTTCACTATATCCTTCCGATAATAGAGTCTTCTGGCCGTCCCCTCATTAAGGCTTCTGCCCCGGAGCAATTCACCAGAAAATATCTGGTGATCATCGTTGGAAATCATCAGGAGAAATACCGCAATTCCCCTTATTTTTTAAACGTTAATCCGAAATCTCTCCTGATATCAATATGGCTTGCTGCCTGGGGAACCATGCAGGGGACGGGAATGCCACTTGACATCATCCTTTGTTCCCAGGAGCGATGGGCCAAGTATCATCTGTGTTCGGCGTCAACAACTTGGGTGAGCAGAGTCCATGGCTGCCGGATGCGATCTTGTCCTCTCGAATGTTCTCCTGCCGGGTGGAAGAGTTGCAGATATCACGGTATTTCGCGGAAAAGTATGTCACGTGGGTGCAGCCCGCGCTTCCCGTGAGACCATCGACTGCCGAGGGATGACCGTTCTCCCGGGTGCCGTTGACATGCACGTCCACATGAGAGGAGGGAATCAGCGGCACAAGGAGGACTGGGCAAGCGGAAGCATGAGTGCCCTTGCCGGCGGAGTCACTGTCGTCGTGGACCAGCCGAACACGGTCCCTCCGCTCGTCACCCCTGAATCGTTCACGCGCAGAGTAGCCGAGGCCAGGGAAGCATCACGGTGCCACTTTGCTATCAACGCAGGTTTCATTCCCGGATGTGACCTCCCGGCCCTCTGGAGGAGTGGGGCGATGGCGTTTGGTGAGATCTTTGCTGCCTCTTCGAGTTATGCCGAGGGACTCTCTCCCGCAGACCTCGGCAACGTGCTTTCAACTGTCTCATCCCTGGGAAGCCTCTGCACCATCCATGCCGAGGGGCCGGGTGAAGGGCACGACAAGGACCTGGGCTCTCACCACGCACTTCGGCCGCCAGAGGGGGAGGCCGTCTCAGTGCGGAGGGTCAGGGACCTCAACGATCGTGGTTGCCGCCTTCATTTCTGCCATCTGAGTTGTGCGGAATCGGTGAGCAATGCCGGCAATTCCACGGTGGAGGCAACACCCCATCACCTCTTCCTCTCCCTCGAAGAATTCGATCCTTCCGATACCAGGGGGAAGGTGAACCCCCCGCTCCGGCCTGATGCGGTGAGGAGAGGCCTCGTCTCCATGTGGGACAGGATAGACGTCCTGGCATCTGACCATGCCCCCCATACCCTTGCAGAAAAGGAACAGCCGTTCGATAACGCACCTTCGGGGATACCAGGCGTGGAGACCATGGTGCCGCTGGCTCTCAGGTTCTGCCGGGAGAAAAAGATACCCCTCACGTCACTCATCGAAAAGACATCCCTCATGCCGTGCGAGATCCTCGGGATCCCGAGAGCCGGCTTCAAGGTAGGGGACCGGGCGGATTTTGGAATCTACCCCCCAGGCGATGTGATCATCGAAGCGGATATGCTCCACAGCAGGGCCGGGTGGACCCCGTTCGAAGGAAAGAGGGCAGCCTTTCCTGTCACCGTGATCATGGGCGGGGAGGTGGTCTTTTCCGATGACACCTTCACGCCTGGTCACCCCGTATGGTTCCCGGGGAGAGGATTTATAGGAGAGGAACCCACCAGGAATAGTGCCGACACAGCACAGCCATAGGTCCCCGGGTGATCGATTGGCGGATGCCTGGAGATGAACCATGGGACAACCCGGTTGTGCGACAGGCACCGCCCGGCAATGGGTAAAAACGGGGGAGGAACGGGGTCAGCCCACCGGTGATCCGCAGTTGTTAATGCCGGGCGACACTACCTTTCCTATGTGTGGATGCATTGGAGGAAGCCCTAGCTGAGAGCAGGGAAGGGACGATACTCTCTCTCGAGGTTGCAGCCGGCGCAAAGGAGAACAGGTTTCCCTCGGGATACAATCCGTGGAGAAAGAGTATCGGCTGCAACGTGCGTGCTCCCCCCGTGGGGGGAAAGGCCAACACCGCGGTGGTCAGGCTTTTGGCCGCTTTCTTTTCCATCCGTGAAGAGAGGGTTCAGATACTCTCGGGAGGCACATCTCACCAAAAACGGGTGCTTCTCAAAGGGCTTGGTCCGCCTGAAGTCCTGGATATCCTCGCGCGTGCGAGGGATCCCAGGACATGATCCATTCTTTCTGTCCGAAAGAAATGCGCGCTCTTAATCCTGGGCTCTCAAAAAAATATATTGATATATTATAATATCTAACATATATTTGTCACATGACAGGTGCGGCAGTTCAGCATGGCATTGGTTGGGTGACAGATCATGATTCACGGAGTGGGGTGCATGTACTCCAGCGATACTACCAAGTATATGATTCATATTCACCTCGAGGCAGAGGGGGTGGTCGAGAAGCCTGACGTAGTCGGGGCGGTATTTGGCCAGACTGAAGGGTTACTCGGCGAAGACCTGGACCTGCGCGATTTACAGAGGACAGGGCGCCTGGGCAGGATAGATGTCCAGGTGACAAGCAAGAAAGGCGAGACGAAGGGAGAGATATACATTGCGTCCTCTCTCGATCGCGCCGAGACTGCCATCCTTGCCGCGTCTTTCGAGACGATTGACCGCGTAGGACCCTGCGTTGCGAGGGTTCGCGTTGAATCGATCGAGGATATCAGGGTCACGAAGCGAAGGCAGGTCATTTCAAGGGCACGCGAGCTTCTGATGGACGCGTTTGAGGAGGGCACCATCGACAGCAATATCCTGATCGACGAGGTCAGGGAGAGCATGAGGATGGATAAGATCGGGACAATTGGAGACGACAAGGTGCCTGCCGGTCCGAATGTTGCCGATTCCGATGCCATAATAGTGGTGGAAGGGAGGGCAGATGTCCTCAACCTCCTCCGCTTCGGGATCAAGAATGCAGTTGCGGTAGAAGGAACCCGCATATCCCGGACGATCGTTGATCTCTGCGAGAAGAAGACCGCAACCGCCTTCTTTGACGGGGATCGGGGTGGAGATCTCATTCTCCGCGAACTGCTCCAGGTCGCGGAGATCGATTATGTTGCGTACTCTCCGAGGGGAAAGAGCGTGGAGGATCTCAGCCGAAAAGAGATCGTCAAGGCGTTGCGAAACAAGATCCCAGTTGAGTATGTAAGGGAGGAGCTCGCAGGTGAGGAAGAAGGTGATGCCGCAAGCGTTACTGCCCCGGCAAGTGATCAGGAGGTAGTATCCAGGAAGACGAGGGAGAGTGTTCCCTCTCACAAAAAGCGGGGGGGAGAAAGACCAGCCGGGGCCCCCGCATCCACCGCACCCCGCACCCTGACCGAACACCTCGCGGCAATGCGAGGGTCCCGGAGTGCGCGATTCCTCTCGCGGGATTTTACCGTCATCCGTGACGTGGATGCGCAGGACATTGAAAGGGCGCTTGAAGAGATGAATGGAGACGCCGTCGGGCTTTTACTTGACGGAGAGGTAAACCAGAAACTCCTTGACACACTTGCGGGAAAAGGTCTCGAGTACGTGGCTGCCATTGAATATAAAGGCATAATAAAGCGTCCTTTATCGATAAAACTCCTAAAAATGGCCTGATCCTGTTGCAGGGGTTACCTATTTATCCCCTCTGCAACAATCATCTTTTGGAGGTGGGAGGATGCACAAAGAGGAACTGATCACACTTCACCAGATGCTCTATGAGATCAAGGACTATTTTGAGTCCACGAATTCAGACCTGAAATTCAGCCAGTACTACTCTCTAAAAATAAACCCCGCTCAGCTTCACAAAAGCAAAATGGAACACAAGTACGCCATCTTCATCCTGGGAAACGAGCTTGCGAATGCCATGAAGGACGTGGAATTCTCTGCTTCGGGGAGAATCTCGGCGAGGATGAAGGAACTTGCCGTCAAGACCCTCAAAGAGATGGAATATATCCAATAAGCAATCTGTTTTCCCCAATCCCCCCCATTCAGCCCCTCATCTGTCTCTCAATAGTGAGGAGGTACCCGGCAAGAAGCCCTGGGATGTTGACCCCCATGCAGTGCCAGTTGGGTGTCCCGTTCACTTCGAGCACGCAGTAATCATCACCGCACGGGAGGAGATCAACGCCCCCGTAGTCCACGCCGACGGCTCTCGCAGCGGCCCCTGCAAGTTCTGCCATCCGGTCATCTATTTCCACGGGTCTGCCTGTTCCCCCCTGGTGGATATTGTGGGTTAAGGAATCAGAGACCCTCGATATGGCACCTACTGCCTCGCCATCGATGACGAACACCCGGAAATCCCTGTCGTTTGGGACATACTCCTGGAGGTAATAGGGAGGGCTGCCGAGTTGTGTCGGCGAATTGATCAGAAAGATGCCATTCCCATCGTAGCCGTATACTGGTTTGATCACCATCTTTCCAAACCTTGCGAGGAGATCGGCCGCGGTCTCGCGCGACGAAGTAAAGAAAGTCTTGGGAGTCGGGATGCCCTGGCGAACCAAGAGCGTGCTCGTGAGCACTTTGCTTGCGCAGGTGAAGATGGCAAGCGGCGTGTTGATAACGCGGTTGCTCACCGAGAGGGCATTGACAACCTCGAACTGGTGGTCGTCCTGCCGGAGCCCGCAGACCCAGATGAGGGCGCCAGATAAGGGACTCGAGAAAGGGTCAAGGGCGTCAAGATCGAGATAGGAGCTTCGGCCTCCCTGCCTGGCAATCTCCCTGATGACCATGGAAGTCGAGTCATCGCCAGCGGTGTCGGTAGGCTTTGGTACGATGTGGATCATGTGAGGGTCCCCATTGTCTGATATCTTTTTGGAGTCGGGAGGGCATAATGGTGACCTGGCCCGGCGTGCCGGAAAATGCCTCTCTCTTTGGGAACGGGGGCCATCAAATTCTTCTTTCACCGCGCAGTACAGACCAGTATGCGTTATTATCCGGACCCCGGAAAAGCCATCGATCTCTCCAGGCTGAACAGGGTGATAGAAGAGTCCTTTGCGGAGCACGCCAGGGGCAGAGTGCAGATGCCCCCAAAACTATACGTGACCCTTCCACGCGGCGATTTTCGGACAATGCCTGCATATATACCCTCCCTTGGTATTGCGGGAGTGAAGGTCGTGAACGTCCACCCCGAGAACCCCTCGAAGGGTATCCCGTCTGTAATGGCGATCACGATCATCCTCGATGTGGATACCGGGGCCCCGCGTGCCCTTCTGAACGCCACGGAGCTGACCGACATGAGGACCGGTGCTGCAGGTGCGGTTGCAGCAGCGCATCTTTCCCCCTCAAGGTCTGTCAGTATTGGGTTGGTGGGTTCCGGCAAACAGGCAAAATCCCAGGTCCAGGCAATCGAGAAGGAACTCGACGTCCGCGAGATCCTCGTATGGAGCAGGAGCGAGAAGAATGCGAATCAGCTATGCACGCAGCTCAGCCATATCGAGTGCAGGACTTCAAGTCTCCCCAGGGTATGCGAGTGCGACGTCCTGGTCACGGCCACACCGTCAAGGAAACCCCTTGTCCGTGACGAATGGATACGGGAAGGCACACACATCAACGCGATCGGTGCGGATGCCCCGGGAAAGGAGGAGCTTGACCCGGCCATTCTCAGGAGGGCCAGCGTCTTTGTTGACGACCCCGTGCAGGCAGCCCATTCCGGCGAGGTGAATGTTCCCATTTCAATGGGCCTTTATTCCATTGATATGATTGCAGGGACCCTCGGCCAGGTCGTCATAGGTGAGAAGAGGAGGATGAGCCGCGACGAGATCACGGTCTTCGACGCGACAGGACTGGCGATACAGGACCTCGCTATTGCGTCGGTTGCGCTGGAAGACCATGACGGCATCGAGCTTGCCTTCCCCTGACCCGGTCGCAAGCTGCACGGTTACCGGGATCTCCCCCTTCAAAAATATCACATGATTCTCTCCGAGACACTTGTTGCATGATGAAAACCGCGGATTCGATTTCCCTAATACCCACTCATGACTGCCCTGCCAACGACTAGGAAAAAAAAATGTAACTGTTCAGCCTTCTCCACCTATTTTTAGATCAAACTCAATATTGTTGCACGATTAACAAATAGAGAGCATAAAACCGTTAGATCTTTATATAAAGAGCAATTATTAATTATTAGCGAGAAAGAGGCATGGAGCGCGA
>JAKPPB010000018.1 GCA_029547605.1 Methanobacteriota archaeon | reverse complement strand
GTTGCCTACGGTCTGGCATCGGTCTCGGGCACGGTCCTTGCGGTCTGCTCCTGCACCATCCTCCCCATGTTTGCCGGGCTCTTCAAGCGGGGGAGCGGGATCGGGCCCGCAACCACGTTCCTCTATGCGGGCCCGGCAATCAACATCCTCGCCATCGTCTATACCGCAAAGGTTCTGGGCTTTGACCTCGGGATTGCGAGAGCAGCCTTCGCTATTGTGATGTCGATTTTTATCGGCCTCATCATGGCTATGCTCTTTCGGTCCTACGATACGGGAACGAAGGAGAAGATGAAACTCATGCCATCGGTGCCAGCTGGTGAGAAAGAAGAGCGCCCCCGCTGGGTAGTACCCCTCTTCTTTGTCCTGCTGGTAGGCATCCTGGTCACCGGTACTTCCCAGGCTGATTGGCTGATCAAGTATCCTCTCATTTATGCAATGACCCTGGTGGTGGCCTACCTCCTGATCTATTTCTTCGAGAGGGACGAGGTTACGGAATGGGGATACGAGACCTGGGATTTGACGAAGAAGATATTCCCCATCCTTCTCGTGGGAACCTTTGTTCTCGGCATGCTCGCCTTCTTCCTTCCGCCCGAGACGTTCCGTCCATTCTTCGGGAACAACTCTCTTCTCTCCACGCTCCTGGCCGCAGTCGTAGGGACGATCCTCTATATGCCCACCCTCCTCGAAGTCCCGGTTATCGGGACAACGTTTGGCTACACGAGCGGGGTGATGGCAGGGGGGCCGGCACTCGCCCTCCTCCTCTCGGGCCCGAGTGTCAGCCTCCCGTCCCTCCTCGTTCTCTCCCGTATCATGGGAGTAAAAAAGACGGCCTCCTACGCAGTCCTCGTGATCATCATGTCGGCCGTGGCAGGTTTTATCTACGGCTTGTTCCTCGGGTGAGGTGAAGGACTGTATGGTGGAGAAGGAAAAACCCTGCTGTGCGGCAGAAGCACTCCGGCGAATCCGTCAGGTGGAGGTCGGAGGGATCACTGTCGGGCTCGCAATGCTCGACGACATCATCGATGAGGTGCAGGAATTGCAACTCACATCCAAGGAAGCAATTATCAACGAACTCGTCAAGCGCATAAAAATCTATAATTACATTCCATCATCAGCTGAAGAAAAATATCGTGAAGCAATGTACAGGGAGTACAATAAGAAGGTGACGCCATGAAGATCGAAGTCCTGGGCACAGGGTGCATGAAGTGCAAGAGACTGGCAAAGAATGTCGAACAGGCTGTCAGGGAACTGGGTGTCAGTGCAGACATCCAGAAGGTGGAAGATATCACCGCGATCATGGACCGGGGGGTCATGCTTACCCCGGCACTGATCGTCGATGGTGAATTGAAGGTCTCTGGCAGAGTCGCTGACGTCACCGAGATCAAACGGATCCTCAGCGGGGGGTCCTGAAATGGCAGAGATACCTACCTGCACATGTGGACAGGACGAGAAGAGACGGATTATCTTTCCCTGTGCAGGACAGGCAAACACCGGCCAGATCACCAACCTTGCGGCGATCCAGCTGACCGAAGAAGGATACGGGAGTATTGCCTGCGCATCATTGCTTGCGATAGGGTCCGAAGGGCTGGTGACGAATGCAAAGAAGGCCGATGAGGTCGTCGTCCTTGACGGCTGCCCAATGGAGTGTGCAAGAAAGATCGCAGAATCCCAGGGTATCGTAATTCGACAACACCTTGTCGTGACTGAACTGGGGATCACCAAAGGACCATCGAAGTCCTATACTGCTGACGACATCGAGAAGGTAGTCTCGGCATGCTGGGCTGGAGAGGGGAAGGGTGAGGATTCCGGGACCAGGTCGAAAAATGACGCAGGACTTGACACCGGCTGCGGGTGTGGATGCGGCGGGAAGTGTTGACAGAAGGGGAGTATGCCAATGGGCATCATCAGGATCATCGAAAACTGCCCCGGAAATTTGATCGGGACACGCCCTTGCGAATGTTTCGCGACTGACCTCAACTTTGTGACAAAAGCCCCCCCTGGTGAAAGTTCATCTCATACTGTGAAAGGCAGGAAAGCCCCCAAACGGGAGGGTTCATGACCGAACGCCGACTGAGTACATTCGAGAAATACCTTACGGTGTGGGTAGCCCTCTGCATCATTGCCGGGATCGGCCTTGGAGCGGTAGCACCCGGCGTTGCCGTGGCACTCGATTCGTTCTCTCTCTATCAGGTCTCGATCCCGATTGCAATAGCCCTCTTCTTCATGATGTATCCCATCATGGTGAAGATCGACTTTGCAGAAGTGCTGAAAGCCGCCCGCACCCCCAAACCCGTGGCTCTCACCCTCTTTGTGAACTGGGCGATAAAGCCGTTCACGATGTATCTCCTTGCCACGTTCTTCCTGGGGTACGTCTTCGTCTCATTCATTCCCGGGACAGAGGTGCTCGCGGACGGGAGCACGGTTGAGCTCTGGAGGAGTTACGTCTCAGGCTGCATCCTCCTTGGCATCGCGCCCTGCACCGCCATGGTGCTGATGTGGAGCTACCTTGCGAAAGGAAACGACGGCCTCACACTGATCATGGTCGCCATCAACTCACTCACCATGCTCGTGCTCTATGCACCGCTCGGCGGGTTCCTTCTCGGGGTGAATGCGATGCCGATCCCCTGGGAGACCATCCTCCTTTCGGTCGCCATCTACGTTGGCCTTCCCCTTCTCACTGGCTACTACACAAGGAAGTGGATCATCCGGCATAAGGGCATGGCCTGGTTCGAGACAAGATTTCTCCCATTCCTGACCCCGGTCTCGATTGTCGCACTGCTCGGGACGCTCGTCCTCCTCTTCACCTTCAAGGGTAATGTGATTGTCGAGAACCCGTTTACGATCCTGTGGATAGCAATCCCCCTCTTCCTCCAGACCATGCTCATCTTCATGCTCGGGTACTTTGCCCTTGCCCGATGGCTGAGACTTCCTTACCGTGATGCCGCTCCTGCAGGGATGATCGGGGCGTCGAACCACTTCGAGGTCGCAATTGCCACGGCAACCATCCTCTTTGGACTGGCTTCAGGGGCAGCGCTGGCGACAGTAGTCGGGGTGTTGATAGAGGTGCCCGTCATGCTCATGCTCGTGAAAATATGTCTGCGGACACAGGGACTGTTCCAGAGTGAACCAGTCTGAAAATGGGATCAATGCTTGTACCATTGGAGACCCATCAATGGGAGAAAATCAAAAGAACGATATATCGCTTGTGAAGCAGGCCCTAATCCTCACTGTAATTTTTCTCACCATTGAAGCCATCGGGGGGTACCTCTCGGGATCCCTCTCACTCATCAGTGACGCATTCCATATGCTCAGTGATGTCTCAGCCCTTCTGCTCACGTTCGGTGCATTGCGACTGGGACAGACCTTGCCCTCAAAGGAGCGAACATTTGGATATCATCGTGTCGAGACGACGACAGCTTTTGCAAACGCGTGCATCCTCGTCCTCATCGGGCTGTGGATACTCTGGGAGGCGTTTCAGCGCATTTCAGCACCACCTCCGATCCAGGTCTCTCTCATGCTCCCCGTTGCATTCATTGGCCTCATCGTGAACCTGTATATCGCATTGCGGCTGCATGGGAGCCATGACCTGTCCGTGAAAAGCGCATACCTGCATATCCTTGCTGACACCCTCTCTTCTGCAGCGGTGATCCTTGCCGGTATCTGGATCATGGTTACCGGGGAGATGTGGGTTGATCCTGTCCTCTCGCTGCTCCTCTCTGTTTTCATTATTGGATCGGCACTGCCGGTGATCAGGGAGAGCGGCGCAATTCTCCTCCAGTTCGCGCCAAGAGATATCGACTTCTCTGCACTCATCGCAGACATCGAATCAATACCAGGGGTGGGAGGCGTACACAATGTCCACGTCTGGAGCCTCTGTTCCCACACGAACGTGCTCGATGCCCATATCTTTACCTGCGTTGAGAACATGGCGGACCAGGAGGTAATCAAACAGGAAATAAAACAACGGTTGGAAAAGTACAGGGTCTATCACTCAACACTCGAGTTTGAATGCAACGAATGCAAAGACTGTTCGGTGGTGCAGCCTTTTAAAGACCCCCATAACTCCACAAAAGGCAGGAATGGAAAGGGACACTGAACCAAATTCCAATGTCTGGGTCAGGATAAGAAGTCTCTCGGCTTCACAGGTTGGGAATAATACTGATATTTGCGGTGTGTGGGAACCAGAACCTCACACAGTGGGCATTATATATTTGAATATCCGATTATAATAATATAACAATGACTGCCATCAACGATCTTTTTACTGCAGGACAGTTTTTTCTCGTCATCACCGCAGAACTGGTCCTCCTCTTTATCGGGATCAGTTTCCTCGTAGGCCTCATCCAGGAATATGTACCAGAGGAGAGGATCAGGCGTGCGCTTACCACCAGGCACACCATAACCGGGACCGCCCTTGGTGCAGTGTTCGGGGCGATCACCCCTTTCTGCTCATGTTCGACAATCCCTATACTTATGGGGTTGATCAGGTCAAAGGTCCCGTTTGGGGCGTGCATGGCCTTTCTCTTCGCATCGCCACTCCTGAACCCGATCATCATCTTCATGATTCTCGCATTCTTCGGGCTGGTGCCGACGCTGATCTACTTTATCATGACGTTCTGTATCGCAGTCTTCTCCGGCACCGTACTCGAACGCCGTAAGTTTCTCCGGTATGTAAAGCCAATCGGAACAGGGAAGGACCAGGGTATAGGTTCGCCAATATCCAGCGGCTGTTCATGCACCAATGCTCTCACACCTGTCGTTTCATCATCCTGCATTTCAGAAAGCCCTGTCATACCCCATGATTTACCTTCGCCTGGATGTTCTTGCAACACAGAAAAGAGTCCCTCCCCTGCAAAATCATCATCCTGCTGTCCGGGCAGTCCTGCTGCTCAACCGGAACCGGCATCTGGCGGGTGTTCCTGCAATGCGGCACCCGCACCAGTCTGCGGATTCTGCAGCAAGGACAACGATGCACCCCTCCTGCACCGTACGCATATTTACTCGGCACTCCATTCTGCCCTGTCACTCTTCCGGCAGGTACTTCCCTACCTCATCCTCGGTGCTGCAATCGGCGCTTTTATCTATGGTTTTATTCCGGAAGACCTGGTTGTTGGACTTGCCGGACCGGGCAATCCCCTCGCCATCCCAATCGCCGCGGTGATTGGCATCCCGATGTATATCCGCGCTGAGACGATTATCCCCATCAGTGCCGTGCTCCTCACAAAAGGAATGGGGATCGGTGCGGTCATGGCTCTCATCATCGGCGGTGCAGGGGCAAGCATCCCGGAAATGACGCTTCTTGCCTCAATCTTTGAGAAGAAACTCGTCGCAGCATTCGTCGCCACGATTGTCGGGGTTGCCATCCTGACCGGGTGCCTCTTCCAGGTTCTTCAGGTCACTGGGATCTTTGCATGACCAGGCATGACTATATTCGATTGAAAGGATACGGTAGTGTATGACCTCCCGGAAGATTCGCCGCAGGGGGACAACGCTTCACACCTACACCGCCCTCTTTAAAGCACTCTCGGACGAAACCCGTCTCCGGATCTATCTCCTGCTGAAACGTGAACTCTGTGTCTGCCAGATCCAGGTCGCGCTCGGGATGTCCCAGACCAAGATCTCCCGGCACCTGACCGTGCTCCGGAATGCAGGCCTGGTCACTGCCCGCCGGGAGGGGCTCTGGATGTATTATTCGCGGACGGTCCCGGGTTCCCGCTCCCTTCGGAAATTTATGCCACAGCTTACGGAATGGCTGGAATCTGATCCCGATCTTATGGCATCGGTGGTGTCAGACCCGCAATATGCGACTCTGTCCCTGGAAGAAGTTGCGCGCATCGCAAAATGACCAATCCAGGAATTAACCCGGGCGCTCTTGTTTCATCAGATGTTCATGCACTCATTATTCATTTTTCCCTGTCCTTTATCAGATCCGGCGAGCACCGTCGCGGTTTCAGGCGCGGAATGGGAATGCTCCATTCCATATTGTCATGCATTCTCACCCGAGTAACAATTCTTCTTACGTGAACATGGTCATGTGGATGCATCTGAAATAATTAACGCAGCTCCTCTGGTGAAAGAGTGAATAACGACCGGTCAATTCTTCGAAACTACTATATTACGGGCACTCCAATATTTCAATATATTTTGAATCAAAAAAAACACAAACGGCAGGGTCTATGGCAGCCCAGAGAGATCCTCACTCCGGTGCGTGATGGGATGGCAGGAGTAATTAGAACCAGGAGAGTTCCGATGAGAAAATTTACCTTGTCCCTCGTCATTGCGATACTGGTCTCTTTGTTGATCTGTCCATATGCACTTGCGGAAGAGACGGGTTCAGCATTCGCACCACCTTTTGGAGGCGAAGGGTTCACCGGTCCTGTTCATCCCGACCACCGCTTCACCGAGAACGGTCCCGTGCTGGTCTTCTTCTACAATACCAACTGCGCAGACTGCATCAAGACCCATCCGTATGTCCTCGAATACATCCGCACTCATCCAGAGCTTGAAAGCCACCTCATTGACATCGGCGCAAATTATGAGAACCGAGAGCTTTTTACGGTATACAAGGATGCATTCAGGACCGGTTTCATCCCGGTTCCGTCGCTCTTTGTCGGAAACGCCACCCTTGTCGGGTATGAAGAGATCACCCTGCATCTCGATGATGCGGTGAGGATCCAGGCTGCGGGGACCACGCATCCTGGGACTCACTCTCCCGGGTTCCCGTTCAGTCCTGGAGGTATCGCCGCATCAGACCTCACCATTCCCCTGGTAATCGCTGCAGGGCTCGCCGACGGGATCAACCCATGCGCATTTTCTGTCCTGATCATTCTCCTCTTCACGCTTGCCGCGGCAGGTTCCCGCAGGAACATGGTGCTCGTGGGATCAAGTTTCATCAGCGCAGTCTTCGTCTTCTACTTCCTCTCGGGGATGGGTCTTTTCTACCTCATCCAGTCAGCGGCCATATCCCGCGCAATCGGTATCATTGCCGCGATCATTGCCTTCTCTCTCGGGGCTCTGAGCCTCTATGATGGGATCCGGGGGGACGGAAGACCCGCACTTGCCATCCCGGGATCAAAGAAAGGGATAATCGACCGCTATATCAAGAAAGGATCGGTTCCCGCGGCACTCATTCTCGGAATACTTGTCGGGATGTTCGAGCTTCCCTGCACGGGCGGGATTTACCTTGCTATCCTTTCGCTCATCTCAAACCAGATGACGTTCGCTGAGGGGATCCCACTCCTGCTGGTGTATAATCTCTTCTTTATCCTGCCGCTTGTCCTGATCCTCTGCGTGGTCGTGCTGGGGCTTCCTCTCGAGCGCGTCGACCGCTGGCGGCAGGAGCACCGGAATGCAGTCCGCATTCTCATGGGCCTCGTGTTAATCGGTCTCGGGCTGCTGCTGGCATTGACGTTCATCGGGGGGTAAATGGTACACAGTGACGCGACGAGGAAGAACGATGATTTATCCACTCTTCCAGAAACTGAAGGGGTCAAGAATTTTCACATATACACCTTCCCGGAAGGGCGGAGAGGGGCGGAAAGATGAAAAAGAGGGTCCTTTTCATCTGCACCCACAACTCCGCACGATCGCAGATGGCCGAGGGGTACCTCCGGGCGCGGTATGGGGACCGGTATGAGGCGTATTCGGCGGGGACAGAAGCCCGAACTGTCCATCCGGCTGCGATTGCGGTGATGCGGGAGATCGGGATAGACATCTCCGGCCAGCACGCAAAACCGCTCTCGGACCTTGCGGGGACGGAGATGGATCTCGTAGTGACAGTCTGCGATTCTGCAAAGGCCGCCTGCCCATTCTATCCCTGGACAAAAAAGACCCTGCATATTGCGTTCCCTGACCCTGCCGCAGTCGTGGGGACAGAGGAGCACATCACCGGGGCATTCCGCGACGTGCGTGACGAGATCACGGGGTGGATCGAGGTATTTTTCGGGAGGGGAGACAGCGATGACTGACAGCGACCGGCCGGTCCTCCTCCTCACCTGTTCGGGAATATCGCATACGGGGAAGCTTACCACGCTGGCCGGCCATTCGCTCCACTGCCGCTACCCTCTCCTGGTGGCTCGTCACCTGAAGCTTGCAGCCCTCAGACGACCGCTCGAAGAGGAACTCGGGGAAGACGAATGCCTGATCGCCGTGGACGGGTGCGAGGAATGCTGCGTGAAGAAGAGAATTGACCTGATCGGGAGGGTTCCGGACATGCATCTCATCGCAACACACGAAGGAATCACCAAGCGGGGGCTCGAAGAGCCGCGGCACGTTGAGATTGAGGGGCTCTCCCAGGTCATCATGAGAAGTATCAGGAATGAAAGAAGAATGAATAAAGAGAGGGATATATGAACGGTAGCAAAGGATTTTTTATGATACTGCCCATCATGCTGCTTCTTGCACTGGCAGTGCTCGCAGCTGGGTGTGCAACTCAGGCCGAACAGGGCAAAAACCCCGGAAAAACCATTTCGGGATCCGTGGAACGAGTCGAAGTGTATCATTTTCATGCGACCCGGCAGTGCTACTCCTGTATCGTGCTCGGTGAGTATGCACAAGAGACGATGACCACCTATTTTGCGCCGGAGATCCAATCCGGAAAGGTGGTTTTTGCGCACGTGAATGTGGATCTTCCCGAGAACAAGGAAGTGTTCGAACGCTACAGGCCGACAGGATCCTCGCTCTGGATCGGCGTCATTGATGGGGACGGGTTCCATAAAGAGCAGATTATCAAGGTATGGTACAAACTGGGTGACAAGGATGAGTACATGACGTATCTCAAAGAAGTCATAGAGAAGAGACTTGCAGGAGACTTCACTTAAATGGACCTTATGGGTGTCATGGAGGTCATGGGGACAAGCGGGATCCCCCTAGTGGCTGCTTTCTTCATCGGGCTCATGATGACTTTCTCTCCCTGTCCTCTCGCAACAAACATCACTGCGATCGCCTTCATCTCAAAAAAGATAGGTGACAGTAGGCATACGCTCCTTGTCGGTACCCTTTACAGTCTCGGCAGGATGGTTGCCTATATCGGGCTGACTGCACTGATCGTCTATGCAGGGTTGAACATCCAGGCACTCTCTTTCTTCCTCCAGGAATACGGGGAGAAGCTCATCGGGCCGTTCCTCATCGTCATGGGGATCCTGATGCTGGAGGTTGTCGATATCCCGCTTCCTGGCGGTCATGGTTCTCTGCAGAAACTCGAGATGTATCTTGGCGAGAAAGGATACTTCGGGGGGTTTGTGCTTGGCATCATCTTTGCCCTCGCCCTCTGCCCTTTTTCTGCCGTCCTCTTCTTTGGAATGCTCGTCCCGATTGCGTTGAATACGGGAGATGCGATCTTCGTCCCCGCAGTCTTTGCCATCGCTACTGCATTCCCGGTCATCGTCATATCAGTCATGCTCGTCCAGGGAGTCTCACGCGTGTCGGGGATGTTATCGACGATGCAGAAGATGGAAAAATGGATAAAAAGGATTGTTGCTGCGGTTTTTATCGTCGTGGGCATCTATTATTGCACAATTGTCTATGCCTCACTGCTCCTGGGGGTATGATTCATTTGCGATTTGCATACATTACGATCACAGATCATTGTAAATGCGATTTCCCTGGTTGAGTAAATCCGTGGAAACATCTTGTGTAATCTTCGATATCCCACGGTCTTATGGCCTTCCTCTCTCATCACGCTTTATGAAATAATCAAGGACTGGCAGGGGAGAACCGCCTCGAAACCCTGCAACGAGTCCCATTGTCGCATGCCCCCTCAATATACTCGCCTGAAGCAAATGCTGATACCCAAACTGACAAGGCTCAATGGGAAAGACCTGAAAGTATATATGTGGCAAAATTCAAGATTTGTTGAAATGAATACGAAAGTCGTTGGTATTCTGGCCATGCTGCTGGTGACAACCCTTTTTGTTGCACCGGCATTCGCAGCATTTGTGGCGCCCACGAAACCGGGATCCACCGGGAATTCTTTCAGTTACTCGAACACAGGTTCCATTGGGTCTTCCTTTGGGGTCTCTTCACAGTGGAACAGCCTGAGTGGAATCAATCC
>JAKPPB010000053.1 GCA_029547605.1 Methanobacteriota archaeon | reverse complement strand
CCCTGTCAACCATCCCGTACATCTCCTCTCATCCTCCCTGCGAACCGGAATTCCCGTTCCTTTCGCAGGATGATAGGGGAACATGTGCGGGGTGGGTACTTTTTCGAGAATCATTTGACCCCAAACCGGGGGGATTTTAGGTTACCAAATACATCTTTCCCTTGCCGTGTATATCGCCGCCAGGGTCACCAGGGGGACGGTTTTCCCCCTTCTGCCTCCTGCGTAGCGAGGGGGGAATCCCGGGGCATCAATCGGGGGCGGTGATCCCTTTGGGAAGCAAGAACTCTTTTGCATCCCCCCGACGCCGAGGAAAGAGATTAAGAGTCTGCTCGACATTCGCCTCCACCTTGCCCCCAGTTCGCCGCACCAGGCCCCCTTCTGTCAGGGCGTTGATGTCTCGGGAGAGGGTTTTGTCCGTCTTGTGATAGTACGCCAGCGCAATTTCCGCAGAGAGTTTTCTGATGGCCTTGATCCCCACGGGGCCCCCGGCGTCGGAGAGAGCGAGAACCAGGGCGTGCCGCCGCTGGGATGCGGGCGTGGTTTTCCCCGAAAAGGCCCGCTGAACGATGTGTCCCCACAAAACTTTGACTTCCTGCCAACGGACGAACCTGATTTGCTCATCCAGCTCATCCACGAGCCCCTGAAGGGCGTACTCCATAAATCGGAGCACTCCGCCGGGAGCAGTGGCCTCATGAAGGTGACGGTAGTATTCGCTCCGGGTCTTGTTGTAATGGTTGCTGAGCAAGTGCGCCGCAGGGGTCGGGGCTCCCGCCTCCAAAAGAAGGCGGAATTCCAGGATGCGAGCCGTGCGCCCATTCCCGTCACCGAAGGGATGAATCCATACCAGATAAAGGTGGGCCAATACAGCGGCGAGAATGCCCGATGCCACGGGGAACTCTTTCCCAAGTATGGGAGTTTCTGGGTCGGTGAGCTTTTGGAGCCATAAGCAAAGCCGGTCCACCAAGTAGGGGCAATCCTCCGCCGGGGCTCCCCGATAGATCCCACCTCCCACCACCACGCTACGCGTGCGGAACTCCCCAGGGGTCGTTCCGTCCTTCTGTGGGATATCCTGAAGGATCTGAGCGTTGTAGCCCATAATCTCCTGAGTGTTAAGGTGGGCCGGTTGGGGGAGAAGAACCCCGTCCCCGATTCGGTTGCACGTGTTGATGATGTTAGCGACTTCTCGCCCCAGATACTCCTGGGAACGGGGAAGGTCCAACGTCCCCTCCAAAAGGGCCAGGACATCCCTCTCCTCCAGGGTGTTCCCTTCGATGGCTGTGGTGGCCAGGGCTCCCTTTGCCAGGAAGACCCTGTGGAGCTCTTGAGCCACGTCAGGGAGCAACGGCACCCCCGCCAAGTGTTGGCACTTAGATTGCGCTGCTCCCAAAAGCATCCAAAGTCGATGGCTTGCGTTCCGAAGGTCGGGGCTGAAGTCCAACCAGGGATGGCTCTTTTCATAGGATTTTCCATTTGTCAATTGTCCCACCCCTTCTCTTGTCCCATAAGCTTTTAGAACAAATAAAATACGAAAAAGCGTCCTAACATATGTCAAGAGAATATGTCTTCCCTCAGGGATTGTCAATGGGTGGGGATGTTGCTGTGTGACCAGCCTGTGGTATTGTCATTCCTGAACGGGACGTGGATAATGTCCATCAT
This sequence comes from Methanobacteriota archaeon, assembly GCA_029547605.1. Classification (GTDB taxonomy): domain Archaea; phylum Halobacteriota; class Methanomicrobia; order Methanomicrobiales; family Methanospirillaceae; genus Methanolinea_A. Next base: position 83 of record JAKPPB010000053.1, on the reverse strand, counting down.
GATGAATAGGGGCGACGTGTTTATGAAGACGAAGGAAGCGCGGCGGTTGTTCGTGATCGAACAGGTATCGGCCGGGAAGATCA
>JAKPPB010000048.1 GCA_029547605.1 Methanobacteriota archaeon | reverse complement strand
AGAACAAAAAGGGGTAAGGGACATTGACCCGGGTGACCATCACTATATGGCCGGGCCGGCCGGCATTTATCAACATTTGGTTCATGGTTGTTTTTATTGGTAATCCTGTCACTTTATCTTGTTCTCCTCGGGGTATCGCCGCATCTGTTCACCAGTAATCCGATATTCCCGGCCGATCTCAGTCGCCCGCAGACGCGTGGACTTGATCATTTCGCGCATCGTTTTCACATGCACCTTCAGGAGATCTGCGACTTCTGCGGGAATGTTAAGGTAGGGGCGGGGCTGACTGGCCCTCCTGGTATCACAGGATTCATCTGATCAGTCCTCCCCAAGGAGCATAATAGCGATCACAGATCCCCCATCGTCACCCGCCCGTGTCAGTGGCCCCCGGCGTTCGTTGAGAAACACAGGCGAGTCGAGCGTCACTTCACCGGGATAATCGGCCTTCCATTCCGCGAGGTATTCCTTCGCCATGACGAGCCTGATATAACGGGGATATGATGTCTTGAACTTGACATTGACGGCAATCCCCTTCGAATCCGCTTTGAGATCTCCCCATGAAAGCTGAGCGATCTCGCCGACCCTGAATCCTCCTTCGTACAGGGTCATCAGCAAAGCCCGGTCCCTGCTCCATATGCAGGCGTCAAGGAGTGTCTGGATCTCTTTGGGAGTCAGCAGGTCGGCGGCCCTCTTGGTCATCGTATCCCTGGGCGGGCTCTTTATCCTCCGGATCTTCTTCTCCGGCAGATCGAGATATTCGTTCTCGATCATCCAGAAAAGGAACCCTTTGAGGATGACGACGTGATCGGCAATGGTGTTCTGTTTGAATGGCCTTCCTCGTATGCTATGGCCGGACCGTAGCGATTCGATGCCTGAGTATATCGAGCCTATGGTGAGGTCCTGGAAGGGTGGAATAAAACGTCGCCAGGTTATGAGTGTGCAGGTGATTTTGTTGCAGCGGGTGATGCTTATTCCCGCGGTTGCCCGCTTTTCGGCAAGGTATTCTCTGATGAGCTGCAGGTCTCTGTTGTTGATCTGTCCGGTCGTGAGCCCCCGGTTGATGGCGGCATCAGCATATTCAGATTTGATACAACCGAACGTCTCAGCTGTCACAGTTGTGGAAGGCATACAAAAGAGAGTTTCAGGCCACCCTATGTAAAGGGGGAGCCTTGAGCACGTAAACAACGGTGTTCGAATGCTGCGGGTGGGATCCGAACCCACGACCTCCAGATGTCTCAGATGATGGGCGCGTTTCTTTCTCCTCAAAACCCTATGAGTCTGGCGCCCTAACCAGCTAGGCCACCGCAGCGCACAAAAGTGCATAATTAGAACGCATTCCACGCTATTAAAGGTTCTGTTTTGCAAGAAAACGAGGCGAGGGGGTATTTCTCCTCACTTCTTCTGGCTGTTGAGGTAGACGTTCACGGCCCCAGTGATGGCCGCGATCTGCTTTCCCTGCCGAAGGGACGCTGCGAGCGTCTGCATCCGTGTCTCCTCCTCGCGCACATACCGGGCAAGGGTCTTCTGCATGTGCTCCTCCTGCAGGAAGTGGGTGTGGGTGTCCCCATTGATGTAATGCCGGTTGTGCATGATGGCATGGTGCAGGGGAAGCGTCGTCTTGACGCCGATGATGACGTACTCGTAGATGGCCCTGCGCATCCGGGAAATAGCCTCGCTTCGGTCGGCACCCCATGCACATAGTTTCGAGATCATGGAGTCGTACGTGGGGGGGATGCTGTAGCCCATGTGGATCCCGGAGTCTACCCGCATCCCCGGGCCTCCTGGCGACCGGTACCGGAGGATCTTCCCCGGATCGGCTGCAAAATTGTTCAGCGGGTCCTCTGCATTGATACGACACTCGATCGCATGACCCCTGATCGTCACGTCATCCTGGTCGAGTGCGAGTGACTCTCCGGCGGCGATCGCGATCTGGTGTTTGACAATATCCCTGCCGGTGATCATCTCGGTCACCGTGTGTTCAACCTGGAGACGGGTGTTCATCTCCATGAAGTAGTAGTTGCCATCCGCGTAAAGGAACTCGACTGTCCCCGCATTGGTGTAGTCAGAGGCCTTTGCCACAGCAATGGCGGAGGCCGCCATCCGTTCCCTGAGTTCCGGCGTCATGATGGGGCATGGTGCCTCCTCCACGAGTTTCTGGTGACGCCGCTGTATGGAGCACTCGCGATCAAAGAGGTGGATCACGTTTCCATGTTCATCGGCGAGCACCTGAAACTCGATGTGACGTGGCCTCTCCAGGTATTTCTCGATGAATACGGTCGCGTCCCCGAATGCAGACTGGGCAATGCGGCGGCCGGCCTCAATCGCCTCTTCGAGACCCTTCTCGTCATTCACGATGTGCATCCCGATACCGCCACCCCCTGCGCTCGCCTTGACGATCACCGGGTAGCCCACCTCAGCAGCGATTGATTTCGCCTCCTCCAGGTCCTGTATCCCCCCCAGTGTACCGGGAAGGACCGGGACGTCGGCATCCCGCATCATCTGCTTGCTCTCGATCTTCGAGCCCATGGCCCGGATCGTCTTCCATGAGGGACCGATGAAGACGACCCCCTCTTCCTGGCAGAGTTTTGAAAACCGGTAGTTCTCTGCCAGGAACCCGTACCCCGGGTGGATCGCCTCGGCCCCGGACTTCTTCGCAATATCGAGGATCCGCTCCATGTTGAGGTAGCTCTTCGCAGGGGGTGCCTCCCCGACGAGGAACGCCTCGTCCGCATACTTCACGTGCAGTGCATCAGAGTCAGCGGTGGAGTAGATGGCTACCGTCTCGATATCGAGCTCCCGGCAGGCCCTCATCACCCGGATGGCGATCTCCCCGCGGTTGGCGATGAGGACCTTCTCGAAGAATTTCATTCCACCACCAGGAGCACGTCACCGCTCTTGACGGTGTCCCCGGTATCCACAAAAATATCCGCAACACGCCCGTCTGCCGGGCTGTGGATGGGGTTCTCCATCTTCATGGCCTCGAGCACGAGCAGCGTGTCCCCTTTCTTCACCTCTGCCCCGCGGTTCACCAGGATCTTCAGGACCATCCCCTGCATGTTCGACTTGACGCCGCCCTGAATCTCTCCCCTCGGGATCTTCTCCTGTGCAGGCGCAGAACTGACGACAGCGCTCCCCCCGACCGAGATGATCCTCACAGAGAAGACCTCCCCGTCCACTTCGACCTCCATCGAAGGGGGAATCGAGGGTATATCCGGGACCTTTGCCTTCTTCTGCGGTATCTCCTCGGGTTTCTTCTCCCCACGAAGGAACGCGGGTGCGATCGCCGGGTAGAGAATGTAGGTCAGGACATCCTCCTCCTTTTTGATCAGTCCCTCAGCCGTTGCCTGTGCCTTCATCTTCTCGTAGATCGGCTCCAGGAGATCAGCAGGGCGGACTGTGATAGGCGGCTCGTCGCCGATGATCAGCCTGCGGATCTCGTCGCTGATGGGGCCCGGCGGTTTCCCGTAGAGGCCGCGGACGTAGTCCTTCACCTCGTTCGTGACATTCCGGTACCGGTCCCCGCCTATCAGGACGTTGAAGACCGCCTGGGTTCCTACGATCTGTGAGGTAGGGGTGACAAGAGGGGGATAGCCGAGATCCTTCCTTACCTTCGGGACCTCCTCGAACATGGCGTTTACCTTGTCGAGCGCGTCCTGTTCTTTTAACTGCGAGACGAGGTTTGAGATCATCCCCCCCGGCAGCTGGTAGAGGAGGACATCGCTGTCCACACGCTCGGAGATGGGGTCGACGAGCCCCTCGTACTTCTCGCGGACCTTCATACAGGCATTCCGGACATCCTTCAGGACGCGGAGATCGATCCCCGTATCCCCCGGTGTCCCTGCGAGGGCCGCCACCACGCTTTCGGTGGGGGGCTGGGATGTCCCGAGTGCGAACGGTGACATCGCGGTGTCAACAATGTCGACTCCTGCCTTGATCGCGGCTTCGTAGCTCATGAGGGCGATCCCGCTCGTCGAGTGGGAGTGGAGGTCGACGAGGGTGTCAACCTCGTCCTTGATCCCGGACACAAGCTCGGCTGCGGCATCCGGCATGATCAGCCCTGCCATGTCCTTGATGCATATCGAATCACAGTCCATGGAATGGAGTTCCTTTGCCATCTCCACGAACCCCTTTATCGAGTGGACGGGGCTCGTCGTGTAGCAGATGGCCCCCTGGAGGTGCGCACCCACATTCTTGACCATCTGCATGGACCGCTTCATGTTCCGGATGTCGTTGAGGGCGTCAAATACCCTGAAAATGTCGACGCCGTTGGCGTGCGCCCGCTCGACGAAGCGGTCCACGACATCATCCGGGTAATGGCGGTAGCCCACCAGGTTCTGTCCGCGGAGCAGCATCTGGATGGGTGTCCGCTTCAGCTCCGCCTTGAGTACCCGCAGACGCTCCCAGGGATCCTCTGCAAGGAACCGGATACTCGTGTCGAACGTTGCCCCACCCCAGGCCTCGACTGAGAAGAATCCCGCCCGGTCTATCTCCCGGGCCAGGGGGATCATGTCCTCGGTCCGAAGCCGCGTCGCTATCAGTGACTGGTGGGCATCTCTGAGTGTGGTGTCGGTGATGGAAATCTTCTTATGACTGGCAGCACACATCGGGCTCCTCCGGGCTTGGCCCACGCTCCAGCGGCGAACAAAGAGCTAAACCTCTAAAACCTTCATTGTGCAAGTATAAAAAATCCTCTCACTGGGAAGAAACAGAGAAGGAGGAGGAGAACCGCAACCCCTGCGGCAATCCGATCCCTTAGGGGAGATGAAAACTTCACGCAGGACACCCCACCCCTTTCGTATCCCCTTACGAGAAGGAGATCGGCCTGGTCTTCCGCCCTCCTGAGGAGCCCAAAGACTATTCCCGTCGCAATAGGGGAGAGCGCCTTCGCACGTAGGGGTATATTCTTCAGCCGGTATGCCTGCCGTACCCGCTGCACCTCGCCTCCCAGAAAACGGATCGATGAGACCCCCATCTCCCCCGCTAGCCCCAGGTCAAATCCCACCCCAGGGCCAAATGCCCAGGTGCAGACCTGGATGAACTCTCCCGGCTTCTGGTCCTGGTAGGCGTAGATTGCAATCAGGACCACCATCCCCAGGCGCACAAGGTACGAGAGCCATTCGCCCCCGGTGATTAAGAGCGCTGCCGTCACCAGGAAGAGCGGGATAAAGGCAACCAGTGGCCAGGGGGAACGCTTCAACATCGTAGGACCTCGGGTGCAGGCGAAGTACCAGACAGCCGATAAGAACGCCCCGGAGATCCCTGAGAACGCGGTGAGAGAGATCGCCACCACTGCAAGGAGCCTCAGCCGTGGATCCTGCATACCGCCTCCGCGAGGTCGCCTTCTGATATGTTGCGGGGGACAATTCCGCGTGAAAGAAGTGCCTTCACCGATGGGGGGGCAAGTTCCCAGTGGGCAAGTGCTCCAGGCACCGCGCCCCGGAATACCAGTTCATGGCCCTGGAACTCCCAGAGAGAGTCGATACGTGGCAGAAAATGTTGTTCATGGGTGCAAAGGATTACAATGGATGAACGCCTGGCCTCGATCAAGTGGCATATCTCCCTCTTTCCTGAACAGTCAAGGGCGCTGAACGGTTCGTCAAGGATAAGAAGGTCCCATGTCTTTTCAAAGATGCAGGAGAGGACGAGCTTCTTGAGTTCGCCCCTGCTGAGCGAGAGCGGGTCATCACCTTCCCTGCCGACGAGGCCTGCAATGGGGAGGATCTCCCCTTCATCGGCACCCCATGACCGGATCTCCTCCCTGATTGTGTTCCCTGTAAGCTGCCATTCCGGGAACTGGAAGGAGATCATGGTGCTCCTGATGCCATAACGGGTAACCGCACCCTTACCTGGGGCGAGGAGCCCTGCAGCCATCGCGGCCAGAGTCGACTTTCCTGACCCCACCCTCCCGCTCACTAGGTTGATCCCGGGACCGAACCGGCCCGATACCCTGATTTCAGGGCCACCGCGACTGACTGCTACCCCGTCAAAGAAGAGTTCCATTCCTTCCACCTCCATGAAGGCGGATACCAGCAGGAATCAGGATGCGCCGAGAAGACCTCCTTAGGAGAGCCGTATGCCAAAACTCGCCCTCCAGAGAGGAATATTACCAAATCTGCGGATGCCGCAAGGTCCATGTCCTGCGTGCACTGGACCTTCCATCGAACCCCCGTGTGGCGCAGATATTCCTGCAGCACTGTTGCAGTGTGGATGTCCACGTGGGAGTCCCATTCATCGAGGACCAGGATTTCGGGATCAGACACCATTGCCGTTGCAAGTGCAACGAGCACCTGCTCTCCCCCCGATAGCGACTCTGGTCCACGGTCCATGAGTGAGGATATCCCTATACGCCCGGATATCTCCTTCACCCTTTCCGCGATCTCTTCACACGCCAGGTGCCGGAACTGAAGGGGGGAGGCAATCTCGTCCCTCACACGGGAGAAGAGGGTATTCCTCCCAGGGAACTCGTGTACCCACCCCACATTCAGGGGACCCGCACGCAGTCCCCTCATTGTGACGGATCCCTGGAACGGTTCCTCCATCCCGGCGAGGAGCCGCAGAAGCGTGGTCTTGCCACTTCCGTTCGGACCGATGACCGCAGTGTACCCGGACGGGATGAGAAGGGAAGGAATATCGAGGATTCCGTGGCGGAGTCCATTGATACGGATCATCGTGCCGACCTCCGCTCCTCTCCCTCAATACCCGCATGCGTCCCTGTCCTCAGTCGGGCGATGCGATCGGTAACAAGGGATGCAACCGCTGCCTTCAGGATATCGCCGGGAATAAAGGGGACCGCCCCGAGCACGAGCGCCATCTCCAGTGACAATCCTGTCGAGAGGGAGAGCCATGCCACCCCGCAGGTGTAGAGTGCGCAAAGGCCTGCCGCCATCCCGGCGTATCTCGCGACGCGGGGCCTGCACTCATACCCGATACCCGCGAGGAGTGCCGCAGGAATGAACCCCGCCAGGTATCCGCCCGTCGGCCCAAGGAACACCCCTATTCCTGCAGTGCCGCTGTGAAATACAGGGAGGTTCATGGCTCCCATCAGGAGATACAGGGATACCGGTACTACTGCATACCTCCCCATGATCCCTGCGGCGAGGAAGAGAAAGAGCGTCTGGAGGGTGAAGGGAACGGGGACAAACGGGATAGAGATCCACGAGCCAGCCGCAAGAAACGCAGTAAAGGCCCCCGTATGGGCGATGGAGAGCGCACGATACCGGCGGAGGTTCATTGTCAACCCGAAATAAATTCGTGGTTGACGACAAGAACGTTACTGCTGAGTACAGTCGCCAGCTATCACGCGCTCGATCTTCCCGTTGTCCTTGCGGATGAGGAGTGCGCCATACTCGTCAATGTCAATCGCCTCACCCTCGACACAGGTCTTGAGGGTATTGACACGGACCCGGTGCTCAAGGGTGCAGGAGAGGCTCTTCCATTCCCTGACGATCGACTCGTACTCCCCTGCTTCAAGAAGGAGGTATCGGCTCTCGAACTCCTTTAAGATGCGGGCGAGGAGCGCGGGACGGTCCACGTCGTGGCCTACTTCGAGGCTGACGGAAGTGACGGCATTCGGCAGGCCGGAGAGATCCTTAGGCGAGACGTTCGCGTCAACCCCAAGGCCAAGGACTGCGTAGTTGATCTGGTCAGCCTCGGCAGAGATCTCAAGGAGGAGTCCTGCAACCTTGCTGTCGCCGATATAGATGTCGTTTGGCCACTTGATCAGTGCCCCGAGGTCGTACTCCTTTCGTAGCGCCCTGGCGATTGCGATCGCCCCGGCCATCGTGATCATGAAGACCCTCTCGATGGGAATCTTTGGCTTGACCACCACGGTCGCCCAGATCCCCCCCCGGGGAGAGACCCATGACCTCCCCAGTCTCCCGATCCCCCCCGTCTGTTGCTCGGCGATGATCACCATCCCATGCAGCGACCCGGGGTCCTGCTCTTCAGCCATCTGCCGGCCCACCCAGTTCGTGGACGTGGTGCTCTCGAAGTAGCGCATCTTCTTGCCCATGAAGCTGGTACGGAGCCTCTTGTGGACCTCGTAGGGGAGCAGCCGGTTGCTGCTCTTCTTGAGGCGGTAGCCCTCCCGGTGGGACGCGGTGATCTCGTAGCCCATGTCGATGAGCTCCTTGATATGCTTCCACACCGCCGAGCGGGATATCCCAAGGGTATTGCTGATCGCTTCACCAGAAACGGGTCCCTCGCTCTTCTCGAGCACCTCAAGAACCCTGAACGCTGCGTGGTACATGGTGTTTACCTTTTTGCCACGACCTGCTCCCCAGGGAGGGGGCATGGATCCTTCCCGCATACCTGTTTCATGATCTCGGACTGGTGCTCCATGAGAGTAGCCAGGTCGAATATCCCGGTGATATCCACGATCCCGATGGCTGCAATCGGAGCCCCCTCCGTGTCCCTTATGGGCCCTACAACGACGGGGACGCCCCGGTAAGCCCCCCGATCAGGGGTGACCTTGAGTGTCCGGTTCTCGTGCAGGACACGTTCCAGGATAGGGCCAGTATAATTCGAATCGATCACCCGCCCGTCTTCGATCCTGATGCCTGGCCGCTCGAGGGATCGTGCTGTTATAGGGAGCCTGTTTAAAAGTTCATGGAGTGCCCGTCCCAATGGTTCGAGATCCTCCGGCCCGGAATCTGCTGAGAGGATGAAGCGGTTCATGCGTGATCACTACACTAAATCCCTGATTTCCAGTCACAAGAATGTTTCCACTGAACCCCTGCAGAATTCGCCAAGAAATGCCCTCGAGGGGTATTCGTGGATTGTGGTTGCAACAACCTCTCCTTCTCCCACGCCACTTCTTATCAGCACTGCCCCTACACCCATCTTTGCAACAACCTCTCCTGCATGGTGGGAGAAATACCCGTCGCTCTCGATGGACGCGGGATCATACCCTGAAAAGAGCGATGCACATCGGTCCGACGACACACATTCGAGGCCCCCTCTCTGGTGGAGGTGGCAGTAAGTGACGTCGAACGGCAACCAGTCGTACGCATCTGCCCGGTCGATTCCCGGCCCGAAGACAACGAGTTTTCCCCCGGATTCGATGTACCTCCTTATGCGGCCCGAAGACGCCCGTAAAGCCGGCAGGAGCCGTGAATACGCGGGGTTCGCAAACCCCGCAGGGATGATCAGTGTTGAATATCGTCCCCGGTAAAATGGCGCCGCCAGGAGTTGGGGAGTGACATGCTCGCAGGAAAGGCCGCATTCCTCGATGAGGCGGGAGAAGACGATCTTCTCGTCCCAGAGCAGCGCACAACGGGTTGTCATCCCTTGATCACCCCAAGAGGTTCGAACCGGGCAACGAGGCGGGAGATCCCGACTTCGTGGACGACACGGACCACCTCCATGCTCGGTTTATAGACTTCAGGTGCCTCGTCTGCAATTGCCGCATCGCTCGGCGCCTTCACTATAATTCCTTCCTTGCCAAGGGTGTCCCTGATCTCCCTGCCGGTGAGCCGCTTCTTTGCCTGCGTGCGGCTCATCACCCTCCCTGCACCATGACAGGTGCTCCCGAAGGTCTTCTCCATCGCGCCACTCGTACCATTGAGGAGAAACGAGGGGCTCCCCATGCTCCCTGGGATGATTACCGGCTGGCCGACCGATGAGTATGCAGCGGGAAGGTCCGGTGCACCGGGTCCAAATGCCCTGGTCGCCCCCTTCCTGTGCACGCAGACCTTCATCCTCGTCCCCCCGACGAGGTGCTCCTCCATCTTGGCCACGTTGTGGGCAACGTCGTATACCAAGTGCATGTCCTTGTAGGCAACGCCATAAAGTTCCTCCAGCACTTTCCGGGTATAGTGCATGATGACCTGGCGATTGGCCCAGGCATAGTTCGCCGAGGCTGCCATTGCGCCGAAGTAGGCCCTCCCTTCAGGTGAGTCGATCGGTGCACATGCAAGCTGGCGGTCAGGAAGCGTGATACGGTATTTTTTCGTGGCCGCCTCAAGGATCCTCAGGTGGTCAGTGCAGACCTGGTGTCCAAGACCCCGGGACCCGCAATGGATCATGATGCAGACCTGCCCCTGGCTGATGCCAAATGCGCGTGCGGCCTCCGGGTGGTACACCTCCCTGACGACCTGCACTTCAAGGAAATGGTTCCCCGATCCAAGGGTGCCGCTCTGCGGCATCCCCCTCTGGCGGGCTTTTTGCGAGACAGCGGCAGGGTCGGCTTCCTTCAGACACCCCTCCTGCTCGCACATCCGTATGTCCTCGTCTATGCCGTACCCTTCCCTGACTGCCCAGGAAGACCCTTCAAGAAGCATGCGGTCAAGTTCCCGGTTGGAGAGCCGGAGCGCGCTCTTTCCCCCTACCCCTGTCGGAATAGCACCGAACAGGCGTTCCACCAGCTCCCGCCGTTTTCCAAGATCCCCTTCGCGCAGAGGGGTGGCAAGCAGCCGAACACCGCAGTTGATGTCAAAGCCCACTCCTCCCGGAGAGATGACCCCTTCATCAAGCGAGAAGGCTGCGACCCCCCCGATGGGAAAACCGTATCCCCAGTGAATGTCGGGCATGGCGAGGGACTGGCGCACAATACCGGGCATGGTGGCAACATTCGCCAGCTGTTTGACGGCTCCCTCCTCGAGGGTCCCGGCAAGGGCTTCTGAGAGGAAGAACAGCCCTGGCACCCGCATTCCCGGGATATATCCGACCGGAACCTGCCATTCGAATTCACCCACCCTCTGTACTCCTGGCAGCATGGTCATTCACACATCAAAGATGACATCCAGTATATAAGACTCCTGATCGTGGACTATTGAGAGACCAGAGTAGGAGATCCCCTTCACACCGCGACCTGCGTTATGAGCCTCCATCGAGAAGGGTTCACCCATGACTACCCCCTCGACGATTCCCTCCCCGATGTGAAGGTCAGCCCCCGATATCACAAGCCCCTCCACTTCGGTGATGAAGAGCAGCTCGGAGAGATAGGCGTGCATGAGTGATTCCAGGTCATCTCCACTGACCACGACGGGGTGCGTCCGGCCATCTTTGCCTGGACGGCCGTACATCACCTGCATCAGGGCACGGCCTGCCTCGGAGAAGAGCTCCTCAAGCGTTCCGGCTTTCACCCTGACCTTCGCATCAGCGGTGTGGTCTAGTTCCTCAATACTCATGTCCCGGCGAACTGTCGTCGATCTGGTCCAGGAACATCGGCAGCATACCCCGGTGAATCGATTGGAGGTAACGGGCCTGGTGGATAGAGATAAAAATAGTATAATCCCCTGCCCTTACCTGGAGATCAGTCGCTTTCGGGGGTTTCATGCTGACGGGAAGGAGAAGCGGGCCTCCGCAGGAGGTGCATATCCTGAAGTCACATCCCCTGCGGTCGATATATTCTGCCACATCCTCATTGACGCTGATCTCTTCCGGGAGAGTGCGTGCATTTGGTCTTACGTACATGATTCTCACCATTTGGACCGGAAACGGTAAAAAAATTATGATGGGACGGATCAGGTGGTTCCCACGATCTTTGCAACCATATCCGTATACTGTTCCTTCAGCTGGTACACGCTATGAGTGCCCTCACGATTCTTGATCACGTGAAGGATGCCGATCCGGGATGCGATGATTCCGACCATCGCGGCGACCGAGTGGTAACTGATTGTAAAACTCCTGTTAAGGTATTCGCAGATCTTCGCGATGGTGAGGGATTTTATTTTGAGAAAGAGTTGGAGCATGGCACGCCTGATCCCGGTATGGTCCCTGGAGAGGTACATCCGCAGCCGGCCTTCGATGACTGCCTTGATCTCGTGCGGAGATCTCATGAATTGGTACTGACCATAAGATTTATATAAGGATTTTCTTTTCTTTCCTTCAAAAAGGGGGTATAAAGTCCCCCTGGTATATCGCTCACCTGGAGGGTGTGCTGGTAAAAATATCGGTTTTGCCAGAGCCGGAAAAAAGTCGTTGATTTCCGGCGTCCCGAAGGATTTTACTCCTGAGTAGCCAAAGTACTGGGCTATGGGACTCATCGGGTATGATGTGAACAAATACACACCCCGGCAGATGGTGATGATCCCCATGGTCATCCTCATCCTCTCGCTGGCCATTCTTGGGTACAACATGGCCACTACCGGGATGCCGGTGCGACCGGGGATCGATTTCTCGGGAGGTACCGCGGTCACTCTTTTTACGACCGATACGCCAGGGCAGCTGGAGCAGAAGTTCCAGGGCTACCCCCTCCTCTCGGTAGGAGAAGGGGTGAACAACGGGAAATACCTTAAGTTCGGACCCATGGATGATGCGAGCCTCCAGGCGCTTGCTTTACTCATCGGGGCGGAGTACCCGGATGCCAAGATCGACCAGATCGGCGCATCATTCGGGAAGACACTCCAGGAACAGGCCCTGATTGCCCTGATCATCTCTTTTATCGGTATGGCGATCGTGGTGTTTTTGGCCTTCCGCACGCTTGTTCCTGCCGTGGCGGTAATCTTTTGTGCATTCACCGATATTGCAATGACCGCCGCGGGGATGAGCCTGGTGGGAATCGACCTCTCGCTCCCCACGGTTGCCGCGCTCCTCATGCTGATCGGGTACTCAGTGGACTCTGATATCCTGCTTACCATGCGGGTTCTCAAACGCCAGGGCAAACTCGAAGAGAAGCTCTCCGGGGCATTCCAGACAGGGATCATCATGACCACCACGACGCTTGCCGCTGTCGCGGCAATGTGGGTCGTCGCGTTTGCAGGCCAGATCACTGTCATCTGGGAGATTGCAACGGTGCTCCTTATAGGGCTTGTCCTGGACATGATGAACACCTGGCTGACGAACGCGGGGATAATCAAGTGGTACGTCCTGAAGCGGGGTGGAAAATGAGCGACAGCAAACTCGTGGCCTGCCTGAAGCACTGGCAGGTCGCACTCATGGTACTCCTCCTTGTGGCGTCTGCAATTGCAATCGGCCCAAGGTTTGAAGATGGAAAATTCACCACCAATCTCCAGTATGGCCTCGACCTCCAGGAGGGGACCTGGCTCCAGATGGAATTCAAGGCCGAGGTGGTCGGGTTCGAGACCGACAGGGCCGTAGAAGATTTCGTGGCAGACCTCCAGAAACAACTCGATGCCGAAATATACCTGATTGACGAGAATAAACTGGAGATCAGGGGCTATTACCCTGAAGAGACTCTCAGGACGATATTTTCAGCTGCAGGAGGACGGCTCACCACCTACGAACAGGGGGTATCGCGTGAGACCGCAGATGACGTCAAGCGGATCCTTGAGAACAAGTTAAATGCTCTCGGCACAAAGGACGCGAGGGTCAACCCACTGACCGGCCTCTCCGGTGTCTCCCACTACATTCGCGTCGAGCTCGCAGGGGTGAGCCTCTCGCAGGCCAAGGAGATCGTCGGGACCCAGGGGAAGTTCGAGATCCGGATTCACACGACAGGAAACCAGACTGAGCACGTGCTCTACGGGGACACGATCACTACTGTCGGCGTCCCGAGCCACGAGCCTCCCGGAAGCCCGGTCTGGGGCGTATCGTTCACTCTCTCAGAGGAGGGTGCGAGGAAGTTCCAGCAGGGCGCAATTGCCACCGGAGCGGTGAGCAACCCTGACGCTCACTACCTTGACATGGTCCTCGACGGAAACGTGGTCTACAGTGCACCGCTCTCCGCTGATCTTGCCGCAAAACTTGCCATAGAACCTATCCGGCAGCTCTATGCATCGACCGGGACCGGCGCTGCCGGGCTGGAAGCGGCAAAGAACCTCGAGATCCACCTGAGGGCGGGGGCGCTGCCGGTAGACGTGACCGTCGCGGGTTCCGGCTATGTGCCCGCGGCCCTGTCAGACTACTTCAGGATGATGTGCGTGGTGGCATTCATCGCCGCGGCAATAGCGGTGGGGGTCGTCATCTTCTACCGGTACCGGGAACCGAGCATCGTCCTTCCTATGATCGGTTCCAACCTTACCGAGATAGTCATCCTCCTTGGGATTGCCACGCTCATCCAGCAACTGGACCTTGCCGCGATAGCTGCACTGATCGCGGTGATGGGAACCGGGATCGACCAGCTCGTGATCATCACGGATGAGATCCTCCACGAAGGGAAGGTCCCGTCACCCACGCTCTACAAGAAGCGCCTTGCGAGGGCACTTGGGATCATCCTGGTCTCAGCTTTTACCGTCATCTTTGCGATGATCCCGCTGGCACTGATGGACCTCTCGAGCCTCCGCGGCTTTGCCCTCATCACGATCATCGGAGTGGTGATCGGCGTCGCAATCACGCGACCTGCATATGGAGAGATAATCAAGGAGATCCTCTCAAAATAACCGATAACAACCTTTATCACCCTTTTTTCTCCACTTAGACTCTTGGGAATTCACATGAGCAGACCGGTATTACTCGACTTTTATGCTGACTGGTGCGGGCCGTGCAGGCGGCAGGGGCCTATCCTCGAGGAATTGAAGAAGAAGATGGGCGACAAGGTGGACATCCGGAAGATCGATGTCGACCAGCACATGGAGATGGCAAACAAATACGGCATCCGGGTGGTCCCGACCCTGGTCATCGAGAAGGATGGGAAGGTGATGCACAGCCTTGAGGGGGTCACCAGTGCCGAGACGCTCGAAGCCATGCTCTCCCGCCTGGTGGATTAGATGAAGGTCGGAATCGTTGGGGGAACCGGAGATATCGGCGAGGGTATCGCAATGCGCCTCTCGTCCCGCCATGATGTGATCATCGGTTCCAGGGAGGAAGAGAAAGCTGCCCAGAGCAGCGCCTGTTGCCTGGACACTCTCACGAAGCGGGGGCTTCCCTGCAGCTGCCAGGGCCATACGAACCAGGAGGCGGTGGACAGGTCCGACGTGATCATCCTTGCGATACCCTTCAAACACGTCGAGCCCACCCTCGCGACGCTGAAGGGCCTGTCGGGAAAGATCGTGATCTCCCCGGTCAACCCGATGGAGAAGCGTGAGTATTTCATGTTCGTCCCGCCACCCGAAGGCTCAGCAGCAATGATGATCAGGAGGCTGATCCCTGCCGATGCACGCCTCTGCACGGCTTTCAACACTGTTGCCGCGAACAAGTGGCGTGCGCTCGATGAGGAACTTGACCTGGCCATCCCCGTCTGCGGAGATGACCCGGACGCAAAGGCGGTGGTCATGGAGCTGATCAACAGCGTCCCCCGCGTCAGGGCGTACAATGCCGGCCCCCTTGCCGCTTCCTGCATGGTCGAGTGCCTGACTCCGCTGCTCCTCAATATCGCTCGCTTTAACAAGATGCGGGATGTTGGTATACAGTTCAAATAGTCATTTTTTCCTGCGCATTTCCCAATGAACCAGGCAGAAGAGTTCCAGAGGATTGGAAAGCGACTCCGGCAGGAGGGACTTGTCGGCGCAAATTTCGGGAATATGAGTGTCCGTGAAGGTGCAGGGTTCCTGATCACCCGCAACGGCGCGTTCCTCGACTGCCCAAAAGATCTGGTCTATGTTCCTTTCGCCGGAGTAGTACCGCCAGAAGCATCAAGCGAATACCGGCTCCACAGGGAAGTATACCGGCTCACCCGGCACCTTGCGGTAGTCCATGCACATCCCCCGCACGCAGTCGCGATCTCACTGACTAAGGATTGCATCATTCCCATCGACAGCGAGGGCGAGATGTTCTGTCCCTCCATTCCGGTGGTAACTGGCCCGCCGGGGAGCATGGAGATGGCGGAGCGTGCAGCATCTGCCCTGAAAGATAGGGTGGCTGTCATCGTCAGGGGGCATGGGACGTTCTGCGGCGCACGATCTCTCGAAGAAGGTTACGTCCTTACCTCAATTGTCGAGCACAGCTGCCGTGTGCTGCTGCTCTCACAATTGAAGTGAGATACGCCTCCTCGTATCCTGAACGAGGAATCAAAGAAGATAAGACCTGTGAATGCAGAATGTTAGGCTGAACGGGGCATGAAAAAGCCATGACAGGGATTGAAGAAAAGATCTCCAGGCTCCCGCCGGAACTGCAAAAAGAGGTTGAGGATTACATCGATTTTCTGCTTAGAAGAAATCCCCTTCCCCTTGCACAGGAGCAGGTCCCGGGTTTTCTCTCGCCTCCTCCGGCGACTGCTCCCCCGAATCCTATCATCCTTGCCAACGAGATTCCCTTCCGAAGGGATCAGGATATCCTTCCCGGATACCGGGACCTTGGACAATTCGCGGATACCGAAGGGAATTCCGGTGTAGGAAAAGAAACCCCCTTGAGGGTTAAAAAGACACAGGCAACTGATCCTGGCACGAGACTCCTGGAATGGATTGACTGAAAACATCGCGCCATAATATTTATCATCGAATGCTTTGGGGGGGGCTCCCGCCCCTCGACCCCGCCGCGACCTCCGGTCCCCTCTCTCTCTTTCCCAGACTCCCTGAATTACCTGGAACTGTCCTGAAAAACCGAATGGACTCGACGGGATTCGAACCCGTCTTTTCCCGGGGGCTCCCGC
>JAKPPB010000045.1 GCA_029547605.1 Methanobacteriota archaeon | reverse complement strand
TTTTTTGTGTAGTGGTTCTCTGCCAAGATCTCTCGCAAAGACAGGCAGAGAATCATTATTACTATCGGCGCAAAGTTGATAAGGATCTTCCCGACGGCTTTATAGATCAGCACCCAATCGCCTAGCATGGTTTTTCCCCCTTATATATTTAGATAAACGGGACGTAGGTATCCCCGCCGAAGAGCTTAACTATCTCTGCTGACATGCGGCATGTTTCTTCGTTACGGAGGTCATAGCAACCCTCCTCGTACATTTCGGCCCACTCCTTAATGCACGACAGGAATGTGGAAAACGCTGACTGCTGGAGTGTCGGATGCGTTCCACGGCAGAGCTTCTCGACAAAAGCCTTCTGCTCTGCTCTCCCCATGACATTCATAAAATCTGCGAACTTATTAGCCTGTTCCTGACCGCTCATTGCTATTCCTCCTCCAGGTAAGCCTCACACAGGACTGCCTTACTCAGGTCAACCCCGCTCAGGTCAACCTCGGTCAGGTCAACCTCGGTCAGGTTGGCCCCGGTCAGGTCAACCTTGTACAGGATGGCCCTGGTCAGGTTGGCCCCGCTCAGGTCAACCTCGGTCAGGTTGGCCCCGGTCAGGATGGCCCCGGTCAGGTCAACCCTGGTCAGGTCAACCCCGGTCAGGTTGGCCCCGGTCAGGTTGGCCCTGGTCAGGTCAACCTCGTACAGGATGGCCCCGGTCAGGTTGGCCCCGGTCAGGTCAACCTTGTACAGGATGGCCCTGGTCAGGTTGGCCCCGGTCAGGTTGACCCCGCTCAGGTCAACCCCGCTCAGGTCAACCCCGCGCAAATTGGCCCGTTTTCCCCCGCGGCCCGCGGCCCATGCCGCGTGATCTGCGAGCACTCCGTCTAGATCTGTCATTTCCAGCCCTCCCCTTTGGTGGTCATTATAATAATCCCATTATCCAGCGTATGAAATTCCCACACAGAGCACACTTCCCGCAACAACCACAGAACATTATCCTGAAGATGTGTGTCTCACATCTCGTAGCACACAGCTTCTCCCGACACATATTGGGAAGAGTTGTAGACGCTCCGTCTCAACTGAAATCCTTCTAGCCGGAGCAATGGATGAGACCATCCGGGACGACGTCGCCGGAGTGGAGAGCGAAAAGGACATTATCAGCATCCCCTATCGGCACGGGACACGCCAAATGAGGGACCGCAACAATAGAGATTTTTCACAGTGAGGAGGAAGAGGAAATGGAAGAGAAAATGGAAGAGAAAATGGAAGTCACAAATGGAAAAGCGCCGTCCCCGGACGGCGACGGTGCTCATCCCCATAAGCAACGGGTGCCCTACGTGGAGATCTTGGAGTTCTACCACCAACTGGCAACGCGAAAATCTCGCAGGCGTTAACGCCCCTGCTGGCGTTTGACCAATCCACCTTTGTTGGTGGTGGATGATCGTGGAACCCCGGGACTCCGCTCTCGCAGAGTCCCGGGGACTCGTGAAGTTTGACTGCAATGACTGCAATCAAACTTCACTTATCATTATAATAATATATATCTGAAATATCATAGTGCTTTTATAAAAAATATGAATCCTTTATACAAAATGATCTTTATAGTTTCACAAAAAATAATGAAAGCAGGGAGGGGTGGTAGGAATGTTCCCCTACCACCCCTCCCCCTAGATCTCCTCCAACACCGTGAGATTGCTCCCACGATGCACCACGCGTTCCGCGTGGGTTGTAGCCAAATCCACGACCCGGAGGTCGCGGATCGCCGCCGCGTCAAACATCAACGCGGCGACACCATAACGCTCCGTGTCCCAGACGGCATAGCTGCCGTCCAGGGACACCCGCATCGTCCCGGGGATTTTAACCCCTCCGGGACGAACCACCGTGACGGGGTACGGCCCCGTCACGTACCCGGTTTTTACTCCGCCGGGTGCGGAGTGCTCCCCCTTGGGGGGAGCAACCCTGCTGGGCGTTCTCCGGTGCGCCCGATCCTTAATCCGCTTTACGCGGATCGGATTGGCGGCGCCAAAGAACAGCTCGAGGGGGGTTGGGAGACCCCCATCGAGCAGCGCCCAATACGCCTCCACCTCCGCCGCGGCGTCCGGTTCCCCAGACGCCGTGACGAAGGTGTGCAACTCCCTCACCGTGACACCGTCGTTCCCGGTGACGGTGAGGGCCCCCTCCACGAAGAGCCGGAAGACCCAAAATCTGGGGTCCGGTTCCCAGCAGAGGCGCCGCCAAACCCCCCGGAAGCAGTGCCGGAGGGTCTTCGTCAGGGGGTATCCAGACGCGTCGTCCCACGCCAGGATACCCCCCAGATAGGCCCTATACTTATGCACCTTTTTAGCCAAGAAGATCACCTCCTTAAATAAATCGAGGAACATGGGAGCAGGGATGGAGCAACGGGAGATGCATTTCCCCGGGACGAACAGGCATTCACGCCCCTGTTCTGTGGCGTTGGGACATCATCCGGTGTTCTGGATGTGTCCCACAACCCCGTCGGTCCCTCTCTCGAGGGTGACGGGGACTCGTGAAGTTTAATTTCCCCAATTTCTGAGG
>JAKPPB010000083.1 GCA_029547605.1 Methanobacteriota archaeon | reverse complement strand
TGATTCGATGGCACTTGACGTGTCCCGCATCACGTGTGCCATTGAGGCCGAGACATCCTCACCTGAGACCCTCCCGCCGCTCACCACAATGGGGTTTTCAAGGTCATTCATCCGCTCGCGGATGTCGATCAGGAGCCGCTTTATGGAGGTTTTGATCAGATCAACCTCGTCCTGTAGCTTCAGCAGTTTCACCTCAGGGTCGTCTGAAGAGGCAGAGGCGATGATATGGTCGACCTGAGACTGATTGACTGCCATAATAATAGGTAATCTTTATTTGAGAGTTTATATTTTTTGTCGGAGGAAAAAAAGGGTTAATAGAGTAGAGTTGTATAAGTAATAGCAGGTGGAACAGTCCGATCAATACCTAGTGCAGCCCCAATTTCAGGTTTAACCTCAATCAGGAATTTTTCCCTTGTCACAAGGTCAACTGCAGGTCGCACACGGATTGTAAATGTTTCAGCAGTTTGAAGGGTCATGTCATTCGTAGATCCTGCACTGATTTTGTAAATAACCCATTTACCTGCATCAGGATCGACTTCAGCATTGAAATTAGCGAAATCATGCTCCAAAACATAGGGTGCGACATTGACTGTGCTATACGTCAGTGTTGTCCTATTCATATCAACAGGAAGTCCACCAGCTGCAAGTCCAATGTCGAACTGGAGATACCGAACAGTTGAGGGGGTCTCGTTACTATCCGCAATTCCATATACTTCACCTTTAATCACAATGTTCGACGCAGCTTGCGTCACCCCAGAGTGGACCACTTCCTGGCTCTTCTGGGTGGTGAAGAACCCTGCACCCAATACCACATACGAGAACACCGCAGCGACAACCACGAATGCAATCAGCACAATCGCAGCCTCGAGCCCGGTGAACGCGTCTTCCTTTACTTCATATTTTCTCATTTGCTACACCTCACAGGACTAACGGATCCCTCCAGTTAGCCTGTAAGTGTAGGTTGGCCTTTTTATTTATAAATGTATGGTTTATGCTAGCCATCCTTTGGAGGAAATTGAATTCCGGCGATGAAAATGTCCTATTGAGAATAATTTAAAAATAGAGATTTTATTTTTCAGGTATTGTCATCTCCATATGAAGTATTCAAAGCTTCTATTGCCCGCGGGTCATCAATCTCCTCAAGTGCCCTGATAACCCTGAGCCGGACCCCCGAGTCCTCGTCGTTCAGGGCCTCGATCAGGGGTTCGATGACCCGTTTGTCCCTGCACTTTGAGAGGGCACTCACGGCCCTGAGGCGGACGCTCCTGTCGGGGTCCTTAAGGGCAGCGATGAGGGTGTCGATCACGCTGTGGTCGCCGATCCGCCCAAGGGACTTGATGACCTCGCGGCGGACGAACCGGTTCTCGTCCTGCATTGCGGTGATGAGCACGGGCAGGGCGTCCCTGTTGCCGATGATGCGAAGCGCAATCGCCGCCCCCATGCGGACGTGCCAGTCGTCGTCCGCCATGGCATCGATGAGCGAGGGGTATGCATGTTCTCCCATCTCGCCGAGCCCCTCCGCCGCACCCTCACGGCCGTACCTGTCTTCGTCCTTGAGTGCGTTAATCAGGGCAGGGATTGCCTTCTGGTCGCCGATCTTTCCAAGCGACTTCGCCGCCTCCCTCCGCACGTAGCGGTTTTCGTCCGAGAGGAGCCCTACGAGGGGGTTCACGGCACGGTAGTCGCCAAGTTCCCCGAGTGCCTTCGCGGCCTCCTCGCGCGTCTCCTCATCCTGGCTGTGAAGCGCGCGGATCACGTCGTCGAACGCACCTTCGAATTTGATCTTCGCCCTTGTGGAGGGATGTTCCATCGCCTCCTCGAAACTCTCCCCCATCCCCGAGTGCTCGAAGAACCCCTTCAGGAACGACTCCACGAGGGTGCGGTCCTTTGCATACAGGGCGAGCGCCACGAAAATCGCGATGTCCATCCCGGCGTTGAGGAGCGCGATGAAGGGGTTCATGATCACACCTTCCAGGTACATGAAGGTGGTGAGCAGGAGAATCGCGGCGATCAGGAGGATGGTGATCTGGAGGCCGCGTCGGGGATACCAGAGTGCCATCAGGATGAGCGGGATGAGGTAGAGGTGAGGGATGAGCGGGTACACTGAGGCAGAGAACGCCTGGTCGCGGGACGCCACCAGGTAGATGGTGAAGATGAGCGAAGTGACCGCAAAAACTCCGATGATAAGCAGTTTCACGGTGTCCCGCCTCTCGTCGAGCGTCTGGGATGCAGATGCCAGGATGCGGGAGTGGGCAGCCATGGTACATTCACTATGTCGTGGGGTACCATTTAAACGACGCGGTATTGTGAGGTGCCGGGTTCCGGGCAGAAAAGAGATCCGAGGCCACATGAATATGCGAGGCGAAGAATTCCCAAATATATAAGAGGCGCAACAGGCTACGATTCACATCACTCTATGGACCTGATGAACATACGCCCCTGGATCTTCTTCTATCTCATCTGTTTCGTAGCCTTACTGCTTGCCACCACCTTCATTGTCCAGGGAATCACCCCTCTCTTCTGGATGAGTTCCACTCTCATCCTCGTGGTGATAGGGTTCAACTTCATCTGCATATTCAGTGAAATCAAGGAGCACCGGAAGAGGAAAGCGCTGATGAAGCAGTTCTCGGGAGGCGAAGAGACGAAACCCCCCGGAACGAACAAAAAGAAGTGAGAGGATGAACCGCGAGATCTCCCTCCACTCGAGCGTGCACGAGGTCGAGTTCTGGAAACGGTATCGTGCCCTTCTCCGCATGATGGCGCACCTTGAGTCAAGGGAACAGATGATCAGGGAGCTGCAGGAGGAGACCGCGATCCCCGAGAAGACCAGGGATGAGGCGGTCGGGCACCTGAAGGCGGAACACAGCCAGAACATCGGTGCATTCCACGACTTCCTCGTCAATTTTTCAAGCCTTGCCCTCCAGGGACTCCACAGAGTCGACATAAGCATCGAGTTCTCTTTCAGGGATGACGGTAACCTGCGGTGCCATCGCTGCGTCATCTACGTCGATGGCCGAAGCCGGGATCTGCTCGTTGAGGAAGGGCAGCGCCTGCTCTCGCTCCTCCCCCGGATGGGAGATGAGCTGCATCCCGAGGAGTCATTAATCCGTTTCTACGAGGGTCTGGAACGCGATTTTGACCGCAACTCCCGGGGAGAACTTGAGCGCTGCAGCCTGGAGGTCAGGCAGGAGATCTATCCCGGGTCCGGGTTCTCTGCGAAAATCCGCCTTCCCGCACAGGTATTCCTTGGGAACACCGAATGATAAGGCCTATCGTGCGATCCTGCGCCTCACCTCAATTGGATGGAAAGGTTTCCGGGATACCACAGGGGATCACAGAATCAGGAATGTTTATATGTCGTCCATCTGTATCAGACAATGAGCACAACGATGGATGACCTGAGCGTGTATCTGGTGATAGGCATATTGATGTTCTGTATTGGCTTAATGGCAGGATACCTGCTGATGACTACTTACTACGCCAGGCGCTTTCTTACGGTGGCAAAGGAATGCGAGCGTGTGGACTCCATTGCCCCGCTGATCACGGAGATGGAGAGGGAGTCATGAGGACCGAAGAGAGGGGGTAGTAACAATGGTAGATCTCACCGCATACGTCGTGATAAGCATCGTGACGCTCTGTTTCGGGCTCCTGGTCAGCTTCCAGGTAGCGCACATCATGTATGTGCGCAGGCTTACTCACCTTGCGAAAAGGTGTGTCGATACCGGCACTATCGCGCCCCTTCTGGTAGAGATAGAACTGGCAGAGAAAAAATGATCCCATCGCATTGATTATACTATACCCCATCCGTCCACCCATTGGGTATCATGGAATGGTGTGAGTAAAAATTTCCTGATTTTACCCGCACAGGTGATACATCACCTGCGTGACCCCCCCTCGATGTTTTTCAGCATCATCCGCTTCAGCTTCTCCCTGCAGCTGTCGTGAAGGTCAGACCAGCGGATCGATTCCAGGTCCTCGCCCTTGGCCGGCTCCTCTTTTGTCATGTCCACTGCCATGGCGAGGTCATGGTCCAGTGCTTTTGCCCTCTCCCAGCATGCACGCGCCTCCTCGTCCCTCCCAAGGCCTCCCTGGAGGGTGATGCCCTTGAAAGCCCATACGTCGGCATTCCTCGGCACTATCTCGAGTGCCTTGTCGTAATATTCCACCGCCTCCTCGAATTTCTGATCATGGGCGAGCAGATCTGCCTTGAGAACATACCCATCGGCGGTGTTGAGGGACTTGTCGGTCTTCTTCCAGAACTGGGACTTCTTCTCCATTGCGGACAACCCGGGGTTGAATAGTGACCTATGTCACTGGATTTTATATAAGCGTATGGCAGCAGGAATGCAAGGAATACGGTGTCACTTGTGCAGCAAATGTTTGGGCAGGGCGGGATAAACTAATAAATACCCTTACATGCAACCCACAATGAATGAAGGTGCCAGGTGTCTTTCCTGCAATCATGGTTGTCCTTGTATTGTGTATCCTCTGTGCGGGATGCATCACCCCGCCGAAGGAGACTCACTCCGGACCCGTGAGCCCGGGTGGGGGAGAATCAACCCCGGTCCCGACTGCGAGCCCGACCCAGAAAGTCATGGATACCCGGTACGTGACGCCGGCGACACCTTTTCCCACGGGTACTCCTGTGACTACCCGGCCCACCTCAAGCACGCTCCCGAACTTTTCCGTAGAGCCCACAGTGTACAAGATCATCTACCTGAACACGATTGATTTCACCTACAGCGTCTCCGCATATTCTACGACCGTAGAGACTCCTCCGCTCATCATCGAGATATGCCTCGTCCCGAAGATGGTGACAAGGAATATTTGGTATGAGAGCAGGTACACGACAAGAGACGACGTCTACACCACCCAGACGTACATCAGCCCCGCATCCTACTTCGAGATCAGGGTCCGCGACAAGGGGACAGGAGAGATCATCGAGAAAGACGGGTTTGGAAAGACATACAGCGTGGATACCCGCAAAGTACTCCAGGTCAGGACTTCGGGAGAATACCTCGTCGAATTTTCCGGCAATGATATCGTTGCGACCGTCCAGATGCGGATTCCGGCCCCCCCGGGCGCGAATGTCACTCCTGTCGGAACACTTGCGTGCCCCTCATGAGAGCCGCCCGAGATCCTCAACTTTGTTGATATTGGTGAATGTCCTGAGATCCGGGTCAATTTCGCGGATGGTTGCGACATCGACGTAGCGGGCGTGCATCCCCTGCACCATTCTCCGGACAGAAAGACTTTCATGGTTTTCAAGAGCGCGGAGCAGGGCTGTTCGCCTGTACACGGCATGAAGGGGCTCGATCATGTCAGTGGTCCATTGAGGGATGACGGCATCAAACTCGTCAAGGAGAGAGAAGAGCCTTGTGACCACCTCTGTGGATACGCAGGGCATGTCGCATGCACAGACAAAGATCGCCTCTCCATGAGCGGCAAGCGCGCCGGCATGGAGGCCACCGATGGGGCCATGCCCGCGCCTGATATCAGCCACGCACCTGACGTCCTTGAGATGGGAGAAACGGGTGCACTGGGCCGGGTCTTTTGCGACAAGGACGATCTCATCGACCACCCCCGCAAGAGTCTCGGTCAGTCTCTCTATAAACGTCCGTCCTCCGTATTTGAAGAAGTACTTCTCCAGGCCATTGGCACGCCGCGCCTCTCCGCCAACAAGGATGACTCCTGATCGGTCCATCAGGATTCCCCGGGCATGGTTACGCGAATGGACATTACTCGATCGATTCCGGACCCGAGTTTTACACGCAGTCCCGGCCAATAAATACGAATCGCACAATATATCCCGGCTGAAACGGATGAGGACAGGACTATCAGCACACACCTTGTCATGATGACTCTATTCCTGAAGACTGGGCCCTATCCGGATAAACACCTTGTGTTTCTTCGTTCCATGGCAAGGAGCGCTTCCTTGATCGCCGGATCGGGGGTGAATCCTCCAGGACCGGTCCTCGAGACAACCCTGTGGCAAGGGATGACAAGGGGGGTGGGGTTCCGCATCATTGCGAGCCCGACCAGTCTCGGGGAGATGCCCAGGTCCCGTGCAATATCCCCATATGTCTTGGTATGGCCGTATGGGATCTCCCATACTTTCCTGTAGACAGCCGAGTATGGGTATTCGGAAGAGAGGGCAATGCTTTGCAGTTCCCGGAGGTTCTCGGAGAAACCGGCACAGTAGCGCCGGATCGGGAGTGGCACGGCACCTTCAAGGGGAAGGGGTGAGAATCTGACCAGGCTCACCAGGTCGCGGGACCAGTGGACATGGACATGCCAGAGCCCGAACCTGCAGGACCCCTCTCTCATCGCCATCTCCCGATCAACTCCCCAAACTCTTTCAGGTTGCAGGCACGCATCTCGTCTCTCATCCACTTCGGCAGCCCCTTATGTACCCTGCCGTCGAGGAACCGTCGTTCGCCAAGGACGAGGACTCCCCTGTCATCGGGTGTCCTGAGCACTCTTCCCAGCGCCTGCTGGGCGCGGTTGATTGCAGGGAGTGTATAACAGAGGAACTCTCCCTCGTCCCCGAAACGCCTGCGGTAGTACTCGATGACCATCTTCCGGACCTGGTTGAAGGGTGCAAGTGGCAGGCCTATCACCATCGCCCCCTGGAGGAGATCGCCCCGGTAATCAAGCCCCTCGCTCCACTTGCCCCCGCATACTGCCAGGAGGAGACCAGACTCCCCCGATCCGGGGAGGGACAGAAATTCACGGAGCGCCTCTTCCGCGTCCCTTGCATCCCTTGGCTCGAGAAACATCCTCTTCTTTTTGGACATCGTGGCGGGGATTCTCGAGAACATCTCAAGCACCTGGTATGACGGAAAGTAGATGGCAAGGTTTCCATCAAGGCGCGAGAAGACCTCGATGTACGAACGTATAAGATGGAGGTTCTTCTCATTCTGGCGCATGGAGAATGCGGTCGTGATGTCACTCGCACAGAGGATCATACGGTTCTCTTTCGGAAAGGCATTTGGCAAAGAGAGCGTCCTCACCGGGAGATCGCCAAAGTAATACGTCGCATACGCTTCGACTGGAGAGAGCGTCCCGGAGATGAGCAGGCATGCGTGGTGGGACCTTGCAATTTCCTGCAGGGGCGGCCCCGGGTCTATACTCCTGACCTCGAGCGACACGACGCCATCGACCTTCCTGAAGAGCGTGAGGCAGGCAGGATCCTTCGAAGACGAGGAGAGTGTCACGAGGAAGCGGGTAAGGCGCTCGAGCGCGGTTTCCCGGAACTCCCCTGCCCTGATATTATTCTCCCGCAACTTCTCTGATATGTCCTCGAGATCGTCAACGATCCCGGCCATGGAATGATAGAGCGATCCTTTCACCACCATCCTGTCAAAGATGGACGGGTCAAACCAGTCCTCGCTTTCAAACGAGTTCTGGAGCCCTTCCATGAACCCTGAGATACGTGGGATCACCTGCTGGAGCGCCTCGACACCCTTCCTGGTGCGGCGCAGACCTGCAAGTTCGGTTCCTGCCTGGAGCAGAGTGTCCTGGTCAAGGCCTACACTCCGGGCATCTGTTGCAGCATCGCCGCAGTTGTGCGCCTCGTCGAGAAGGAGTATCGCATCGGCAGGATCGAGGTTGAGGTTCGCATACAGGGCTTCCCTGATATCCTCGTCAAAGAGGTGCCGATAATTCAGGAGGATCACGTCTGCCTTCTGGGCTGCCAGGATCATCAGCTCGTAGGGACAGATCCCGGACGCCATCTCCTGCAACTGGTGCGGCCAGACCGTCTGGCGGCTCACACGCTCGGCTTTTGTCTGCAGGCTTGCAGAAGGCACCATGCGCAGCCCCTCCTCGGACTGCACAAAGACCCGGCTCCCGATGAAGTGCGGGCAGAGCAACGGTCGCTGCGGGTCCATCCTCCGGATCTGCTGCTGTATGAAGGGATCTTTTGACGGGACGAGCGATCCCTTCTCCGCACGCTGACGCATTAGGGTGGTGCTGAACCCTTTCACGCCTTCGCATCGGCGATACACGTCCCCCTCCCCGGCAAGCGGGCACATGCCCCTCTTTCCGATCAGGTAGGCAGTCTTCAGTCCCGGCCTCTTCTCCCTGATAAGTGCAAGTTCCCGGATGAAGGTATTGAGCTGGCTCACTGTTCGGACGCATACAATGACACGCCTCTTCTCCCGTGCAGCGAGAAGCGCCGCAAGAAGGCTCGATTTCCCGCTTCCCGTCGGGGCGTCGATAAGCCCCGTGACGCCATCCTGTGCGCAGGAAAGCCCGAATTCGAGCATCTCACGCTGGCATGGGCGATATTCTTCGTAGGGAAACCAGTCATCGAGGCTGTCCATTATACCATACCATTGTATCGCTGACTCTTTTTTATTATCGGGAAACACCAACCCTTCTTCCATGGCAATCCATCCCATCGAGTTCCGGTATGGGACTGCGGAGATGCGGGCAATCTGGGAGGAGGAGTACCGTTTCTCCTGCATTGTGCAGGCTGAGGTTGCCCTTGCGAGGGCATCTGCTGCGCACCTGTTCATCCCGGCCGCTGCTGCGGATGCCATCGCAGCGGGGGCCGGAAAGACGACGCTTGCGAGGGCGAAAGAGATAGAGGAGGAGATCGGCCATGACATGATGGCGATTGTGAAGGCCATTGCGGAACAGTGCGGCGAGGGAGGGGGGTATGTCCACTACGGTGCAACATCAAACGATATCCTGGATACTGCGACAGGCATGCAGGTGAAGGCTTCAATTGCGATCCTGGACAGAAAACTTCGCAGGCTGCTTTTTGCCCTCCTGAAGAGAGCTGATGAGACGCGCACCCTCGTCTGTGCAGCGAGGACCCATGGCCAGATCGGCGTCCCCACCACCTACGGACTCCGGTTCGCCATCTGGGCAAGCGAAGTCGCACGACATATTGAGCGTCTCGGGCAGATGACCCCGCGGGTGGCGGTCGGGCAGCTGACCGGTGCGGTGGGGACACAGTCGGCGCTCGGGGGGAAGGGAATGGAGATCCAGGCGACAATGATGGAGATTCTCGGTCTCGTTCCCGTAGACGTTTCAAACCAGGTCATCTCGCGTGACCGGTACGCGGAATATTTCATGTTCCTGGCCAACGTCGCCACCACACTCGACAAGATAGGGATTGAGGTGAGGACACTGCAGAGGACAGAGATTGGCGAGGTGGAGGAAGCGTTTGGCGCAAGGCAGGTCGGGTCGAGCACCATGCCGCACAAGAGGAATCCCATCAAGAGTGAGCAGGTCTGCGGACTTGCCCGCGTCGTCAGGGCCGCTGTTGAACCCGCACTCCAGAACAACACGCTCTGGGACGAACGGGATCTCACCAACTCCTCGTGCGAACGTGTCATTTTCCCCGAGGCAACCATTCTCGCCGATCACATCCTTGCCCTGATGATAAGGGTGATCGACGGGCTCACGATAAAGCACGACCGAATCTCGCAGAACCTTGCCCTGCTCCAGGGGGTGAACATGGCGGAGTCGGTGATGATCGAGCTGACCGTGAGGGGGATGGGCCGGCAGGAGGCGCACGAATCGATGCGGCAAGCCAGCATGCACGCACTGGAGCGGAAGATACCACTTGCAGAGGTCTTGTCTTCAGATAAAAAAGTGAGGAAGTTCATTGCCCCCGGAGAAGTCCAGGCACTCCTTGATCCCAGGCGCTACATCGGTACCGCCCCGGCGCAGGTGGAGAGACTCATCCAGAAGCTTTCACCGCTCTGCAAAGAGAGCAGGGGATGACAGAACCGCTTTTTCTCCTGACATACTGATGCGTAATCCTGGCGGGAATGAACCGGGAATGTTCCATTGATACCACGAGACCGTCAATGGATCTCATCTCTCATCCGGCCGGGTGTGAAAAAAGGGTATGGGAATTTATTCTTCCGAGGCTTCGGGCTTGTCAGTTCCAGTACGCCTGAAGGTCTCCACCAGAGTGATCTCATCGATGCCGGGGATATGATCGAATCCTTCGTGGATTATCCTGCTCCTCCAGAGGAGCCACCTGCGGTCGTATGTGATCCCGGGCGGCAGGTGCAGGGTAATGACGGCGCCATCCAGGGTCACGTCCATGTCCCGTCCAGCGTAGAGGTTGATCAACCCTTTCATCTGCTCCACTGCTCCCTCTACCATCCCCTCAATACGGAAAGTATAGGAGAGCGGTTTTCCCGCCAGGGGATGGTTGAAATCGATCAGGACGCGGTTTCCTATAATATCGACGACCGTGCCCTCCCCCTTGTCTGGAACCTTGAGGCTCATTCCCTTCTTTGGCTTCTCCGAGAAAGAGTTCTTGTTAAACGCCTCTACCCTGGCAGGATCATGGGGGCCGAACGCCTTGTCGGATGGAACGAGAACCTCTCCTTCCTCTCCGACCTCTCTCCCTTCGAGCGCCTCGTCAAGCCCGAGAATGACATGGTGGCTTCCGACACGGATGGTCACCGGGCCGTACCTGGCCTCTGGACTGAAGATTTCTGCACTTTTTGCGACATCTTCGTCAGTCGTGTCAAAGATCTTCCCGTCCACCCTGCCCGTATAGCTGAGCCTGATAAAATCTCCCGCTTTTATTGACATTCTTTCACCTGCAATCTCCGGCTACCCGGGGTAAAAATCACTGATGTTCCCCCGGATAAAGGTTCTTTATACATTTACCGCGATGTTCTTAAATAATTAATCAATACACACGGAAAACTACCACATTCCCTTTCGATCCAAAGTGTTCTTTCTTTTTGAGTGGCATGGTTCATGCCGCTGCACAGGAGTCCACCACCATGGACCGTTTTCCAGGCCATACGTATTATAGTAATCCCAATAAAGATGGGAAGTGGAGAGAATGCTTGAGATCGAGCTGAAGGCCAGGGTACATAATCTTGCCGCGGTGAGAGACCGGCTCTCTTCTCTCCACGCGGAGAGGGAGGGGAGGGTGTTGGAACGGGATCTGTACCTGAATGCACCACATCGTGATTTCGGGATAACCGATGAAGCGCTCCGAATTCGTCATGCAGGGGAGAGGTGCACAGTGACGTACAAAGGCCAGAAGAAGCCGGGGTTCCACCTCAAGGCAAGGGATGAGTTCAATTGCGGAGTTGAGTCCGCTGATGTAATGGCCAGGATCTTTTTCTCCCTCGGGTTTACACGGGTCGCCGAAGTGACGAAATGGAGGGAGTATTACCGTTTCAGGGATGCAACTGTGTGCCTCGACGAGGTGGAAGGGCTCGGGGAGTTTGTGGAGATTGAACTGAACAACCCCACAAGCGTGGAGTGTCCTTCCGAGCATGTGGTGGCGCTGGGAAAGGAGATCGGGGTGACCGGGGAGCCAATCCTCTCGTCATACCTCGAACTGCTCCTTGAAAGGAAGAGGGATCTTCAGGTATAGCGCTGGACCATTCTTGCGCTGGCGCAGTGCAAAAAGAGGAGCGATCGTTGTCTGGGAACCTCCGGGCCTCGCGGGGTTACACCTGCAGCAGCTCGACTGTGATATCTTTAGGCTCCCTGCCGAAGTGGATCATCCCGCACTGGCCGAGGGCAGCCATGCCAGGGTTGACCACTTTTACCCCCCCCTCCTCGACAATCCCCCTCTGCTCATGGATATGGGCACAGCAGACCAGGTCAAAAGACTTCATGTGTTTCCTGATACTGGCGCTTCCCACATGATTTCCCCCCGCCTCGTCGAGAAACCCCTGTGGGGGGGCATGGGAGATAAGCACGTTGTGCATGGTGCGCTCCATCTTTGCGATGATGGAACCAAGAAGGTCATCGATCTGCTTGTCCGTCATTTCAAACGGGGTATTAAAAGGAGTCGGGTTTGAGCCTCCAATCCCCACGATTGAGATCTTCCCGAGGTTGATGTACGAACCATGGAGACAGACGCAGTCCGAATGCTCCAGGGTGTCGATGATCTCCCGGGGGTCACAGTTACCCGGCACTGCAAACGCGGGCACTTCAATGCGGGAGAAGAGTGATTCGACCGAATCCGCAGGTCCCATATTGGTGATGTCGCCGGCAATAAAGACGGCATCGGGGGAGAGTTCCAGGAAAGATTCGAGCTTCCCGAACTCTCCGTGAAGGTCTGCCAGCAAAAGCACATCCATCATGTCAATATTCATTCGAAGGGGCCTTTAAAAAAATCTTCGCGTAGGGTCACCCCACGATCCGGTCACTCTGCCCTTCAGCGCAAGTGTTCCCAGGAGCCGCTCAACTTCGGGGAGGAGTTCGCGCGGGGATTTTCCTCCAAGGGGGGTGCCGGGAAGCGGGATGCACCTGTGCAGATGGACACGCCCCCTTCGGCTGATCCACTCCACGAGCCTTGCGGTCATCAGCTGGTCTTCATCCTCTTCACCGGGGATACCGACTATGCAGTCCACCACCGGCTCAAGGCCGGACTCGAGGCAGAGTTCCACGGCCCTGATCACGTCATTTACCGTGTGCCCCCGGTTGAGGAGCGAGAGCACTCTGTCGCTCCCCGATTGTGCGCCGAAGTGGAGACGGGTGTTGGTGCAATAGGTGGTGACAAGTTCGATCGCATCCCTGGTGACCCATTCCGGGCGCACTTCGCTTGGAAAAGTCCCGAAGTAGATGTGCTGGTCCTTGTGATGGAGCGCGGAGAGGAGATGTTTGACCTTCTCAAGCCGGGGTGTTCTGCCGTCTGATCCATATGCCAGGGCATTCGGCGTCACGAAACGCGCATCCCTGAACCGGCGTGCCGCACGAGTGATTGCATCGATGCCCCGGTGCCGCATGTGCGGCCCGAAGATACGGGGAGTCTGGCAGTAGGCACAGGCATGCGGGCAACCCCTGGAAATCTCTATATATCCCTTCATAGTCGAGAACGGGGGATATCTATCCAACCTGACGCAATGGTCAGCCGGCATGAATCCATTCGCTGTGGCCACCCCTGCCGGAACCGGGCCGCCTTTCTCCAGGGAACGGAGGAGGGCCGGCAGGAGATACTCCCCCTCTCCCACGATGACATAGTCTGCAAATTTTGCCATCTCCGCAGGACACGCCGTTGCATGCGGGCCTCCAACTATGGTGACACACCGGGCATTCTGTATCTCTTTGAGATATCGGGATGCATTGAGCGAGTTGAGGCTGTAGCAGGTCACCTCCGGAGAAGGCGCTCCGACCGGTTCGAGAACGAAGCCCTCCTGCTCGCACGCCGCATAGAGGGCTGCATACGAATTCCTTGCTGCCGGGATAAACCTCCAGTGGACGTCCATTCGCAAGTGAAGCAGGGGATGGATCCGAGAGGGGGGTCTGGCAACCCCCCGCTTCCCGTTCAGCCCCTGGTCCTGTAGGGGACGAGCTGGTCGATCACCTTGTAGGTGTTTCCATTCGTGAGGGAGACGAAGGCCTCAATGCGGTCGTCTTCCTTCGTCCCCTCGAACTTCAGCTCGGCACCCTTCACGGGCTCAAGGTGTTTCTCTGTCACTTTGCCATCGGACCGGGTGACACGGACCAGAATATCAGTCACCATGACTTGGCCCTTGCCTCCGGCAAAGATAACGCTGATAGTCGCATATATCGGGTCTTTCTCGTTGATCTGGATCTCAACCGCATGCTCGGGGGGGAGAGTGACAGTCGGGCCGGGCATCATCCCACTCCGGGAGATCCCCTGCGGGGACCTGGTACTACTTGCCGGGGTCTGGGTACACCCGCAGATTGCCACTCCTGAGATGAGCAGCATCACGAAGAGCAAAGGAAGGAGTCGCATGTGTGAGTCTTAGGGAGTGATGACTGATTAGGCTGTCTCTCCGGATTCATCACTGTTCAGTATTTCAACGAATCCCTCCCCTCCATCAACCCTTGCCAAGGCCCCGTCCGGGACCAGGGACAGTCCTCCTTCCAGTCTGTCAACGAGCGGTATCCCTGCGATGATGGCTCCCACCGCGATGATTGGCTCGGCTTCGAGGTTGATCATGGCCGCCGGTGCCTTCCCGTTCCTGCTGAGTGCGTATACAATATACGAGCCCACCGTCGAGCCCTTGCCGTGGGGGAAGACGAGGACCTTTCCTGCAATCAGCGCTCCCTCGAGCGGGTGTCCCTTCTCGACAATCATCCCTGATTCCGGGTCCACTCCGGAGAGGAATGAGATGGGTTCGGGACTTGCCAGTACCCTGCCTGTGCCGCTTCCTTTCGAGATGCCGCGGCCCCTGATGAGCATGATCACACCACATAAATGTAGGGAACTCAAGATATAATGGTAGCATGGAAGAGAGCGTCATAAGAAACGCGGGATCCGACACAGAACTCAAATACCAGCTGAAGCTCCAGGACCTTGAGTCACAGGTTCTCGATCTCAAGGTGAAGAACGATGAGATCCTGCGGGAGAATGCGCAGCTGAAACGCGAGAATAACCAGCTCAAGCGGATGCCGCTCTTTGTTGCGGTGGTGGTAGACCTTCTCGACAGGGGTGAGGTCTACCTGCGGCAGCAGGGAAACAACCAGGAGTACCTTACCCACGTCAACGACGAGATCTTTCGCCAGCTCAAGCCCGGGACCAAGGTCGCAGTAAACAATGCCCTCTCTATCGTGAAGATTGTTGGAAACATATTCGACTCGAGAGTCAGGGTGATGGAGCTCGACGAGTCGCCGGAGATCACGTTCGACCAGGTCGGTGGCCTTGCAAAGGAGATAGAAGAGGTCAGGGAGGCGGTTGAGTATCCCCTCACAAAACCCGAGATCTATGAGAGGGTGGGTGTGGAGCCGCCAAAGGGGATCCTCCTCTACGGTTCACCGGGAACAGGCAAGACGCTGATTGCAAAGGCGGTCGCACACCAGGCAAGGGCGACATTCATCCGGATGTCAGGAAGCGAACTCGTGCACAAGTACATCGGCGAGGGAGCACAGCTGGTACGGGAACTCTTCTCGCTTGCCAGGGAAAAATCACCATCCATTGTCTTCATCGACGAGATAGATGCAGTGGGAAGTACCCGCACCAATGACGGGACCTCTGGCAGTGCGGAGGTGCAGAGGACCCTGATGCAGCTCCTGGCCGAAATGGACGGGTTCGATACCAGGGGCGATGTCAGGATCATGGCCGCGACCAACAGGGTTGACATGCTCGATCCGGCGCTGCTGCGTCCCGGGAGGTTCGACCGTGTGATTTCCATCCCCCTTCCCACGGCGGAGGGCAGGAAGGAGATATTGAAGATACACTCCGCGAGGATGGTCCTTGGGAAGGATGTCGATCTTGGGGCCATCGTGGAAATGACGGAGAACGCCACGGGAGCAGATCTCCAGGCAATTTGCAGGGAGGCCGGGATGATGGCGGTAAGAAGGGAGGCACGGACACTTTCGCACGACGACTTCGTGAGGGCGGTACGGAAGGTCCGGGCGGAAGTCAGCACGGATCTCAGGATGTATACCTGAATAATACTCCCTTTTTCCTCTTTTTTCCCTCGCTGTCTTCCGGAATGAGGGATATCATCGCCACCCCGTGACCACTCGGCTGAACACTGCATCTTAACACCTCCCGGGTATAATATTTCGGGTAAAGGTGTTACGCCCATGGAGGTGCTCTTCATTCCCAAAGAAGGGGTCGCGCTTTATGAGGAGCTCCTCTCCTCTGAGACCAGCAGGGACGCGTTGCGGTTTTATCGGCCGGTGAAGACATCTGCGGGCGTGAAGATTTCGATGGCTTCGTTGGGAAGTGCACTCTCGCTCGCGGCAGACCTCAGGTGGTACGTGAGAAGGTACATGCGCGATGTCCTCTTTGAGATCTCTGATGGTGTATATTGCACAAGGGCACTGGCGCACGAGATATACTACGGGAGGCATGTGGTCCTGCATACTCCCTGGAAGTTCAGGAAGACCTGTACGTTTCAATCGGGCTATGTGATTAGTGAGGGTCGATTCGGCGTTGATGTTGACAGGACAGAGGCAACTCCCGGGACTACGACGGGAGAAACAGTGAGGCTTGAAATCTGGTGCACGGAAGAGGAGTTCCTTGATCAGAAGAGGAGCGACGAAAAGAGTGATGATCTGGAGGATGAGGTCACTTCTTCGTGACCTTGTCCTCGCGGAGCACTTTCTTTGCGATCAGGAATATCACGAACGCAACGATGATGAAGTAGATCAGGTCTGCCAGGAACTGTCCCCAGCTGATGACAATCGGGCCGAGAGCCAGTTTCGCGGTCTGCCAGTCTCCACCTGGGATGAAGAAGGTGATGATTGGCATGATGATGTTATCAACGAGGGATTTTACGAGCTGGTTTGCCGCCAGGCCCATGATAAATGCAATGGCGAGCCCGATGACCTTGTACTCGTATAAAAAGTCCATAAATTCCTTTACAATGCTCATGATGTACACCTGTAATTGAGAAGAGCATGGGGAGGTTAATAAAACCTTTGGTGCTTGCCGCATACTTTTTTTTAAGAATTTTATAATACCTGAAGTATCATTCTCAATCTTCATTTTTCGACCCCGTAGTAACCCCCGGTTTGGTAACGATTACACACGGGCATTTCACTCAATCGCATGAAATGGTGAATTGAGTTTATTTTTGTTGCAAGAGAAGAAGTGTGCTCCATCAAGGGTGCATTTCCAAGGTCAGGATGCAGGAAGCCGGAAAAAAAAATTAATAAATGAGGAGAATTTTATTCACGCGAACATTGCTCCATATCCGCTCTTGTAGATGTGTCGGTCGAAGTCAAGACCGATCTTTTCGATTGCGTCCAGGAAGTCCTCCTTTGAGACTGCATCCCGGTCTTTCCGGATCGCGAACATACCTGCCTCCATGCAGATTGCCTTGATATCGGCTCCGTTCTTCCCCTCGGTCATGGCGGCGATCTCGGAAAGATCGACGCCATGATCAAGGCGCATCCTCCTGGTATGGACGTCAAGGATGGCAATACGGCCCTGGATATCGGGGAGGGGTATCTCGATGATGCGATCGAACCTGCCGGGCCGAAGCAGCGCCCGATCAAGGATATCGATACGGTTGGTCGCCCCGATAATCTTGACGTCGCCACGCCGCTCAAAGCCGTCCATCCCGGCAAGAAGCTGCATAAGAGTCCTCTGCACTTCGCGGTCGCCGGAGGTGGTAGCTTCTGTCCGGGAAGCGCCCACTGCATCGATCTCATCTATGAAAATGATAGTCGGGGCTTTCTTTCGCGCAAGGTCGAAGAGCTCCCGGACCAGGCGGGCCCCCTCTCCGATGTACTTCTGGACGAGTTCAGATCCCACCACCCGCAGAAAGTGCGCATTTGTCTCATGGGCGACGGCCCTCGCAAGAAGGGTCTTTCCCGTCCCCGGCGGACCGTGCAGGAGAACCCCTTTTGGAGGTTCAATCCCTATACGGTCAAAGAGTTCGGGCTTCTTCAGCGGGAGCTCCACAGCCTCCCTCAGCTCGTTGATCTGGGGGTCCAGGCCCCCGATATCCGCATATGTCTCATCAGGGCTCTCCACCACCTCCATGCCGTACACCTGGGCATCGTAGCTCTCGGGAAGGACGTCGATCACCGCAAGTGACTGCTGGTTCAGTGTGCACCTGGCGCCGGGTTTCAGTTTTTCGGGGTCTATACACATGGAACTCCTGACCATGAACCTCGGGCCGGCACTGCTCCTGACTACTACTCTCCCGTTGTCCAGCACATCGGTAACAGTCCCGATGACGAGCGGGGGACTCCTCAACTGCTCTATCTCGCTCTTCAGCTTTCTTACTTCCCGCTCGTACCGTATCTTCTGGGTCTCGATATAGCGCTTGTCCGACTCGATCTGGCGGATTTGCTCGCGCAGTTCCAGGTTGCGGGTCTCCATGTTGGTGACCCGGTCCAGGAGATACCGGTAGAGCTCCTCGGGGTTCTGGGGTTCCTGGGGTTGGCGGGCGCTTTCCACCATTTTTCAGCCTCAAATAAGTATATAGGGAAAAATGTCTATAAAGATGTTTGCGACGAGTATGCAGTGCGAATTGTGCGGAGGGAAGATTGTCGGCCCTTCAAAGACCGTACGGGTGGAGGGAGCCGAGCTCGTAGTCTGCGCCAATTGTGCCCGATATGGGACCGAGGTGCAGATGACTGCAAGGGCACAGCCGCGTGCCGGGACTGGCCCCCGCGCAGGGAGATCGGTCCCCGTCAGGCGCTCGAAGGATGTTTTTGACCTGATCGAGGGCGAAATCGTTGAAGATTACGGTGAACGCATACGCGCAGCCCGGATGGAGAGGGGACTCTCGCAGAAGGATCTTGCGATGCAGCTCAAGGAGAAGGAACTGCTGATCAAGAAGATCGAGAAGGGAGACCTGATCCCCGAGGACGAAGTGCGGAGAAAACTTGAGAAAGCGCTTGGCATCAGGCTGATCGACTCTCCTGCAGATGATGAAGGGAAGCGGGGCGGAGGGACGGTAGTCCCGACCCTGGGAGACGTGATCTCCATCAAGAAGGTCCATAAATGAGGGAAAGGCCCACGGGAAACCTCATCACTTTTATATACATGGTCGTTCCATTTTGATATTCAATGCAAGGTGAGTGTTTTTTCGCCGGTGAGTGTTTTTATCTCCCTTAGCTTGGCGCCTGCACCGTGCATCAACGAAACTGTCCTTCTGAACAATAAGCCATTAGCTGCGGCACTTTCCCGCTATCACCGCTATTTTGGTTATTTCTGGTATTTTTACTGAATTCCATCGGCCGTTTCTCATACAAATGCGCTGGATGGATGGGAGTGTTACATGAGAGGAAAAGAAATTCGCCTGGAACGCATCATGGACCGGAATACCGGCAAGACGATCATTGTCCCCATGGACCACGGGGTGACCAACGGCCCTATAGAGGGCCTCATTGACCTAGGGAGAGCTGTCGACCTTGTGGCGACAGGGGGTGCCAATGCCGTCCTTGGACACGTCGGCCTGTCTCTGTATGGTCACCGGAAGAGCGGGAGGGATGTGGGACTGATCCTCCATCTCTCAGCAAGCACCTCCATAGGGCCTGACCCGAACGAGAAGGTACTGGTGAACTCTGTGACAAGCGCCCTGAAAATGGGGGCCGATGCCGTCTCTATCCACGTGAACATCGGGGCGGACTCCGAAGCGAGGATGCTCTCTGACCTCGGGCGGGTGGCAATCGACTGCATGGAGTGGGGGATGCCGCTCCTTGCGATGATGTACCCGAGAGGGAGGAAGATCAAGGACGAGCACCAGGTCGAGCATGTCTGCCTTGCCGCAAGAGTTGCAGCGGAGCTTGGGGCTGACCTCGTAAAGACGGTCTACACCGGTGACCCGGACAGTTTCCGCCTGGTGACAAGGGGCTGCCCGGTTCCCGTGGTAGTGGCGGGAGGCTCTAAGACGAGCGACCTTGCCACCCTGGAGTTGATAGAGGGGGCGATGGAAGGGGGTGCCGCCGGGATCTCAATCGGGCGGAATGCCTTCCAGCACCCTGCACCGGACCGCTTTGTACGTGCCGCGGCAGAGATCGTCCACCGTGGGTGCTCGGCGGAAGAAGCACTGGAGATTGTGAAGGAGAAGAGAAGATGATTGGAAAAGAGATTCGTATTGAGAGGATCATGGACCGGAACACTGGGCGGTCCGTGATCGTTCCCATGGACCATGGGTTCACGCTGGGACAGATTGAAGGGCTGCTGGACATGACCACGACAATCTCGGAGGTGAGCGAGGGTGGAGCGAACGCGATCGTCCTGCATAAGGGGATCGTCAAACGAGGGCATCGGAGAAGGGGAAGAGACATCGGACTGATTGTCCATCTTTCAGGGAGCACATCCCTCAATCCTGACCCGAACGACAAGGTGCTGGTCTGCACCGTCGAGGAGGCGGTGGCGCTCGGCGCAGACGCGGTCTCCATCCATATCAACCTCGGGGCCCCGAACGAGTCGAAAATGCTTGAGTCCGCGGGGAAGGTGGTCAAGGACTGCAACCGCTGGGGAATCCCCCTGCTTGTCATGATCTACCCCAGAGGGAAGGGTATCGATCCCAACTCGCCCGCAACGGTCGGGCACTGCGTAAGGGTCGCCGAGGAGCTTGGCGCCGATCTCATAAAGACCAATTACACGGGTGACCCGGTCTCTTTCAGGAAGATCGTCACTTCGTGTTCAGTACCGGTCTTCATTGCCGGTGGAGAGAAGGCAGGGGACCTCGAGACGCTCCAGATAATACGCGACTCCGTGAGGGCGGGCGGGGCGGGTGTCTGTGTAGGACGGAACGCCTTCCAGAGGGAGAACACACGGGCATTCGTCAAGGCCCTCTGCCGCGTCGTGCACGAGGAGGCAGACCCGGAGCAGGCGCTCAGGGAGGCGGGATGAAGGAGTTCTGGGTGGATGCCCGCTCTTGGAAGAAGGAAGTGGTGACTGCTGCCCTTGAAAGCGGAGCTGATACCATTGTCGCTGATGAGAGCGGCAGTGTGAAGGCGCTTGGCAGGGTCCGCGTTGTGGCCCCTGACGGGGACCTCGCGATTGGCAGGGACGTCTGGGAGGTGAGGATTGCCGGCAAGGAGAGCGAGGAGAAGGCAGCCATCCTCGCAAGGAGTGGATACGTCATCGTCAGTACAGAGGACTGGGCGGTAATCCCTCTCGAGAACCTTGTGGCCCAGTCAGATCGTATCATCGCCCTGGTTCATGATACAGACGAGGCAGAACTGGCGCTCCAGGTGCTTGAGCGTGGGGTCGCAGGTATCCTGCTCCAGACAGGAGACCCAAAGGTGGTGAAAGAGACGGGGTCTCTGGTGCACCGTGGTAATGAACGATGTGCCATGGTACCGTTCACGGTCACCGCGATCCGACCGGTGGGGATGGGGGACAGGGTCTGCGTCGATACCTGTTCAATGCTGAAAGAAGGGGAGGGGATGCTCGTTGGCAATACCTCTTCGGCATTCCTCCTCGTCCACGCAGAAACGCTGGAGAACCCTTACGTGGCCCCGAGGCCGTTCCGTGTCAATGCAGGGGCAGTACATGCCTATATCCTCTCCTCCGGAGGAAAGACGGCCTATCTCTCAGATCTTGCTGCCGGAGACCGAGTGCTGGTGGTGGGGGCCGATGGCAGTACAAGGGAGGTGACGGTCGGGAGGGTGAAGATTGAGCAGAGGCCGCTCCTTATCGTCGAGGCCGAGGCAGAGGGGAGAACTTACAGCCTTGTCCTGCAGAATGCCGAGACGATCCGCCTGGTGGGAGATGACGGGAGTGCCCGTTCAGTCGTCGAGATCTCTCCGGGAGACAGGGTAATGGGATGCCTCAAGGAGGCCGGCCGCCACTTTGGGATGGCGGTCAGGGAGAAGATCCTGGAGAAGTGATTGCAGGTGAAGATCGGGATCATCGGTGGAACCGGCAGGATGGGTGCGTTCTTCAGGCAGGTATTCGAGAGGGCGGGGTGGGAGGTGCAGGTTGCAGGGAGGAGCACCCCGAGGAGTCCCGCGGACGTCGCAGAGGCCTGCGATGTCATTATGGTATCGGTGCCCATCAGGGAGACGATCGATGTGATCCGCTCGGTTGCCCCACTCCTCTCAGAAGATCAGTTATTCTGCGATCTCACCTCACTGAAGACCGGGCCGGTAGAGGCGATGCTCGCGTCCCGGGCCCAGGTGGTGGGTCTTCACCCAATGTTTGGGCCCACCGTACATGGCCTCCCGGGACAGACCATCATCGCGACCCCTGCGCGCTGCACCCAGGAAACCCTCGATCTCCTCCTCGAGGTCTTCAGGTCCCAGGGGGCAAGGGTGACCATCTCCACTCCTGAGGAGCATGACAGGATCATGGCGGTGGTGCAGGGACTGATCCACTTTGTCACTCTCGGTATGGCGGAGACAATGCGGAGGGTGGGAGTCAAGCCGGAAGACACCCTGGCATTCATGAGCCCGGTCTACCAGATGGAGATGAGTCTCGTGGGAAGGCTCCTCTCACAGGACGCCCGCCTCTATGCAGATATCCTCGGCCAGAACCCCCATGTGATACCTGTCATCGAGGCATGCGAGGGCGCGTTCTCATCCCTGCGGGAGATCATTGGGGCCCGGGACACCGATGCCTTTGAAGAGGTATTTAAGAAGAATGCGCAGCACTTCGGGACGTATTGCCAGAAGGCAGCCATGGAGTCTGACCTGCTAATTGCGTCCATGGTGAGGAAATGAAGGTATTCGTACTCGGACCGGAGGGCACGTTCAGCCACGAACTGGGTTGGCGCGTATTTGGAGACCGGGTCACCCTCGTCTCTACCATCCGGCGCATCTTCGAGGCTGTGGAGAAGGGAGAGGGAACGGGACTCGTCCCCCTGGAGAACAGCGAGGCGGGGGGTGTAGGGCCATCCCTGGACGGGCTGCTCCAGCACGAGGTCTGGATCACGGGAGAACTGTACATGCCTATCCACCACTACCTCGTCTCCTTTAAGCCGCTCGAAGAGGCGGAGGTGCTCTACGTCCATCCCCAGACTCACGAGCAGTGCAGCGAGGTAGTGGACGCCCTCGAGATACCTGTCGTGCATACGCCGAGCAATGCCCAGAGCGCGATGGAGATGCGGCGTACGGTGAAGAGTGCGGCCATCGTGTCACTGATGACCGCCCGCCTTTATGACCTTCCGATCAGGCGCGAACAGGTGGAGAATAACCAGCGGAACATCACCCGCTTCGTGACCATCTCTTCAGCGAGGTATTCTGGGCCTGATGCAGCGAAGGGGAGCATCATCATCGACCCAAGAAAGGACCGTGCGGGTCTCCTTCACGATATCCTCGGGATCTTCTCCCGAAGGGGCATCAACCTCACCAGGATCGAGTCGCGCCCGTCCAAGCGGGGCATGGGGAGTTATGTCTTCTTTCTCGATTTCGTGTACAACGGAAATTCAGAAGAGGCAGTCCGTGAACTCAAAGGGATGACGGCAGTCAAGGATCTTGGGAGATATCCCACGCTGGAGGTCCCGGAATGGAAGTAACGCTTCGAAAGGCAGGGAATGTTGACCTCAACTTCCAGGCGCCACCCTCAAAGAGTTACACTCACAGGGCGCTGATAGCCGCCTCCCTTGCCGTGGGCGATTCTCTCATCTCAAATCCACTGGAAGCAGAGGATATCGCGGCAACAAGAGAAGCCCTCATGGGAATGGGTGTGGAGATCATAGCGGGGGAGCGCTCTTCGCGGGTCAGGGGCACGGGTGGAACCCTCTGCTGTCCTCCAGGGCTTGTTATGAACATGCACAACTCCGGGACGAGCATGCGGCTGCTCACTTCTGTCGCGCTCCTTTGTAACAACCCTGTGATCCTCACGGGTTCCCCCCGGATGAAGGAGCGCCCGCTCGGCCCCCTTGCGGACGCACTGACCGCCCTTGGCGGGAGCATCGAGTTCATGGAGAAGACGGGATTTCCTCCGGTGAAAGTCTCGGGGAGACTCACGGGGGGGCGTGTGCGGGTGGATGCAGGCATGAGCAGCCAGTTCGTATCCTCGATCCTGATGGCGGCACCATATGCCCACCGGGATGTGGTCCTGGATCTCGACCCAGGGGTTGCATCTCCCTCGTACCTCGACGTCACACTTTCGGTGATGGAGGCCTTCGGAGCGACGGTTGGGAGGGAGGGATACCGGCGTTTCCACGTAGCCGCCCGGATCCCGTACAATGGAAGGACATACGAGATCGAGGGGGACTACTCGTCTGCATCTTATTTCTTTGCACTCGCAGCGCTCTGCGGTGGCAGGGTCCGGGTCGGAAACCTGAACCCCTCCTCCTGCCAGGGGGACAGGCGGTTCCTGACAGCCCTCGAGTCGATGGGGTGCAGGGTGAGGAGCCTTGGAGAGTCAGTCGAGGTCTCCTGCGAGGGAGACCTGGAGGGGATCGAGATCGACATGTCCTCGTCCCCGGACACGGTGCAGACACTCTGCATGGTCGCGTCGAAGGCCAGGAGCCCGACCAGGATCTCCGGGATCGCCCACCTCAAGTGGAAGGAGAGCGACCGCCTGGAGTCTACCACGACGCTCCTACGAAGCCTTGGGGGCGATGTGAGCATCGAGGGGGATGCACTGGTCATAAGACCAGCCCCATTGCACGGGGGAAGGATAGACCCCGGTGATGACCACCGGACTGCGATGAGTTTTGCGGTACTCGGACTTTCGATGGGAAACGTAAAGATAACCCAGGCGGAATGTGTCAGTAAATCCTTCCCGGGGTTCTGGGAGCAGCTTGCAGGGCAGGGACTGGTATGAACGTCGTGCTGATAGGTTTTCGGGGGACGGGGAAGACGGAGTCGGGCAGGCTGCTCGCACATCTTCTCGACGTCCCTTTCTATGATACCGATGCGCTTGTCGAACAAGAGGCAGGGGCCACTGTCCATGAGATCTTCGAACGAGAGGGGGAGGCCGGGTTCAGGGAACGCGAGAAACGGGCGATCGCGGATCTCCCGCGCGGTCCCGGGGTATTTGCCACAGGGGGAGGTGCAGTCATCGATCCCGAGAACGTGGAGCATCTCCGAAGGGGGAGAACGATGGTCCTCCTCCAGGCAGACGAGGCAACCATCGAGAAGCGCATCCAGCATGGCAGTCGTCCCGCGCTGACCAGGATGGGGTTGCGGGCAGAGATCCATGCCCTCCTCGAAGCCCGAAAGGACGCATACCTGGCGGCGGCGGACTATTGTATCGACACCAGCGCCCGGAGTGCAAACGAGGTTGCCATTGGTATCAAGCGCCTCCTGATGGAAGGGGGGACGAAAGAGGGGGCGAGGAGGGAGGCCCTTCTCGCAGTCGCAGGATCAGGTATCCCGCGTCCGGAGGTTGAGGAGCTCGCAGCCAGGGTTGACGCGCTCGCCGGGAACCCTGTCCTCCGGATCTTCGGTGTCGCGGGGTACCCGAGCCTTCACAGCAGAAGCCCTTCCTTATTTCAGCACCTCTTCACCTACTTCGAGGTCAATGCGTATTATACGAGGTTCCATGACCCGGCACTGACCCGCATACTGGGAATCGCAA
The DNA here is from genome assembly GCA_029547605.1 of Methanobacteriota archaeon. GTDB lineage: Archaea > Halobacteriota > Methanomicrobia > Methanomicrobiales > Methanospirillaceae > Methanolinea_A. Next base: position 26,430 of record JAKPPB010000083.1, on the reverse strand, counting down.
GGGACCTTGACGTGCGCGGTCTCTCGGTCACGATCCCGTTCAAGCAGGAGATCCTCAGGCACCTTGACCACATAGATGCCCACAGCAGGGCAATCGGTGCATGTAACACCGTGGTCTTCTGCGGGGGCGAATCCTACGGCTATAACACTGACTGGATAGGTATCAGGGATCCTCTGGGACCCTCACGCGGAAGCAGGGCAGTGATCCTTGGTGCCGGGGGTGCCGCGGCTGCAGCGGCCTATGCCCTCCTGTCGCTTGACATGGAAGTCACGCTTCTGAACCGGACGGTCGAGCGGGCCGAGAGGCTTGCTGGGCGCCTGGGCTGCCATTATGGCTCGATCCGCGACTTCGGCAGAATAAAACCTGAAGTGGTGGTGAATGCGACCCCCGTAGGCATGGAGCCCGATACGGCGAGCCCGCTTTCGAAGTCAGATCTTGCCCCTGGCATGACGGTCTTCGATCTCGTCTACACCCCTCCCGAGACACCACTGATAAGGGCCGCAAGGGGCGCTGGCTGCACCGTGATCCCTGGGAGGGAGATGTTCGTCCGGCAGGCAAAGGCCCAGTTCCGCCAGTTCACCGGCATCGATGCCCCGCTCGGCATGATAAGGGAGATCCTGGGATGAATACGTTCGGCCGCTCATTCCGGATCACCACCTTCGGAGAGAGCCACGGCCCCGCACTTGGTGTCGTGATTGACGGGTGCCCTCCCGGGATCGAACTCTCCGGAGACGATATTCAGCCGTTCCTCGACAGGAGGAGACCGGGGAAAGGCCCGCTCATGTCGACGCGCCGGGAAGAGGACCGGGTTGAGATACTTTCAGGCGTTTTTTTGGGGCGGACCACCGGAGCCCCTGTTGCCATCGTCGTGAGGAATGCCGATTTCCGCGCGGAAGATTACGAGGCGCTCAGGGAGGTGTTCAGGCCCGGCCACGCGGATTATACCTGGTGGAAGAAGTTCGGAATACGTGACCACCGGGGCGGCGGAAGGAGTTCGGGACGCGAGACGGTTGCCCGGGTTGCATCAGGCGCAGTAGCGGCAAAGATGCTTGGGATACGGGGTATCAGGATCGGGAGCAGGATCCTTGAGATTCACGGCTGCACCAGCCCGCAAGATATGGAGAAAGAAATAGAGCATGCCATGGAAATCGGAGACTCTGTGGGTGGAATTGTTGAGGTTACTGCGAGTGGCTGCCCCCCAGGCCTCGGGGACCCGGTCTTTGGGAAGCTCGACGCCATGATCGGGATGGCAATGCTCTCCATCGGCGCTGTCAAGGGCGTGGAGATTGGGGAAGGGTTTGCCGCGGCAAGGATGCGGGGCAGCGAACAGAATGACCAGATGGATGAGGATGGCTTCCTCTCCAACCATGCGGGAGGGATCCTGGGAGGTATCAGCACTGGCGAAGATATCGTGGTGCGGATAGCGGTAAAACCGACCCCTTCGATCTCCCGGGAGCAGCGGACCGTTGACACCGGCGGGAAAGGGCGAGTGATCTCAGTTCGCGGAAGGCATGACCCCTGCATCGTCCCCCGGCTGGCCCCTGTTGCGGAGGCGATGCTTGCCCTTGTACTTGCCGATGCGCTGCTTCAGCAGGAAGGGACAAGGGCCTGGGTATCTCAGGGATGAAAGGCTTTATCCTGGCCCTGCACACCATTCCTGCAGCCATGACACAACTTCTTGAACATTGCCTTTTTCCAGGGAGACACAGCCTGGACGAGGAGAGAGGGGTATTATGAAGGCAAAACGATCAGGAATGAGTCTCCTCCTTGCATTCCTGGTGTGCGGAAGCATCCTTGCCGGAGGGTGCATCTCGGTCCTCTCGCAATCCGCGCCCGATGGCACGGGAGAGGAGAATTCTGCTCTGCGGGCGACCCTCGTTGATCAGGATGCCGACTGGGGCTTTTCAAGGGGTTGCACCTGGACTGTGGTACTCCAGGTCGTAAATCCCGGCAGTAGTGAGGAGAAGAACGTGCACCTGCATGTAGAACTTGTAAATGCCAGGACAGGGGCGGTGAGGGATGCAAAGGACCTGTTCCTGGGAACGATTGGGCCAGGGGAGGAGAAGACAGCCAGAGTCGTTTTGGACGGTGAATGCCTCGACGAGTATACTATCAGGGCAATCCCTGTGGTCAGAGGTCCCTGACAAGGCGGCAGAACTCCTTCCACTCACGGACGTGATATTGCCCGGGAGAGGCAACGGTGCCGCAGTGGCAGAATACCAGGTACGACCCAAACAGCGGGAGCAGGAGGCGGGCATAACGGAACCTGGTTCCCATGATGCTGGTAATGACAGGTTTTCTTGCCTGCCTTGTGAAGGAGAGGAGTGCGATGACATCGTCCTCTGAACGGGGGCTGACAACAATTTTCGGGATATCGCCAAAGGACCGCAGACTTGATTCCCGGAGAGCAAGTGCATGAGAGTCCGGCATGGAGGGAGTGTGATACGAAGAGATCAGGGTCTTTCCCATGCCTTTTAGAAGAGGGGCAAAGGATGCGAACCGCTCTTCGATGTCAATATACGTAGCATAGAAGAGGTATGGCTGGAGCATCTCCCACCATTCAGCGGGTCCTCCATGAAACGATCCCCCCTCATTGGTGCTCCTGAGGGTGAATATCAGGGGGATTGGAATATCAGAAAATACTTCCTGTGCATTCTGCTCTGGTATCCTGCCGGTAAGGTCCAGCCTGACTTCTATTATGTCTGCTCCTGCAGAGAGGGCATGAGAAATGAGGGCCGTGTCCGGGACCGATACCGCGCATCGCATTCCAACGAATCTTAGCCGGGCGAGTATTTAATCTCCATCCGGGCGACCTCTCACCCCACATGAGGCATCCCGGATCTCTCCCCGGCAAAAAACGCCACTGTCCCGAACTGCTTGCCCCGGCAGGATCAAAGGAGGCGTTGCAGGCAGCGGTAGCTGCCGGAGCCGATGCGGTATACCTGGGAGGCAGGAAGTTTGGGGCAAGGCACTTTGCGGCCAATTTCAGCGGAGGAGAGATACGGGATGCGGTGGAGTACGCACATCTCCGCGGCGTGCGAGTATATATCACGGTCAACACGCTCATCCAGGACCGTGAACTGCAGGATGCGATGGAGTATCTCCTGTCGCTCCATGAGATGGGTGTCGATGCAGTCCTTATCCAGGACCCCGGCCTCCTTGCTCTTGCGCGGGAGATGATACCTGGTCTTGACCTTCACGCGTCCACCCAGTGTACGATATCCACGAGAGAGGGAGTGGAATGGGCATGGAAGGCCGGTTTCACCCGCGTGGTAATAGCGCGCGAAACGCCACTCTCCGAGATCGACCGGATCATGGCGACCCCCAGGGAGGACAGGCCTGAGATCGAGATCTTCGTCCATGGGGCACTCTGCTACTCGTATTCCGGGCAGTGCCTCCTCTCTTCGGTGATCGGGGGCAGGAGCGGGAACCGGGGGATGTGCGCCCAGCCCTGCCGGAAGCCCTATACTTTGCTGCATGGTGTTCTTGACAATTTTGGCCGATTGACGGATGTATCCGCGGTCTCCTGTCGTGACCGCTACCTTCTCTCCACCAGGGATCTCTGCTGCTATGACGGACTGCGCGAGATTGTTGCGCGGGGAGTTGAAGCCCTGAAGATCGAAGGCAGGATGCGGTCCCCGGAGTATGTGGCAGCAGTTGTGGGTGCGTACCGGAGAGCCCTCGATGCATTGACGAACGGGAATGAATGGCACTCGCAGGATGATATAGACGAGATGGCAAGAGCGTTCAACAGGGGTTTTACGGGAGGCTATCTCCTGGGCGACAGAGGCCCCTCACTCATGGGGAGGGATCGGCCCGACCATCGGGGGCTCTTCCTCGGGACGGTAGTGCGCGTACCGAAGGGTGGGGGGATTCTGATCAGTCCCTCTTCGCGATACCTGCCGGTTTCGGGAGACGGGATCCTCGTTGTTGATCCCACGGGGGAAATCAGGACTGGACAATCGCTTCAAAGGAATTCCGAACGCCGAGGGAATATGCTCTTTTTACCTATGCAGGTGAGCGGGGTGAGACAAGGTTCGGCCGTCTCCGTCACAAGGAGCCTGGACCTTTCTGGCAGGCTCAAGGAGGCGCTCCATGAGGATCCGAAGCGGTCCCGAACTCCTGTAGTGATCCGGGTCCGTATCGCAGAAGGGGAACCGCTGGAGGGGACCGCCACATGCCCCGGACCCCTGGGGAGAGAAATTGTGGTCAGCAGTGTGGTGGATTTTATTCCCAAACACGCAGAGACTGCACGTCTCTCGGTGGAGGCCGCATCCCGGCAACTGCAAAAGACAGGGGAGTCCCCTTTCAGAGTGGATAAAGTGTTCATCGACCGCCATGGCGATCCGTTCGTCCCGCTTGGCGTGCTGAACCACATCAGACGTGAACTTCTCACCGGTCTAGAGAAAGAATGGCTTCGTGGATTTCTCCCTGAAAGTACGGCCATTGGAGATGCCGGCACACGTCTCCAAAAATTTTTTCAAAGGGATGTCCCGGGAATCCTGCCTGGAAACTTGATTGAACGGGAGGCCCCGCGCCCGGTATTGAACATTTATTGCGCAACACCCGGGGAACTCGAATCAGCCTGCATTGCAGGGTGCGATGCGATCTGCTATGATCCATCAGTCCCTGGCTGGGAAAATTATTTCAGGGATCTCTGCACCGGGTCCAGGTACTGCAGCAAGCGCAATGTATCGTGTACCTGGAAATGGCCCCGAATCACCGGCCGCCCGTTCCTCGAAAAGGCCCTCCCGATGATTCCTGAACTTTTCGGCGCCGGGGTCCGCCGCGTCATGGTCGATGAGGCGGGGATGGCGGAAGCGATCCTCTCGTACGAGCCCCGCGTGGAAGTCATTGGAGGACAGGGCATGAACATTTACAATGCCTGCGCAGCACGTGCATTTCACCCCCCTATATCCCAATTCACCCTCTCCCCAGAGCTCTCATCTTCCCAGGTGGAGAGGCTCCTCGCCCTATCATCCAGAGCGAAGCCGCAAATCAGGTACGAGATCATCTGCCAGGGAAATCTGGACGCGATCGTCAGTGAGGACCGTCTCCTGTCCACCCTGGTTGGGAATCGTCCTCATTCGGGGTCGGATGCATTCGGACTCAGGGATGAGACGGGCAGGGTCTTCCCGGTCCACGAGGATCGCCTGGGGCGAACCCACGTCCTTAATGCGGTGGAGACAACGCTTATTGACCGCATACCGGGACTGGTTTCAATGGGAGTCCATTCCCTTGCCGTCGATGCCCGGGGGAGGGGGGAGCGGTACGCAGCAGGCATGGCCTCCCTCTACCGCGAGGGCATTGAGGCGGTGTTCAGGGCACACACTCCCCGGTCATATTGGGCGCACCTCGTGGACCGGGTGCGGACGATGTCCAGGGGCGGAATCACTTCGGGACACTTTGACAGGGGGGTGGCAGGATATGGCGATACTGGAGCAGAATAGGTTTTCCCCTTGCGTAGCCATATCATTGACTGAGAGATCTGTATGGGAATGCCATTCATCCTTCTCAACCTGAAGACCTACACCGAGGGCAGCGGTCAGCGCGCCCACCATATTGCAGAAGCCGCCCAGCAGGTGGCAGAGGAATCCGGAGTGGAGATCGGGATCGCCCCCAGTTACATGAACATCCACCCGATGTCAATGCACTACTCCCTCCCCGTATACGCCCAGCACGTGGACGCAGCTGCCCCGGGTGCCCATACGGGCTCGGTGACAGTCGAGGCGCTCCGTTCCGCGGGGGCGACAGGTTCCCTCGTAAACCATTCCGAACGCCGCCTCACCCTTGCGGACATTGATGCCGCGGTCACGCAACTCCGGTCGGCGGGGCTTATCTCGGTGGTATGCTCAAATAACATTGCAACGAGCGCTGCAGCTGCAGCCCTTGGCCCTGATTTTGTCGCAATTGAGCCACCGGAACTGATCGGCGGCACCGTTTCTGTCTCCCAGGCCAATCCCGAGATCATCACCGGAACGGTCGATGCGGTGCAGAGGGTCAATCCCTCCGTGAAGATCCTGACAGGTGCGGGTATCCACTCCGGCGAGTGTGTGAAGGTCGCAGTCGATCTCGGGACAGCGGGAGTGCTCCTGGCATCAAGCGTGGTCAAGGCAAAAGCGCCCATCAGCGTGCTGCGGGACCTGGTCTCGAAACTCTAGCGGTCCATGATAAGTGGGATGAGGTCATGCTTTGTGATGACACCCCTCACCCTTCCCCCTTCGGTCACCAGCACAGCATGGTGGTGCTGGAGTATCCTGATCACCGTTTCGATATCCATATCATGGGGGACGGTGGGAAACCCTGACTCCATGTAATGCTTCACCTGCTCACCCTGCGTGCGGTGGGCTCCCTGGTCCTCGATCGCGTTCACGATTGCCGATTCCGAGATGCAACCCACGGGGATACCCTCCTCGATGACGGGGACCTGGGAGATGCTGTATCTCTCCATGATGTCCACCGCATGGGTGATGGTGTCATCGACCCCCACGCTAATGACCGGTGAGTGCATGACACGCCCGGCGGTGATCCTTGGCCTTGCCATGGTATTGAGTACATGGACGATCTTTGCTAGGGTGCTTGCCCTTGGGTCTACGCTCCCCGATTCGATTCGTGCCACCATAGACTGACTGATACCTGCACGCTCGGCAAGGTCAGCCTGCTTCATTCCCAGGAGTTCTCTCTTTGCCTTGATCTCCGCAGGTGTTGGAATATGCATGTGTTGTATTACCCTGGTGCATAGAGAAGGATAAAATTATTGCACAAAGTGCATACAGGAATGGAGTGGGAGGAGTAAGCCCCCTTCTGTTCGGTGCGGCATTCAGCTATGCGCCATACCCGGGCAGGCACTGAGCAGCCTGCATGCCCTGTTCTGGCTTGCACCCGCAGGGATTCACCGTTTCATCGATTCCTGCCCTTACGCATCAACGAGACATACGCGCCCCGGTAGAGGCGCGACGCATTGCCCCTCTTTAGGGCTCGATCGCATCATCGCTGGGGGCAGGCCGTGTCGTTTCTGTGCCATTGCCGTGACTCTCGCCACCCGTACTTGCATACGGCTGCGCGCTCAGCAGGTGGGGGGACTTTCCTCAGCAGCACCGTGTGCCACCGTCAGCCGCACTCTCCCTCTCACTATATAATAGGAAGACACCTTATTTACACCTGATGGATGCGCTCACGCCAGAAGAGGGAGCACTCGCGTTGCGACTGGCACGCTCAGTCCTTGATCATGCCATTGGCGGAAAACCAGAGTCAGTTCTCGAACTGCCGCCTGTATTCAGGGAAAAGAGGGGGGTATTTGTGACTCTCACGGTGCATGGGGAACTCAGGGGGTGTATCGGGTTCCCCTACCCCCACATGGCCCTGGAAAAGGCCCTTCGGGATGCTGCTTATGCTGCAGCGAGGGAGGACCCGAGGTTTCCCCCCGTTGAGAAGGCGGAACTGGCACGAATCAGGATAGAAGTGACTGTACTCACCGTTCCCATGCTGCTGGGTGCCGAACCCTTGGATCGTCCACAGGCTGTCCAGGTCGGCAGGCATGGACTGATCGTCAGGGGATTTGGCCGGAGTGGACTCCTCCTTCCTCAGGTAGCGGTGGAATGGAAATGGGACAGCAGGGAGTTCCTTGACCACACCTGTATGAAGGCAGGGTTGCCGGCAGGGTGCTGGAAGCAGAAGGGGGTCGAGGTCTTCACCTTTGAAGGGCAGATATTCCATGAACCTCCCCGGGACGAGGGTAGGTGAGAGTGGTGATCTGCTCCCTCATTTGCAGCCGGATAGGCATGGCTGAAAAGGTCTTCAAAATGGATCTCCTGCACACGTTTTTCCACTATCCCCGCCCGTGAGAGGCCCCAGAGGAGGAGTCGGCGGGTCAGGAAAACTGGTCAGGGAACATTTAAATAGTCGCTGGCGGAAGGCTTGGATGGAAAATTGATATCGCCCAGGTGGCGTCTCCCCCCAAGCATTGCTTGTGGGGCGCGCTGCCGGCATCACCCGCCGTGGTGCAGGTTTGAATACTTGTATTCCCAGGGGTATCTGCCTCTCTTTGGGATATACCGGGGTTCCTGCAGGGGCTCTGATCTGTGACCGATGCGGGGATCACCCTGCCGATGGTATATCCACATGGTTCTGCACCTGCGCTATCACCGGATTACGAAGTGAAGGAGCACTCATGAACCCTGAAGAAAGGCTGAATGTTGTCATCATCGACGACTCCCTCCATACTGATACTCCCCGCGGCAGGACTCTCATGCGCATCGCAAAGGGGCTCGCCGATTATCAGATCGCGGCCACAATGATCACATCGCTGGAGGACGCAAGATCAGCGTTTGCACACCTGCCAGAGGCCGACTGCGTCATGGTTAACTGGAACCTCGGCGGCACGGGCGCAAAGGATCATAACGATGCAAAGAGACTTATCAACGAGATAAGGAAGCGGAACGAGGATATCCCCATCTTTGTCGTTGCAGAACCCATATCCGCGGCCACCGCCTCGATGGACGTCAACGTCATCCGCGAGGTCAATGAGTTTGTCAACATAATGGATGATACCCCTGAGTTCATCGCCGGCAGGATCACGGCAGCCGCACATCGGTACAAGGAGAGCCTGTTCCCGCCGTTCTTCGGTGCGATGGTGAAGTTCTCGAAAGACTTCGAGTACTCCTGGCATACGCCCGGCCACGCGGGAGGGACGGCCTTTCGGAAGTCTCCTGCCGGTCGTCTCTTCTTCAATTTCTTCGGCGAGCAGCTCTTCCGGTCAGATCTCTCGATATCCGTGGGGGAGCTCGGGTCGCTCCTTGACCATTCCGGGCCAATCGGGGAGGCCGAGCGGTACGCCGCAAAGGTCTTTGGGGCAGACCGGACGTATTTCGTGACGAACGGAACCTCAACAGCGAACAAGATTGTCTTCTTCGGCAGGGTCACAGAGGGCGACATCGTCCTCGTCGACCGGAACTGCCACAAGTCTGCCGAGCATGCGCTCACGATGACCCATTCTGTTGCTGTCTTCCTTGTGCCGACGAGGAACCGTTACGGGATTATTGGCCCGATACCCCCTGGTGAGATGACTCCGGGGGCAATACGCTCTAAGATTGCAGCCTGCCCGTTCGTCAAAGATCCCGGGGCCGCCGTCCCTGTCCATGCCATTATCACTAACTCGACGTATGACGGCCTCTGCTACCATGCTTCGCAGGTTGAAGGCATGCTTGGGAAGAGTGTGGACAGCATCCATTTTGACGAGGCATGGTATGCGTATGCCCGGTTTAATCCCCTTTACCGGGAACGCTTCGCAATGCGCGACGATGCAAAAATTACCGGAGGCCCGACGGTGTTTGCCACCCAGTCAACCCACAAGCTCCTGGCCGCCCTCTCCCAGGCGTCTATGATCCACATCCGGAACGGGCGCATCCCTATCGAGCACGCCAGGTTCAACGAGGGATTCATGATGCACAGCTCCACGTCTCCCCTCTATCCCCTCATGGCGTCCCTTGACGTATCTTCAAAGATGATGGATGGGGCCGCGGGCAGGGTGCTTACCACGGAATCCATCGAAGAGGCGATAAGGTTTCGCCTGACAATGGCACGGATATACAGGGAAGTGATGAGGGCAGGAAGGCAGAAGGACTGGTGGTTCGGGATATGGCAGCCCGACATGGTGACCGATCCAAAGAGCAGGAAGAAGATACCGTTTGCAGACGCAGCCCTCGAGGTGCTCCGTGACAACCCATCGATGTGGGTGCTCCACCCGGGTGACGGGTGGCACGGTTTTGTGGGCCTTCCCGACAATTACTGCATGCTTGACCCCATCAAGGTGACCGTCGTGACGCCCGGCGTGAGTGATGACGGCTCACTCGGTCCGTGGGGAATTCCCGCAGCGGTTGTCGTCAGGTTCCTCGAAACCAGGGGTATTGTGAACGAGAAGTCAGGGGATTACATCATCCTCTTCCTCTTCTCGATGGGCAATACTAAGGGCAAGTGGGGAACCCTTATAACCGAGCTCTTCGAGTTCAAGCGCCATTATGATGAAAAGACCCCGCTTGAAGAGATTTTTCCCGATCTCGCAGACGCGTACCCGGAGAGGTATAGGGGTATGACGTTGAGGAGCCTCTGTGACGAGATGCATGCCTTCAAAAGAGAACGGCGGATGTGTGAACTGCTCGAAGAGGCCTATTCCACTCTTCCGGAGCCCGCCGTGGTGTATGCCGAGGCCTACAGGAGCATCGTGCGCGGCTGGGTAGAACATGTACCCGTCGAGGATGCAGGAGGCAGGATCGTCGCAACCGGAATCTACCCGTATCCTCCCGGGATTCCGCTTCTCGCTCCCGGGGAACGGACGGGGCTGCGGGATGGCCCGATACTCAGGTATCTCTCCTGCCTCCAGGATTTCGATACCCGGTTCCCCGGTTTTGAGCACGAAATACACGGTGTGGAGAATGTGAAGGGACGTTACATGATGTATTGCATCAAGGAGGATCCCCTTCAGCGAGAGTGAGGCAACACCACCCGGAACGGCTCACGCTCCGCCAAGTGTGCTGGGGGTCTTCGCACTTGCGGTGATCAATGTTGAGGCGGTGCTCAGTATCTGGTATTACCCCTCGAAGACAGAGTTTGGCTGGTCGTCCATCGGGTGGTATATCATCGGCACGGTCCTCTTCCTGATCCCGCTCTCGCCCTCCGGGGCAGACCTGGCGACCATGCTGCCCGATGAAGGAGGGGAGGTGTATACCTGGGGTGAAGGGGCTTTCGGAGAGAAAGGCCGTTTCTTTGCAATTTTCTGCGATTAGTCGAACAACATTGTCTGGTTCCTGACAGTACTCGCATTCATCGCATCCACCCTCGGGTTCGCACTCTCTCCGGAACCCCGGTGTGGATTATCCCAGGGCCATGGCAGTGTCGGCATTCATCATATTCGGGTGCACGGTGCGCGCAACCCTTGCCATCGCCTTTGTCATTCCGGTAAAAGGCCTGAGTCTTGTATCGGGGGTGATGCAGGGCATCCAGTAATTCTTCGATGCCGCACACATCCCCTGGGCTGTTTCCCCGATGGCAGCATCGATCACAATCGGCGGGGTCGTCTCCCTCGCCACCTGGCTCATCGGCCCTCCAAAAGGCCTTGGGGTGGTTCCAGAGAGGGAAACCTCCCGCCGCTCTTCTACCGCACCAACAGGTACGGGTCATTGGTCGCGGTGTTCCTTGTCCAGGAACTTATCGGGACTTCTGTATAATTCCTCTCCGTGTTCCTTCCATAAGGTCAAACAGGTCTACTGGATACTCTCTGCAATCACGTTCGAACTGCTTTGCATTGTGTATTTCCTCGTCGTTGCATCCTTCATCAAACTCAGGTACCGAAGGCCCGCCGCAGCAAGGCCGTTTCGGATCCCGGGAGGGATGGGCTGAAGGATCTATGTCCTGGAAGATAGGGGGGGCCACATGCTTGTGATCCAGACTCAAGTATTCGACACGGCAGGATCAAGACATGCCGCAGTCGTGACGTTTTCGGCGCATGCGGTCGGGAATGGAAGACCAATCGGGATGATCATGGTGATTGGGCACCACGTCATCCATATCGGGACCGACCCGGGAGAACTTTTCCCAAGGCTCGCTCCCGAACTCAAGAAGATGAGGGTTGCAGGTTGGTACGCCAGGGTCCGGTGATCTTAAAAGGAACACTTCACCCTCACCTGCCTCCCTTGTGGATCCCCCCCGTCCCTGGCTATGGATCGGTCGCTCAAGGATACCTTATTGCATCAGCGACACACACCTACTGCAGAAATTCCGGTCAGACCATGCCGATCACGTTCGAAGTAATGGAGAAGGATATTGCGGGTCGCCTGGGGAGGCTGAAGGCAGGGTACAGGACCATCCGGACTCCCGCGCTCCTCCCTGTCGTCAACCCGCACCTCCAGCCTGTCACCGCCGCAGAGATGCAGTCGATTGGGGCAGAGGGGCTGATTACCAACGCCTACATCTTCTCCAGGAGCGTGGATTTCAGGGATCGCGCGCTCTCGCTTGGGCTCCACCGGCTACTCGGGTTCGATGGCCTTATCATGACAGACTCAGGCTCGTTCCAGCTCTCGGTATACGGCGAGGTTGAGATCACCAACATGGAGACGCTCCGGTTTCAGGAGGCTATAGGCAGCGATATTTTCGTTCCGCTTGACATCCCCACCCCCCCGGATGCCGACAGGGGGCAGGCTGAGAGGGAACTGGGCCTTACCATGGCACGCCTCAGGGAAGCAAAGGAACTGCTCGGCCCCGATTCTCCCGTTGCCGGCCCTGTCCAGGGCGGCAGGTTCCAGGACCTTCGCGAGGATGCCGGAAGAGAGGTGGGAGAACTCGGGTTCACCTTCTGCCCTGTTGGGGCGGTCGTCCCGTTGATGGAGTCATACCGGTACGGCGATCTGGTGGACGTCGTGACCGCAGCAAAAAGGGGCATTCCTGCGTCATCGTGTGTGCACCTCTTTGGTGCAGGACACCCCGCGATGTTTGCCCTCGCGGTGGCGATGGGTTGCGATATCTTCGATTCGGCCGCTTATGCCCTGTACGCGAGGGAAAAGCGCTACCTTACTCCCTCGGGCAGCGCAAGACTTGACGAACTCCAGGAGCTCCCCTGCCCCTGCCGGATATGCCGCACCCATTCGGCGGAAGAGATGAGATCCTCAGCCGAATGCGAAAGGCTCCTGGCACTCCATAACCTCCAGGTGAGCCTCGCCGAGATCTCTCGGATACGCCAGGCCATTCAGGACGGGGTGCTCTGGGAGCTGGTGGACGAGCGTTGCAGGAGCCATCCCCAGCTTTTAAAAGGGTACCGCGCACTCCTGAAACACGCGGGAAGCCTTGAAGTCTTTGACCGTGTGAGCAAGCGACGGTTCTTTTACCGCGGGTCCGAGAGCTGTGCACGGACTGAGGTGATACGCTACCATGCACTCATGGAACGACTTTCACTTCCCCCGAGGGTGCTCATCTCCATGGACGGGAGAGAACCGCCGGGTTTCGACCTGACACTCTCTTTCCGCCCCCCATTCGGTCCATACCCTCAGGAACTGGGTGAGACGTTTCCCATCGGGCAGAGCGAGATCCCGGACTGGGATGAAGCGATGGTCTCCGCAGGGTGCAGGGGAATACAAAGGCTTATCGAGACTCACCCCGGATGCCGCGTCGCGATCTCGTGTCCGGATAATTGGATTGCGCTTGTCAGAAAGGAAGTCCCTGGCGCCGAGGTGGTCCAATGACCACCGTTGAAGTGAGGAAAAGGGACGGCCTGGCCAGGATCGTGACCTTCCAGGCTGATGAAAAGACCTTTTATCTCCCCGCCGTCATTGAGACCGGAGAACTGTTTCGTAACCTTTCACAATCGCGGATGGAGAATGTCCCGCTTGATGCTGATCCGGCTTTCGTGGCGCAATATCTCCCGAAAGGTCATCTTTTCCCCGCCTGGATTCATCCTTCGGGGCAGATCACTCCCCCTTCTGGCATGGCTGTCATGGTGCCCTGCTGGCATACGGCTCTTGCGCACCCCCGGGAGTACGTGAAATGGCTCGCCGCGATGAAGGCCTCTCTTCCGACCGATACCGCCTGGTATGCCCCTGCAGCGGCTCTTCCCTCGAATGCCGCGATCCTCTGCTACTCGGGTTTCGATATCTTCGACTTCACTGCGGTTGACCTCAGGTCTTCGCAGGGTATATTCTGTCTCCCAGAGGGAGAATTTCCCCGCAGTATGATGGAAAGCGGGGCCTGCAACTGCCCGGGATGCCGTGATGGCGACCTGAAAGCTCACAACCGCGACCGCCTGACTCGCGAGATTGCCCTTGCCCGGCAATTCATTGCAGCCCAGAGGCTCCGCGACCTCGTGGAGAGCAGATGCAGGATGGACCCCGCGCAGGTGGCAATTCTCCGGAATCTCGACAGGGCATGCGGGTTCTTTGAGAAAGCAGTACCAATTGCGCGGCAGGGGAAACTCCTTGCCACGACAGGGGAAGTTCTCCAGAGGCCCGAGGTGACCAGGTTTTCTGAAAGGGTCGTCAGCCGGTACCACCCGCCTGCCGCGGAAGTGGCGGTGCTTCTCCCCTGCTCGGCGAGAAAGCCTTACTCCACCTCCCAAAGCCATCGGAAATTCAGGCAGGCCATCGCCGGGCGGGCCCTTGAGCTTATTGTCACCTCGCCCCTCGGGCTCGTGCCGCGGGAACTCGAACTGGTCTATCCCGCGGCGCATTATGATGTTCCGGTCACCGGTTACTGGGATGCAGAGGAGAGGGAGTTCGCAGCCGGCATCATCGCCGCGTTCTTCGAGAAACACCGCTTCAAAAGGGTCATCGCCCACCTCGAAGGGGGGGCACTTGCGGCGGCAGAGAAGGGTGCGGCCCGGGTGGGCATTGGGATCGAGATTACCTGCACGGGCAGACCCTTATCCCGGGAATCCTTTGCGCTCCTTGACTCCGCCCTGGCAGGTGAGAGGAAAGTTCGCCATGACGTTATCAGGGGGACATCTTCATGGCAGTTTGGCCTCGCGATCGACACGCGGAACCTGGTGATCAAGGGCCGTTATCCCTGGATCAGAGCGTTCAGGGGGAGGGCCCCCTTCTTCTCAATCGACGAAGGGACAGGCCTTCTCCGCCCCACGTTTGACGGATGGAATTTGATCCCTGAAGGGTACCGTGTCGCAATCGATGAGTTTGTCCCAACAGGTGACGTACTCGCGCCAGGCGTTGTGGATGCAGACCCGCGGATAAGGGAGGGAGATGAGGTGCTCGTGACCGGGCCCTGCGCGATCGCCACGGGAAAGGCTGCCATGCCCGCCTGCGAGATGCTCCGGTCGGGGCGGGGGGTCGCAGTCCGGGTGCGTAAGGTAAAGACACTCCCGCGCACATAGCTAATGGAAAGCCATCTCGATGGCGTTCTCGGAGTGAAACCATTGTACCGGGTGATCGAGGCCGGGCAGCTGGCCGATAGGATATTCCAGATATGGGTGGAGGCCCCCCACGTGGCCCGGCACGCCCTGGCAGGGCAGTTCCTTGTGATCCGCATCGATGAACACGGCGAACGAATACCCCTTACTGTCTCTGCGGTGTCAGGAGACCTGGTACGGATCATCTTCATGGCAGTGGGCAAGACCACCCACCAGCTCTCCGCTCTGAAGGCTGGAGATTTCATCCGGGACGTGGCTGGCCCGCTCGGGAAGCCGAGCGAGATCGGGATGCGGGGGACCTGCGTAGTGGTAGGCGGAGGTGCGGGAATCGCGAGTTGTCCAATCATTGCCAGGGCCGCGCGAGATGCCGGAAACCGTGTCATCGGCATCATCGGTGCGAGGAATGCGGGGTATCTCATTCTCGAGGACGAGATGCGCGAGGCCTGCGACGATCTCCTGGTTGCGACAGACGACGGGAGCCGAGGCTTCCACGGGTTTGCCGCAGACGTCCTGAAAGAGGTCATCGCAGGGAGAAAGGTCGACTGCGTCTGGATTATCGGTCCTGCAATCATGATGAAAGTAACATCCGAGGTGACCCGGCCGAAGGGGATCAGGACTTTTGTGTCCCTCAACCCGATCATGGTGGACGGTACCGGGATGTGCGGGTCCTGCCGTGTCCAGGTGGGTGGGGAGACGAAGTTTGCCTGCGTAGACGGCCCCGAATTCGATGCCCACCAGGTTGATTTCGACCTCCTGATGCAGCGGCAGCGGACGTATTTTGACGAAGAGAAGGTATCCCTCGAGCGCTACCATGAACACGCCTGTCGGTGCGGGGAAGGAGGTCACCATGGGTGAGCGGCCTGCACGGGATCGTATTCGTGACTTTTTTGAGGTGGATTGCGGACTCTCTGCCGAGGAAGCGGTTGCCGAGGCAGAACGTTGCATGCAATGCAAAAAGCCCTCGTGCGTGAGGGGATGCCCGGTAGAGATCGACATCCCTGCGTTCATTGCCCGCATTGCGGAAAGGGACTTCCGGGGGGCTGCACGGATCATCAAGGAGGCAAACCTCCTCCCTGCCGTCTGCGGCAGGGTCTGTCCCCAGGAGGTCCAGTGCGAGGGTGCGTGTATCCTGGGAGGAAAGGAGATGCCAGTCCGCATAGGTGAACTGGAGCGGTTTGTTGCTGACCGGGAGCGGGAGCAGGGGCTTGTCATCCCTCCGGTCGCGGAGCCGACCGGCAAAAGAGTCGCGGTTGTCGGATCGGGGCCTGCAGGGCTGACCGCTGCGGCAGAGCTCGCTCGGGACGGGCACATGGTCACGGTGTTTGAGTCCCTCCACGAGCCGGGCGGCGTCCTGATGTACGGAATCCCTTCGTTCCGGCTCCCTAAAGACGTGGTACAGGCCGAGATCGACCAGCTCCGGGGGATGGGCGTTAAGATTCTCACCAATCACCTCGCGGGGGCGAGCATTCCCGTCGCAGAATTGCATGCATATGACGCAGTCTTCATCGGTACTGGGGCAGGGCTCCCCTTCTTCATGAATATTCCAGGTGAGCAGTTGAATGGTGTCTACTCCGCAAACGAGTTCCTGACACGCGTGAACCTGATGCATGCTGACCGGTTTCCCGAGTATGATACTCCTGTCAGGCATGCAGGCCGGGTGGTCGTGGTCGGTGGGGGGAACGTGGCGATGGACGCTGCCAGGGTTGCCCGGAGGCTTGGTGCACGGGTGACACTTGTGTACCGGCGGAGAGAGGAGGACCTCCCCGCGCGGAGGGCAGAGGTGATTCGTGCAAGGGAAGAGGGGGTCGAGTTTGAACTCTGCGCGAACCCCGTCAGGATCATTGGGACTCACTTCGTGACAGGGGTCGAGTGTGTGAGGATGGAGATGTGTTCACTGGACGATTCCGGCAGGCCCGAACCATCTCCTCTCAAGGGGAGCAACTTCACCATCGATGCCGACATGGTCATCCAGGCGATCGGCCAGGGACCAAATCCCCTCCTGATAAGAAAGATTGAAGGAATCACTTACGGTAGGAAGGGTAACATCGTTGTCGATGAAGAGGGGAGAAGCTCCCTTGAGAAGGTGTTTGCCGCAGGCGATGTTGCCACAGGCGCTGCAACAGTCATCCTTGCAATGGGGGGGGCAAAGAAGGCAGCAAGAGCGATTGACCGGATGCTCCGGGAAGATCAAAGGGATCGTTGATCTCCTTACCTGTTGTCCACTCACCCGGGGACCATCGATCTTTCTGTGAACATGAGACCAGACCGAAGATGACACTTTTCTTCCGATACCAGAGTGTGCTGCGTTTCTTATTTTTGGAGCAAGGCAATTATTTTTAATACACTCCTGCAATTGTTCACCATGTCATTCATGGACCTCATATGGCCGGTATTCTTCCCGGTGCTCGGCGCAATCGTTGGTCTCGTGCATATTTTGTGGAAGCATTATAAGGGGGCAGATGTGTTCAGGGTCTTTCTCATGTGGCAGCTTGCGATCGGCCTTGGCCTCTCCTACATCTATGCCGGATTTGGGCACCTTGCGTTTCCAGACCAGGTTGCCGCATCCATCGGGTGGCCCCCTGGCAACCCCTTCCAGCGAGAGGTCGGGATGTGGGACTTCTCGATCGGCCTTGTCGGGTTGCTCTGCCTGAAATACAGGTCGATCGGGTTCTGGAGTGCGACCGTGATTGCATTCGGAATATTTTCAATCGGGGCAGGTATCGGGCACGTCTACGAACTGGTCGTCCATGGGGACGTGTCAATCAACAATGCAGGACCGGTCATGTACGTGGATCTCCTGTATCCGGTTTTTCTGGGGGTCCTCCTCTTCCTGTGTGCCCGGAGGTACGCTGTTTTCCATTCTGCCAGGAATGAAGTGGATTAATCAAATGTTGTGAGGGGTTCAGCTCCTTTATTTTCCAGGTCTCACTTCAATCGAAAGGCAGTGTGAGTGGTTCACCCGGAAATGCTGGAAGAAAAAAATGTGAATCCCGCTTCTGACCTGCCCATATGGAGAATATTGCAGTTCGTGCAGGTCTGGCTCCTGCAGGGAACCCATCGTCTTTTTTGTTACTCTTTCTTGCATTTCGGACAGGTGCAGGTGTCGGGGGGACTCCTCTTCTCTGCATTCCCATTCCCAATCCTCATTCGATCTCTCATTTACTGTGAATGAAATGATGTGCCAGTGCTCTTTAAAGCCGTAAGACAGGGGCAAGGGAGTGATGAGTCTGTGGGGAGCGTCGGGTCAGGTTCTCATTCGGGCCATGGTACCACCTATCCCATCCCCTTCCTGCGCACCACTCTCACATCAGTGCATACCGCGCGAGCATTCCTTCATACACGAGGGAGGCCTTCTCAAGGGATTCCACAGTGACATGCTCATCGAGTGCGTGGAGCGTCCGGATCTCGCCCGGGCCATACTCCACGACAGGGAAGCCGGCGTTTCGCAAGTATCGGGCGTCACTTGCCGCCCACTGGACGATTGGCCGGGCGGGCCTTGAGTACACCCTCTCTATCTCACCAAGGAGGCGGGTCACGAGCGGCGAGTCGGGCGGCGTGATGGTCGGATCCGAGCTGTTGGTCACCGATATCTCCCCCCGTGGTGCATGGCGGCGGATCTCCCTAAGGAGGTCAGGGAGGCTGCACCCCCATGGGATGCGGAGGTCTAGTTCGAGGCTGCACTGCTGGGCTACGATGTTCGCCTTCTCGCCCCCCTCGATCTTCCCCGGGTTGTACATCACGTGGGTGAGGACTCTCCGTGTATCCTCCATCGCAAAGAGCTCTTTGAGGATTTCAGACGATTCGGTAATGATCCGGGCAAGCCCAGGGTCAGAGGGGCTATACTCCCGCCCGTGGAGTCCCCTGATGAAATCGAGGAGTGAGAACGCCTCCATCACCGCGCTTACCCCTTTTGCAGGGTAGAGAGAGCCGTGCCCCGGCACCCCC
The DNA here is from genome assembly GCA_029547605.1 of Methanobacteriota archaeon. Taxonomy (GTDB): domain Archaea; phylum Halobacteriota; class Methanomicrobia; order Methanomicrobiales; family Methanospirillaceae; genus Methanolinea_A. The sequence goes on along the minus strand of JAKPPB010000083.1, from coordinate 7,583 downwards.
CTGAACTTGCAGCAGAGGCGCATCAACCCCTTCTGCCCGATGTTCGGGGAATGAGCCGGTGTTGGCTCGGCAACGATAGTATCACAGGGAACGAGGCTATTGCTGGCGAGGAGGGCCTGGATGCCATGTTTCCCGCTTGTCTCTTCATCGCACACAAACGCAAGGTCGGCAGGGAGTTCCCTTCCGGAATCGATGAACTCCCTGCAGGCAACAAGGACCGAGGCGCATCCGCCCTTCATGTCAGTGGAACCCCTGCCCCAGACTTTCCCTTCTTTGAGTTCCCCTCCCCATGGGTCTATGGTCCACCCGTCATCAAGTACAGGGACCACGTCTACATGCCCGCAGAAAAGGAGTCTCCCATTCGCCGGGAAAGAGACGAGGTTGTCCCTCCCTTCCGGTCTGCGTATCACCCGTGTGGAAATCCCAAGAGAATCGGTAAAATCACGAATAAACTCGATGATCTCCCGGGTGTCCCCCGGGGGATTCTCGCTCCGGATTCTCACCAGAGCAGCACAAAGGTCGGCGACGTTCATATGATGTAGGTTGGTTAGGTCTTCCTCTTGAATTCCTCAAAGAGGGTTGCAAGCGAGGCGTCCTGGTAAAGGCCCTTTAAAAAATCAGCCTTGAAGAACTCATCGATCAGAGAGCGGAAGACGTGAGGAGGGGTCGGGTTCCTGCTATCCCGCTCAAAGACGATCCTGAAACTCATGTAACGCGCCTCGTCATCCTCGTTGTAGATCCTTCTCCATAGAGTGGGAAGCCCATCGAATTTTTCAGGGTGTTCCTTCTTCAGCCAGTTGACAAAAGCCGGAAACTTTGGGCGGTCGCCGAGCTTCTCCTGGTCAATTCTGCACCTCAGGTATTCGCCGGTCATCATTACCCGGGGAGATTTATAATGGTAGGCCATGAGGCTGATCGTGTAGTCCAGGTGTGCGAGGGCATCCATGAAATAAAAGGCGAGCACCTGGTGCCACATGCTCTCGTCCTGTAAAATCAGGGACTTTTCATAGAGGTGCTCGAGTACGTGCACGTATTCGCTGTCTGAACTCATGGTGAAATTTCGGACGCGAGGGAGTAAATACATTCCGGAAATGGCAAATTTTCCCCTTTTCACAAAAATAAACAGGAAAAGACCTGTTTACCGGAAGTAGGGAGCCCGCCGGCGGACCGCCTCGCAAAAGAGCGCTTCGAGTTCACCGCCGTTTTTTCCGCGGATGTCGACGTGGTTGTCTGTACGGAGGAGGCACGGCTTCAATTTTCCATCCGAAGTGACCCTGAGGCGGTTACAGAATGCGCAGAACTCGGTGTTGTGAAGGGGCCTCACCACCTCGACTTCCGCCCCATCGATGCAGTACTTCTTCCTGTGGTGCATCCTCCTGGTCAGTATCTCCTGCGAGTTCCGTGAGAGCCATGCCTCGAGTTCCTTGAGTTCATGATGATTGGTACAGTCCCTGAACTCCATCAGCTCGATCACCTGCAGGATAAGGTTTCGGTTCCCCCTCACGAACCGGATGAAGTCATCGACCTCGTGCTCGTTTATTCCCTTCAGGAGGACCATGTTCAGCTTGATTGGAGTAAGCCGGGCATCGATTGCGGCATCAATGCCTGCCAGCACATCGTCAAGGCAGTCAGACCCTGTGATCTTCCGGTAGGTGTCGTGGTCAAGGCTGTCAAGGCTCACGTTCACCCGCGATAGCCCTGCATCGGCGAGATCCTGTGCGATATCGGCAAGGAGCGTCCCGTTGGTGGTCATCGAGCACTCCATCTGGTCCGGGACCGCGCTTACAATATCGGGAAGGTCGGTGCGAAGGCACGGTTCACCGCCTGTGAACTTGACGCTGCCTATCTCAAACTTTGCTGCCACCTTCAAGATCTCGGAAAGCTCTTCAAGGGAGAGAGGGGCTTTTGGGTCTTTTTCTCCCTCAGCATGGCAGTAGATGCAGTGGAGGTTGCAGATGGGTGTCAGGCTGATTCGGAGGTTGCTGACCGGGCGGTTATAGGGATCCTTGAGTTTCACTCCTGCACCCCACGAAGTTCCTTGCGATAATGTAGATCTCACTGCTCCCCTTCCGGGAAGCCCGGCATTTGAAGGTCTTCACCGAGAAGAAATACTGCCGTACCTCCTCAAGGAGGGTGGAGAAGTCCTCTCCCTGGAATGATTTTAAAATGAGATTTCCCCCGGGTTTCAGCACTTCGCATGCAAATGCGAGCACCTCCTCCCCAAGGCCGATTGCCCTTGCCTGGTCATAGCTCCGGTGGCCCGAGAGTTTCGGAGCAGCGTCGGAAATGACCACGTTGACAGTCCCAAGAAGAGATCGTACCTTTTCACGGAGATCGTGGTCTGTGATGTCTGCAACGAGAGTGGTTACGCCCTCAAGAGGGGCGATGGGGGAAAGGTCGATCCCCGCCAGTCGGCCATCAGTGAGGCCCCTTGCAACCTGGAGCCAGCTGCCCGGGGCCGCCCCAAGGTCAAGGACATTGTCATGATCCCGTATCAGGTGATATCGGTCCTGGATCTCCTGCAGTTTATATGCAGCCCGGGACCGGTATCCCTCGCGTACTGCCCGCAGATACGTGCGATCCCTTCCCCATTGTGAACCCATGGCGTTATCCACCGTCGTAATACCGGAAAGATCGGATGAAATCAGATATCATTAAAACGTTGATGGCGTAGTTTATAATTACATATATACGGGGTGTACGATGTTAAAAGCAACGATTGATGCAGATATTCTCAAAGAGTCCATCGACGCCATATCAGCCCTGGTCACGGAATGTCGGCTCCACACCGACGAGAACGGCCTCTCGACCCGTGCGGTCGATACCGCCAATGTGGCCATGGTCTCACTCACGCTGAAGAAAGAGGCTTTCTCCGGGTTTGAGTCGACGAAAGGTGAGATTGGGCTTGATATCGCCAAGCTGAAGAATATATTCGGGATGATGGGGAAGAACGACCTTATCAGCCTGGAACTCCCCGAAGACGGACACAAGCTGAAAGTGAGTTTTGAAGGGTACCGTTATTCTATCACGCTGCTTGACCCTAACACCATCAGGAAAGACCCGAACCCTCCGAATATCGACCTCCCGGGCAAGGTGGTCCTCTCCGGGAATGATCTCTATAACTCCATCAAGGCAGCGGCAGTGGTCTCCGATAAGATCGCGCTTGGGATCGACCCTGCCCAGCAGCTCTTTTTCATGGCGGCCGAAGGGGATACCGATCATATCAGGCGCGAGTTCGGAAAGAGCGAGGTCAATTTCCTCAATGGAATAGAGGCCCGTTCCCTCTTCTCGCTCGATTACCTCAAGGACATGGGCAAAGTGATGGGCAGGGCGGATGAGGTGGAGGTCTCACTCGGCATCGATCACCCTGCAAAGTTTGCATTCTATATCGCGGGAGGGCATGGGTATGTGGAGTACCTGCTGGCGCCCCGCATTGAGGCGGATTGATGCGGGTCTCCCTTGAGACAAGAGATTTTGCAAAATACCCTTTTTTGAAGGAATCGCAGCAGTTCATGCTGCAGAACCATGAATCGGTCGACACGTTCCTCCAGTCAAACGCGGGCAAGATCGCGATACGGTACGCGGTCGAGCGGGTGCACCGCGCGCTATCCCACGCGGCGCAAGGAATGGATAGCGGGAGATTCTCTGTCCCCTCTGACAACCTTGGAGTGAGGCTCGAAGTCTCATCTTATGCGCTCGCAAGGATCCTGGTGTCCTGCGGGAAGGAGCGTGCACTGATCGATCGCCTCACGCGGTATGAAGCGCAGCGGGCGTACGCCTTTCTCGAGTCTGACGACGAAACGAAGAGGGGATATGTCGCAGCGCAGGTAGGTTTTTCCTTCGAAGAGTCGTCCCTTCCCGTCACCCGGTACGTCGAGATTACTGTGGGAATGAAGGAGGAACGCTGGAGACTGGTGAACAGGGAAGTAATCGAGGGACGAGTCAAGATCGAACCCCTTGAGGCAGAAGAACTCCTGAAAGAGCAGATCAGGGTGACCCTTCTCTCCCAGTTGCCGCTTGACGTGCCACGGGCCCTCTGCGAAGATCTGGCACCGTATGTGTCCAGCATCCAGGAGACATTCCAGCAGAGGATGCTCGAGGACTTCGGGGAGGTCGACGAGTCGTGCTTCCCCCCCTGCATGCAGGCGATCGTCTCGGCACTCTCGGGTGGGTTGAACATCACGCATTCGGGCCGGTTTGCCCTCACCGCATTTCTGCACAATATTGGGATGGACAGCACCCAGATCATAACACTCTACTGCAGGGCCCCGGATTTTGACGTAAGCAAGACCCAGTACCAGGTCGAGCATATCTCAGGGAGAGGAGGCACCGGGACAGAATACACTGCCCCCTCATGCGCGGCGATGCGGACATTGGGGCTCTGCGTCTCGCCGGATGCATCCTGCGAGAGGGTGAACCACCCGCTCAACTATTACCGGAGCAGGAAGAAGGGTAAGAGAGAGAAACCTAGCTGATGGCTTTGTTTATGTAGAACCCTGCACCGCTCATGGTCAGGATGAATATGACAATCGCGAGCAGGTAGGCGATTCCCGGTTCGAGAAACGCGGGCAGCACGAGGAGAAAGACCAGCAGGACGATGAAACTGACCACGGCAGAGAGTATATCCAGTATCCGTGCATCCATGCATAATTGTACTTCGTCCTTCCTGATATCATTATCTTCCCCGTGGGGTCCCGTGATATCGGGAGGCCGGTGAAGGATAGGTACATAGCGCCGCAGGGTGCATGGGATAATGATGAGCATATCTGGTGATGACAGGGAGTCGGTACTGCGCGCATTGCGGGAAGGCGTGCACAGTCTCTGCATCGGCATGGATGTTCGCCTGATACCTGAGGTGGGATCAAACATCGCCTATGCCCTTCCTGCGGCACGTGATCCTGGACAGGTTGCAGCTGTTGAAGGGCGAATCGTGCGACTGTCGGGACGCCCCCATCCCGTGGGCGAAGTATCGTTCGGGGCCAGTGACCACGTGGCTCGAATCGTGCTCACGGCCATGCGGTTCGATCCGCAGGTAAGGTGCGCCGCAAATATTGCCTACTCTCCCGCAACCGTCAGGATACTTGAGGATATGCTCCTCGAGGTCCGGACGTTTGACAGGACTGCCGAGCCTCCTGGGGTGAAGACCATGGACTGGGGCGTGGCCTCGTGCTGCAGGGAAGGAGTTCCTGATGTCATCTATGACCTTGGAGCGAAAGGAAAGGAGCCAATGGTAAGGCTTCTCGGGGAGAACCCCGATGCAGTCGTAAAAAACATTCTTAAGGTTAGCAGAATGTTATAATTTTAGCACAAAGTTTTTAGTTAGAAGGGACCATGACTCCCTTGTATGCAACCCACACCTACTCCAAAAGTAAAGCCTATCAGCCTTTTTTTGAACGGTTACGCCAAGAAAAGGTCACAGAGCATCTATCTTCTCGGTATCAAGGCCTTCCTTGAGTGGAAATTCAATGAGAAGTGTTCCAATGGAAAGGAGATCGCGCTTGACCGGATGGAATCCCTGGCAACCAGATACTTCACCGAGCCCCACGACCCCACGCTCGATCTGACCCAGTACACCGCTCACCTTGCCGGACATTATGCCCCGACAAGCCGCCGGGTCTACTTCAGCACCATCAAGCAGTATTTCATCTTTAATGAAGTGGAGTTCAAGGCCCATCAGGAGCGGCAATTCTCTCGAAAGCTCCCGAAGGGATACTCACCCAGGACGAAGGAGGACAACCTGACAATTGATCTGACACGGAAGCTCTGCGATAATGCAAGCCCGCGGCTCAAGGCCTTCATCCTGGTGCTCCTCTCCTCCGGAATGCGAATGGGTGAAGCGCTCATGCTCGAAGAAGATGATGTTTTCTTTGACGAAGACCCGGTGAGAGTGGAGCTCAGGGACACCTACACGAAGACCGGCGAGTCAAGGACGTGTTATATCTCGAAGGAAGCAGCGGATGCGGTGAAGCTATGGCTTGCTCAACGGGCTGATTATCTTCGATACAAGGTGAAGGTCACTGCCAATATCTACCGAAAGGACGGTGAGCTCGTCGATGACGGCAAGATATTCGCAATGTCCCGGCAGACAGCTATCCGGCAGTTCAATGACTGTCTCCTTCGGGCGGGGTACTGCAAGCGCGATTCTTCGGGAGAGAAAACCCCGGTGAAAGACAAACAGACTGGGAGGAGCCCGATCCACCTGCACCAGTATCGCAAAGTCTTCCGGACAGTCATGGCCGGGGGGAAGAGTCAGCGGGGTAACTCCCTCGATATTGTCGAGAACCTTCTTGGACATTCGGGCTATTTGACGAAATCTTACGTCCGACTGACCGACGAGGAGATCAGGGACTTTTACCGGCAGAATGAACACCTGCTCTATATCCACACTCCTGTGATGGTGGAGTCCGTGGATACCAAGCGGTTGCAGGAGATCGAGGAGGAGCTTGCCAGGCTCAAGGAAGAGAACGCCGCGCTCCGTATTGCGCAGATGAGCGTTCAGTATCAGACTTTCCTAAAAGTCGTTCAGGACGAGTCAAAAATGAATAAGCTCCTTGAACTGGCCGCAAAATTATAATTTTATCTTTTCTTCTCTCTTTTTGAGTATTACTTACAAAAATAATGTATGTATGCCCTTTTCTTAAAAATAACCCCAAATATTTGTCATTTCGCACAGGCTTAATTGGTCTGATGCACTATTGGTGGTATGCAAGCAATTCCGGAAGTTGCCGGAGTAGACGCATGGCTTACCGTGCGTCGTGTGGCCGATTTCCTTGATATCACCCCGGATCGGGTCCGTTTCTATGTCCGGGAGGGATATCTGGATGGCCGGAAGTTTGGGAATGCATGGCGGATCTCTCAATCTTCACTGTCAGAATTTCTGAAAAAGCGTGGATTTTTCCATGAAGGGGAATCCAGCGCGGCAAACGTGATTGCAACCCACACCACCGCACCGGACCCAGCCCAGCCCCGCGGTGTGTGATGACCTCAGGGAGGACCATTAATGAGTAGCACGGCAGCTCACATCAACCCTTCTCCCCGACGAAGACACTACCTGAAAAAGTCGGTTTTCGAGCGCGTTGAACGAAAATTCCCCCTCGAAGCGTGTTTCCTGGTGCATATGGTCAGGAGAGGCGACCTTATTATCCTCGATGATTCTGAAGAAGAGGAGCCCCCCCGCCAGGGTGCAACCAGGACGCGGACAGCCGGGAGGGAGGTCTGAATGTCCTTTTGTGCCCGTGGTTTAAAGGGTTTTGCCCGCCGCGTGGTTCTCTGGTATTTCGCCGCTCGCCACGCTTGGCGAAAATTTTGGATCCGATTGGAGGCGTGGTAACCATGACCGGCGACCGGTGCACGACCTGCCTCTACAGTGTCACTTATCGGAAGGGCGGACTCCCTGATGCCGCGGTTTGCTCGCATCCCCGCGTTCTTGGTCGATGGGGGCGCGATACCGGGATGCTCCCGCCGCGTGTGCTGAGCTGCCGTGACGCATGGCGACGGTGCCGCGGGGCGTTCCACCAGGAGCGGAAGGGGGCGGTCCCTGCATGACTCCACAAGAGAAGATCGCGGAGATCCGTCAGTACGGC
>JAKPPB010000023.1 GCA_029547605.1 Methanobacteriota archaeon | reverse complement strand
TAACAAGGTTCGAAACTGAGATGCCCTGTTTATCGGCCAGCTTTTGCATATCCGCAATGAGGTCAGTATCCAGGGTTAAGTTCACTCGCTTTTTCATACTCGCTTCATACTCCCTTTGGGAACCCCAGTCAAGTTTTTTTTCCTTCCCTCGCCGTTTTTCCCCGAAACCCGCTCAGTGAGCGACTTTGCGGAAATCCGATGCCCCCAGGATTAACGGAGAGCCACTTTCGAGATCGGCCCCGATGGATTGCCCAGCCTCATTCGGTCTGTAAAGGGGGGTCAGGAGCCCCGACTCAGGCTGTGGGAACCCCTCTTGTTTGAGCCCCCGACCCCGCTTTTGTGGCCTCAGCCTTGATCCTGGCCGTGACCGGCGGACCCTTCCCGCCGGAGATCAGCCCACAGTTCCCCCTGGCCTTCATGCGCGCCCGTGGGCGCGAGAGGGGGCCCGGGCGCTCTGCGGCGCCCTCCCCCCTCTTGAAGAAAAGAAAGACAGGATAGGCAGAGCAGGTAGTGAGGAGAGGAGGACCCCCTTACTCTGCCACACCTGGAACAGCGGTTACTTGGAGCCATGACCGTAGAGAGGATAAACGGTCCCCCTCTCAGGAATCACCGGATAGTCTTCATGGCTGTCGAGAAGCAAATCCCAACCCCGAGCGTCGAGAACAATATCGCCCGAGCAGTCAGGATAAGGGCAGTACAGAAGCCCGTCTTGATTGTTCCTCTTGAAAGATCCAGACGGATAAGCTCTTTCGCAGTGCATACACCAGAACCAGTTTCCAGGCTCATATCCGGTTGTGCCATCCTCGAAAGGTTCGAAGATTTCCGAAACAGCTACATACTGCCGATCCTCAAATCCCCCTTCTACGAACTCCCAGGCAACCTCGACCTTTCCCCTTCCCCCCTTTCGCTTCCGCAATGCCCGAGCGGCCCGCCGCATGGCGTTTGTTCTTTCTTTGGACTTCATCCTTTCCCCCTGTACTCTTGATGCAACTATCTGGTTCAAGCAACGGGGGAGCGGTTACGCTTCCCCGTTGCCGTCCCTCGATCCGCTGTCGCCCCCGCTGACCAGTGCAACGGGCAGAAGAATCACAGAGCAGGAGGCCCCTGCAGGTGATTCAACGGACCAAGTAAATCTATTTCCGCATGGCCGGCCTTGAACAAATAGGCCATCTTGGCTAAGTATTCCTCAGCCCCCATGCCCTTCCGGTACTCATGGACCCGAGCGATTCCCTGTTTCTCAAACCACAGATCGACTACATCCATTCGCCTGATGTTCTCCGGAATGTTTCCCGCCAGAACGTGAGCGTGAGGATTTCCGTTCTTTTGCCGCTCCCAGGCCACAGCTGCGATGATGCCCTCTTGCGGCCGCTTCCAGTAGCGGACCCCGAAGATTTGCCGATTGAGGCCATGCACGAGCCTTGCAAGGGCCTTTTCCGCAGACTCCGGATGGATGAAGGTTGTTTGATGCCGATTTAATCCGATAACCCGATCATTGGGTCGGAAGGTGAAATGAGCATACCAGTTGAAGTGATCTTGATAGCGGCGAACCAGGTCCACCCAGCCATCCACAAGAGGGCTCTTGACCTGGTACGTTTTTTGCGGTATTTGTGTTGCGTGGTCCAAGTGACCATCCTTGTTGAAAGCCCCGAGAGCCGCCAAGCATCACCGGGGCTTTTTTTATTTCTTTTTCTTTCGT
>JAKPPB010000015.1 GCA_029547605.1 Methanobacteriota archaeon | reverse complement strand
GAGCCGGATCAGGACGCTCCGCCCGGTCGATGAGACCTCCGCCGACGCGGCCCCGACGGTCCTCCAGCCGCGGACGGCACCATTATGAGCCGTCCGCGCGATCTTATTGTCAGCGGCGCCCTCTTGCTTGCAGGCTTCCTGGGTTGCCGCTACCTTCGCGTTCATTTTTCTTACGCCTCTTCTGACTTGATCTGCGCTCTGACCGCGTCGCCCGGAAATGGGTCCAGAGGGCATAGGCGAGGTTGCCGAGCCCGAGCGTCCACCACGCCGTCAGGATGAACGCGACGGTGTGTCCGAACAGGCTGCCCCAGCCGCCGTCGACCAGGACCTCGATCCGGCCGCCGTCGTTCGTGAGAACCGCGATCCGGTCGCCCTTCGACTCGAGGGTCCAGCCCTCGACCTGGGCGTCCTCGACCGCGCGCGAGAAGAACGCGGCCGGGACGCGCTTTACGTTGACAGTCGTCATGTCCGACACTCCTCGATCTTCCACTGTCATCTCGACGCCTCCAGCTTCAGGCGGACGGCCGCGCCGGCGACCTCGACATCGGGGTCCAGCAGGGCCGGGACGAGCCGGGCCGCCCGCTGATAGCAGTGCTCGCAGAACTTCGTCCCGGTCCCCCGGTCGATGTATGCGGCCCTGTCCAGTTTACATGTCCATTCTGGTATATCCATTTTTATCACCTACCAAATTTTTTTTCATACCTCGCTTTAAACCAGTTTTTGAACAGTTCTGATTTCCTGTCTCCATTCAAGGATTTTGTGGAGACAGTTGTGCCGCATCAATGTAGAACCATCTACACTGTCTGCACCAAGGTTATATGCTCTAAGAAAATTTCTCCATGTCCCTACTCGCCCGATGTGACATCTTTTCTTATAATCATGCGCCAGATTTATCCAATTCTCGGCTGTTCGCCATTTCCATACAGGTGACCCTCCCACGAACAGACCATCTACTAAATCAAGTACTGTTTCTTCTATCAGTGCAGGATATTGACCGTCCTGCACCACCCAAAATTTTTTGAAATGCTCTGGAATTTTCCCGATATTTTTTAGAGAGAATGAAAACGATTTTTCTCCTCCCGCTACAATGTCCGGAATACAGACGAATTCCGGCTGATAAGCACAATTCTGTATTTTACCAAGAAAGGCATAAAATTCGTTTGTATCAAGGATTCTCCCCTGTAAAAAAGCTCTGTATGCTCCATTATCGACAATGTATTTCTTATAGTGTTTTGGGAGTTCTGGTCGATGTGGTGAGTATAAAAATCCTATCCCATGCTCTATGCAAAAATCAAGTCGTTTTTTAGGCCCGCTTCCGGGAACAAATATGTCCATCATTTATCCCTCGCTTTCAATCTCCGCGATTACAGTCTGCCGCTCCCGGCCGGTGCACTCCGGCGGAACATAGAGGGACGGCCGATGGCTCTGCATGTCGTAGAAGAGAGTCATCCGGCCACCTCGCCCTTCTCGCCGGACCGGGCCGCCCGCTGATAGCAGTGCTCGCAGAACTTCGTCCCGGTCCCCCGGTCGATGTATGTGGCCCTGTCCAGTTTACACACGGTGCACTGGCCGGCATCGTTCTTCAGGGGCTCGAGTCGCGACAGGTCGAAGGTCCCTGGCAGGATCGTCGCCCTCCGCTGGGCCACCCGCTTGGCTGTTTCGTAACAGCGTTTGCAGATCCGCCGTGCCCTGGTATCGGCCCTCTTCTTCCGCTCCTCGGTCAGCTTCTCCACGAAGAGCGTCCATGTGCTTCCGCATACGTGGCAAGGGGTCCTCTCCGGGCGGTCGAGAGGCTTGTAGTCATGGGCATCGATCCGGACCTTCTCTTCAACACTCCAGCAGTTATCATCTGCTGAAGAGTTCTGCTGAAGAGGGAGCGGGGACTTTTCAGGGCCGGGCTTGATGTTTGGAGGGTTATCCTCCGTTTTTGATTTTTGCTCTTCAGCAATTTCAGGATCACAGAGAGAAGATGATGCGTGTGCTGCATCTGCATCATGGGGCCCCGTGAGATCTGATTTGCTGAAGGATAAGGGTGTACTAAGATAATTATTTTTATTATAATTATTATTTTGAGATTCGGAGGCTTTTGCATCGGAATCAAACTCTTCAGCAACTGCTGAAGGATTGCTGGGAACTGCTGGGGATTGCTTCTTTTGGTGCAGAGGTCCTCCGTCACCATCATCCTCCCCACCCACCTCATCGTCGATCCACACTGCACCACCGGCACACCATGACAGGTACAGCTCGCGGTCGAACTGGTAGGCATTCGTCCTCCTCCGCATCGAGACCCGTGCGATCTCGTCATCCGTCACCACTGTCCGGTCGCAGTAGGAGATCGCCGGACACTTCTCCAGCAGGCCGGTATAGGTTGTGCCCCGGCTCGCATACCCATGGATTATCCTGTGAATGGTCCCGCTGCTCCACCCGGTTGCTTTCTGAAGCATCGGGGTCGTGAACTCGGGCCATCCCTCTTTCATGATCACGTCCAATATTTCAGCCTCTTTCTTGGTCAGTTTCGATTCCTGCCCGCCGGCCGTCCCGTTCAACATGCCATAGAGGCGGGCTGCCTCCCGAAAGTCCTCGATGGTCGCTATCAGATATGGAACAGAATCATGCTGCCTCTGCTCCCGCTGCATGAACCGGAGGACGGTGTTTGCCTTGACGAGGTCGAGCAGCATCTCCGGATTTCTCCGGTTTGCCGCCGCCTGGAAGCGGATCCGGGTCGCGAAGGGGACAACCACGTGGAACCGCTGCTGCCCGATGATTTCCCACATGGCCCGGCAGGTGACAATCTCGGGCCGTTCTTCTTCGAAAGAAACAGGGAGCGCCTGATCACGGGCCAGCACACGGGCAAGGACCCGGATGTCCTGCTCCTCGGAGTCATCGATCCAGCAGGTGAGCATCCGGTTAAAGACCTGATCATCCCCGGCCCCTTCGACCTTGGCGACCCACCAGACGCACCGCTCCGGGATGGTGCATACCTGGCTCCGGCGGTCCTTGTTGACCGTCCGGTACATGAACGGCACGCGGAACGATGTCGTTACACCCTTCAGGATCTCCGCCATCTCCTCGGAGAGGGCCCGGTCATCGAGCACAATCACGCTGCCGGGCTGCAGGTCCTCCAGGTAGAACAGGGCCTTGTTGCTCATCGCACCTTCCAGCCGGAACCGGTCCGGGACCTGCCGGAGCATGGTCGAGAAAGCATGGCTCTTGCCCTTCCCGCTCTCCCCGGTCACGGAGACGTGCAGGCCGTTTGTGTTCAGCATCGACCGGGAGGCAAGCGACATGATGAGGCACTCGGCCACCACCTCGTCGCCCTCGTGGTCAAGGGTGAACGTCCGGAGCATCGCTGTCTTCGGGTCACCGTGCTGCAGGACGGCAAGGGCCTCGGCCCGGCCCGGTAATTCGCCGAGGCTGATCGGTGGAGAGGTCCCCTTTCCGGATCCTGGGGCCGGGTCTCTCCGCCCTGCCGTGGCCGACCCTGATGAGGTCCTCGCGGGCACCTGATGCTCGTGGCCCCGTTCATATTTTGCACGGAGTTCCGGCCATCTTTGGGATCCACCACCGCACGAATTGTGATGGCATCCCGCATAGACGGCCCCGCTCCCGAATTGGATCGCGAATGCACCATCCCGGTGCTCACCGGAGAAGGGGCACTCGTCCAGGACGAAGAGGGTCCCGTCCATGTAGGGTTTCTCTCCGGCAATGCTGATCCCGTGCTCGATAAGCCAGGAACGGAGGTTGATTGCCTTCCCGGGCCCGGAGGATTTTTTTTCACTTTTTACAGCCGGGGCCACGGGGAGAGAGGCAGCGAGGTCCCGCAGGTCGATAGAGGTGACGATACCGATCTCCCTGGGGGTATCCAGTATCGCTCCCTTCCGGTGCGGTCTCTCCGGGGTATGGTCGCCCTTCCTCGAGGTCGTGCCGTAGAGTTTCCAGATGCGGGCCGCGTTATGGTTCGCGGTGTCCACGGTGCACACCCCGTCCGAGAACATCACGTCCAGTGCTTCGAGGGCCCGCTTTACGAGATCGCGGCTCTCATCGTCGTTGGGGAGGTCGATCCGGTAAAGCAGGTGCGCACCATTGCCCGAGTCTGCCATGACCGGGTCCGGCCAGCCACGCTCCCGGCCCAGGTAGTCGGCTATGGCGGCTGCCCGGTCGAGTGCTGCCTGATGTTCGTCGTCTGTCGAGGAGACTCCCGAGGGCCGGACCGGATCAATGTCAACAGGGAACCATCGCCGGCGTACGATGTCCGTGTCCGCTGTCGTCGCATCCTTCTTCGAGAGCCGCATCTTGATGCGGTTGGCCCTCCGGGAGAGGAGCGCCGGGTTCACCTCGTTCAGCGTGACATAGATCCCGGCGGTCCCGCTCGCATCAAGCGGATCGACGGCCGCGGTCAGTGCCCCGGTATCGTTGAAATATCCTGACACCATCCCCTCTTCGGTAATCGCCCGGACCTCGATGACCTGGCCGGGTGTAAAGAGGAGGGCGAGGGCCTGCTCTATCTCCTCTGCCACCATGAGGCATCACCAGAAGAGATCATGGTCTGTCCTCTGCTTCACGGGATGGCCGGTGGCCCTCGATGAGCTCACAGACCCAATACAGTTCTCCCATCAGCCTGACCGGATAAGCCGCGGCACAGTTCTTCCCTTGGCAATAGATTATCCCTCGGGAATCCGACATGAAAGGGCAGATCTTCCGGATCGACATCGTGCCATCGTCCTGCTCATTCCACATCCGATCCCTCCGTGTCGATGATGCCGCCGGGAAGGACCCGATAGTATTTCCATCCGAGTTCGTGGTGAATCCAGAGATTCACGGACCCGGCCGGCGGGCGGGGGATGGCCTGAAGTTGCCTGATCTCCTCCGGGAAGATAGCCGCAGCCACGGCCGCAGAGGCAATAGCCCGCCGGGATGCAACGACCCGGTAAAGGTGAGCATTACCCTGCTCCGACCAGGCGATCAGGTTGATGGGGAGCGATGGGTCAGCGACCCGGACGACGAGTGGAAAGCCCCGCTTCCGCAGGATGATCCGCGCCTCGAATTCATACACGCGCGAACCATGTTGATTCTTTGTGCGGACCGGGACTTCGGGTTCATTCGCTATCATCCTCATCCGGCTCCTGGTAGGAGGGATGGGCCTGACAGCTGAGGTTGGAACAGGTTTCCGGCGAGGAGCACACGAGTTTCAACCATTTACCGTCTATCCGGGTGGAAAGATGGGGGCACTTCTTCTTTGCCGCCATTAGAAGTCCCACCCATGTGCTGCGGACGAGAGATTAATAATCCCGAATAGCAAGATAATGTCAAGCTCCCTCTGACAGCCGAAACTTGGGAAGGTTAGTCTGGTTCGGGGGGAGCCCGCTATTCTGCACATGATAGTTCCTCGTCAACGATTGTGATCAGTCCCTGTTCTTTTAGAAAATCACCGAGGCCGTAAAAACCGGTATGGTGTTCATAGGCCTCAATAGCCCTGCGCCTTGTGCGTAATATTGTATTTTGCAAAGTATCACCTGTATACAAGCCGTTTATCAAAATTGGATGAAGATAATAATCGGCTGCATACACCTGTGATGAGGAAACGAGTGGTTAAAAAAGTTTAGTGCGGGGGCTGAAAGTGATCCGTCTGCTCTCGTCCAACCTTATCAAAATATTTCATAAGTGATGTAAAATTCTTCTTGATGAACTGTCGCAGGTTCTCTTCTTCGGCTATTGCCTCAGGTGTAAGGGGTTCCATGCACTCGCGGCAGTAATCTTCTCCCGGAGGATTGACCTGGTAACAATTCGGGCAGATGATTGGTTTTAATTGGTGGCGGGATTTGCTCTTTTCGGAATCCAGTCCATATAAGCGGGAGATTTCCGAATCAATGTCGCTTCCGGTCAGATGGGCATAGGTCCGCAGCATCTCCGTCCCAATCGTCCCCCACATCATCATCTTAAGAGAGCTTTCCCTCATGCCTTCCTGGAGCAGGTGCGTGATGCGGGAATGGCGGAATAAATGCGGTGTGATCCGCTTGGTGATCCCGGCCTCTTTTGCTGTCCGCTTGATCATTTTAGATACAGCCGCATAAGACAGCGGTTTTCTATCGTTTCCGACGAACACAAAGGAGTCAGGAGTAATAGGGCCGGGATAATTGGATCTCCATTCTGCGAGATAAGGCTTTGACATGATAAGCCGGATATACCGCGGCATGCCTGTTTTAAAATCCAGATTGATCGCTATTCCTTTCGAATCAATTTTGAAATCGTCCCAGCGGAGTTGTCCTATTTCCCCGATCCGAAAGCCGCCTTCGTAGAGGGTAAAAATCAACGCCCGGTTTCTTGAATTATGACATGCTTTGACCATGTCCTGCACTTCCTGGGGCGTCAGCAGGTCGCTGGCCTTCTTTGTCATCATATCCTGTGAAGGTGTACGGATCTTCTTCACCTTCTTTTCCGGAATGCTGGTGTATTCATTTTCAATCATCCAGAGAAGGAACTGCTTGAGGATTCGGATATAATCATGCTGCGTATTTTGTTTAAACGGTCTCCCCCACTGATTAGTCCCGGATCGCAGTGCTTCAATTCCCGCGTAAATGTCTGCCATTGTGAGATCGGCAAAAGGAGGCAAAAAATGACGCCAGCCAATGAGCGTATAGGCGATTTTGTTGGCCCGGCCGATACTTATCCCCATTGAACCCCGGCGTTCGGCAATGAACTCTCTGATTAACGCCTCATCTTGATGATTTATCCGGCCGGTGGCGAGGGCCTGTTTGATCGATGAATCACAGTATTCTGATTTGACGCATTCAAAATGCTCTCTCTGACTGATCACTTGGGAAGGTGTCATAATGAAAAGTCGGATGAGAGGGTATAAAAAGGAGGGGGGAGGAATTGAACTTTCTGTCCAGAGCCTTTGGGGGGAATCGAACCCCCGACCTACACCTTACCAAGGTGTCGCTCTACCGACTGAGCCACAAAGGCACGATGTGAGAACAATAGTCGACGTGAACCGTTTAAAAGATT
>JAKPPB010000007.1 GCA_029547605.1 Methanobacteriota archaeon | reverse complement strand
TTTTTTTAGAAGATAAAAAAAAGGTCAGAGAACGCGATAGAGTGGGTGGGATTTCCCATTATTCCTTGCCCATTCCTTCCTTCTGACGATCAGAGCACCCCCTTGGTGCTTGGAATTTTCTGATTTTCGGCCCGAAGACGGGTCGCAGCACCAACTGCGATGCCAAATGCCTTGAATAATGCCTCACACTTGTGGTGGTCGTTCTTTCCGTCAATGGCCAGGTGCGCGGTAATCCCCGCATGGACACAGATGCTGTAGAAGAAGTGCTCGAATATCTCCCTTTCGATTCCCCCCACGCGGGGATGGAAGAAGGAACCTTTGAAGACCAGAAATCCCCTGCCTCCGCAGTCCAGTGCTGCAGTCGCAATGGATTCGTCCATGGGGATGATCGCATGGGCAAACCTCATGATCCCCCTGCCTTCCGCAATCGCTTCCCTGAAAGCCTGACCCAGGACTATACCCGTGTCTTCGATTGTATGGTGCGCATCCACTTCAAGATCGCCCCTTGCTGAACAGGAGAGGAAAAAACCCCCGTGAGTAGCCATCGCGATCAGCATGTGGTCAAAAAATGCAATTCCTGTGGAGATCTCCCCCTCCTGCGGGGTATCAAGATTAAGGATGATGTCAATCGAAGTCTCTTTTGTCTTTCGTGTTCGGTGTACGCGTCTCATTCTGCCGCCTCCATGGCGTCCCGCAGTTGCAGCCTCCCGCTGTAGAGGGCAGATCCCAGCACCACGCCAGAAGACCCAAGGTGCTTGAGAACCCTGATGTCGTCGATGGTGGTGATCCCGCCCGCAACCGTGACAGGGAGCCGGGTGTGGCGCAGCAACCGGGCAACTGGTTCCGGATCAATACCGGACTGCAGCCCTTCGACGTCCACGTTGGTAAAGAGGAGTGCGCCTGCACCCATATCCTCAAATCGTTCTGCCCATACAAGATAGTCTCCCCCGCTCTTCTGCCATCCCTCAATGGTGATCTCGCCCCCCCGCGCATCTACGCCTGCCATGATCCGGGAGCTCCCGAATTCATCACTCAACCGTTTCAGGACAGGGGGGTCCCTGGTCGCAAGTGTCCCAAGGATTATCCGCTCAACTCCTGTCTCAAGCCACGCGGATGCGTCTTCATACGATCGGATGCCTCCGCCAAGTTGCACTTCGATATCAGTCTCCTGCACGATCTGCCTGATCTTCTGCGCATTCGAGGATGAGTCTCCAAACGCCCCGTCAAGGTTCACGACATGCAGGCATCTCGCACCGAGGTCCAGCCAGCGCCGTGCACAGTCAAGCGGGTCGCCAAAGACAGTTGCCGAGTCCTTCTTTCCCTGGACCAGCTGGACACACTCGCCTTTAAGGATATCCACAGCGGGAAATACTCGCATGTCAGGGAATCATCCGCGCAATGGGCATGACCAGGATATCCCGCGCCCCAGACCGCTTGAGGAGGTGTATCAACTGGTAAACCCTCTCTTCATCAACGACTGCGTGAATGGCGACCATGTCCTGCCTTGAAGCGACCTCCATCACGGTGGGCCCCGAGAGGCCGGGGAGAACAGAGGTGACCTTATCGACACAGGTACGCCTCGCGTTCATCATCAGGTAGCACTGCCCCCTTGCCCTTATCACGCTCTCGAGGGCAAGGACGATCTCCTCAATCTTTGTCCCTTTCGAAGCAAGGGATCCACGATTCGCAATCAGCATGGTGGTCGTCTGAAGGACCGTGTCAAGGACCCTGAGGCGGTTTGAACGGAGCGTGTTCCCCGAACTGGTGAGATCGATGATCGCTTCGGCAATGCCGAGGTACGGTGTAGCCTCGCAGGCCCCGCCGACCGGCACAAGAGTGACGTGGATCCCCCTCTCCTGGAAATACCGCCTTGATATAACAGGGAACTCGGTGGCAACCCTTGCCCCCTCAAGGTCTTCTGGTGACGAGAATCCGGCATCTTCTCTGACGGCAAGGACCAGAGATGCGGATCCGATCTTCAGGTCAAGGAGCTCGGATACGTCGGACTCACGCTCGAGAACCATATCATGACCGGTGATCCCAAGGTCTGCCGCACCGTTGGCCACGTATTCCGGGATATCCACTGGCCTTGCGAAGAGGATCTCCACGTGGGGGTCGGGGGTGCGGGAGACGAGGCGACGTTCACCGATATCAAGGAGGTGCAGCCCGCTCTTCTCCATCAAGTCGTTGACCGGCCCCGCTATCCGTCCCTTGTTGGGGATGGCCAGGCGTACAACCTGGGCCCCGGGAGTCGCGTCTGGACTCTTTTCCGTATCAGAACGTCTTGATCTCGCCACGGATGATCTTCTTGGTGATGCAGGTGATCCCGGCCAGCCCGTTATCAATTATTGCTTCGATGTCAGGGCTGAGTGCACTTACTTCGACATCTTTTGCAGGGAGAACCTGCACGCTTGCAACGAGGGGCTGATCGATCGGTTTTCCGATCTGGGAGAGGAGCCGGATGTAGATCTCCTCGATACCTTCGACTTTTGCCACGCATTCCTGCGCGAGCTGCGTAGAGATGACGTTGTAAATCTTCCCAATGTGGTTGATAGGGTTCTTCCCGCTGGTTGCCTCCATGCTCATCGGGCGGTTCGGAGTGATGAGGCCATTGCAGCGGTTCCCCCGTCCCACTGAACCGTCATCGCCCATCTCCGCAGATGTCCCGGTCACTGTCAGGAAGACGCTCCCCATGTCTATATCATCAGCGGTATTGATGGCGGCAACGATCTTCCTTCTGGTATGCTGGCGTGCCACTTTCAGGACATGCTCCCTCAAGAGTTCCTTATACTCAAGGTACTCGGGGAGGCCGGAACAGTAGCGGTCCACCATGGCGCAACCGAGGGTGAGGGTGATAGTGTCACCGTCCCGTAGCCCCATGATCTTGATGTCCTGCCCCACCACAGGGTGCTTGGGCCTGAAAGTGTGGTCGATGTAATCGGAGACTGCCTTGACAATCGTCTCTGTCTCGGAGAACGGAGCATGCCCCACGCCAAACGAGGTGTCATTGGCGCGTGGAGGGGTATTCTGGCAGGGTTTGAAGACGTCCCGGAGGTCCGTTGAGCCCGTTCCCAGCCGACAGTCGACGATGATATCCCGCTCCATGTTGAGGTTGGTCAGGGTATCGCGAAGGTATGCCCGGGCGGCCTCAACGGCGATTGCGTCGGTGGGGATGTTTATCCCGTCAAACTGCTTGGTCGCCCTGCCGTCGATCAGCATGTAGATGGGCCGGATGACCTTGCCACCCCCGTATTTTGGCTGGGACTCTCCGGCAACGATCTCACCCTGGTCGGTGTTATGATGCAGGATTGCCCCACATTCTTCAAGGTATGCTTTTGAGAGAGCCCTGCTGATGGATTCAGCTATCCCGTCGGCAAGGCTGTCAGGGTGGCCTATGCATTTACGCTCAACGAGTTCGATCTCCTGGCGTTCCAGCGGGATCTGGTGCAGTGCTTCGATCTTTATATTCCTTTTCAATGAAATCCCTCGATCACCGGACGCGTAATCATTAATAAAACGACGGGAAGTAACATAATCATTCCTTTTGAGTCTCGGCACCTCCCCACCTGTCCCCTTGGGAAGATCGAAATGTTCGTTTGAGTGAACTGCCGAAAAGAGGTTCACTCATCTTCTGTCCACACTGATCGGGCATTGCCCCCATCCTAGGTCCCCGCCACAGCAAGCCCGAAGATCCATTCCCTGTTCCTAAAAAAACCTCCGTTTCATGTATTGAATGAATGTCGTCATGGAGAAGAGGGGGGAAGATTCCTATTTCCTTCGGAAGAGCCATCCCAGCATCTTCTTCTTCTTCTCCTTCTCCTTTGTCATAGCGCCCGGTGGCTCATCGATAACCTTTTTTTGCTGGACAGGCACGTGCGGTGTCCCGTGGGTTGGTGCCTGGTGCATTCTCGTCCCGCAATAAGGGCAAAAATTTGCATTTGGCGGCAGGCGGTGTCCACAGTGGAAGCAGAACTGTATCTGGGTAATTGAAGCGCCCTCTACCGGGAAGACTTTTGCAGGGGGTTCGGCTTCTCTCTGCCTTTCTCTTTGCAGGGGAGGAGGTGAAACGCCACCACTTCTCCCATCCCTCGTCTCCGTGGCGGGTTGCGCGGGCATGGGGGGAAACGGCTCCACGGTGGTTTTTTCAGGGTACACAATCGTCTCAGAGAGCGCCCTCGCTTCCGCCGATATGGGTAAGGGAGAGGAAGAAGATGCCCCCGGGGATGGAGTGTCCCCTGGCTTTTGCCGTACCTTGCCGTGCCGGATCAGGTGCATCCACTCTTCAGCCTGGGGCAGGCGGTCTGCGCCAGTATGCACGAATGTCATCTTCATGGTACGGAGGTCGTCTTCGGATGTACGGATGGAGAGGACAAGGATTGGCTCCTGGGCCGGGGAATGTTCAAGGTATGTATCGACCACTGATCCGATTGGGATCTCTTTTGCAGTGACGCCAGGGGTCTTTTCGGCCTGATCGGTGAGAAAGAGCCGCGTGTTCGTGAGATAGGCATCGAACCTGAACTTCTTTATCTGGATATCAGGAGTATAGATGAGAAGTTCTTCACCAGCCCTCAGGTACCTTTCAGGGCCCTGGAGTTCCTCCTCTCCGGTAAAGGGATCGTAGCCGGGATTTGAGTGATCAGTCATCGTTCCTCCGAAAGAGAATTATAAGTGAAGTACTCCGTGATGGGTTAAATGGTTTCCAGGTGATATGCAATAAAAAGCAGGAGACATCAGAGAATCTCCCGGATAAGGCGCGGGACTTCAGAAGGACGTGAAGCCACAGGTACACCCATCTCTTTGAGCCTTGCGATCTTCGAGCGTGCGTCTCCCTCGCCACCCTCGATGATCGCCCCCGCATGCCCCATGCGTTTCTCGGGGGGTGCGGAGATCCCCGCGATGTACGCGGCAACGGGCAGGTCGGTTGCCCTTGCCCCTTCCTCCTCGAGTGACCCTCCCACCTCGCCGAGTATCACCACCGCCTTTGTCTGGTCATCCTCCTCGAAGCGTCGGAGGACGTCCCGGAATGTCTGGCCAATCACCGGGTCCCCCCCAATACCGACAATGGTGCTCTGCCCGAGCCCGGCTCGCGTGAGCTGATCCACAATCTCATAAGTGAGCGTGCCGCTCCTTGAGATGACACCTATGTGCCCGCGTGAAGAGAGGTGGACCGGCATGATCCCCATCTTGATCTCTCCCGGCGAGAGAAGTCCCGGGCAATTTGGGCCGATCACGTCGCAGCCATGAATTCTTGCATATGAGATTGCCCTCATTGTGTCGTGTACCGGGATATGCTCTGTGATTGCGACAACGAGAGAGAGCCCGGCGCTTGCAGCCTCCATGATGGAGTCTCCCGCTGCAAAACCCGGGACAAAGAGGACGCTTGCGCTTGCGTCGTGCTTCTTTAATGCATCCCGGATGCTGTTGTAGACCGGAACTCCTGCGACCTCCTGGCCCGCTTTCCCAGGTGTGACACCGGCAACCACTCCCACTCCGCCTACCTTCCGGGCATATTCGTTCATCAGAGCAATGTGGAAAGCCCCCTGTTTCCCGGTCGCTCCAGTGACGATGACCCCCGTGCTCCTGTCACCGTAGATCACTGCACCGCCTCCACTGCCGCTTTCACTGCCTGCTCCATGCTCTCCATCATGCGGTAGCCGCTGCCGTCGAGGATCTGCCGGCCTTCCGCTTCGTTTGTCCCCGCCAGCCTCACGATGATGGGCTGGACAACCCCCGCGCTGATAATCCCCCGAGCGACTTCGTCGCACCTGGTGATCCCTCCGAGGAGATTCACAACAATCACTTTCACTGAGGGATCGGCAGCAACAAGCTTCACTGCATGCATCACTCGCTCCTGATCCGCTCCGCCACCGACATCGAGGAAGTTCGCGGCCTTTCCATCGTAATACTCGATAAGGTCGAGAGTGGCCATAGTGAGGCCGGCACCGTTGCCGATCACCCCGATGTCCCCATTCAGTTCAACGTAGGAGAACCCGTGCTTCTCGGCTTCCCGCTCCCTCTCGGTGAGGTCCCGGTTCAGGGTGATGCCCTGGCGGGAAAGGGCATTGTCATCGATGATCAGTTTTGCATCGGCGGCAAAGATGCCATGGGGCGTTGCGACCAGGGGATTGATCTCTGCAAGCAGGGCGTCCTTTGCGCAGAATACCCGGAAGAGCTGGTTGAGAATGCTTCCGATCTCTTTTGGTGACGAACCGAGCAGGTCCCTGAGCATGAAAGGGGGGATATCCCTCATGAGGAGGGGGAGGGAGGCCTTTCGCACCGCATCAGGGTTCTCCTTTGCAAGGATCTCGATATCCACACCCCCCTGGTCGGTAAAAAGAATGAGTGCCTGTTTGGTCGAACGGTCGATGGCGATACTCGCGTAATATTCTTTCTGGATATCGAGGTACTCCACTGCCAGCACCTCACGGATGGGAACCCCCTTGATCTCTTTTTTGAAGAGCTCCTCTGCAAGGCGCGCTCCATTCGAGGGATTGGCCACGAGGATGCCACCTGATTTCCCACGCCCTCCAACTTCCACCTGTGCCTTCAGCACGAACCTGTCGCCAAGTTCCCCCATCCGGGGACCAAGTTCAGCAGGGGAGTGTATGAGGAATCCCTTTGGGACAGGGATCCCATGCTCCCCGAAAATCTTCATGGCCTCATGCTCACGCAGTTTCATTGTATCTTCCCTTTTTCTGCAAGTTCAAATCCAAGTTTCATCGCCTTCAGATTCAGCGATTCGGTGCCTTTTGGCACTGAGTCAAGAATCGCCTTCTCGATCGCCTCCTCTCTCACCACACGGGTGACCTTCACCAGCGCCCCCAGCATGATGATGTTGGCCACGATATCTCTGCCCAGGGTCTGCTTCGCCTCGCGGGTTGCCGGGATCTCGATGTATCTACAGGCAGGCCGGGAATGCACGAGAGAAGAGTCGAGGACCATCATTGCATTTTCCTTCGCGTGGACGCCATACTTCTCGTACCCCTCCTGGGACATAATCACGAAGATGTCAGGGTCGGTCACCTTCGGGTAGAGGATCGGCTCATCATCGATGATTACGGCACTCATGGACGCCCCGCCCCGTGCTTCCGGTCCGTACACCTGTGTCTGGACCGCATAGTTCCCATCGTACATCACGGCTGCCCTTCCGAGGATAACTGCCGAGAGGATAATTCCCTGGCCGCCGAATCCCGAGAAGCGTACTTCATGCCTCATCGCTTCACCCCCATGGCCGGCCGATCACGCCTGACCATGTCACCAAGGAGAATCGCGTCGGCCGGGATGGGCAGTCCTTCATCGCGGAGCCTGTGTGCCTTCTGCACCAGGATACCGTGGGTCTTGAAATACTCGACCTGGTCCATCACCTGGCGGAACTTGTTCCGCCTCCCGTAATTGGTCGGACACTGGACAAGGGCCTCGATGAAAGAGAAACCCGGTACACCGAGTCCTTGATGTATTGAACGTGTCAGTTCCTTGACGTGGTACGAGGTCCACCGAGAGACAAAATTCGCCCCGGCTGCAGAGGCAAGTTCGCAGAGATCGAATGCAGGCTCCTGAGATCCATAGGGGGTGGTGGTCGAGAGCGCTCCCCTGGGGGTTGTCGGACTCCCCTGCCCACCGGTCATCCCGTATATCTGGTTGTTCATGCAGACCACGGTGAGATCGATATTCCTCCGGCAGGAATGGATGAAGTGGTTGCCCCCGATTGCAGCAAGGTCCCCGTCCCCGGTGAAGACGACGACATGCAGTTCCGGGTTTGCCATCTTTATGCCTGTCGCGAACGCGAGCGCCCTGCCATGGGTGGTGTGGAGTGAATCGGTCACGATGTATCCGGGAGCGCGCGAGGAGCACCCAATTCCTGAGACAAAGACCGTCTCCTCCTTTTTCCAGCCCATCCGGTCAACGGCATTCAGGGTGCAGTTGATCACTGTCCCATTCCCGCATCCCGCGCAATAGATGTGGGGGAGGCGGTCCACCCTGAGCCAGTCGGAATACGTCATCGCCATGCCTCCACGGCCTTCTCCAGCTCGGCAGGCGTATGAAGGGCTCCCCCGAACCTTGGAAGCGGAACCACGGGAATGCAGGTATGCCGCTCGATCTCTCTTGCGATCTGACCGAGGTTCTGCTCCGGTACGAGGAAGACCTTCGCATCCGGGAATTTATCGAGGGCCTTTTCCGGGAACGGCCAGACCACGCGGAACCGGAGGTGGCCGATTCGCTCATCCGGGTGGTCGTGGAGTACCTGCTCCACCGTTCTTGCGGGTGACCCGTACGTGATAAAGACGACCTCGGCTTCCGGGTTCGTGACCCGGTAATCGGCGATCTCGTGCCGGGCGGATTCGACCTTTGCGACCAGCCGCTTCACCAGGTCTTCGTGGAGGCTCGGACTGGTAGCGCAGGGGTAGCCCCGCTCGTCATGGGTGAGGCCCGTCACGTGGACGCCGTACCCCTTTCCGAACTGAGGGAATCCCGGGATCATGCCCTCATCGGCGCGGAACGGGGGTGTGCCTTTCGGTAGGATCTTTCGTTCTTCGCGCGGCACACTGTCCGGGATCTCGATTCTCTCCCGCATGTGGCCGATGATCTCGTCGGCCATGAGAAACACTGGTACTCGGAACCTGTCCGCGAGATTGAACGCATCTACCGTCAGCTCGAACATCTCCTGCACGCTTGCGGGAGAGAGCGCGATGATGCTGTAGTCGCCATGGGAACCAAAACGGCACTGGAGCATGTCTGCCTGGGCAGACATGGTAGGTTGTCCCGTGGACGGGCCTCCGCGCTGGATGTTGACCAGAACGCAGGGGGTCTCGGTCATCACCGCAAACCCGATGTTCTCCATCATCAGGGAGAAGCCTGGACCACTCGTCGCGGTCATTGCCCTCGCGCCTGTCCAGGAGGCTCCGATCACCGATGCTATCCCGGCAATTTCATCTTCCATCTGGATAAACACTCCCCCGACCCTGGGCAGCTTTGCTGCCATGTGCTCGGCAACCTCGGTCGACGGTGTGATGGGGTAGCCTCCAAAGAAACGGCACCCGGCAGCAAGCGCACCCTCCGCGCATGCCGTGTTGCCCTGCATGAAGTCAATTCGCGTCAAAACTCGATCGCCACCTTCTGGGCCTCCCCGGGCTTCTCCTCGACCCATGAGATCGCCTGGTCAGGGCAGATCATCTGGCACATCCCGCAGAGTGTCCGGCCGTAGAGCGCCTGCAGGCGGCAGTTCGCGCAGCGTTCTGGCCGGTCGAGGACAGGTACCACGATACCGCGGGCATTCGGCTGCTTGCCTGCAGAAAAGATCCGATACGGGCACACCAGGGTGCAGAGGTTGCATCCCTTGCACCTCCGTTCATCGATTACAAGTCTCATGCCGGCGCCTCCTTCTTCAGCGAGAACCGCTTTTTGAACTCTGCCTGCGCATTCCGGTGCACACCCTCGAATATATCGTTTCCGGCCGCATCGATCCCCACCACGAGCGGGAGCCGGTCGAGCTCGATGACCCACACTGCTTCAGCCATCCCGAGATCCTCGAAAAACACTCCCTTCAGTGTCATCCTCGAGGCCGCAAGCGCTGCACATCCCCCGGTAAATGCCAGGTACACCCCGCGGCCCTTCAACTGGTCGGCCACCTGCCGGCCCATCCCTCCCTTTCCAACAAGGGCACGGACACCCTTCTCAATCAGGAAGCCGGAGAGCGAGTTCAGGCGGGCAGAAGTGGTGGGGCCTGCGGCAATCACCTTCTGCCCCTGGATGACAGGGCCGCAGTGGTAGATCACGGCTCCATGGGGGTCAAACGGGATGCCATCCTCCATCATTCTCAAATGTGCCTCGTCCCGTGCAGTATACACCGTCCCCGAGAGCGTGACACGGTCACCGGCGCGCAGCATGAGCACCTCATGTGAGAGAGGGGTGCAGAGGTCCATGATGCTTAACATTGAACCTCCACCGTGGCCCGGCGGCAGGCCCAGCACTGGACATTGACCGCAACAGGGAGGGACGCTGTGTGGCACCCCGCGGTCTTCACCTTGACTGCGAGTGCCGTGGTCCTTCCCCCGATACCCATCGGCCCGATACCGAGCGCATTTACCGCAGCAAGGAGCTCTTTTTCGTAGGAAGTCATAGTGTCGATTGGTTCAAGCAGGGCCTCCTTGGCGAGGGCCGCGGCTCCATCGAATGTCCCCCCGATCCCCACCCCGAGAATGACCGGAGGGCAGGGCTTGCCCCCGGCGATCAGCATCGTCTCGGCCACGAACTTCGGGATCTGCCCACGCTCCGACGGGAGCATCATCGCGATCCTCGACATGTTCTCTGCTCCCGCACCCTTGGGCAGCACCGTGATGGTGAGACGGTCACCCGGACGCACGTGGACAGCAGGCATCCCTTCCCCGGTATTGTCCCCGGTGTTCTCTCTCGTGAGAGGGTCAACCACGTTTGGCCGGAGCGGGATCTCCCTGCTCGCCATCCTCACCCCTTCTGCAATCGCGTCAAAAATCCCGTTATTCAGGGGGACATGCGGCGGGATGGTAAGGTAGACCACGGGGACCCCGGTATCCTGGCAGATGGGCACCGAGAGCGCCCCTGCCATCTCCAGGTTGGCGAGGATGTTCGCAAGTTCTCCCCTGGCAATCTCGCTTGTCTCGTGCTCTTTTGCGGTCAGGATAGCCTGTTTCACATCGGGAGGAAGGGTGATCTCTGCCTGCCGGAATGCCTCGCAGGTGGCTCGGGTGATGGCTGCAAGGAGTCCGGGGTCCGGGGTTGGGATCATACTGGTATGAAATTTGAAGTGGACGGGAATATACATTGTGATACGACGTGATTGGAGAGGGATGCCCGTAACCGCATTAGTGATTTGCTTTGTCCCCAGGTTCATTTCAGTGCCAGAATCCATACATGACGGAATTCCTGGCAGGTTCCCTTCACACATTTACAGGAAGAGAATGGGAAAAAATGGTATCCGAAAAAATTATGCCTGCTCTGGTGTTGGGGATTCGGGAACCGTCTTCTCTTGTATGGTGATGTAGGAGGGGGAAGGGAGTTTGTGACCGCCAGACCTGAGGGCAGTCTTTACCTGGGCAAGATATTGAGGAGTGGTATACACCGTGAAGATCTCCTGACCGGGTGCGACACGGGCGGCAGTCCCGACCGCTTTTCCAAACGAGAGCCTCATCCCTTCGGAGACACGGTCTGCTCCGGCACCTGTGGCCTGTTTGTTCTCACGCAGCACATGGTGGGGGTAGACACGTAGCTTCAACCGGTAGTTCATCCTTCCAAGGTCCTTCATCAGGTGGCGGTTGATGGTGATGCGTGCTGCCTCGAGTGCAGTATGGCGGATCTGGCAGGCCTCCTCCACCGCGATGCTGATGGCCATCGGGAACTCCTGGGAGAGGTTTCCCATGTCAAACTGCACCACTTTGCTGCCGGGTACCCCGCCCATGTACTCCCGGCGGGTATAGGCTTTCTTTGAGATGTTCCTGTACATCTTTCCTGGTTTTCTTACCATGACGGAATACTCCTTATCCCTGTCTGTGCGTTATAAAATGGGGATGTATCTTCTTAAACCTTACTGGAAAAGGCAGTTTTCTCTACGTGATCCAGGACATAGCGCCTGATCCTGGCAAATTCGGTGCCGGTCCTCTCTCTTGGGCGCGGGAGATCGATTTGAACCATGTCCCTGACAGTCCCCGGGCGTGCAGTGAGGACTACCACCCTGTCCGAGAGGAATACTGCCTCATCCACGCTGTGGGTGACAAAAATGACAGTTTTCCTTGTCTTCTCCCATATGTCCAGCAACTCCCGCTGGAGCATGTTCCGGGTCTGGGCGTCCAGGGCACCGAACGGTTCGTCCATCAGAAGGATCTGCGGGTCAATTGCAAGCGCCCTCGCGACAGCCACCCGCTGGCGCATGCCGCCTGAGAGCTCGAAGGGGTAGTTCTTCGCAAAATCAACGAGACCTACAAGTTCCAGGAACTCGAGGGCCTTCTCCCTTCTCCTCGACTTCTCCATCCCCTTCATCTCGAGGCCAAACGCGATGTTGTCGAGTACCGTCCTCCAGGGATAGAGTGAATATTCCTGGAATATCATTGCCATCCTTGGGCAGGGGCCATCGATCCTGTTCCCGTCAAGCAGGATGGAGCCACCAGTGGCATGGTCGAGCCCTGCAATGATCCGAAGCAGGGTGGTCTTCCCGCATCCGGACGGACCAAGGACCGAGACGAACTCGCCGTCTGCGACCTCAAGGTTGATGTTGGAGAGGGCCTGCACCTCGGTCTTCCCTTCTCCCACAAATGACTTGGAGAGGCCCTTCAGAACGAGGGTCACAGGCCGCACGCCTCCTCTAAAGATTCCGCGATCTTACTCATCTCTCAAGGCCCCTCCACGAGAACCACTTCTTCTCGACTCGCTTGAAGATAAAGTCAATGAGGAGGCCAATGACGCCGATCACCACCATCCCGGCAATGATCAGGTTGGTCTGGCCGAAGTTGTATGCGTAGAGGATAAGGTATCCGAGCCCTTTTGAGATGCCGGGGAGCCACTCCGCTGCAACCACACACATCCATGCAATGCCAAAGCCGACACGGAGACCCGTCCATATGGTAGGAGCGGCCCCCGGCAGGACAACCTTTGTCATGATCTGCTTTTCCTTGGCTCCAAGTGTGGTCGCAACCTCGATCCAGGTCTTCTTGACCGATCTCACCCCGTCAACCGTGTTCAGGAGGATTGGGAAGAACGCACCGATGAAGATGATGAAGACGATTGAGGTGAGCCCGATCTTGAACCATGCAAGTGCCAGCGGGACCCACGCGAGGGGAGGGATTGGCCGGAGCAGCTCAATCGTTGAGTCGAAGAAATCGTTGAGCAGGGTTGACCTTCCCATGAGGATTCCTATGGGTATTGCGACCGCTGCGGCAACGAGGAAACCGAGGCCCACCCGCTGGATGCTGACAGTCGCATTCTCTACGAGGCTCCCGGTGCCGAGAGTGTACGCCGGGCTGAACGGATGCAAAAGGATGGGTATGACAGTCTCAAGGGAGGGAAGTATGAATGGATTGTTGACGACCCATGATGCAACCTCCCAGCCTATGATAAGAAGAAGGGGGAGGAGGAACCGGAGATACCTCATTGTCCCTTAATGTTATCCTTCCCTCACAGATAAACCGCTTGCTTCCAGGGAATAGCGGACCATGACGTCCTGGATGGATCCTTTGCCCGGAGCGGCGATCTTGAGCGGCTTTCCGGCAGCAGAGCGCTCCTTTGCCCATGCGACAAAACTGTTCCAGTCGGTGACAGGGGAGTCTTCTGTGACGACGACTCCAGAGCCTTCGAAATTGATCGCCATGATGATCTTGACAGGCGTGCCCTTGTCGGCCGCAGAGATTGCAGGCGGGTTTCCTACCAGCGCAAACTGGATGTTGTCAGTTGCCATCAGTTGCATCAGTTGCGGACCGGCGTCCCCCGAGATCATCTTCATTTCCGCAACCTTTTGCCCGTTCACGATGAGGTCCGCAGCATCAGGCCTGGATGCAGCAGGGTCCCTTGGCTTGAGGGCAATTCCGTAGGTATCGTTGAAGTACTCCCACTTCTTGATGGCCACGAAGAGCGCCGCATGGTGATCCGACATCAGGTAGCCCACTCCCACTGTGCCCCTCACTGGAGCAGGTGTCACGATCTTCCCCTGGTCCACCATGGACTGTGCCGCTTCGTACGGGGTGGTGTCAAAGAGGAGTGCCTTTGAATCCGCGTCAGAAGAGTCTTTCAGGGATCCTGTGAGCACCTGGAGTTCTCTTAATGCATGGACGAATTCGATGTTTGAGTCCATCCACTGATCATTGGGCTCATTCACGAATTTCACGGTGGGGAAGGCACGTTTGAGTACATCCACGGACGAGACCGATATGTCGCCGTAGGTGAAATTGCCTTTTCCGGCAAGCCAGTCTGCGACGATCTCTGCACTCTCCTCCGGGTGCTCCTCAAGGTACCTGGTGGCGAGGATCATCGAGGCTGTCATGGCATTTACGAGATCGGGGTGTTCTGAGATAAATTTCTCGTTGGCGGTGAAGACACAGCAGGGGTGATCCTTCCACTTGCCTTCCGGAGGCATATCTCCCGAATACACAAGGACCTTGCCTATTCCTGCCATTGGCGGGACCTCGACGAAAGGCTGCCACGCGATATAACCGTCAATCTGGTCCGTGCCAAGAAGGGTGGGCATAGGCCCTGTCCCTTTGGTGTACGTGAGAATGACCTGGGCCCCTGCGGGAGGCGCCGTGGGCGTGGGTGTCCCCGAAGGGGGTGTTGGAGTAATGCATCCGGCGATCAGCGCTGCGCACAACAGCATGCCGACGATTGCACACGCATGCGACATTTTCATGCACACAGTGTACTCACCGGTGGAGATAAATTCTCCGAAAGATGATGGTTTACTATACTATTGTATAAATATTGAATAACTAGTTGTTTTATTGTATTAATTTTTTTGACAAAAAGAAAAATGATCGTCAAAGAATGGACAAAAAGATTATCCATGGACAGCACAACATCTCATCTCACGATATATCATGCAGATAGACCCGGTAGACCGGCTGGTGAAAGCAGCGCTTCTCTCTGATGAAGAGTTTGTACATACCCTCCAGGAAGTGATGCAGCGTGACCTGCGGATAAGCGTAAGGGAGCTTGCCGAGAAGAGCGGGGTCGCGCAGAGCTCTCTTTACAAGATAGTGCATGGAAAGAGGTCCCCGAATCTCTCCACCCTGCGTGCAGTGGTTCATGCGATGAGGAGGATCACTCATTCTTCCGAGGGAGAGTTCATCGGCCTGATCGCCGCCCGTCCGGTACTCGACGTGATACAGGAGCGGAACGCGGAGGTAGACGGACGGAAGGTAAGGGTACGTGAGTATCCCGTGCATACCATGGAAGAGGCCACGATCGCAGCGATACGTGCAGAAAGAGAGGGAGCAATGGCTATCGTCTGTGCGCCCATTGTCAGCAGCGTGATCGAGCAGCTCGTGAACGTGCCGGTCGCTACAATTATCCCGAGAGAATCTGTGCAGAGGGCAATCGAGCTCGCGGCCCGGAAGGCGTGGCTTTAATCTCATTCCAGCGTCCTATCTGTATGCGAGGTTATGATTAGGATGGATCAGGACGTGGTGCGGAGGGGACGGCTCACGGGGGAGCGGAGCGGTGAGATGATGCATTTTCTCTCTTCAATGGGTGCAGACCGCTGCATCGCTGATGCGGACATCCTTGTCGATATCGCCCATGTACTGATGCTCTCAAAGCAGAGGATCATCGCAAAAGACCAGGCAGGCAGAATCCTGTCCGCCCTCCTGGAACTGTACGATAACGGGATACCCGAGAGTGCTTTTGACGACCGGTTCGAGGATATCCATGCAGGGATCGAGACCCTTCTGATCGCAACGATCGGGGAAGAGGCCGGAGGGAGACTGCATATCGGTCGCTCGCGGAACGACGAAGTCGCAACGTGTCTTCGCCTTCGGGTGAGGGAAGATATTGTACGCCAGCTCTCCATCCTCATTCGCCTGAGAGAGACGCTGCTCACACTCGCAGAGGAGCATATCGAAAGTGTGATGCCGGGCTTCACGCACCTCCAGCATGCACAGCCAACGACCCTTGCACACCACTTCCTTGCCCACGAGGCTGCGTTCGGCAGGGATTTCCAGAGGCTTGCAGGCGCACTTGTCAGGGTGGACCAGTCTCCTCTCGGTGCGGCCGCATTTGCATCAACAAGTTACCCTATCCAGCGAGAATTCGTTGCAGAACTCCTTGGTTTCCGAGATGTGCTTGAGAATACCATGGATGCGGTGTCCTCGCGTGACTTTGCCCTCGAGTTAC
Source organism: Methanobacteriota archaeon (assembly GCA_029547605.1). Taxonomy (GTDB): domain Archaea; phylum Halobacteriota; class Methanomicrobia; order Methanomicrobiales; family Methanospirillaceae; genus Methanolinea_A. The sequence goes on along the minus strand of JAKPPB010000007.1, from coordinate 20,310 downwards.
TCTCATCCCTCGCGATTATGATGACGCATGCGAGCCGTGTCTGCGAGGAGCTTGTGGTATGGAGTTCGGGGTTTGCCAGGTTTGTCGAGCTTGATGATGCATTCTGCTCAACGAGTTCGATCATGCCCCAGAAGAAGAACCCGGATACGGCGGAGGTGATGCGAGCAAAGGCCGGATCAGTCCTTGGCTCTGCCGCAGCAGCGTTCGCCATCGCTAAAGCCCTTCCCATGAGCTACAACCGCGACCTGCAGGAACTCAACCCACACCTCTGGCGAGGGATCAGTGATGCAAAACACAGCACCCGCCTCCTGGTAGACATGCTCTCTTCGGCAACCTTCAATACTACAGCAATGGCAGAGGAGGCGGGACGGGGGTACTCGACTGCAACAGAAGTTGCGGACATGCTGGTCCAGTCGCATGGTTTCCCCTTCAGGACTGCGCACACCCTTGTGGGCAAGGCGATCCAGAAAGGTGGCCTCGACCTGCCCACGCTTGACCGTGCAGCAGAGGAGATGGGACTTGTTCCCCTCTCAAAGACAGGGGTTACCGGAAATGAGATCGCTGCGGCACTCGACGTGCGGGCCTGTGTTGACCGCCGCAGGGCTCAGGGGAGCCCTTCTCCGTTCTCAGTGAAGATATCCCTCTCTTCAAGGAAGATGACACTTTCGGAAGACTCCCACCTGCTCGAGGAGAGGATGTCTCACTATGCAGGAGCGATCCGTCGCCTGATCAGCGATGCACGAAAGGAGGCGGGAGAGTGAACGATCTCCGGTCCGGGGATCTGGTCAGGTGCATCGTAGGAGGCTCCGAATTGAAGGGGACCTATATCACCAGCCGTGACGGCATGGCGGTCCTGAAGATGGAGAGCGGGTATAATATCGGGGTCTTTCCTGGGGACTGCACCCTCATCGAGCGCCCTCCGCCGGTCAAATCTGAGAGAGAGGAGGTTATCCAGGACCCCTCCCTTCCTGTGCTTTCTATAGTTTCCACCGGCGGAACGATCGCAAGCAGGATAGATTACCGGACCGGTGCGGTTACGAGCCAGTTCGACGCGTCAGATATCCTCCGTGCAATCCCCGGCTTGAGTGCGATCGCCCGCTATCGGACCCGTAAGCTGTATACCATCCTCTCGGAGAACATGACACCCTCGATATGGCAGGAACTTGCAAGGGCTGTGTACGATGAGATACAGGGGGGAGCGAGGGGGGTCATCGTCACCCATGGGACCGATACCATGGCATACTCCGCAGCCGCGCTCAGCTTCATGCTGGATACCCCAGTGCCAGTCGTCTTCGTTGGTTCGCAGAGGTCCGCGGACCGCCCCAGTTCAGACAATGTGATGAATGCACTCTGCAGTGCAAGCGTCGCAGTCGGGGATCTTGGCGAGGTGGCTGTGGTCATGCACGGGACGACGAGCGACGACCGGTGCGCGATCCACCGTGGCACGAGGGTCAGGAAGATGCATACCTCCAGGCGCGATGCGTTCCAGAGCATAGGCGTTCCCCCCCTGGGATACGTCGACTATCCCTCGCTCAAGGTGACCCTCTCTCCCGGCACGCGAGGGAGGGGTGCCTGTGAGCCTGCGCTCCACGACCGGCTTGAACCGGCGTGCGGCCTCCTCTATTTCAGCCCGGGCATGTCCCCCGACATCCTCAACGCATATGCGGGATTAAGAGGAGTCGTGATTGCAGGGAGCGGGCTCGGACACGTCAGCACCTCCCTCATACCGGCAATACGGGAGCTGATCGATGAGGGTACTCTTGTTGTGATGACCTCCCAGTGCCTCCATGGAAGGGTATGTGACCGTGTCTATGACACGGGCAGGGATCTGATCAGGGCAGGCGTCGTCGAAGGGGAGGACATGCTCCCCGAGACGGCGCTGGTGAAACTGATGTGGGTGCTCGGAAACGAACCCGATAGTGAGAGGGCGCGCTGCATGATGCAGGAGAACCTGAAAGGGGAGTATACAAGGAGGTCGCTGCATGGAGTATGAACGCCTCGGGCTCGTTGCCGGGATCGAGATCCACCAGCAGCTGAATACGGGCGAGAAACTCTTCTGCCGTTGTCCTACTGAACTTCGACCGTTCGAAGCGCATAACGGAGAATTTTTCCGTTACCTCCGTGCGACAGAGAGCGAACTCGGCGAGATAGACCGGGCGGCACGCGAAGAGATGAAGAACCTCCGGAAATTCCGGTATTATACCTATGACAGCACGTGCCTTGTCGAGAACGACGAGGAGCCTCCTGCTCCCCTCAACCCCGAGGCACTCGCAATCTGCCTCCAGATCGCGAAGATGTGTGGTATGACCCCGATACCCCAGGTGCACACTATGCGAAAACTTGTCATCGACGGGTCAAACACCAGCGGGTTCCAGCGTACGGCCCTGGTTGCCGTGAACGGCACTCTCCCGAACGGCGGGGCCATCGAGACAATCTGCCTTGAGGAAGAGGCAGCTCAGAGGGTAAAGGACGAGGTCTTCTCGCTCGACCGCCTTGGAATTCCCCTGGTGGAGATCACCACCTCTCCCTGCATGCATTCTCCCGAAGAGGTGCAGGAGATAGCTGAGTACCTCGGAATGGTGCTCCGCTCGACCGGAAAGGTGAAGAGGGGCCTTGGGACTATCCGACAGGACGTCAACATCTCGATCCGCGAAGGGGCCCGTGTGGAGATCAAGGGCGTCCAGGATCTGGATCTCATCGCAGAAGTAGTCAGAAGGGAGGTCCAGCGCCAGGAACGCCTCCTTTCAATCCGGAAACGGTTGAAAGAACGCGGTGCGTCTGTTTCAAGGGCACCACACGACGTGACAGCACTCTTCTCCCATTCCGGCTCAAAGATCCTCAGGAAGGCATCCCGGATCATGGCCGTAATCCTCACAGGGTTCGCAGGGCTTGTCGGAGAAGAGATCCAGGCCGGGAGGAGGCTTGGCAGTGAACTCTCTGATTATGCAAAGAAGTGCGGGGTGGGAGGTATCTTCCACACCGACGAGCTTCCCGCCTACGGGATAACTGCTGAAGAGATAACTGCACTGCGTGCCGGGGTCGGGGCGGGGGAGACGGACTGCATTGTAATTGTAGCAGGAGATACACGCCAGGCGGAGTGCGCATGCCAGCAGGTCATCCTCCGGGCCGAATATGCCCTGAAAGGGGTCCCTGAGGAGACGAGAAAGATGCTGGAGGGAGGGAGCACCTCGTACATGCGGCCGCTGCCTGGGGCAGCAAGGATGTATCCCGAGACCGATGTGCTTCCTGTGCTGGTCACTTCAGAATTCTGGGAGGAGATCCCCCGCGTCGAACTTCTGAGCGCCAAGGCAGAACGCTTTTGCAGGGAACATGGCCTCGATCCGGCGGTCGCACGGCAGATGGCGTACTCTGAGCACGTCTTGCTCTTCGAGAAGGCGGTGGATCTCGGTATCTCTCCGACGCTTGCAGCCCGGACCCTCATCGCGACCCTGAAGGAACTCTCAAGGGATGGGCTCGATGTCCGCCCCCTCCTTGATGATCGTGACAGGGAAGGGGCCCCCGTCGTCCCGGAAGTATTGCAGGTGCTACTCGGCGTGAAGGATGCGCGCGTCGGCAAAGAAGCCGTCCCGGATGTCTTGAGGAGGATCATTCAGGGTGAATCCGCGGAGTCGGCGGTGCAGGCAGTGGAGTCAACGGCTGCAGGGGCCGATCTCGAAGCGCTTGCGAGGAGCATCGTGCGCGAGAGGATGCCGTTTGTGAGGGAGAAAGGCATGGAAGCCCTCGGTCCCCTTATGGGTGTGATGATGAAGGAAGTGAGGGGTGCAGTAGATGGCAGGAAAGTCTCGCAGGTCCTGAAGGCTGCGCTCTCAGAAGCTCTTGGAGAGAAATAGCCCAGCAAACTCCCCTGGGAGGTCGGGAGGTCCAAAGTATTAAAAGAAAGCGTCGCAAATAAGTTAAGGAGTTTGCTTATGGGAAAAACAGGATCCGTCCAATGGACACAGGTGAAAGGAGTCAAGGGCCAGATTCGCCTGGTTCCAAAGTCTGAAGGGGAGTTAAAAAAGCCGGGGCCGAACCAGCGGTTCAAGGCTGGGGCATCGCTGCGTAAGCTTGAACAGCTGACGGGAGAAGGCCAGGGCGGTTACCGCGGGGGCCGCGGGGGAAGGGGAGGCAGAGGAGGTCGGGGAGGCCGCGCTACAGAGTCGGGTCCCCAGGCAAACCCCATGGTCCGCAAAGCCATGCGCAGGCCCAAGGTCTCCGTGCTGGGCGCCAAGCAGAAATCAGGCAGATAACCCCGATATATCCCCGATTTCCCTTTTTTTTAAGTGACTTTGCTGTGAATACAGAAGTATCTTGTATCACCGCAGTACAGTGGAAGTATGGATCTGAAGACAGCGGTGAAGGGTTACCAGTTTGCAGAGCGGGCCAAGAGTGAACTGATCATCTCCTCGCAGCTTACCATCGCTCTGGCCGGGTTCCCTGACGCCGAGCGTCCTGGCGGGAAACGGATGCTTGTACTCCTTCTGGAGGCGGTCCGTTCAGAACTCGAATTTGCGTGGAAAGGGACTGAGATATCTGATTTCAGAAGAGCGATCAACCTTCTCTCTGAATCGATCAGCACGGTCGAGAGCGAGAATTACGGTGCAGCATCCCTGAAGATAAGCGAATCAATCAGCGCGGTAACCACGGCTGCCCAGGGAGCGTGGCAGGTACTCGAAGCGAATGGACTCATCTGAATTCCTGGAATTCCTGGTATCGCGTTGCTCGGTGCGGGAGTATGACGCGAGAAAGATCCCTGGCGCAGATCTCACCTTCATACTGGACTGCGCAAGCACTGCACCAAGTGCTGGAAACCTTGAGGCCTGGGACGTAGTAGTGGTCGAGGGAGAAGAGGCACAGGAGAGGATGGCAGAGGCGGCATACGGACAGGAGCACGTCGCGAAGGCCTCGCTGCTCCTCGTCGTATGCGCAAATTACGTGCGATCCATGTCCAGGTATGGTGATCGCGGCGTCCTGTTCGCGATAGAGGATGCGACCATCGCCTGCACGTACATGATGCTTGCGGCCCATGCAAGGCGTCTGCATACCTGCTGGGTTGGGTCATTCCAGGACGAGGAGGTACGTCAACTGCTTGAACTCCCGTCCCACGCAAGGCCCGTAGCAATCCTCTGTATAGGAGTCGGCGCTTCGCCAGGGAGTTATACAGAACGAATGCCGGTGGTGGAGCACATGCACTACCAGTCCTGGTGAGGGATGTATCAATGCCTGATTATCGTGTAATTCTTGAAGGAGCATGGGTGGTAAAAGATGTCAGCTCGCTCGACGATGCAGTGAGCATTGCCATAAGCGAGGCTGGCAAGAGGCTGAACCCGGTTGCAGCCTATGTTGACGTGGAGGTGGGAATGCTTGCCTGCCCCTTCTGCGAGGGTGAACTGAACAGTGCCCTGGTGGTGGCTCACACTGCCCTCGTGGGGCTCCTCCTGGAGATGAAAGTCTTCAGGGCCGAGTCCCCCGAACACGCCACCCGTATCGCAAGATCAGTAATCGGAAAGGCCCTCCGCGACGTCCCCCTGGAAGTCAAGGAGGTCTGCACGCTGTGATATACGTCGTGGGGCATACGGCCGTCGATCATATCTGCAGGGTACCCCGGTTCCCGCCCAGGAACGGGTCAGCCACGATCACCGACAGGAAGACCTATTTCGGCGGGGGGGCGGCGAATATCGCCGCAGGCATCGCCAGGCTCGGTGAGCCCTGTACACTCGTGAGCGCAGTGGGAGGGGATTTTCCCGGCAGCGATTACGACCACTGGCAGAAGTCGCTTGGCCTTCACCAGCAGTTTTTCACAGTGCCTGATGCCCATACCGCAACCGCATTCATGTTCACAGACGATGAGGGAGACCAGATCACCTTCTTTGAATGGGGCGCCTCAGGCATCCTGTCTCACTCCGAGGCACCTGCCTTGCCCTTCGTACACATGGCAACGGCGGACCCCGGATTCAATACCCGCATCGCAGAGCGGGCTGCTTTCTCTACGTTTGACCCGGGACAGGACCTGCACCGGTACAGCAGGGAACAGCTCGAGTCGATCCTTTCCCACATCAATATTCTCTTTGCGAACCAGCACGAAGTAGAGAGCATGTGTCGGACCCTCGGTCTTTCGCGAGAAGCGCTTGCTGCCCGTGTCCCCCTTGCAGTGTTCACGATGGGTGCCGGAGGAAGCGAGTGCATAAAAGGCCGTGAACATCTCCATATCCCCGCATTGAAGGTCCAAATGGCCGATCCAACCGGGGCCGGGGATGCCTATCGCGCAGGATTCCTCGTGGCATTCAAACGGGGATACCCTCTGCTTGAGTGCTGCCGGATCGGGACGGTGACCGCCTCGTTTGCCGTCGAGGTAGTCGGCTGCCAGAACAATCTCCCCTCGTGGGATGAGATGGTGGCCCGGTATCAGCGCGAATTCGGGAGTTTTCCAGGCAAAATGGCCGGGGCAGGAGACACTCAGCCGGTTTGGAAGTGACACAGAACCATGTCTGTGATGGGGGGAGAAATGAGGATCGAGCGGCTCGGGCGCTTTCTCTTCAATGCTCCGTCATGGCCAATCTCACTTGCACTTCTCCTCCTCCTGGGCTTCATTCTTGACGGCGTCAGCCTGAAACTCGGCTCCCCCCTATGGCTCGGGACCCTGGCATTCACCATCCCCGCACTCTTTGCATTCCTTGCAACAAAGCCTGCAGTCGAGCTGACCGGGCGGCCCATGACATGGAACAGGTCTGCGCTCCTGGCCCTCTCCTGCACGCTTTTTGGAGTCATCATCACGCTGTCGGCACTTACGATCTCCATCACGATGCTTCCGCTCTTTTACGCGATATCCCTCGGGATCATCCTTGGACTGAGGCTCCTCGTCCTTGTTGCAATCGCCGATTACCGGATACCCCGCATGATCCTGCCTGCTGCAAGCCAGAGCCTGACCGGGGTTGTGATGGGAGTGTTCCTCTTTACGAAAAATTTTCTTCTCCTGGCGCTTGTCCTCCAGGTATTCTTCGCTCTTGGTTTCATCCTCCTCATCTGGGCAATCGACAGGCCACTCTACCGGACATTCCAGATCAGGGGACTCGACTTCCTGAACTCGTTTCTTGCACACCTTACCGATGGTTCAAGGGCACTTGAGGATTTCTTCCGCAAGATTGGAGAGGAGGTCACCGTGCCGCAGGTCACGATATTCTTTCGAAGAGCCGGGAGGAAAGGGCTCATCCTTACGGTCCCAAACGTTCACCCAGGACCCATGGGCGAGATTGGAGGGGGAAACCTTCCACGGGGGATGCAGGCAGGGTTTCAGGAGATGGTGATGGTGCCACACGGAGCTGCCACCCATGACTTCAACCTGGTATCCGAGAAGGAGATTGACAAGCTCGTGCAGGCAGTTGCCAGCTCCCGGAAAGATCTGAAGTTCTCTGGGAACGCGACCCGGTCAGTCAGGTACCAGCAGGGCTCTGTCTCCATCCTCTGCCAGGTCTTCGATGAAACGCTTGTGATGGTGGGGACCAGGTGCCCCGAACGTACCGAGGACCTTGACTTCAATATCGGCATGACCATCATGTCCGAGGGCCATCGGTCGTTCCCCCATGTCGCCTTTATCGATGCCCATAACTGTTATGCAGGGGACATGACCTATGTGCTCCCGGCGACAAGGCTTGCCATGGAGTACTACCATGCGGGGGCAAGGGCAATAGACGAGACACCCCTGATGGAGAGGTTTCCTTTCGAACTCGGGATCTCGCATGTACAGGTCCCCTTCTCTCGTGAACAGGGGTTTGGTGATCAGGGCATCCAGATGGCAGTCGTGAAGGCAGGAGGCCAGACTACTGCCTATCTCCTCGTTGATGGCAACAACATGGAGGGTGGAGTCCGTGATGCCCTCAGGGATTTTTTACTCCAATCAGTTGACGATGCCGAAGTGATGACGACCGACTCACACGTGGTTAATACTATCAGCGGAAAAAACCCGGTCGGGCTTCATGTACCTGTTTCAGAAATCATCCCCTGTGTAAACGACGCCCTCTGCCAGGCAATGGCCGACATGTCGCCGGCCGAGGCAGCGGGGAGCACTGCCTGGTGTGAGGGTGTCGTCGTATTCGGATCCCACCGTATCACCCAGATGGCAAGCACCGTCAATACGATACTCCTCTTCATCCCTGTCCTCAGCGCCGGAATGCTCTTTCTGGTCTTTCTCCTCTCTATTCTCGTCTATTTCATGATCGGTTGATCTTAAAGCCTCCGGACGACCAGGAAAGGAGACAGAACTGGAACCGATTATGCAAGATGATACATGGAAGTATTCCGGAGAGAACTGTAAAGGAATGACCACCATGGTCCAGGCAGCGATATACCATTGATGCGTGAGAGTATCAGGCAACGATCAATTGGAGTATCAGCATTATCTGACACTGAACCATGTTGGTTTCACATTTTTTGTTGTATTGTCCTATATATAAATATTTTGGAAAAACGCCGCAAATCATCAATAATATTCTACTTTAGGCAAGAAATCCGGGTCTTATTATTCGGAGCGCATAACCGGTCAGGCATCTCGCTGCCAATGCATGGTTCATCCGCCGCATCGCCTGATTCCCGTTATGGCTCCACAAGATTGGCAGAACTGCAAATCAAGCCATTTTTCTTGAATTCTAAAACCCCCAATATGGCGTTATCTGACTGATCCGACTCCAATTCAGTGTCTGACGCCATGTTTACATGCAGTGAGGATCAATTAGGTATGTGGTGACATCATGAGGCAGGCACCGGTATCCGTCTTTACCCGGGCTGGCATCGCCCGGCGTTCAGGGAAAGGGATCTCAATCTCCCTGGGGAACCGCACGTTCTATGTACCCCCCGATGAAGTGGGCGGGCTTTTCTCTGACCGGAACGCCATGATACTCAACGACGAAGGGGAACAGGAAGGGATGGCCTGGCTCTCTCCGGTTATGGCAAAAAAGAAGCAGGATCTGACTGCCCTCATACAGGACAGGCTCTTTCTGGTCTCATACAGGGACCTGCATGCACTGCTCTCTGGTGAAAGGGCGGGTATCAGGGTAAGGGAATACCATGCCGACCGGGCAGGATGACACCCTCCAGAATTAATCTTTTCTCAATCCAAGGTTCCCACAAGGGCCCCTCAAGAATGGAGAGCCCAGTTGATCGTTTTCTGGCACTCGCACCATGGCATCACCATTTTCCTGCCCGCATTCCTCGATTTTCCATTCTCAGAAGGGTGATCAGCTTGCCGTGGTGAAAAAACCCCAGGATAGCGACAGGACAGAGCGGAAGGATAAAAAGACTCCAGGTGCCATGACTATCATCCCCACAAAGGACCTTTGTAATATTGAGACGTTCCTTGTCGGAGGCGGTATCTATGATGAAAATCCTGCTGGTCGATGACGACCCCGATCTGCTTGAACTCATCTGCCGTTTCCTGGAGCGGGAAGAAGAGATGCAGATAGATACCTGCATGTCCGGACCCGACGCCATCGAGGCCCTCAAGAACACCCATTACGATGCGATTGTCCTCGACTACGAGCTTCCCGGGATGAATGGCATAGATTTTCTCAAGATGGTCAAGGGCCAGGGGGATGAGACTCCGATCATTATCTTCACAGGAAAGGGCCGGGAGGAGATAGTAATAAAAGCCCTCAACTATGGAGCCGATTATTATCTCCAAAAGAGAGGTGATCCCCGGCTGAACTTCCTCGAACTCCTGTACATGATCCGGGAGGCCGTCCGGAGGCATGAATCCAGGAAGGAACTCCGCGAGAGCGAAAGGAGATTTCGGGAATCCCTCGAGAATGCCCGGCTCATCGCGTTTCAGCTCGACAGGGACTTAAAAGTCACGTTCTGCAATGACTTTCTCCTGACCCTTGCGGGGTATGAAAGGGATGAAGTCATGGGGCAGCACTGGTCTGACATCTTCATTGCTGACCATGAACGGCACAGGGTCGAGCAGTTCTTCACTTCCGCGATGGACGGCGACCTGAACGCGCTCTACTTTACCTGCAGTATAAGGACAAGGGAAGGAACTATCCGCAGGATCGACCTCAACAATACTCTGCTTCGCGACGCGGAAGGGAACGTGACTGGAATATCCTGCATCGGGCAGGATATCACCGACAAGACGAAGATCGCTGAACAGAAAGAAGCGTCCGAGGAACGGTTGAAAGTACTCTTTGAAAATGCCCCCTATGCATATTTCCTCACCGACATCCGTGGGACATTCATCGACGGAAATGCAGCAGCAGAGCACCTGATAGGGTATCCCAGGAACTCCCTCATCGGGAAGAATTTTCTTGAAACCGGCATCCTCTCACCAGAAGAGGTCCCTAAAGCCATCTCTCTCCTCGCACGGCACGTTGAAGGTGAGCCAACGGGCCCTGAAGAGTTCGTGATCAACAGGAAAGATAAAAGCCGCGTGATCGTTGAGATCAGGAATCATCCAGTAAAAATCGGGGGAAAGACCATCGTCCTTGGATCGGCGCACGATGTGACCAGCAGGCATATTGCCGAGGAATCACTTCGCAGGATGAATGCAAAGCTCACCCTCCTGAATATCATCACCAGGCATGACATCCTCAACACAGTCACTGCCCTCCTCCTCTACATCGATCTGCTCAAGGAAGACCCAAAAGACGATGCCCAGAAAGAGACGTTTGTGAAGGTGGAACACCTTGCCCAGACCATACGGAGGCAGATCGAATTCACAAAGGTGTACCAGGACATTGGGATTGAACTCCCGCAGTGGCAGTCCCTTGAGGAGATCATCGCACGGGCATCAGCCACTGCAAGCCTCCATGGCGCAACAGTGAGAAGCGATATCAAAGGCGTCGAGATCTATGCTGATCCCCTTCTCGAGAACGTGGTGCAAAACCTCATTGATAACTCTCTTCGGCATGGAGGAAGCGTCGATTCAATCTGGATAACATCACTGCTGGATGAGTCCGGTATGAAGATCGTGTACGAGGATAACGGTCAGGGAATCCCTCCTCGCGAAAAAGAACAGATCTTCAAGCGGGGATACGGGAAAAATACCGGTTTTGGACTCTTTCTCTCACGGGAGATCCTTTCAATCACAGGACTTGCGATCAAGGAGACCGGGACATTTGGGAAGGGTGCAAGGTTCGAGATCCGGGTTCCAAGGGAGTGCTTCCGCCTGGTCGAGAGAGCTGATGCAGATACGGGAAGAGAGGATGGATCTTATAGACCGGGGGCCGGTGACTCATGACAGATACAGTCGAGATCCAGGATATACCCCTCGAGGACTTCACCCCCACTTTCCCGGACCGCAATGCCCCCCTCCATGACGCGCTTCTCGCCCCCGGACCGGGTGTTCAGCCGGTATTGCACGTGATACGTGTCGCCTGATTGGAGAGCCGACCTTCTCACCTCATCGACCCTGTTGCGGTCTTCCTGAACGATGAGTTGGCTGAATGGAGGGTCTCCACTGACAAGGTCATCCGCAGGGTATCCCGTAAGGAGATATGCCCCCGCGCTCGCAAAGAGGACCGTCTCTTTCCCGGTAAGCCGTATGCGAAAGATCATGCCCGGAAACCTTTCCATAACTGAAGAGAATATCTTCATCTTCTCCCGGGCAACCTGGATGTCAGCGCGGATGGCAACAATATTCTTGACCTTCTGCATCATTTCCGAGAACTGTGTCCGCGGATCAGGGCTCTTCTCAAGGTAGAGATCTGCACCGAAATTGAGCGCATCGATCACCACGTCCTGCCTGCCCTTTCCGGTGAAGATGATGAAGGGGGTATCATCACCCATTGCCTTTACCTGTTTCATGAACTCAATACCATTCATGCCGGGCATCGCATAATCCGAGATGATTGCATCAAACTTGTGGTTCCCGAGGAGCTCAAGGGCCTGTTCACCGGAATTGGCGCACGTCACACGGATGCCCCTTCCCTTCTCGAGGAACATGCGAGTCACCTCAAGGAACTGCACTTCGTCATCAACAAGGAGAATCGATATCATGCCATGCCCCCGTCCAGTGCCGAATGGTTCATCAGCAGGATGATGACCGGACAACTATTTAAATCAGGCGGAAAGGGCCATGCCCTGTGACGACGAATATTCCGTCAGATGTGCATGAAGAAAGATATATGAGTTGTTACACCGACATTCTGCCATTTCATGGTACCTGCCCCGGTCATCACGGTGGGAGAGAACGAATTCCAGCTGAGCTCGTTTCTTCGCGCATACTGGTTCTTGTTCGTGTTCATAACGCTGTTTGCAGCACTCACTGTATTTCTCACCCGGATATTCCCGGCAACCGGAAGCAGCGAACCGGTATTCGAACTCCTCGGTATTTCCTTTAACCTTCAGGAGATCAGCATTGCCTCATGCCTCCTGATCACGTACCTCGGCATTTTTGCAGTGCTCTGGGCGGCATTCGCCGAACCCAGGGACAGGCCGATTTTTTATTATTTTATCGGGATAGAAGCATTCAAGCGCTTTCTCCTCGTCATCCCCCTTGTCGTGCTGGTGCTGACCCTTACTACATGGATATACATCACCTACACGCAGGTGCTGGCAGTGATCTTCTCACTCATCGCATTTTGCCTTGGGATGGTCGTCTTTTCGTCAATTCTCGTCCTGATCAGCAGGAATACCCGCATTCGGAGGATAGTCCTCGCGACCATGACATATGCCTTGGTTGTGTTCTTTGTGACCCTCGCCTGGCTGCTTGCAGTCAATATTCGCAGCATCTCCCAAATATTCACGCCAATAATCTTTTTCATGTTTGCGATGGGCATTGCCTCGGTCTTTTACATTATCGCCACGCTCATCTTCGAGATCATCCTCCCCCTCTTCCAGGGCTGGAAGTAAGAGAGAACTTCCGCCTCCCACAGTCCTTATGCATCATTTTGAGGCATGCCTTTTTTATACAAGAGATAAGGAAACGTACTCCTCAAGAGATAAGGAGCGTTTACTAATGCTGAGATACCGATTGATTATCCTGGTCGTTCTTGCGTTCCTCGCCTGCGCTTCGGCGCCGGTCATAGCCGCGAGTTACGCTTTTTCGAGTGAAGACAATGGGAAAACCGTCCATGTCAACCCAGGAGATACTTTCACTCTCTCGCTAAAAGAGAATCCGAGTACCGGTTTTCGCTGGATCATGGAAACGAGCGGGGGATTAAAGACCCTCCAGGATTCTTATACCCCTTCGGGCACCGGGCTTATTGGAGCGGCCGGAGTAAGAACCTGGAAGTTCCTGGTGACAGGGACCGGCAGGCAGACAGTATCGGGAATCTACAAGCAGGCCTGGATGCCGACAACCGGCGAAGAGGCCCGTTATTCTCTTGAGCTGATCAGCGGCGGGATGTCAGTCCAGAAACCAGTTGAGTCGACCAAGTTCAGGACTTATTTAAAACCTGAATTATACAAGACTATCCATTTTTAATCACCCTGTCCCGTTTTTTCAAATCACGGATTGATCCCTGAAGTCAAAAAGGGGGTAATCCCAAAAGAGGAAAAAATTGCCTTTTACCTTGCCATGGGCAGACGCCATCCCTCTTTCCAGTACACGAGAGAATGTAAGGCAATACTGCCGTTTTGGTGTCTCCTGTGAAATATCCATCCCTTTTTGATTGTGGCTGATGGACACTCATCCTGGATTTTTCACCCATTCAGAATCCAGATGCTGTACGTCAGGAATGAGGCGAACGTGACCCAGGCCAGATACGGAACCATCAGGAACGCCGCTGTCCTGTTGATTGGGTAAAACATAAAGATGGTGGCGAGAATGAAGATCCACAAGATGAGTATCTCTACAAGGCCGAGAAAGGGAGACTGGAGGCCGAAGAAGAGAAATGTCCAGAGCGTATTGAGCCCAAGCTGGATAAAAAAAACGATGAGTGCGAGCCTGACATCTCTCCTGCCAGTCCCCTCCATCCAGACCAGGTAGAGCGAGATACCCATCAGGATGTAGAGCGCGGTCCATACCGGGCCAAACACAAACCCCGGCGGGTTGAAAGGGGGTTTCTCTATTGCTGCATACCATGACCCTTCTCCGGTGGTGGTGACAAGTGCCCCGATGATCCCGGCAAGGTTGCAGACGACTATTGCCGCGAGGAGCTTCACGGGTGAACGCACCCAGCCAGACGATGGGAGTGTATTCTTGCCGTTCTGCGATTCCATGCAACTATGTCTCATTTATCAATATTTAGTCGTGTCCATCCCAGAACGGTCAGGTCAACCCCGCGGCTTGGGCACAAACTGCATATTACGCCTGAATGTCTGCACGGTTCTGGGAACATCCTGAAATTCTGTTCTCCTTTCGTCCGGGAAAAGATTGGGTGCGTCCCTTCACCTTGCCTTGGCCTGCACCCTCGGCTCGATGATAGTCCATATCCACTCGGCGAGCTCCCGGATGTTCTTGGTCTGGATGAAGACCTCGCCAGGTCCCTGGATCTCAGTAACAAGCCCTTCTCCACCCAGGATCGTCTCCTTCAGCCCGCCGAACTTCGTTACTTTGTACTGGCAGGTGTCACTGAATGCCACGAGGTGAAAATTATCCACGACAAGTTTTTCACCTTCTTTAAGGGTATGCCGGTCGATTGCACCGAACGTGTTGATAAATACGGTCCCTTCCCCCGTCGCACGTATCATGAACAGCCCCTGCCCAAAGAGCCCTTTCGTGAACCCTTCCCACTTGACGTCGAGGTTCACGGTCCCCTGGGAAGCGATGTATGCAGCCTTCTGTAGGATGAACCCTTTTCCCTGGCTGATCGGGATTGTGTCGATGTCACCGAGGGGAGCGGCGCTGAACCCTGCCTCGCCGGTGCCTGTTGTCGCGGTGAACTCGTTGACAAAAAAGCTCTGCCCTCCCACAAGAGCAAGCCCGAGTGTGCCCCAGAGACTCTTCTCCCGTTTCTGGGTCTTCACCTCGATTGTCGGCTGCATGTAGGTCATGGAGCCAGATTCGGCGACAATGCTCTCGCCCGGTGAGAGGGTGACCACCAGGAGGGAGTACGCAGGTTTATAGCGTATTTCGTACTTCATATCATCATTCTTTTATGGTTCTCCTGATGAAAGGGCTTTCCTAAGAAGAGGAAGTATACTCCAGGTGACCTCATGGTTGGGGCAGCCAGGCAGGGTAATGCAATTCACCACGAAAAGATTCTTCACCTCTTCGCAGCACATTAAAGACCGTTCGTTTCAGAACCTGCAATATGCTCAAACCTGTTTTTGGTTCAGTGTATAAACCAGATTCATTCTGAAAGAGGTGAGATTCGGTTTATCTACGAACTGACACACATACGGGTGAGCAATCCATTATTGTTCTTCAAGGGAGCATGTACTTCCCATTCATTATCCCGATGAATATTCATCGCTCTGATGAATGATTGCATGGCAAATTCTTATCAGAGGCCCTATCGCAGAGTTTAATTGACAGGTTAATAGTGCAGGATGTCAAAAGCGCGCATACTTATTGTGGAAGATGATGATATCATCGCCAGGCTGGTGGAATGGCGGCTCGTGAAACTCGGATATGAGATATGTGGACGAGCTTCTGATGGGCATGAGGCCGTATCACTGATTGAGCAAATGTCACCGGATCTCGTTCTCCTTGACATTGGGCTTCCTGGGAATTGTGACGGTATCTCGGTTGCCCATGAAGTCCGGAGAAAGAATGATATCCCTATTGTGTTTGTCACCGCCCATTCAAATGGCGATATCATTGAGAGGGCAAAAGAGACACGCCCGAATGGATTTATTCTGAAACCTTTCAATGATGACGACCTTCGGGTCGGAATCGAACTTGCACTGAGATAGGCGTTGTCTGGATGCAATGTGTGAATGCAATATGAGGAGAGTAGATCATGCACTGGTGGGAAAAATCGACAGAAAAATCGAACTTGATGCCAAAGCCTTTGGGGGGAATCGAACCCCCGACCTACACCTTACCAAGGTGTCGCTCTACCGACTGAGCCACAAAGGCGCAATGCGACAACAACAGTCGACGTATATACTTTAAAAGATTGCGGAAAGGGCTGGATGAATTGGGATATCCGGGCTCATTTGAGTGGATTACCCCTGTTACCGCGAGGTACCTCGCATGCCTCCTGCCCGATTCTCACCTGGTCATCTTCTCAAGTGCCTTGATACTCTCTAGAGTCCCTTCTAGCGTTGCCACTTCCACCACGGGGACCGCACGGTCTCTCGTGATTGCTTCCATGACCGGTCCAAAATCAATGGAGCCCTTGCCTACCTCCAAATGGGTATCATCCTTTCCGTCATTGTCATGGAGGTGAACATGGGAGATCGGGGCCGTCAGGAACCCGGGGAGGCAGTGATTGAGGTGTGCGTGGCCGACGTCAAGGGCAAGGCCAATTCCGTTGATTATCCCCAGCTCGTCCGGAGTGCGGAGGAAGAAATAATTCCAGTTGGCCATGTTCTCGATATAGAACGTAACCCCATACTCTCCGGCAACATGCTTCAGATCCTCAAGGGACTTCATGAACTGGCGTAGCGCTCGGTCACGCTCCTCTTCCCACGCAAAGTAGCCGGGGTGGATCACTACGGTGCTCCCCATCTCACTGGCAAGGTGAAAGCACTGCCCGACTACCTCCACGCTCGCTTTCCGGATAGGTTCGTGGAGACTTGCAATGTTCACGCTTCTGGCAGGGGCATGAAATGCATAGCGGAGCGAGTATGACTCAAGGAGTTCTGTTGATTCCAAAAAATGTGGACCGTCGTCCATGATCTCGACGAGATCGGTATGGGAAGAGAGCGTATCAAGGGCAGATGAAAGGGGGTGATGGTGGAGGCAGAATGAGGAGATCCCAAACATACATTCTTCTTAAGAGGAGATGGGAAATAGGTTGTGTTTGAGAGAGGAAAAGAGGGTTGAGCGCTAGGTACGCATGTGCACATCCATCTGAGGGAATGGGATCTGGATTCCCTCCTCGGCGAACCTCTTCGCAATCCTCGTATTAATGGCGTCCTTGGTCTCCCACGTCATAGAGAAATCGTTTGTCCACACCACCAGCTGGAAGTTCAGGCTCGATGCCCCGAATTCGAGGAAATACACGATCGGCTCGGGATCTTCCGTGATGAAAGGGTAAATCCGGGAGGCCTCCTTTGCAATCTCCATCAGGACCTGTCTGACCTTCTCTATATCCGAACCGTATGAAACCCCGACATTCACCCTGACTTTCATGCGCATGTCGGGCTGGGCGTAGTTGATGACGTAGCTGTCCATGATCTTCTTGTTCGGAAACGTCACGATCTGGTTGTCAAGTGTTTTTATCCGCGTGCTGCGGGCGCCGACACAGATCACATCACCTATATACTGGTCTATCATGATCCGGTCGTTGATCTTGAAGGGCTTGTCTACCGCGATGATGGCCCCCCCGAAAAAGTTGGAGAGAAAGTCCTGGGCTGCGAGGGCGAGGGCGATCCCTGCAATGCCCGCACCGGCAAGGAAAGGCGTGATGTCTATCTCCAGGAGATAGAGGATAAGGAGGAACGCCGCGAACCATATCACGTATTTCGACGCAACCTGTGCGAGAGTGATCAAACGGTCATCAAGGTCTGTCTTGGTCCCGGCCGCGAGACGGTGGCCGTATGTCTCGATCAGGGTATAGATGAACGTCGAGATTACCCATGCGCCAAGGATTATCCAGATTACGTTCACATATTTGCTATCCAGGACGAACTGGAACTCTGCAGGAAGGTCTGCGACCTGCAACGACAGGAAAAAGGTGATCACCAGAACCGCGATAACCGCAGGGGTGCCAAACGCTGCGATAATAATATCGTCCAGTTGGGACTCAGTCTGCTGGGCCTTGTGCCGCAACCACCCGACAATCCCGTACATGGCCAGCGCAATGACCAGCCCGGTTATGCTCACGATCACGGCGAGGAGGTTTCCGCTTATCCCAAAAATTGTCTCGGTCGCCATATCAGTACCATTATCACTCGTGGATACAAAATAATTGGTCCAATATATGGCCCTTGGCAAGGAAATATCGGAAAAATTGCGGGAGGCCGTCGACAGAGACCTCTCCTTCATGCATATCTGCGGGACCCACGAGGCCGCAATCTCGCGGGCTGGGCTGAGGAACGTCTTACCGCCGGGCCTCAAGATCGTAATGGGGCCGGGCTGTCCGGTGTGCATCACCCCTCAGGGTGAGATCGATGCCGCACTCGACCTCGTGGAGAGAGGTTGCATCGTCGCAACATACGGGGACCTTCTCCGGGTCCCGGGCAGCAGGGGCTCTCTTGAATCGAGCGGTGGCGATGTCAGGGTCGTGCAGGGAGTGCACAAGGCTGTGGAGATCGCGAGAAATACCAATAAAGAAGTCGCATTCATCTCCGTCGGATTCGAGACAACCGCCCCGACCGTTGCAGCCACCCTTCTCACCAGGCCGCCGGAGAACTTCAGCATCCTCTCTTGCCACCGCTTGGTACCACCTGCAATGAAGTGGCTCCTTGAACAGGGGGAAGCAAAACTCCACGGGTTTCTTCTTCCGGGCCATGTCTGCACGGTGGTGGGATACCAGGACTACGAACAGTTTCCGGTCCCCCAGGTGGTTGCGGGGTTTGAGCCCGAAGATATCCTTCTTGGTCTCCTGATGCTCGTAGAGCAGGTGAAAGCCGGCAAGGCAGAAGTTGAGAATGCATACCCCCGGGCGGTAACAAGGGAGGGGAATGTCAGGGCACGCCAGCTGATGTACGAAGTCTTTACCCCGGTCGACGCCGAATGGCGGGGCTTTCCTGTCATCCCAAGGTCAGGCCTGCAGCTCAAATCCGGGTTCGAAGAATACGATGCCCAGAAGAAGTTTGATCTCCCCATCCGCCACGTAGAGAAGCACTCTGCCTGTATCTGCGACAGGGTGCTCCGAGGAATCGCGGAGCCTACCGACTGCAGGCTCTTTGGAAAGGTCTGCAATCCAAGGACGCCTGTCGGGCCGTGCATGGTCAGCCACGAAGGTGCCTGCAGGATCTGGCACATGTTCAGGGTGAAGCGGGAATAGGCACTCTGTCTAATATCTCGGACCAGGGCCTGTGGAGAACCCTGGCTGCCGTGCTGACAAATGTATTTACCTGCTGACACACCATAATTATGAGCCGTGCATGGTGCCAGCCAGCACGGGATCGTATGTCCAGCAGCCCCGGTAGGGAACCCGGACACCAAGTCCACTGCCTGCGTTCTGTGTGGTTCGTTCTTTCCACAAAATTCGCCCGATATGATTTTTATTCCCCGTGCTAATATACCAATAAATGAAAGTGAAAATCCCTGCCTGTTCTCATCCCCTCTGTGGATCGCGCATGAAACGGTGCTATATCCAGGTGCCGGACGGCACGAGATACCGCTTCTCCCCCGTCGGCTGGTATTGTCCGGTATGCATGCAGTTCAAACCGGACATGCCCCGGTGACCACCCAAGGAAATCGCTTCTTTCTCCAGGCAAAACCATTTGAACACGCATTGGCTCTTGTTTTCATTGGGGAGGTGAAACACCGCATATGCTTGGAAACCTCGGTTCGACCGTCAGGGCATGGGCGCGGACCAACGAGCGAGCCCTCCGTGAATTTGCCCGCAACAGGGGCATGCGCAATTGGGAGAGCGCAAATATCGCTGCGGTCATCGGGTTTGTGGTCACGGCTATCGTCCTGTCCCTCGGCGTGATCATTCTCTACCAGGTAGAGACTGCGACCCCGGCCATCCCCAACACCTCCGTGTGGGCGACCACGCAGGCCACCCTTGCCACCACCACACAGAGCGGGTACGGGCTGCTCGGCATCACCCTGATCGTCATGGCCGCCGTTGCCATCCTGGGAGCACTTTTCGTGCTCATTCGTGGCAGAGAGGACTAAATATCCCTTCTTTTTCCGGTCTGGCCCGTCCTCTCTTTTTTTTTACGCACCAACCGCGTCGCGGGAATCACCTTTCTCTACCCCTGTGGCAACGTTGCCACTGGGTTCTATCTTCACCTCGGCAACGATGTCGCGGGATTGACCTTTCTCAACACCTAAGGCAACGTTGCCACAGGTGTTCGCACTTCTTCCAGGTGCAGTATTACCGTGTTCTTCCACCCTCTTCTTCGCCCGTTCCCGTTCAATCACGAGAAGATGATCGTCTCCCTCTTTCGCCTTCTCCCAGATTGTGCGGGCCTTGTCGAATGTGCCGTGTGACATCCCCACCTTCTCGGCAACGATGTCGCGGGATTTGCCTTCGTTATGTTGTGGCAACGTTGCCACAACATTAAATCCCTTCTGCCCAGGTTTGGGGAGGGTTGATTCATGCCTCTTCTTCGCCCGTTCCCGTTCAATCACGAGAAGATGATCGT
>JAKPPB010000075.1 GCA_029547605.1 Methanobacteriota archaeon | reverse complement strand
CCAATGGCGGTGAAGTGGCCGTACTCCGTGGGCATATTCACCTCGGAGATCCTGCAGACGAGCTTCTCATATTGCATCCTGTAGCGGATCAGGCTCTCGATGGTCAGCATCTTCAGGCCGTGCTCCTGGGCGAAGCGCTCGAGCTGTGGGAGCCGGGCCATGGTTCCGTCATCGTTCATGATCTCCACAATCACCCCAGCGGGCTGGAGCCCTGCCAGCCGGGCCAGGTCGACGCAGGCCTCCGTATGCCCCGTCCGCCGCAGCACTCCTCCCTCTTTGGCCTGCAGGGGAAACAGATGGCCGGGGGTGACAATATCGCTTCGTCTGGTCACAGGATCGATCAGGGCATGAACGGTCGTCGCCCGGTCGAATGCGGAAATGCCGGTGGTGGTATTGATCCTGGCATCCACCGAAACGGTAAAAGCGGTGCCCATGGACTCGGTGTTCTGGCTGGTCATCAGGGGAATGTCCAGCTCGCGAAGGCGCTCGGCGGTCATCGGCATGCATATCAGACCCCGGCCAAAGCGGGCCATGAAATTGATGGCCTCCGGAGTCACCATCTCCGCTGCCATCATCAGGTCCCCCTCGTTCTCTCGGTTCTCGTCGTCCAATATTATTATGAAGCGACCGGCGCGGATATCGGCGATCGCCTCCTCTACAGTGCAAAATGGCATATGGAGCAAAGTCGGTGCGGGTCAGATATTAACATTTTTGTCAGGACCAGACTCCTGCCACCGCAGCATTGCAGTTGGGGCAGTGTCCTTCGGTCACCGAGTTTTTCATGACCCTGTATCCGCGGCGTTCGATTAGGACAAAGCCGCAATCCGGACATATGGTGCTCTCGCTCTCTCCGATGATGTTTCCGGCATAAACGTACTTCAATCCCGCCTCCCGTCCTATATTAAGTGCTCTTTTTATTGATTTTATTCCGGTGGGCGGTGCATCCAACAGCTTGTAGGTGGGGTAGAAGGCGGATACATGCCAGGGCATATCCCGGCTGATCCCGGCCAGGAATCCTGCCATATCGGTCAGCACCTCAACTGAATCATTATAGCCTGGGATGACCAGGGTTGTGACCTCCACCCAGACCCCTGCCCGCCAGAACTTCTCTATGTTGCTCTTTACCGGATCGAGCTTGGCTTTGCACACCTTGCGGTAGAACTCATCATCTCCCTTCAGGTCGATGTTGATGCCATCCAGGAAGGGAATGATC
>JAKPPB010000100.1 GCA_029547605.1 Methanobacteriota archaeon | reverse complement strand
TCATCATGCCCGGCAGGCCTACTGCCATTGCATCTCTTCTCCCTTCCATTGCTCCAGGATAAAAACAGATAAAAACCAGTTCTGCATCATCCCCCTCCCGAGGAATGATTTAGTGACGGTCAAGAGAGAACAGATTCTCATCGAGGCTCTGCCCTACATCCGTGAGTTCTACGATTCCATAATGGTCTTCAAGATCGGCGGATCGATAATGTCCGACCGCACCGTGCTGGAGGACTTCATCCAGGATGTGGTGCTTCTGCGCTACATCGGCATCCACCCCATCATAGTGCACGGCGGCGGACCGGAAATTTCCCAGGCCATGGAGAAGTTCGGCAAGAAGGCCGAGTTCGTGGGCGGCCTGCGGGTGACCGACAAAGAGACCCTGGGCATAGCCCGCATGGTTCTCCTGGGCAATATAAACGCCGAGCTGGTCAACCTCATAGGCAAGCATGGCGGCAAGGGCATAGGTCTCTCCGGCCAGGACGGCATGTTCCTCAGAGCCAGAAAGAAGGCGCCCCTCAAAGTGGAGGGAATGGAACCGGTGGACCTGGGATTCGTGGGAGACGTAGAAAAGGTGGACCCGGAGATACTGATGATCATGGCCGGCAAGGGCTATATCCCGGTGATATCCCCCATTGCCGCAGACGACCATGGCAACAACCTCAATGTCAATGCCGACACCGTGGCCGGGGCGGTGGCTGTGGCCATGAGGGCCAAGAAGCTCTTCTCCATCACCGATGTGGAGGGCGTGCGCCTGAATCCCGATGATCCAGCCAGCGTCATCTCCGAGTTTTCGGCATCCGATTTCGACCGGCTGGTTAGAGAGAAGGTGATCCGGGGCGGGATGATCCCCAAGGTGGAAGCATGCGTGCGCGTCGTGCGCGACGGGGTGGAAAAAGCCCATATAATCGACGGCAGAAAGCATCACGCCATCCTCTTGGAGCTGCTCACAGACCAGGGCGTGGGCACAATGATCAGACGGAGCTGAAAAAAAGAGAGAAGGGCATGCCAGGGGAATTCTCACCTGATTGAGGAGACCTGAGGATCATCTTTCTTTCTCCAATTTCTT
>JAKPPB010000094.1 GCA_029547605.1 Methanobacteriota archaeon | reverse complement strand
CCCCCGTAACTTGCGGTGTTGAAGAGGCCCATCAGGACACCCTGGCGGGCCCCGGCGGCCGCAAGGAAGGAGAGCTGGGAGATCATTACCATCCCGGCGAGCCATCCTATCACGAGGAAGCCCCACATCGAGGAGAAGGTGAGGATGACTCCGCCTGCCATCGCCACGGCAGCAACCTGTATCGTCCTGACGGGGGGCAGGTTTGCACGTGACGTGACGATGACCGATGCAATCGTCGCAGCATTCATGAGAGCGATCTTTCCGGAGACGGAAGAGGCAGGGAGATCCGTGAACCCGGGGTAGAGGGCGGTGACGGCTCCCGTGATACCGACCAGGACAACCGCAGAGACCCAGAGCCAGAAATAGGTCTGAAACGCCCATACAAGCCTCTTTTTCGTCTCCTGTGCCGGTTCTGCAGGGGTTTTGGGAGATATGCCCTGTCCCCTTCCCGTGGCAAAAGCGAGGACGAGGGGTATGACCGAGAACCAGGAAAAAAAGATGATTCCCTCGCGGCCGCTGCCCGGGCCTCCGGTCACGAGCCACCCGGTCACGAGGAGACCGAGGATGAGGCCGAGGTTCAGGAGGCCCATGAAGTATCCGCTCATCCGGTCGTGGTCGGGCCGGGCATTCAGAAATGCGAGAGCCGCAGGCACGAAGAGACCTGCACCTATCCCCTCGGCGAGCCGGGCAAGGAAAACGAGCAAAGGCGAGCCTGCAAGGGCGAGGAGGATGCCCGAAAGGGTGGTAAGGGCAAGGCCGGCCCGGATAAGGGGGACCTCGCCGATCCTGTCGGAGATGTAGCCTGCAGGCAGGACGAGGAGGAATGCACCGAGGAAGTAGGCAGAGTAAATTGCACCCTGGGCTGCGGTCCCTGTCGAAAAAGAGGGGAGGACCGGGACGATGGCATTCGAGAGTGCCATGACCGAAAACGCCCCGGCAAGGAGGGGCAGGTTCTCCTTCATACCATCCGGTACGTCTCCAGGTTCATGGGAGAGTGGGTCTCGATGTGGTACCTCTTGTAGATGGAACTGGCAAGGTCAATCGTATTGTTCTCGTCGCCGTGCACGGTGAAGATCTTCTCGGGCCTTGGCTGGATGTGGGCGATGAAGCTCATCAGTTGTTTCCTGTCGGAGTGCCCGGAGAACCCGTCGATTGTCACGATCTCGAGGTTGATCACGATCGTCCCCTTCCTGCCGATGGGGACTTCACGCCACCCTTTCTGGATGCGCCGGCCGAGTGTCCCCTCCGCCTGGTACCCGACGAAGACGAGCGCATTTTTCTCGTCGGACGCGAGGTTGCTCAAGTATTCCATCACGGGACCGCCGTTGAGCATGCCCGACGTGGTGATAATGACGCAGGGGTCGCCTGCTATGACTTTTTCCCGGAGTTCGGAGGAGTCGACGGGGACGAAACAGTCTGCAAGGAAGGGGTTATGGTCCTCCTTGAATATCTGGGTCCGCAGCTCGCTGTTCAAGTACTCGGGGTAGGTCGTGTGGATGGCCGTTGCCTCCCTGATCATCCCGTCGAGGTAGATCTTCACCGTCGGTATCTTCTGCCTGCGCATCCCCTCCTCGAGTGCAAGCATCACCTCCTGCGACCTCCCGACGGCGAATGCGGGGATGATGACCTTCCCGCCCCTGCGGATGGTGTTGTTGACGGTCTCGTACAGCTTCTCCTCGGCCTCGGCACGCGTGGGCTGGATGTCTCCGGAACCGCCGTAGGTGCTCTCCATGATCAGGGCCTCGAGCCTGGGGAAGTTGCAGGTCGCGGGGTTGAAGAGCCTGCTCTTGCTGAAGTTGAAGTCACCGGTAAAGGCGATGTTGTACAGCCCGTCGCCGATATGGAAATGGGCAATCGCGGAGCCGAGGATGTGCCCGGCATTGTGGAACGTCAGCTTGATGTCAGGGGCGATGTCCGTGACACTTCCGTAGTTGAGGGTGATCGAGTGCTTGATGTAGCTCTTGACCTCGTTCGAGCTGTAGGGGATCTTCCTGTCTTCCTTGCTCACCACGTCCAGGTAATCGAGCTGGAGCATTGCGGAGAGGTCCCGCGTGGGCGGCGTGCTGTAAACGGGCCCGTCGTACCCGTACTTGAAGAGGAGGGGGACGAGGGCACAGTGGTCCAGGTGGGCATGGGTGAGGACGACAGCGTCCAGCTGGCTTAAGGGGTGGATCTCGGGTACGTAGAGGTAGGGCGTGCTGGCGCTGTTGTCGGGTTTTTCCCCGCAGTCGATGAGGACCCTCGATTCCGGGGTCGAGAGGAGGAACGCTGCGCGTCCCACCTCGCGGCAGCACCCGAGCATCGTCACCCTGACCCACTGGTCCCGTGCGATCACGTCGCGGTGGATCCTCCGGCCGATGGCCCGGAGGAACTCCTTCCGCTCCTCGTTGACCGACCGCAGGTACTGCCTTATCTGCTTGACGGTACTCGATTCTATGGGGGGTGTCCGGACGACCTTGGGCGTCCACCCGATGTGCCTGGTTATCTCGCGAAGCGTTGCACCGTTCTTCCCGATGACCACGCCGGGCTTTTCGGCCTCGATGAGGACTTCACCGGTATCTGCATCAAAGAATATATCGGTGATACCTGCGTTCTCTGCGACAACTGCCCTGATATCTTTGATTGCCTTTTCAGGGTCCTCGAGAACATTGGGCCGGACGACGATCCGCTTGCGCAGGTCCCGTGCGAGGACCTTTATCAGGTCAGCCTGGTCCGCAAATCTCTTGGGGTCGTCCGTGTAGATGACGAGTTCGGGCCCCTCGAACTCCACGTCCGAGACCGTGATCCCGGCAGGAACTTTCTCGTTGATCTTGTCTTTGAGCTCTTTGAGCCTCTCTTCGATAAGCATCAAAACCGACCTAAAAAAGTATTACGCAGGGGATACCGGGGAAAGAC
>JAKPPB010000066.1 GCA_029547605.1 Methanobacteriota archaeon | reverse complement strand
CCCAGAGGAGCGCAGGCCAGCTGCTTATCAGGGATGTCGATATTGTACTTTCTCACCGCTTTGGACAGGACGTCCAGGTGATCGGTGCAGATCTGGTGGCCCGCCCCCCGTGAGCCGCAGTGGATCATCACTGTGATCTGGTCTTTGAAAAGCCCGAACCTTTTTGCAATCTCCTGGTCATAGATCTCCTCGACCCTCTGAATCTCCAGGAAATGGTTGCCGCTGCCCAGGGTCCCCAGCTGGGGGCGGCCCCGCTTCCTCGCTTTGACCCCCACCTGGGAGGGGTCCGCTCCAGGCATGGAGCCATTCTCCTCGCAGAAATCCAGGTCCGCTTCCACTCCATAGCCCTCCTCGACTGCCCATTCCGCTCCGCGGAGAAAGGATTCGGTCAGTTGCTGGTCGGTGGCATGCAGCCTGCCTGTGGATCCCAAGCCCGAGGGCACCGCCTGAAAGAGGGCATCGAGGAGGGTGTTGATGAGCGGCTGCACGTCCCTGGCCTGCAGGTCCGAGCGGAGCAGGCGAACCCCGCAGTTGATGTCAAAGCCGACGCCTCCTGGGCTTATGATACCTCCCTGCTCTTTGAAGGCGGCCACCCCGCCGATGGGAAAGCCGTAGCCCAGGTGGGCATCGGGCATGGCCATGGAGTGTCCGACGATTCCGGGAAGGGTGGCGACATTGGCCACCTGGTCGACCGTCTCCGGCTCGACCATCTCTCGCAAGGCGGCTGAGACGAATATCCTGCCCGGCACCCGCATTCCCGGCCGGTAGCCGATGGGCACCTCGTAGATGTTATCATCGATCTTCTCAATTTCCATATATCACACGTCCACAATTATCACACATAGAACATCATCAGACATAGAGCCATCAGACATCAAGCACCACCTGAATGCACCACCGCTCGTTCTTTTTGATGGCGAACTTGTGCCTGGTGACCGCTTTCACCTCAGCGAGGAACGAGTGCCTCTCCGGGTCCATCCTCTCCCCGCCGATCTCCGCCCGGAGCTTCCATCCC
>JAKPPB010000090.1 GCA_029547605.1 Methanobacteriota archaeon | reverse complement strand
CGATGATGGTGCCGGAAGTATCCTTTACAGGTGAGGAGCTGACCTGGCGATACCGGAGTTCTCCTGAGCTCGGGCTGCGAATGATCTCCTCCATGCCAGTAATCAGTTCCCCGGCAAGGGCACGCAGGGGCGGTGCCTCACCTATTGGCCGGGGCGAACCGTCTGGACGATAGACCTCGAGGCTCCCTGCGAGCGCCTCAACCAGGGGGGTTTCATGCTCCTGAAGCGCAAATTCCTCTCGTGCACGGGGATTTGCAAGTGTGAACCGGTGACTGGTATCAGTGAACCATACCTCGTCGGGAACACTGTCGAGGAGTGATGAGAGCCATTCCTTCTCGTTTTGGACCTCTGCGAGCAGCGTTTCGATCCGACTTTCTGCGTCTTTCCGGTCAGTGATATCAAGAATATTTCCTATCAGCCGGACTGGTCGGCCATCAGCATATTCCACCCGTGCGGTGGTCTTCACCCACTTCTTCTTCCCGCTTTGACTCACGAACCGTAGTTCAAGGTCGTAAGGGATTCCCTCTTCCACTGCCCTCCGGAATGCCTCCTCGAGGACTTCACGATCTTCCGGGGAATAGAAGGCGATATCCCCCTTGATATTGTTTGGGTCATAGTCATGCGTTACTTCGTAAATCCGGTACACCTCGTCAGTCCATGTGATTGTGGAAGAGGGAATGTCATACTCCCACCCCCCTACATGGGTGAGCTCCTGGGTCTGGTTCAGGAGCTTGCTGCTCCTGCTGAGCGCTTCTTCGGTATTTTTCCTGTCGGTGATGTCACGTATCACCTCGATTGCGCCTGCCCGGCGTCCAGCGCTGTCATAGAGAGGGACTGCAGTACCCCACAGGTGAGCACCCTTTCCCCCATACATGCCCTGGATATAGGTTTCCGATGTAATCTGTTCTCCGTCCCGATGCATGTAGAGGTACTTTTTCTCGATCTCCTCCTCGCGCTTCAGGACAAGATCGATTAGGATTGGCCGTCGTTCGCCGTAGAAGGGGATGCTATAGGCAAAGTTTCCCTTCCCGAGCATCTGGTCTGCTGGGATACCTGTCATTGCCTCGATTGCCCGGTTCCACGCGATTACGTTGCCTTCTTTGTCGATGGCAAACGTTGCATCAGGGAGGGAATTGAGGATATCAGAAATGCGTTTTCGGAATTCTTCTGCCTCACGTTCAAGGTTTTTCTTTTCGGTGATATCTGTGGATACTATCTGGACACCAGTGACATTTCCCGTTTCGTCAGTGACCGAGGAATAGATCGAGTGGAACCATCTCTTCCCCACAGGAAGGATGACCTCATCATCATATCCGCATGTCTGCCCTGGGGAGACGCTTGCACGCAGGATCCGCTGGAGAATAGTATCTGCAAGAGGCCGATCGAAGATATCATGCACTGACTTTCCAATGAAATCTTCGGGGCGTCCTCCCATGAACGATGCCGCAGTATGATTATAAAAAAGCGTTATTCCATCCAGGTCGTAATACCCTATCCCCGCGCCGATATTCTCAACGAGGAGACGAAACCTCGTAGCTTGCTCGAGAGCAACACGCTGGATGGCATCCTTCGCGACGATATTATCCCATGAACGCAGGGCACATTCTGCGATGGCGGGAAGTCCCTCGATACTTGACTTTGTCTTGACGATATAATCAATTGCCCCAGATCGCAATACTTCCGCGGCGGCCGTCTCGTTCTTACGGGCCGCCAGGATTACCAGGGGGAAATGCGGGAGGCCGCTGTCCCCTTTCAGGATCTCGATGCCCTTTCCATCTGGGAGTTTCCATGCCGAGATCACGAGGTCAGGGGGAGAGGTTTCAAGTGCGTGCCGTGCCTCGAGAAGGGTGCGGGAGAATGTGAGGAGATAGGATCGTTTCGTCTTTGAAAAACTCTTCGTGATAAGTTCTGAAGTTGCCTCATCAGGCTCGATAAAAAGGATGTGAACAGGTTTTTTTCTTGCCTTGGATCGATCGACTGGAACGCTCTTCCTCATAATGCAGGGCTCATCCCTGTATCGGCTTCATATTCCACCCTAGCCAGTAGAAACCGAGGTCCTTCATCAGCTGGGTAAATTTTTTGAACTCCAGGGGCTTGACCACGTAACTGTTTGCGTGGTAATCGTATGACCGTGCAATATCACTCTCGGCATCAGAACTGGTGAGGACGACAATCGGTATTCTCAGGAGATTCGGAGTCGTTTTCAGGGTCTTGAGCACTTCGAGCCCGTCTATCCTCGGCAGGCGTAGATCCAAAAGGATGAGGTTTGGGAGGGGGTTCTTCTCCCTGTCGGCGTATACTCCCCGGCCGAAGAGGTAGTCGAGCGCCTGCTCGCCGTCGATCACATGGTGGATCCTGTTTGCTACCTGCTGGTCCCGCATGCCCCGTATCACCAGTTCGGCATGCGCCTCGTTATCCTCAACGAGCAGGATATGGAGAGGTTCCCCTGGGAGTTCTGCCATGGGAGACAGTTACATGTGCATCTTCTTTATTCTTTGCCAGTCATTCACACGTTTTTACCCGGCAGGGTGAAGCAGATGGTCGTGCCCTTCCCGGGCCCTTCCGATTTGGCCCAGACGCGTCCCCCATGCGCCTCGATGATACGCTTCACTGTAGTGAGCCCGATACCACTTCCCTGTATATCCGTATTCAGTCTCTTGAAGAGGCCGAATATCTCCTCTCTCTTTTCTGGAGCAATTCCCCTTCCGTTGTCCCGGACAAAGAAGATGGTCTCT
>JAKPPB010000089.1 GCA_029547605.1 Methanobacteriota archaeon | reverse complement strand
TCCAGGCACTCATCGCAGGAGAGAGTATCTCCACTCCTTGTTCCCAGTGGAAGAATCCCCGGGGCCATTAGGATGGAAACGAGTGCTGCCCCGAGCACGATGTTGAGTGCAATGGATATGACGAGAAATGCATGCACTGACATTGTTCTCATTCGACGATCGCTTCCACGTAACAGGAGCTGTGAGAGGTAATCAGGTTTCTGGGGGTTTACCGACGGAAGTGCAGGGAAGTTGCACAACCCACCCCAGTGCCACATCTCCCTGTGACTGTTCCCCTCTCCCGTTCAGCAATAATAAGAAAAAAATCCGGGGATTTTTGCGTATTATGGCCACACACTCAAAAGGATGGAATAATTGAACCTTGAGAGGGACTGGTCCATATGGCGGGACCCATTTGGGGATGGTACTGCTATTCCATTACAAGGCCATAATGTGATATGACGCAGGCGGGATTGGGGGCCCGGATATTGTTGCACAACGCAGTATTATTTTAGGTCCCCTTCGCCATCCTGTACATCTGTTCTGGCAGGAGGGCAGTCATGGTCTCAGTGCTGATCGTCCCGCATTTGCCTATCCCGATGAGTACTTTTGCGAGGATCTCTTCTGAAGGCAGGTTGACGATTGCGACGATATCATAGCGGCCGATGGTGTAGTAGTAGGAGATGAGCGTCCCGCCCGCGTCCTCGATGATCTTCTTCGCCTGGGCATCCCGCTCTTTTGCCTCTTTCATTCTCTCGATAGCCCGGTCGCTCAGTTTTCCAAGGATGATAAAGCATGGCATGATGGGTGGATGGTGATTGGAAGGGATAAAGATGATCGTGGTGGGTTTGGGGTGGAAGCGATGCAGGGCTCTCACAGACAAGAGACTCGCACGGGCAGAGCCTGTACCCCCGTTACCAGATGAGGCATGTTTCCAAATGAGATCACTTGCTTCCCGACCATGGACATTCCATGCCCTCTCTTCAAGTCATGGCCATCGCCAGTCCCGCATGATTGAGAGGACCCGGGTGTCACAGAGTCAACAGGAGAACCGGCATGCGACCAAAGGATGGGGATAACACGCCCCTTTTCAAGCGTTTCCAGGATATATCTCATCTTCGAGAGAGGAGAATATACGTTCCGAAAAGGGAGGAAAAGAGGAGAGGATCTGCATGGGAGTCTCCGGCAGTGCATGTGTCCAAAAATGGTTCATACCTGATTTCCCGGTGATTATCCTCATCTTTTGAGGCAACGAGACGGCAATTTATAAATACTATATATCTCTTTATACTTTTGAGGTAATCAAGGTGGCAGATTTACCTATTGCAGCAGTTGTAAGAATTGCGAAGCAGAGTGGAGCAGAGCGTGTCGGAAGCGACGCCGCCGCTGCTCTTGTAGCAAAGGCAGAAGACTACATTGCTGAACTTGTCAAGGAAGCGAACAAGCTCGCGATGCACGCAGGACGAAAGACCATCAAGGAAGAGGACGTCATACTTGCCGCAAAGTCCATGTGATGCCCTACCCCTCCTGACTCACTGTTCCATATTTTTCTTTAATACCCAGGCAACAGGAGAGCGCATCCCTGCCAGGTAAAAAACCAGGGGTGCTCTTCCCACCTGCCTCGTATTTCCCTGATATCGCATGGCCAGTCCATCTCGGAGTATGAGAGGATAACCGGGACGTAGTGCGGGGCTGATCTGCTGGGTGGGGGCTTGCTATTCCAAGCCAAGTCCTGAATCCTCACACAGGGCTGACCATTGCAAAAAATTGAGTCACTGGGATGTATGATGAGGGGAGGGAAGAGAACTTATTTAGAGCCATCTTTTCCAAAACCATGGCAGGAGCAGTATTCATTCGTCCTTCGTAAGGGTAAGGGCGGCTGCCAACCGTGTACACCCCCGCCATCCAGTGCCCGAAAATATCGCCCATGCCCACAGGCATGCAATCATCCCTCTTCCCAGCAAGACCCGGCATATTCCAAATCTCATTTTTTGCAATGACAGGACCACGGGAGTCGCACCAATGACTGTTACATTCACGGACATGCCTTTCAATGCCCCGAACACCCGGGAATGGGATTTTGGTGGTTGGCAGAAATCGGCCGTCCAGAACTCATCGCACACATTCATGACTCCTGGGACGTACACGATATCCCTCACGGTGAAGAATTCCTTAGGAGGGAATACCACTTCACGGAGAGTGTACGTGCGGTGAAAGCCGCGAATCCGCCTTTTTTATCGCACTCACAAATTTTCAACAAGGATATCACTAATTTTCCTTCAATATACTTCATTTCGAGGTCAATCCTGGATATTTCGGAGGGGATTGATAGTTGCGATGTGATGTGTGGAGAGAAAGAAGAGAATGTGCGTGGTGCATAAGTATATAAATACCATCGCACATCCTCCTGCGTATGGACATTGTTGCAGATCTGATGAAACAGGTAGCGACCGGGGATAATCTCTCCTTGATTAGCAAAACGGTAGGCGGGGACGAGAAGGGTGTGCAGTCTGCCCTTGGCATGGGCCTCCCCATGATCATGGGCTCGATGGCACAGACTGCACAGAATCCCGCTGGCGCGGACATGATTACCTCGATGATGGGGCAGATGGGAGGGAGCAATCCATTGGACAACCTGGGCGGCTTCCTTGGCAGTTCGGCCGCATCCGGGGGATCCGGCATGGCAAGCAGCCTTCTCGGGAGCCAGATGGCTCCGATCCAGAATGCAATCGCACAGAAAACAGGTCTCCCTCCAGCTGTCGTTGGAAAAGTCCTCGCTGTTGCAACCCCGATTGTTCTCGGGTATATCACAAAGAGCATGAGTGGCAAACAAGTGGATCAGAAGGGCCTCACCAATCTCCTTGGCGAACAATCGAAGATGGCGATGCAGTCGTCACCTGACGCAGAAAGCATTGCCAAGCAGATGCTGGGGTCTCAGAAAGATACCGCAGGTGTCTCTGGGGTATTCAAAAAATTCCTTGGAAAGTGAATTGATTGAAAAATAATCCTTATTTGAACATTATTTTTCCAATGCAAGGGGTATGGGGCTCTGGGTTGAAACTATCCCCTTTCCTGGCCATATCTCCATTGTCCGGTTTTGGTCAGGAAATTCTCTTAAAAAAAAGTTAAATGAGTGCCGAGGTGATACCGATGACCCCGGACTGGATGATCACGGCGGTCGCAATGATGACACCAGCCATTAACAGGGCTACCGCGACGTTCCCTTTTTTCAACTCCTCGAACTCGTCGATCCCCTTCGTGAGTTTGTCCATGACATTCAGCGCAAAGTAGCTGACCGCGACCGCCAGGATGATGCCGAGGATCAGCTGGATCACTGCAGCGATAAGCGAGAACCAGTCTCCCTGGAGGGCGTTCATGATACCGATCGAGATCCCGGCAATCCCGGCCTGTACCACGATTGCGATGGCAAAGAGGATGGATGCAATGATGATTCCCACCGCAACGTTGCCTTTTTTCAGTTCAGCGGCCTCGTCCATTCCCTTGGTGATCTTCGAGAAGGTGGAATACCCAATGTACAGGGATACCACTGCCAGAAGAATGGCAATGAGGAGCTGGACCAAGCCGACGAATGCATTTACAATGTCCATCTGTTACACCTCAATATGTTCATAGGGAATAGGAGTTATATTCATTTCCCCCGAAACCCGGTAAGTTATGTCCTATATTTGTCATTTTTGCATGTATTTGTACAGTAAACTGCACTGCCACTCCCGCCTCAATTCCAACCAGGTCCCGCATCAGGGTGAATGATACACTCTTTTAAGGATCCCAGTCACCCCTTGCAGCATAGAGATACGCTGATGGAATCCAATACGTTCTCCTGCAGCAGGGCTGAATGCCACCCACCTTAAAGAGCGAGTCCAACGTCAAATGACTCGAAAAGAATTATTGAGTCTTCTGATAATTCACCATGACCGTGTTCCCGGAAAAATTACCGTTCCCACTACGGCAATGTCAGTCTTCGGCATGCATCCGCAGCGACTCGCAGAGGAGGGATGAGGAGATCCATGCATACTCCCGCATCGAATCACTGACGCTTACGAATGCCGGGACACAGAGCGTGTAATAGAGGAGCGAGAGGTAATACTGGCGGATATCATCGTCAAGAAGCGTGATGGTATCGGCGTATTTCCTCAGGTGCAGGATCACCCGGAATGCCTTTGCGACATCGGGGTCGCTGATCCCCTCAGGCACGTCCGGGATCTCTCCAAGCCTTTTTGGGCCAAGGATTATTCGTTCCAATGTGATAAGCTCCCGCAGGCGCTCTTCCGTCTCGATAGGGATCATCTCGAACTTCAATACTGATTCGAGCTTTGCAATGTCCCGGAGGATGTGGGAATGTCCGGTCATCGCAAAGTCGATAAGCCACAGGTTTCTCTCCTCGTCCATCAGGACGTTCCTCATGTTCAGGTCGCCGTGGACCGATCCTTCGTACACGCTCCATGCCCGCGATCGGCGGTCCGGGAGGATGTGTTCCATGAAATACAGGGGGTTTGCCGAGGTCCCCAGTCCATAGGGCAGATCAATCGCCTCATCCGCTGCGGTGATGCCATAGCGCGATTCCGCCCAATTGCGGACGTCCTCGTACCGGAAGATGTTGCCGTATACCCGGTAAAGGGGAAGATCCCGGAGCCGTGGCTGGCCATACCATGACCGGAGCACCTTTCGGAATAGTATATCGAAGACCGCGAGCACCTCTTCGGCCGGATGGGTGCGATAATAGTCCTCGAGCGAGAAGATCCGGCTCTGTGGACCCCCGATCCCAACAAATGTGTAGAGGATGCCTCCGTACTCGCCACTTCGCGCCTTCTGGATGACCTGGGTCGCATTATTCTGAATATACCGTTTCACATGGCCTTCGTATCCCTCTATCTCCGCCTGAATGTTCTCCCATCGGTCAATTTTTAAGACAAACGGCATCTCCCTCCTGCCCGAATGGTCATATGCGTCGTCGCGGAAGACGAGCGACCCGGAATAGCCGCCTGATATCGGGTGGAGATGCACTTCTGAACAGTCATGGTGAACGCTCTTTGTGATCCGTTCATAGTCGGAATTCCATCCGGGGACACCCCCCTCGAGGACGATCCTGGTGCCGGTATGTAGCCGGACATCGGAGATAATGAAGAGGCGGAGGGTTGCCCGGCTGATCCTTGTGCGGAGCGACAGATGGCGGAGGAGAGCGGGTGCACCTGAAGAGAGACCTCGTTCGAGCAAGTCGCAGGGAGCCGTATCCTCTTCTGCCGGGAGATCACGGAACAGCAGGGCTGTCACTCTCGGCGCCGTGTCCGGGAAGCCGGGTATTCGGAGGACCAGTGCGTCAGCGATTACACCGTTGAGATGTGCGGGAAACAACGAGGTATCGGTCGCGACGGCACACCCGGCAATGAAGCATGGAAAGGAATAATTCCGGGCCCCGGGATCAGCATCCCGGGGACCAAGGACCCGGACGTCCGGTGAATCCGCACAGAACGAGAAACAGAGAATACCCCGGTAGAGTGGGTCCGCCTCTTTTGCAATCTCGTGGAGTGAATCGAAGAGGTCGGCAAGCGCAATTCCCTCTGGCGCATCGGATCTCACCTGCACATCGCATGTGGGGGGTCCCGCAGGAGATATGAGAAACGAGGCAGTGAGGGGGATGTCTGCGACTCTTTTTTCAAGGACGAGGTAATCGACGGTATCCTGGTCACCGGGAAGAAGCCATGCAGCGGCATTCCCTATGGTGAGCAAGTCCCCCATCGGGCCTCGTTCCGTGTCGGGCGAAAGGCCGGGCGCACCCTGCCCGACAGAACATGCAGATGTTGAGACCGTGACAGGAATTGCCGACCCCCGATCTCTGCCGGGCACCCCTCCATATGGGGGAAACCCTGTGATCGAGAGCGTGGTGGCATTCTGCCCCGTAAAAGCCACCACAAATTCCGCGCCGCGGGTGCGAATCCTGAGTGGGGGATGGTCTCGTGCCACCCTGTCACAGGCAGTGCGTGCCTTCGCTGCCTGGATGGCATCATCCCGCGTGGGAAAAATGGAGAGGACATTGGCAAACCCTGTCATGTCGAGGACCGAGAGGGGATATGGCTGGAGGCCGCAGAGATGGATGCGCCCTCCCCTCCCCTTCATCTGCTTCTCTGTCGCAACAATCGTCCTGATCCCTGCGCTGCTCATGTAGGTGACGCCCGACATATCAAAGACCATCGTGCTGTCGTTCTCGTGCAGCAGGTCTTTGAGCAACGCGTCGATCTCCGTGGCCCCCTGCGCATCGAGCCTCCCTTCGAGTGAGAGGACCAGGACTTCCCTTTCACGAATCGCCACACTCTTCATCAGGACTCACTGTTCCCCCTGGTAACCGTATTACTATCACAACGCTGATGCGGATAAATACCACGGGATTCGCACGGCGCAGGCATCATCGTGTCTCATGGCAATCTCCCCGGAACACCCAAGCCCTTTTGCCTGGTACACCTCAACGTCAAATTCCTTCTGCGGTGAAGACACAAAACCCGGTCCGGGCATCGATCCCTGTCATCAGGAACCCGGCGTTTTCCAGAAGTGCCTTCACATCCTCTTTTGAATAGAACCTCGCACGGGAGAGGTACCGCCATTTTCTCTCTATGGAGGTATCTTGGTGAATGACGCCCCCTCGTTCGATGAATGCGATCAGGGCGTTCCCTGCCGGAACGAGGGTACACCGCATCTCTGCAGCGCACCAGTGAAGGGTCTTCCAGGAAACGATGACCGTGTCCCCATCAGCACCAGGGAGTAGGACTCGTCCCTTACAGGAATAGCCTCTCCCGTTACCTTCAGAACCTCTCTCCGTCAAAGGCATGCGATAAGGCCTGGTGCATGCGAAGGTTCGGTCATATGCCTAATCCCGGGAAGCGCCGCACACCTTCACCGATCCTGCACCTATCTCCTGTGCAAGGGGACCCCTCTGCGGAAGCAGTTTCCGAATCAGCTCAATTTCTGCATGGTAATCGGCATAGGGCTCATGGAACCAGCGGTCGTAGTCCCCGGCAAATCGCTCGAAGACATCGTCCTACATGAGAGACATCTCCTTCACGCCCCATGGTGGCAGCGTCATATCCATCTGGCGATCGCCTGCTCCCGCATCTCTGGACTGAAGATACCACTCTCCTCCGCCTGAAAGGAGGATATTGGGAGAATTGTGTGCGTTCCTGGAAAAGACAAGGTTCTGATGGGACCCGTCCTCAAGAGGCGCCAGATTGTTTTGCGGGCCTTCGTAACATGGTCCTCGCCCTGGGACATCGTGGTTCTTTCCGGACCAAAGATCGGGAATGAGAGTGACCAGATGACCGACGAGAGGATTCCAGGGGATTTCGGCAAGCGGATAGGTGCATTGTGTGCGCAGATAATGAGATGCTCTTCGGCTCTGGCACTCGTTCTCAACCGGATTTTTTCAAGCCTAACGAAAAAAAATGGTTTGTTCAACTCGCTTGAAGTTTCAATTGTCGTGACACTCAGGGAACACTGTTATTATGGACATTATTACCGCAGAGTCATTCAGGTAAGAAGCGATATTCCTTGGGATTCGCGAACGCGCGAGTCTGCAAGAGATTCGTGCTCACTAACAGGAATGTATCAGCCAATGGTACCCTTGGTACCTCGGGTAACGACCATTCATGAGTCCCCACGAAATTACCGTCCGGTTAAGGTAAGTTTTTCATCTCCTCCCGGAGTATTTGCATGAACCATCCATTCTCTTTCAGGGCCGAAGACCTTACAAGGGACCTTGGGGGGGGCTCCCCATGGACTTCTGGGTGGAACGGTTCGGCGACGACGCTATCTGATAATGAGTGGAAGAATATATGACTGCAAAGTCTCTGGAAAAAAGAATCTCATGGCGTAATTTGTTTTCTGCTTGTTCTTTGGTCCCTGTTGAACCGAAATAGAAAATAGAATTTTTGAAAGAACGAAACCGATTCCTCTTCTAAAGAGGTGTCTTTTAACCTTTATCCCGGTGTCAGGACAGTGAAATGTCTCCTGCACTTCCCGCAGACCGCGTCCCTCGATTCCTTGTAAAAGGCCTTGGGCATGTTGTACACAATCGTGTTCTCTTTTGCACAATTGGGACAGGTAAAGCGTATGGTATACCCTGACCTGGTCCCGGTTACCGTGGGTTTTGCGCTGTTCTTTATCATGAGTCTTGTCTTTCTTGTGATGCCAGCGCACAGAAGAGTAGAGCGCGGCATATGTTCTTTCTCTGGCAACCGATACACGCAGTATGCCCTGTGCATACCATGCAGGAGGTAACTATTCTCTCCAGCCTCTCATCAACAGGTATTCAATGGTCCAGATCTCATCTGGCTTGTGTAGTATATGGGATGAAAGGGTAAATAGACGTAGTGTGTATGTGCTTCAACAGTGCTGATCGCAAAGGGAGGCGACAGCGGCAAAAAAATTGAATTAAAACCGGGGCCGCCTGTGGTTCGGAAGGCATCCCTGGCAATAGACGGGCCTGCCCTCGGTCGGCTTGAACGGTACTTCACAATCTTTTCCGCAGTCAGAACAGACTACCTTTGTCATTTCACGGGGTCCCGTATTTCTCGGGCCGCCAAAATTCGATCGAAACATGTCTTTACTCAAACAGTCTTGAAAAACTGTAATTATCATTCTATTTTGAGAGATGATAAAGGGCGGCATCGGCCCATACAGAAATTACCTTAATTTCGAATATTTTTCAAATTTTTTCCCTTCCGCGCATAATTTTTTCTGAAGTTTCCAGTATCACCAGGGGAGAATCATTATCATCCCGTTTCCGGAATGGAAATAATATAAAGAACTTTTCCGGGACAATCAAACCCCTCCTTGTCGTGTTGCTTTGTTTTGTGGCATCTGCCGGGTGCATGTCGGAGAGTCATCACTATGCCAGCCTGGCATTAGGCGGGCTTGCTGACCATTACCTCAAAAATACTGACGGAGTCAATGAATACCGTTTTTTTTACCCGGTATGTCCGGGGGTAAGAGAAGAGAGGCGTGAGATGATACTGATCCAGTACGACTCCCGTTCGCCGTCATTTGCCAGGATGGAGGCAATATCTTCGGACTCGGACAATGGAAGGTCTTATGCGATCGCGAACGGCACATCGACTTCCAGGTATGATTCACGGACCCATACCTGGGATCTTTTATCAAGGATTAATCTCTCCCACGAATACGACTACCTGCGCTCAGTCCGACAGTTCATTATTGACGGGGACTTCTCCGTTCTCGAATGGAACACGGACAACGGGGCGCCCCGCTGTCCGGGTGAGGTTGTGACCGATCCATGGGTCCGATTGGTATATACCGAACATAAGATCCCGCCTCATGGCGTGGACCGAGCCCTCTTCCGGCCTGGAGTGGGAAGTTGCTACCTATTACGATGACAGTGCCGCAGCGGCCCAGACCCTTGCGTCCGGTGTGTTGCCGACTTCCACTCCCTTGCAAATCGAAAGGGTGCCACCGGTTCCGTCCCGCCCACCCAGTTCCATCCCGCTTTCGGAGAAACTGAACCATGTAATCCAATACGAATCCGTCGCGGTCAACACCGGCATCCCAGACACCCGTTTCTCCTTCTCCCCCATGAGGGATCCGGGCCCAGGTAATCTCGAAGTACGCGGTTTAGGTCGAGTCAAAAAGAGTTGACCCGCCGGTTCCCAACGGCGAATCCCTTCCCAAAAAAATGGGGGGTCATTTCCTGAGCGAGAGCGATTCAGGGCTGACGGTGATGATGGATAGTGGAGACTCCATCGAGATCACGCTTCGCACCATTCCAGGCTTTGATTACCAATGGATCATGCTGACCGATGGGTCGGACCTGGAACTGGAAAACGCCGGACCGATTTACGGGGTGCCGGAGCACGATGACTTCAAGAGTGGGAAGGCCTATTATCGGTGGCGTTTCCGGGCAGTTGAACCCGGTAACACGACGTTCGATGGGATATTTGCCCTTGGCGGGTGCGATATCGGGGATTCGAAGCGGTTCACCCTCACGGTTGAGGTGACGGGGGATTCGTAGTATTTCATCGAGGTCCGGTGAACCACTCTCTTTCCAGAGATAAGGCCTGCAGGAAGAGCGGGATTTCGGGCAGTGTTCAGGAACCCCTTGCCTGCAATCGTTTTCCGACATGTAGCTGCTTCTTCAACATGAACCCGACGATGGCCGAGACGATGATCACGGAAAAGAGCGTGACCGCCAGGACCATCAGGAAGACGTCGTTCTCGAGATCGCGATAGCCTGCGGTGATCACGACAAGTGCCGCAGTGACATTCCGAAACCCCGTCCCGAACGCCAGCACCCAGCGGTTGTTACGGTCAGGGCCACCCATGGCATACCCGATCAGGAGGGTTCCCACCACAAAAAGCAACGCGATGACCACGACCTCCATGCCCAGGATGTTACCAAAGAGTTCCTTTATGTGAGCAAAGAAAAGGACCCCAAACGCCAGAAATATCACGCCAATCGTGGCATTGGAGATAAAGTCGATTGCCGGCAGCACCCTCCCGGCGGTGTCGGGCATCCTGTCCCTGAGCAGCATGCCGGCGAGAATGGGGAGAAGCATGAAGAACACAAGATGATATGCAATAATGGTTGGGTCCATGCCCACACCATCGAGAATGTACGGGACAAGGAGCGGCATCAGGACGATGGTGACGAGGGTCATCAGAAGAGTCAGGGAGACTGCGTAGGCGATGTTTCCACCAGTAAGTTCTGCTACCTTGGGTGTCGATGGCGCCCCTGCCGCAATGCTGACAAGAATGAGCCCTGCAGCGAGTTCGCCACTCACAGGAAAAATGGAGAGGAGGATGAATGCAAAGACCGGGACAATCACAAAATTTGCCAGCAGGGACAAGACCACAAGCCTCGGATTGTGGAGCGGTGAAGTGAGATCCCTGAGAGAGATGCTCATTCCCATCGCCAGCATGCTGCTGAAGATGAACGTGAACACCCCGAAATACCCTATCTCCAGCAGCAGACCTGCCAAACGGCACCACCTCTTCTATTGAGTTCAGCCGGGCGCCCCGATATAGGTATCCTTTGACCTCTCATGCGAGATTTTGTCCGCTATTTCAGCGGTGATAATAGGGAAGATCCATCCAGTTCAGAGGAGTATTGGCAGCGGTCACTGGGGTGATCGTCAATGACCTGGATTGGGTTCAGGTAGAGAGATGGCAGCCTGAAAAGGGCTGAATGCATGGAGTGGGAACAACATATGTTATTCTCTCCATACTCCTGTGTCTTTCAGCGAGTCAAGTAGTTTTTGAAGGATATTCTCCGGCACCGTGACTTCCCCATATGCCCCGGTTGCTGAAACCCAGTTGTTCAGAGAGATCCCTGTCGAAAGTGCCTGGATATCGTTCCTGATTGCGGGTGCAAGGGTATGAACAATTGCAACCCTGTTCTTAACCCGGATTCCATGGCTGGCCTCTATCATCGAGAGGTGTGAGAAGAGGGCCTGCGCCATCTGGTATTCGGAGTTGCCTGTACTCTCCTTATCAAGGATGTCAGTGTAGAGTGAATACGCAGCATTTCCACGGCACACAAGGAGGACCTTCCCGATTGTGGTGTGGTAGGTGACATACTTCATCACTGTCCGGACCGCGATGCGGGCAGCCCGCTCCATGGGAAAGCCGTAAGCCCCGGTGCTGATGGCAGGAAACGCGATGCTCCGCAGGTCGCTTAACTCCGCGAGCGCAAGCGCGTTCCGGTAGCAGGATGCAAGGAGTTCGTCCTCGCCGGAATCTCCACCCTTCCAGACCGGGCCCACAGTGTGGATCACGAACCGGGATGGCAGGCGGTAACCCCGGGTGATCTTTGCCTCCCCGGTCCTGCACCCACCGAGACGACGGCACTCCGCGAGGAGACCGGGCCCTGCGGCACGGTGGATCGCGCCATCGACGCCCCCTCCGCCAAGGAGGGACGGGTTGGCGGCATTGACAATGGCATCGACCAGCTGGGTTGTGATATCCCCTTCGATGATGCTGATACGCTCTTTGATTCCCGGCGCCATCATAGAGTGAGGGGCAGGGAGGGGAGATAATTGTTGGGCACAGGACCCGGGCACCCCTCATCCATGGCATGAGATGGGAGGTCAGGGAGGCATGAAAAACGGGATTGGCACCGATTTCCACCAGAGCCCCAACCACATGCGGCATTTCCATGGAAAAAGTGAAGAGTAAGGGAGGAAAGGAGAGAGCCGTCTCCTCTCTTTTCAGGCTTCAGCACCCAGATGTATGCGATCCTGCTGCGGGTTGGCATACGCGCCTGACTGTTGATGGAACGGCTTCACAGAAGATGCCACTTCCAGAAGATCCTCTTTTTGCAGGTCTCCTATGAGCCAGTATGATCCGTGCTCATCAACCCACGCGATCTGGTTCTGCCCGACCCCCCTGACGAATTCACCCCGTGCATCCCCTATTTCGATCTCCATACCTGCCTCTCCGCTGATGGCAAACGCATACGGCGGGTACCCTGGACAGACCTGAACAAAGCGCAGCTCATTGCGTTCGGAAGTATACACGATATCCTGACGGGGACAGGGCTCACCGTATTCCCGTACCAGGGAGAGGTGGTACCCGACAGGAACGGATGCAGGATACGCGAGCGTGCACCCCCTTGAAAGTCCGGACGATACCTCTTCAAGAGTGGAATATTCCTTTGGGGGTTCTGCTCCGCTGCACGGCAAAGGCTCCTTCACCCACTGCCAGTATTGGCTGAGAACCGTTGCATTCTCATCATCGATGATGACATGGTAGAGTGATCCTGAACCGCAGCACCGGAATATAACCCCCGTGAACGTTCCCGAAAAGTTCCCTTTCGGGCCGGTCTGCCCGTACTGCACAGGTCCCACCTCAACGATTTCGTAGTCTCCTGTATCGATGGGGATATTTTCACGAACGAGGGAATCGTTCAATGCAAGAGCAATGACTGAAGCGCTCCTGTTCTTCTCTGCAGTACCCGGTGCATTCTCCAGGCATCCTGCACAAAGCATTGCAGCAAGGCCGACTGCCATGATCATGGCGATGCCCCTCTGTATATTCAATCGCATTTTTCCTTCAGTCAGTAGTGGGTATTTTTCTCCTCCATAACGATAAAGGCGTCCTGAAGGGAAGGCATCATTCTCATCCGATCATCTTGGGCACTGCAGCAGGGAGTATGATACGGGCGTTCCCCTCCCTACCCATGCGGGAATAGATCGAAATTGCTTTTTTCTATTCGAAGGAAGACTCATTTATTCCCGGGTTCACTCTCATGATACAGGTATCATCGAAAAAGATCGTCATCTCTCTCCTGGTCGCAGCGGTCATCGTCCTCGCTGCATGGATAGGCTACGTCGCGTTCCTCTTCCATGAGGGCATGGCACAGAGTGAGCGGCACGACTATCATTACTCCATCAGTCTCTCATACACGACCACGATCACCAACGTGACAATTCTCCTCCCTGTCCCCCTTCTTGAAGGGACGCCGGTCCTCGCAGAAACTTTTGTACACAGGAGTGTCCACGGAATACCGGATGACTGGGACCTCTCGATCGAGGAGGTGGGCGGGACTCCCATGCTCGCCATCCGTGCGGCGAAAATGGTCCCTGCGTACCATGGATACCCCGTAGCGATCGAACCCGGGCAGAGCCCGCTCCCCACGACCATCATACCCCGGACCGAGTATTCGGCCGAGACTCCCATCCTCTATCCCTTCAATATCGGAACGATGCTGCCGGTGAACCGGACGATCGAGACCCGCGACCCGGTGGGGAATGAACCCGTGTTTGCCCCGGAGGAGAAATTCATCCCTGCGGAGGGGAGCACGAGGCCGTACTTCCAGGGAAAGGAGTATACTCATCCCGTCCTGGTCTATGTCTCCTTCTCATCGGAACGCCCGGTTAGTTTCTCCCTCCAGTCCAGCATCAGCGGGACCAACTCGATATGGCGTGGGGGGTGGGTCTTTAACAGTTACGACGACAGTATTGCCGTTGAACTTCAGGAATCGCCAGGATGGATAGAGGCCGGGGGAATCCTCCGCACCGGAGAAGGAGTGTATTACCAGTAAAAATGATATCCTGGAGGCCTATCAATCCTTTTTTTGCGGGATGCTCTTTCCAGTGATGTGGTGCTTACGAATCTCATAATGCGGACTTCAATGAATGAATTCACTTCATTTTTCCCGAGATACAGGCATAAAATGAAAATCACGGATTCGATTTTCATAGTAACAGCCCATGACTGCCGTGCAGTCGAGGATCAAAAACCAAAAATCAAGAACTGATTCTCGTGAAAAATTAAGGGGAGGCAGGACCTGCGAAAACTTCCGAAGAACATGGTTTCGCACAAAGGGGTCTGGAGATCAGCAATACGATGTATTCAAACCATCAGACGTCTTAAATTCTTTTATGGGCGCATCCCCATCTCCCGGCACCGCGGTCACATGTCCGCGGATTAAGATCGTGACATTTGTCGTCCTCACGTTCCTCTTCTCATCAGTCTTCTGGTATTTCACCTCGCAGACACCGTTCGTTGCGGAGAATGCACAAAATCTCCTGTTCTATGCGGTCGGTGCGATGTGGGGGCCTGCATTAGCCGCCATCGTCACCCGCCTGGCGTTCCAGCGGGACCTCAAAGGCTTTGGATTTGGTCTTGGAAAGCCCGCTTTCCTCGCAGCGGGAATCCTGATCCCGGTCGCGGCAGGCCTCATCATGTTCGGCCTGGCGTGGGTATCCGGCATCGCACCGTTCAATACGGAAGGGGCTGCACGTGTCCTCGCGATCTCGTCTTTCCCCGCAATTCTCTATTCCCTCGTCTTCAACTGCGTTGCCGCAGCCGGCGAGGAGTTCGGATGGCGGGGTTTTCTCGTCCCCGAACTTACCCAGTGCATGCGCTTTACGCGGCTTGCCCTGCTGTCAGGGGCGATCTGGACCGTCTGGCATTTCCCTATGATGTTCTTCGGCGGATACCACGGCACCGGACCGCTGTGGTATTCCC
Organism: Methanobacteriota archaeon; assembly: GCA_029547605.1. Lineage (GTDB taxonomy): Archaea > Halobacteriota > Methanomicrobia > Methanomicrobiales > Methanospirillaceae > Methanolinea_A. The sequence goes on along the minus strand of JAKPPB010000089.1, from coordinate 2,715 downwards.
TTGCCGTGTTCGTACCATCGGTGATGGGTGCAGGGCTCATCCTCGCGTGGCTCCGTCTCGCATCCGGAAGCGTCTGGGTCGCAGTCCTCTTCCACGGGTTCTGGAACTATTTCATCCAGAAATTTTATCCCCTGCTCACCGAGACCACCGAAGCCGGGCAGATGATGCTTGGCGAGTTCGGGTGGTTCGTTGCGATCTTCTACGTGGCCCTCGCACTGGTATTCTGGCACTTCCGTGACCGGCTTCCGAGTTATCCTGCAGGAAACAGGGATTCTATGTGATTCAAAAGAATGCGCCTTTCAGATATGGATGCGGTTTGGTTTCGAACAAGCAACTCCACGACGTGAACCGGCAGTGAATGAAATGGAAAATATGCCGGAGGGGAGTGGAAGAGGAGCTCCTAACCCTGCCCGAGGTATTGCGCGGGACAAATAAATTCATTCCATCAAAAAAATGCATCTGGGGAATGGACCCTCTCCCCGTCGCGGTACCCGATATACCAGGCACTGGTATTCTCCATGACCGGCATAATGCCATTCATGGGAATGGATACGTGTTCAGGCATCATGGTTCCCATGAGACTCCCGCTTCCCCAAAATCACAGAACCGTTATCTTCCTGCCACACTCATGCTTCCTGCATGACTTCCCGCGACGATCACGGGGAACACCGCCAGCATACGGTCTTCCCTGCATCCCGCGCCGCATACCTCGACACCCCGTTACGCCGCTTTCTCTACCGGCCCGATCGCCTCGCAGAACAACTGGTAAAGCCAGGAGACAGGGTGCTCGACTTTGGATGCGGACCGGGTTTCTTCACCAGGGAATGTGCAAAGCGAGTGGGAGATTCCGGCAGGGTCTTTTCAGTAGACATTCAGCAGGAGATGCTCCGGATTGTGAAGGACAAGATGGAATCCGAAGGACTACTTTCGAGGATCATCACGCACCAGTGCAGGCCTGACTCGATCGGTCTTCCTCCTGATCTGAATAAAACCTTCGACGTCGCGCTTGCGATCTTCGTGGTCCACGAGGTGCCGGATCCAGGAAAGCTTTTCCGGGAAATTGCCGCGCTCCTGAAACCAGGCGGAACCTTCTATTTCTCCGAGCCTCCCATCATCGTCTCCGGCAGGGAGTTTGATGAAAAGGTCAGGCTCGCCACACAATGCGGGTTTGAACTCGCAGGCCGCACCTGGCTCTTCGTCAACCGTGCAGCAATGTTCAGGCGGGGGTGAGAAATCCCGATTCCCCTATCTTTATTCCGTAAGAATGCACAATTCCCACTATGCCACCTGCAAAGGCGGTTGCAAAGGCATTTCCCGCACGAGAGACGATCGAAGGCGCAGGTGTCCGCCTCCACCGGGCATTCGGGTACGACCAACTTCCCCTCTTTGACCCGTTCCTGATGCTCGACGACTTCCGTGCAGAGAGACCCTCAGACTACCTGGCGGGATTCCCGTGGCACCCGCACCGGGGGATCGAAACGGTCACCTACATGCTGGAAGGGAGGGTGGAGCATGGCGACAGTCTCGGCCACTCGGGCAGTGTGGAGGCCGGAGGAGTCCAGTGGATGACAGCCGGATCAGGGATCATCCACCAGGAGATGCCAAAGCCCGTAGACGGCCGGATGGGCGGGTTCCAGCTCTGGGTCAACCTCCCCCGGAGCCATAAGATGATTGATCCCCGTTACCAGGAGGTGCCTGGGGACGAAATCCCGGTCGTATCACCACAGCGCGGGGTTCGCATCAGGATCATCTCGGGGACAGTTGACGAAGTTTCCGGACCCGTGCAGGACATAGTCGGGTATCCTGAATTTCTCGATGTGACACTCGGGCCAGACGTGCCATTCTCCCACGAGGTCAAAGCAGAGCATACCGCGGCAGCCTATGTGATCGGCGGGTCAGGGAATTTCGACCTCCGCCAGGAGAGGGAGTTATCGAACCTCACGACGGTGCTCTTCGCGCAGGAGGGGAGGTGGGTGCACATCATCGCAGGCAGCAGGGGGGTCAGGTTTCTCTACTTCTCCGGAAAGCCCCTCCGCGACCCTGTTGCATGGCGAGGCCCGATTGTAATGAATACAGAGGAGGAGCTCCGGCAGGCGTTCGATGAGTACCGGAAGGGCACTTTCCTTCGAAAGCGGTGAGGACAGATATATTTAAGGATGGGTAAAGCAGACCGGGGATAACCTGACCTCACCAGCAAAGGGCTCTCGTCGACTTCCCGGCCGGGACAGGAGGCAGGAACACACCATCTCTTATACGCCTCTCCGTGCAACACCTGGTCCGTGGCAACGATGACCCCGACATGATGTCTGCTTTCAGTGTGGGAAAGGCAATCCCGCAAGCAACTGCGTCGAGTGACAGTGAACCCAGTGTCCCGCCGACGGGTGCGGTGTATCCCCGGGACCCGGAAACGAGTGGGATAGTCAACCAGTTCATGAAGGAGACCATAGTAAAAGTCCTGGAGAATTCCAGGATCTCCCCTTCTTTCGGCCTGGTGCATCAGGATGCTTCAAGTTCAAGAGGTACACAGAAGTGAAGACCTGCGGAGAAGACGACAAGATAATGAAAACAGAGGTATTAGCCCCCTTACAGAATCAAACTCAAAATAACGCAAAGTTATCTCTCAATTAACATTTGGGCACATATTTTACAATCCCGGATAAAAGTACATTTGGAAAAACTTCAAAATACAAAAATAACCAAGAATAAACCGTAAAA
>JAKPPB010000077.1 GCA_029547605.1 Methanobacteriota archaeon | reverse complement strand
AAATCCACAAGTATACAACGAAATCTGTGAAAAAGACGGTTTGTTTGAATGTACTTTTACTCGGGCTCGTGATTTCTTTGGGCTTTGACAAAAAGATCGATTTACAGAGACTCGCTGAATGGTGAATTGGTAAGGGGGCTATCTAAGTTCACCTAGAGGGCATTTCGTCCCCTCAAAATAACTCGAACTGAAGTCCATGACCTGTACAGAATCCACCAGATCCCGGTCTTTTTCCCACTGCTGGAACCTTTCGAGAATGATCGGATGGCGCTCTCCCAGTCTTTCCAGCGTTCGATATAAGGTTCGTTCCGAAACTTTAATTTCGAACCCTAATGTCTCAAGTAACTCAACAGGGGCAAAGTCCAGCAACTTGTTCACTGACACTGATTGACCGAGTTTGTTGCTAATGAGGTGTTTTACAGACGGTATGAAAGTCTGACTTCTGCCATCTATACCCTCTAAAATCGATTCAAAAAAATTGGTATGGGCATCGATTTTACGAACCAGTGCTATTTCCCCTAGTGAGAAGGTCACGTTTTTGGTCACAAATTTCAATAAACGTTACCTTATCAGCCATCTTATGACGAAGTCAGGTAAAAATGAGAATTGGGAAAGAATTAGTCTCGGCATTATAACAGCGAGACTGTTCCAGATAGCAGTTATTTCTGGAAAGGCGGAGAGAATCATCAACATAGGTAGAAAGAATCAATCTACCGTCATCCCTGTAACTCTCATATAATTGTCCGACCCAATCTTCTAAACATGCCCAACCTCACCGTCGCGGTCATCGGCCCGGAAGGCTATGCAGGCCACCTGGGAAAAAAAGGAACGGTCTCGGACATCACCTTTTATAACCAGAAGAGGGACGACGTAACGGTCACCTACATCGAGCCGAGCCGCTATCCCGAGAAGCTCTCCTCGCTCTTCTTCTCCCTCTCTATGGCGGGAATGGCCCTCCTCATCGTGGACGAGATCAACGCGGTGTTCGGGGAATGCGTCCTGATGCTCGACATGGCAGGAATTAAAAAAGGTGTCCTGGTGCTGCGGAATTACTTATCCGCAGAGCAGGTTGCACCCCTCGTGAAAGGAACGGTGGTTGAGCACTACTCACTCCATGCTGACGATCATGGGCACCTGAGGGAACTCTTCCTCGAGGAGGCCGGAAAGGTGAAGCCTTTTCCGGAGGCCTCGAATGGAGGGTCTGTACCCGTCGATCACCATTTCCCGGTGAAGGGAGTCGGGATCGTGGTCCTCGGCGGTGTCGCGGAGGGGACGATACGGGCCCATGACCAGCTGAAAGTGCTTCCTACCGGGAAAGTCGCCCATCTCAGGTCAATCCAGAAGCACGATGATGACGTGACAGAGGCAAGAGCAGGAGACCGGGTGGGTCTTGCGCTGAAGGGGGTGGAGGCAGACGATCTTGACCGGGGATATGTCCTTTCGACCAACCCCGCACTCGTGTCCTCACACATCCTGAATGGGAGAGCCGAGCTGGTCCGCTACTGGCCGGCCCCCTTAAAAGAGCAGATGGTCGTGTACCTGGGGCACTGGATGCAGTTTGTTCCCGCGAGAATTGCGTTCGTCAACAACGCCGGGGACTGGAGAAGGCCCGAGATCACGCTCCGATCCGAGAAAGAACTTGTGTATCCCCCGGGAGCATCCATCCTCATCCATTATCTTGAGGGCGGCAGGCTCAGAGTGGTGGGAAGGATCGTTCCCGCATGATCGCGACGACGCCCTCTGGCATCGTGCAAAACTTGATCGGGAGAGCGTCTTTTTGGTTCACCGGGTCAGCGGAGTTAAATATGCATGGAAGAGATAGGTGAAGCTATGGCACTTGGAGATCTCATACCCTGGATTGTGGGGGGCATCATCGTCCTCGTCATCGTGGGACTGGTGCTCTATTTTGTCGGGGTATACAACCGGTTCTTCAGCCTGAAGAACTCGTCTGAAGCGACGCTTGGCCAGATACGAGTGGCAATGAAGAAACGCCTGGACATGATCGACCAGCTCCTGGGCGCGGTCAAGAGCTACGCCTCATTCGAACGTGAGACATTCGAGAAGGTCACGGCCATGCGGGCGAGCGTCGGCAGCGCAGGCCCCGGGGACCTCAACCAGATCGAGCGGGAGTCCCGCTCCCTGCTCGGGAGGCTTTTTGCGGTGGCAGAGAACTACCCGGACCTGAAGACGAACGCCACGGTGATGAACCTGATGGATGCGGTCCGCGGAGTCGAGGACGAGATCGCCCGTCAGCGGTATACCTACAATAACATCTCCCAGCAGTTCAATACCCTCCGCGACGTTATCCCCTCGAACTTCGTGGCGAGGATCCTCGGGTTGCCGAAACTTGAGTACCTGGAGTTTGAAGAGGCCATCCAGACACCGCCGAAGATCGCGTTCTGAGAGAGGGGCGCATGAGCGAGACGAGATCACTCCTGATCCTTGTCGTGCTGGCAATCATCCTGGGTGCGGTGGCGGTCATCCTGTCACTGGCAATCCCTGTCCTCATCGACGGCGACCTTGTCGTGGACCGGTACCAGGCCACGCTCGGGGAGGATGGATCGTACCGGGAGACCTACACGTATGAGGTGAAGAGCAGCGGAAAATACAGGATGCTCTACCGGTACTGGCAGGACCCCCTCTCGTCGCAACCGCTCGATTCCCCCCATATCCAGATCATCGATATGGAAAAGCCAACAGATACAGTTGGGTACTTGAAAGACTGGTCGGGAGAGGTCACGCTCTATAACGCTGATAATCCAGAATATATCCGGTTTGTGCGGGACCGCGCCGAAAGAAACGAGGTGGGAATGTACAACCCGGGATATTTCCCCGCCGGCAAATACACCGTATCGTACACCTACCGGCTCTTCCCGCCCATCGAGTATGACCAAATTGACGCTCACCTGAACCTCAGGCTGGTTGACAGACACATCCCATTCAGGGACCTCGAGATTCGCATTCCTGAACGATACGCACGCGAGGTATTCCCCCATCCGCCCGGCCTTTCAGTGGTACGCGAGGGCGGCTGGGTAATCATCAGGGGGAAGGCGGCGGGGGACGAAGTCCTCGGAGTTGAGATGCTCTTTTTGACGGCCGAAGCACAGGGGATACCTGGGGTTTTCGTCCCGGTTGAGGACGTGAGAGAAAAAACGCTGGCCGCAAACCCGTTTTACCACCGGATTCCCCTTTTGGGTGCATGGGCACTCTATATCGGGGGGCTTCTGTCGGTGGTCCTCACCCCGCTGCTCCTGGTTTTCCTTTATAGAAAATTCGGGCGCGAGAAGGAGTACACCGTTCCCGAGTTTCTCAGTTTCTGTCCCAACCCCTCGATGAAGCCATGGGCTGTAAACCTCCTCTTCAAGGGAGACGCAATCGAGTTCGACCAGGACGGATATTACGCGACCCTGCTTGACCTGCACCGTAGAAAAGTGATCACCATCCAGGAGAAGCCTGAAGGAAAAGGGATCACCATCACCGTGAACAGGAGCCAGTCCGATGAACCGTATGAGCAGCGGGTTCTTGACTTCCTGCAGAATGTCCAGGAGAACGGGACTGTCGACTCGGAGACCCTTCAGCAGATGGCAGTCGATGCCAGGAGGGACAGGACAATGGAGCAAAAGATGCTCAATTACCAGCAGCAGCTCTCCGGTGTGACGAGGAGATCGGATCCACGCCTCATATCCCGCTATGTCGTGGACGGGCGGGATCACCTCTTTCCACTCCTCTTCGTCGGCATCTCGTTCTGCGCAGTATCAGTCATGGCAGTCATCCTTTTCCCAGTCCTTTCGGCATTGCTCGTCCCCGCGATTGTACTCTGGGCAGGGATGATCGTCCAGTCAGGAGTCGCTCTGGCATTTCCCTCGACCCTCTTTGGGCACTGGAAGGATGACCGCTACAGGGAGAAACTGGAGTGGGACGCGTTTGCACGGTTTCTCTCAGACCTTGCCCTCATCAGGCAGTACACGCCGGCTGATATCTCGATGTGGGGAGAGTGGCTGGTCTACGGAACTGCGCTTGGCGTGGGAGAGAAGGTCGAGCGGGCAATGGAGGCCCTCCATGTCAGCCTGCCAGAAGCAGGTGTGCCCATGGCAATGGGAATCAGGACCGCGTTTGTGCCGGTTCTTGCGTTTACCCCTCCCTCCCGCGGAGGGAGTGGAGGCGGGTTCGGGGGAGGCGGGTCTTTTGGGGGCGGCGGCGGGTTTGGCGGAGGAGGAGTGGGTGGCAGATGAGCGGCGGGATCGGACGTACTGGAGAGATCCATGCAGTGCACTGAAGGGCGTCCGGGGAGGATATTTGTCCTCCGCATCGACCATGGTGAAGACCTCCTCGAAGTGATTCTCCAATGCATACGCGAAAAGAAAGTACTCTGCGGCACTGTCCAGGTGCTCGGCGCTCTGGGGCAGGCACAACTGGTGACTGGGCCGGAGGAACCCGTCCTTCCCCCTGTCCCGCATCGCGAGGATGTTGCCGGGGGATGGGAGATCCTCGGGGTGGGCTCGATCTCGTGGGGAGAGGATGGCCCCCACCTCCACCTTCATTCCGCAGTCGGACAGGGATCGCTATCTCTTGCAGGATGCCTCCGGGACCGCGCAACGGTCTACATCGTGGTGGAAGCGATCATCACCGAGATCGCGGGTATTCACGCGGTCCGAGGCCATGACGACATGACCGGGCTCCAGCTGCCCCGGTTCCTGACCGGAAGTCCTCAATGAAGAGGAGACAGCCAAAGTTCCTCCCGATGACTCTTGCGGAGGCAAAGGATCTCCGGATCGACCAGTTCGACGTGATTCTTGTCAGCGGCGATGCCTATGTCGATCACCCCTCGTTTGCTGCCGCGGTCATCGGCAGGGTACTCTGGGACGAAGGGTTCTCGGTCGGGGTGATCGCACAGCCTGACTGGAGGAGTGACGATGACTTTCTTCATCTTGGCGCTCCCCGTCTCTTCTTTGCGATCTGTCCCGGGAACTGCGATTCCCTCGTGAACAATTATACTGCTGCGAAGAAGAGGCGGTCGAGCGACGTATATTCTGCCGGAGGCAAGATCCGGAGACCTGACAGGGCAGCAATCGTCTACAGCGACAAGGTCCACTCGCTCTTCCCCGGAGTGCCTCTCGTTCTGGGCGGAATCGAGGCATCTTTGAGGAGATTTGCACACTACGATTACTGGTCGGGCGCAGTCCGGCACTCGATCCTTGCGGATGCGCCTGCCGACCTGCTCGTGTACGGCATGGGTGAATCGCAGGTCAGGGAGATCGCCCGGCGACTTGATGCAGGGGAGCCTGCGGCATCCCTGACTGATATCAGGGGGACGGTCTTCCGGGTCCCTCCTTCCCGTTATATTGGTTCCTGTGCATTCCCGCTCCTGGAGATCCCCTCGTTTTCGGACGTAGAGAAAGACAGGGTGGCCTATGCAAGGGCGTTTGCCATGCACTACCGCGAGCAGAACCCGTTTACCGGCAAAGCGGTCGCGCAGAGGCACCCAAAGACGGTTATTGTCCAGAACCCTCCGTCACTCCCCCTCTCCACCCCTGAACTGGACGCCGTCTATGAACTGCCCTATTCCCGGAGAACCCACCCATCATATACACTTCCTGTCCCGGCACTGGAACCCGTGAAATTTTCGCTCATCAGCCACCGGGGGTGCTTTGGGTCCTGTGCATTCTGTGCCCTCACTCACCATCAGGGGCGCATTATCCAGAGCAGGAGCATCGAGTCGCTGGTAAGGGAGGCGACCCGGATGGCCAGGATGCCAGGATTTTCGGGTGTGATCAGTGATGTGGGGGGACCTACCGCCAACATGTACGGCATGGAGTGCCCCCGGTGGGCCGTTTCCGGTCCATGCCCGGACAGGGCATGCACTGAGAATTGTCCGAACCTCCCGGTCTCCCACCAGCGGCAGGTCATGCTTCTCCGCCGCCTCCGGGAGGTTCCGGGAGTGAAGCGTGTCTTCATCGGATCTGGCGTCCGGTACGACCTTCTGGTTGCAGATCCCGGAAACCCGCTGCCCGAGATCTGCGCCCACCACGTGTCAGGGCACCTGAAAGTTGCCCCGGAACACGTCTCTCCAGGAGTCACCGCACTGATGGGAAAGCCCGGAAAAGAGGTCTTCGAGCGGTTTCTGGCCGCGTTTTCGAGATGCCAGGAAGGCAGGGAAAGGAGGCAGTACGTCCTCCCTTATTTCATGTCGGGGCATCCCGGGTGTACGCTTGAGGACATGATCGACCTTGCCGTCTTCATCCGCGACCACGACCTTTATACAGAGCAGGTACAGGACTTCACTCCGACGCCAATGACGGCGTCTACCTGCATGTATCATACGGGGCTCAATCCCTTCACCCTCGAACCGGTGCATGTCCCGAAAGGAAGGGAGAAACAGGTCCAGAGGGCGCTTCTCTCATACCGCGACAGGAAGAACAGGCATCTGGTCGACGAGGCACTCAACTTGACAGGGAGAAGAGATCTCCTCTACGGCGAAAAGGGAACCCACACCCCCGGGAGAAGGAGGAGGGCACCCAGGGGGGAGCACAAGGGCGGTTAGTGTTTATCGAGTTCGATCCCCGAGTTGTCGCAGGGGATGCACCTGGCCATCTTCTCGTCGAAAATTCGATAGGCATTTGCCAGCACCGAGGAGTTCGAGATCATTCCTGCCAGGAGGATCACTTCCAGTATCTCTTCCCTGCTCGCACCTTTCTTTACTGCCGCCTGCATGTGATAGCTTGTGCAGTGCGGGCAGCGGAGAGCCGAACCGACCGCCATGCTGATCAGCTCGATGTATTTGGGGTCGATGGCACTTGTCCTTGTCACCGCGGTCTTATAGAGAAGGTGGGAGATGAGCACTTCAGGTCGTTCAGCCATCCGCTTGAAAATGAGCGGGGCACGGCCGTACTCTGCCTCAATATCCTTCATCCATGCCTCTGCAATCTCTTCTCCCCCGCAGGAGACGATCTTCTGCAGGGTGTGTTCGAATTCTTCCAGGTCGTTCATGACGAACCTCGCTGACTAAATATCCTCGGGGAAGCCATATTATACTGCTGCCAGCGCAGGGTAAGTGCGAAAAAATTCGCAGTAAAAGTCACGTATTTATAAGAATCACGCCATAGATCTGGATGGTTCCCCAGATTTATTTGAGGACCAGGAGAGACATATATGCAAAATAGGAGTTCTTTTCTACGCTCCACATGCCTGGTGCTTCTCGTCGCGCTTTGTTTTGGAGCGATGGGAGCAGTCCAGGCCGCACCAATGAGATATGATCTCAGCGAGAAACTGTCATCCCACCGGACGCAGGACCAGTCATCATTCCAGGTGCCGGCCAGGGACACATCTGCTCCGGCATCCTACTCCCGCTCGGATGTGGCCGGCGTGGTCAATGCCTGGAAGAGAGACCTTCCCCTTCCGGGCCGTATCGTTCGTGAGAACGCCCCGGTCAGTGCCCCGTCAATCGTGAAGAGTTCCCAGAAATTCAACTTCACCATCCCTGAACGGTCGCACGGGATCAACCCGGTCAGGGAGAGGGCATTCAACCAGTCGGTGGGAAAATCGTCCCTTGTTTCAACCACGGGAACCGTGGTGTACATGGATCTCGAGGGCGGATTCTATGGCATCGTCACCGATGACGGCACACGATACCTCCCCGATACCCTGCCGGAATCATGCAAGGTGGATGGGATCAGAGTGAAATTCACCGGCATGGAGAAGACGGGAGTGGCCAGCATCTCCATGTGGGGTACATCACTTCGGATTCTGTCGGCGGTGCCCCTCGGTGAAGAGGTGAAAGCCGATGGGAGAATCGAGTACATTGACCTTGCCGGGGGATTTTACGGGATCGTCACCGATGATGGAAGATCTTTTTTCCCCCTGAACCTGGACAGAGAATTCCAGGTTGACGGGATGGAGGTCTCCTTTACTGCCAGAACAGTCCCTGACACCCTGGGTATCTACATGTGGGGAATACCGGTCACCGTCATCTCGATGTCTGCAAGACTGGGAGAGGAGAAATCGGCTGACCCCTCCCTCATCGGGCCATGGACTCTGGTTGGAATGGAGCGTGGCGGAGTCACAGCCCCCGTGATCAAGGGAAGTGTGATCACAGCGGCATTCTCGGGAGATGGCAGGGTCAGCGGGACCTCAGGCTGCAACCTCTATTTTGCACCATTCGAGCAGAGTGGCACTACCATTCGGATCGGGCCTGCAGGTTCGACCGAAATGTATTGTTACGATGCCGCCAGGGCGATCATGAAGCAGGAGAGCACCTACCTGCAGCTCCTCGGAACCGCGGCATCCTGGAAGATCAGGGATGGAGACCTCGTAATCTCAGACTCATCGGGCCGTGAAATACTGGTATTCTCGCCCGGCATCGAGGACATATCCGATCGACCGGAGCCCCTCATCGAGTTCTGGAGGACCGGTGGGTTTGCAGGGAACAACGACCACCTGGAAGTCTACCCCGACGGAAAAGTCTCGCTCACCCGAAAGGACTATTCCGTCAGTTTCGCGCTTTCGGAAGCAGAACTCGAGGAGATCAGCACCCTGCTTGTGAGTTCCGGGTTCATGGGACTTTCACCCGAATACCGGGCACCACCCGGGAGCGCAGACCTTTTCCTTTACCAAATACGCGCACATGGAAAGACCGTGCTCGTGGAGGATACCGTGATCCCTGAAGCCCTCCAACCACTCGTTGATGCGCTCTCTCGCATCGTCGGGGAGAACGCCCCGGATGACATTGCGCCACCGCGGGCTCACTGAAGGTACTCCCCCACTTTTTTCCCCCTCTTTGTGCAGACACTGCCGCTTGGAACCTGGGTAAACCACGCGTTTCCCTGTTATTTTTTTTGGAAAAGGCAGGAGCAAGACCAATCGTTTTTATAGGACATGGTGAAGAGTCTTCTCCATGAGAAGGGTGGGAAAGAAGAGTGGGCGTGGCATATCATGCATATTGGTGTTCGCAATTTTTACAGGTCTGCTCGCACTTTCAGGCTGTATATCGCCTCAGGACTTCATCTCAGAACAAGGTCCCGGCCCCGTAGCGACTGTAAGCCCCGCGGCCACTCCCACTCAGGGCACTTCTATTCAAGAAGGGGGTATTGATCTCCCCATTGAAGCGGGCAGCGGTGTTCCCCGGTATGTGATCAAGACCCCATATGGGTATCTCATCACCACCCCTACGACGGGTGTCCGCCTGTCCGTGATCGAGATCAAGGATGACGTGGACGCGACCGGCCAGCGGATTATAATAGGCAAAATAAAGAACGACGAGAGTTACCGCATCGACCATATCACCGTGAATTTCAACCTCTACAACTCGAACGGGAACCTCCTCGGGAACACGTATGCGAGCGTAAACTCGCTTGGCCCAGGAAAAGTATGGAGGTTCTCAACACAGCCGTTTGCATACCGGGATTACCAGTATTACGAGATGTCAGGCATATTTACCGCCTGATGGGAAGGGGTGGTTTGGCTACCACGGCCCCGTTCAGATCACCAGGTTGGTCTCAGAGAATGGCTTTATCCGGATGAGGATATAGTCCCTCATGCGGGAAGGGAAAACCTCTGCGAGATCGCCGACGGTCACCCCTTCGTCGATTTCAGTCTTTCTCAACACCGGCCCGAAGGTATCGTAGGGAAGCTTTACCCGGAGACCCCCCATCTGCACGGTGATGGGAGTCGGCGAGAGCACCTCGTGAATCTCGTCGATCTTCTCGGAGATGATATCCATCAAGCGTGCAGGAGAGATGGAGAGGGGATCCTTTGCCATCTCCTCCCTTTTTTTGTCGAGCACCCGCGTGATCTCTTCTACCACATCATCGAGTCTCGAGATCTCTTCTGACTCCTTTGTCCTGTGCATGAAACGCCCGATGCTTCCGACGTACCCATCGACCGGCGGATCGATGATCGCCTTCAGGGCATCAGTCGGAGGACCACCGCAGAGAACGATCGGGACCACGATCCCCCTGCGGAGGACCGGGAATTTTTTCTCGATGCATGTCTCAAAATCGCCGAGCAGGTACACTGCCAGGTCGTGCTCGTTGATGACATCGCGTTCCTCGTCGTTCAACTGGGCGATGCGCTTTCCAAAGCCCCTGGCAAGACCGACCATGTTGGTCTTGGCCCCGAAACGGCGGATATACTCGGCAATATCACAGGATGCATGGGGAAGGTGATGGATTTCGAGGGACGGTGTCACCACCGCAATCTCGGTTCCCACCAGGGGCGAGAGGGTAAGCTCCCCGGTGAGTGGTTTTCCCACTTTTCGGATCAATTCAATGTCGTCTTTTGGAACGAGGGCCTGGAGTACTACTTCCTGGGCAATCATGTGCTTCTGGATGATGTAGCCGCCGAGATCCTCGATGAGATCTATGATCTCGTCGTGGCGGTAGATGCCACCCTTGTAGGTGACCGGAACCAGGATCACAGGGATTCCCCCATCAGTGAAAATTTCTGCCTCACAATATCTTCAATATCTTCGGGAAGGGTGTCCTCACTCGCCACAAGGTAAAACCTGCCGTTCCCGTAGTACTGCCTCCTGACCTTGAACCCCTCGGGCTGGATGACCTGGAGAGCGTAGATAAGGTCCTTGTAAATCGATTCACTCGGGTCAAAAACTGGGAGATCCTCCAGTGATCGAGACTCGTCCTCGTCAAGATAGAGGATGATGGTGAATCGATCGGGTTGTTCCACATTGTCCTTCCCGTATTTTTTCCACAGGATCTGTAAAAGGGGAGCGAGGTACGCTTCATTTCCTATGGAAATTGTCACTTTCCTCTCCTGGATGTTCAGGTCCGCAAAGTCGCGTAGCCTGATGATACCAGGGAGTTTCCTCGTCACACCGCCAGCAACGAAGAGCGGAACCTTTGGATCTATGAAGATATGCAGTTTCAGTACCACGCGGATGAGGTTATGGTCAAGGAGCACCACGTCGGCGATTCGGCGGTAGTAGTCCCCACCCGCCTTTTCGGGGCATTCCACCTCGAAATACTCCACTGCCTCCATCTAATCTCCCTTGATGAACCCTGAAGCCAGAAGCGCGGAACCCACCGCGCCGATATACTGGGAGTGGTGTGGGACGACGATCTCGGTCTGGAGGAGGTCCTCCATCGCCCGGACGAGCCCCTGGATCAGGGATGTCCCGCCGACCATGATCACCGGGTCCTTGATATCCACCTCCTGGAGCTGCTGTTCGAAGACCTGCTCCGCAACGCTGTGGCAGGCAGCGGCGGCCACGTCCTCGGGGCTGCTCCCCGCGGCAAGGGCGTTCACCAGGCTCTGTGTCCCAAAGACGATGCAGTAACTGTTCATGGGTACCTTGCGTGAAAGGCCCTTCATGGCAAGCGGACCGAGTTCTGTGATATCGACCCCGAGCCTCTTTGAGGTCATCTCGAGGAACCGGCCGCTTGCACCCGCACAGATGCCTCCCATCGTGAATGTCCCTGGGATGCCGTCCTGGACGCTGATGGCCTTGTTGTCCATGCCCCCGATGTCGATCACTGTAGAAGGGCCCCGCTGGGTGTCTGCGAGGAATACTGCACCCTTGGAATTGACGGTCAGCTCCTCCTGGACGAGGTCTGCCTTCAGGTGATCACCGACAAGGAACCGGCCGTATCCCGTGGTCCCTATCGCCTCCAGATCTTCGCGGGTCACTCCGGCGGCAGAAAGGGCCTGCGCGACCGCTTCATCGGCGCTCTGGAGTACCGCGGTGGTGGGAAGCCAGCCGGTCCCGATGATCTCGTTATCGCGCATCACAACCGCCTTTGTGGTGCTCGACCCTGAATCGACACCCATCGTGAGTCCCTGCTGCTCCTCTCTCGCCAGGAGCGCCCGCCGTCGTGCGATGGTAGTCAGCGCCTCCATCCGGGTGAGGAGCGTCCCGGCCGTGGTTCGCTCGGTGAACGAATAACTGACCACCGGAAGTCTCGAGTTCTCGTGGATATAGCGACGGAGCTCATTCCGGACGATTGCCGCCTCAGCGCACCTGAAGCAGGTGGCGATGAAGACGGCGTCGGCCTCCACTCGTCCCTCAACAAGGGCCTTTGCACGCGCAATGGCGAGCTTGAGATCGGGACTCCGCACGTCAAGGCCGAATTCATCAAAGGAGTGCCTGATGTCTGCGAGTTTTAAGTCAGGGAAAAAGATCTCCGCGTCCACTGCAGCCGCAGCTTCATCGATCTCCTTCTGAACCCCGCTGTATTCCGGGCCGCAGGAGAGCTGTGCAATCCTCACCCTGCTCATGGCGAACCCCCTTTGAGGGTATCCAGGAACTGTTTGATTGCCGCCACGAACTCGACCCCCTCCTCCTCGTTTTGTGGATATTCAAGGTCGAGGACCGGGATATTCCTCTTCCGCACCAGGTATTTGATGAGTTCATTTGTCCGGGCGCATCCCATGCACCCGAACGAATAGTCTGCGTTGTTGATGATGATTGCCGCCTCCGCCGCCTCGATCATCGGCCCATAAAGGGACATTCTGCCGCGCACACCTGACGGTACTTCCACTGCAGCCCACCTGAGGCCTTTCTTCGGCTCTTCCGGGGTGATCTGGAGTGGGGGGGACTCGAGCCCCGCTGTCTGGATCCTTTCGCGGACCTGGAGGGCTGCAGAGAGAGGTGTATGCCCGAACCTGGCTACCAGGTCCGAGAGGATGAGGCTTGTGGTGGGGTAGAGAAAGACCTTTGCCATGTCAGGACTCCTGTGATTCAATGATCTTCTTCAGCCGTGCGGCGTCGAGCCCGGGCTTTGTGGAGGGGGTGGGGGGATTCGGGAGTTCTCCGGGGGGTCGTCCCGGGAGCGCCTCGAGCCCTTTTGAGATGTTCCTTATCAGTCCTATCTCGAACTCATGGCCAAAGTAACCCGGGCGGGCTCCTCCGAGGTTCGCCCGGCACCTCCTCCGATCACCGGGAGGAAAACCCCTGTCTTTTACGAAGATGTGCGCAGGGTCGAGCGCCCTGAGAGAACTGACGATGCGGTCCACGTCATCCTCTTTGCCGGTAACCTGGAGCCCGAAACAGGTCTCCTTGATCATTACGCCCTGCGAGATCTCGTATGCCCTGATGGCGAGATCGGAAGGGGTCATCTCCGGGGACTCGACAAAGACATACCTGGTCACGGAACCTGCATAGCGGGGGCTGTAGGCGGTCAAGGCTTCACTTCCCTTATATATACGATCTCATTCTCACGCAGCAGCGGGAGTTTATTCAGGTCAATCACTTTTCCAATGATATTTGTACTCTCGAACGGCTCCGATGTGGGGCCAAACTCGCTGTTGTCACTTGTACGTACTCCCACCATACCGGATCCCTTCCTTGAGTCGTTGGTGATTGCGAGCGCCCCTGATGATACATGGTCAACAGGGGTGTTTTCGGGGATGATGTTCACTCCCCTGGGGACCTTCGGCCTGAAGAGAAACACGTCCTCAAAATTGAAGAAGAAAGGAATTCTTCCCACGTCATGCAGATGAAGACCAGTCAGGAACCGAAAGATCTCACAAGTGACAGGAGCCGCGTTATCATCAAGCACGATATCAATCACCTGTTCCAGGGGCACTCCTTTGAGCTGGACAGATCCCGCCGCCAAGCTCTCAAGCGTGGTGGGTGGATACTGGTCGACAATGATCAGGTCCTGGCCTTCCATGTCGCAATCGATGCGGATTCCCCTGGATGAGGCGATCTCCCTGGCCTTCTCGATTGGGAGCCCTACAAGGTCAAATCGGGGAGGATTAACCCTCACGTGTATACTCTCTTGCTCCTTTACCAAACGGGCCAGTTCCAGTCCGTGTGTCACCTGGCCTGTTACTGAATGGGAGGGAGAACCTGGGAGGTCCTGAATGTAAATATACAGAGATCCGGCAGATTTGCCATGACACCTGACAGTAACTGCACCCTCCCTCCGTGGTTGTTGCACCTGGCACACAACCTCTGTTCCCGCCTTCCTGTCATCACGGATGTGGGTACTCGCTGACCTCCCCACGAAAAACCGATTGTCCTGGAGTGAGAGGAGCATCTGCTCTACGCTCTGGGCGGCAGTAACAGACGTAACACGTCCACCGCTAAAGCCATGCGAGGTAATCTGCAGGTATGTTATGATTTCCATTCCATCTTCGAGGACCATCTCGGGGTCGGTGGTAGTGAAGGATCGGCTGGTGTCAGCCCAGTTGAGGACAGGGGATTCGGCAGTAACCATGTCCCCGGTATTCCAGCGGTCCAGGACACCCCGCCCACTTACCACTCTGCCGAGGACTCCTCCCCATGCCGGGGCCCCGAAGTCGGAAGTATGCCGGCTGCGTGCAAATATGAGGTAGGATCGCTTCGGATCATACCCTCCACAGCCGAGGATAAGGTCTCCCCTCTCATACAGAACCGTGGTCCGTGCGGGGGAGAACGAAGAAGAGAAAGGACCGAATGCAGCAGCATACCTGTCCTGCCAGTGGATCGAGAGGGGGAGGTTCAATTCGGAGGATTCCAGGATCTTCTGCCCCTCAGGGGTGAGATCCACCACCACCTCCCCTGCGGTCGTATTCAGACGCAAGCCCCCTGTCGTTGCGGATTCCCTGGCCCCAGGGAGAATTATTGCCACAGAACAGCCTGGCTCTCTCTCCGGGAGGATCTCTTTTAACCTAGTCCCCTCTTCAACTTCGAGGCGGTTACCATCGAGCAGGAGAGTGATCATTCACGCTCCTTTATGAGGGAGCAGCTTTGCTCATGACCTCGCGCTCTTCTTCAGTCAGACTGGCAAGGACATCCTGTGTATTGCCTATCTGGACAATCTTTCCTCCCCTCATCAGGGCAAGCCGGACGCAGATGTCCCGGACAAAGTCCATGTCATGGGAGACAATGATGAACGTCTCGTCCATCTCATCGCGGGCGTGCATGATGGAGTGCTTGACATCGACCTTGGTGAGGGGGTCCATCGTCCCGGTGGGCTCGTCGAGTATGACAATCCTCGGTTCCCGTATCAATACCTGGGCGAGTGCCACACGGTGCCGCTCACCGTCAGACAGCTGGCCTGGAAGGCGCTCTAATATCTCTTTGCTCTTTGCTTCGGTAAACCCTGCCATCTTGAGGGTGATGACGGCCTTTCGCATCGCCAGCTCTTTTGGAAACTCGAGCCCTATTGCATCGGTAAGGTTGTCCAGGACCGTCCGGTGGGGGTACAGGTCGTATTCCTGGTGCAGGAGGCCGATGTACCCCTTTGCTCTCCCTCTGTTCTCGATCCCGGGTTTCGTCATGTCAACTGCATCATCGCCGATGCGAATGATCATCTCTCCGTTGGTGGGTTCGATTATCCCTGCGATGATCCGTGAAAGGGTGGTCTTTCCGGCGCCACTCTTCCCGATAATCCCGAATATCTCCTTCTCCTTCACCTCGAAGGTGACGCCGTTGACTGCCCGGACCACGCCCCTGTCTACGGAGATGTAGCGCTTGTAGACGTCCCTTGCGATCATGATCTCTCCCCCAAAGGCCGGGACTTCGAATTCCTCAGTATCGGAGAGGTCAGCCATGAAGGTCCGGATTACTTCATCAGGCGACCCAATTGCGGCAATCTTTCCCTCGACAAGGAGCATGGCCCTGTCAGCAACTTCATTGATGGTTTGAGAGAAGTGTGAGGTGACGACCATTCCCATGTGGTTCTGCTCTGTCGCTTCAATCAGCATGGAATGCACCAGGTGAGCAGTCTCAGGGTCCAGGGTCCCTGTAGGCTCGTCTGCGAAGAGGAGGAATGGTTCCTTTGCAAGCTGGCGGGCGAGCACTACACGCTGTTTCTCCCCTCCCGACAGGTCACGCGCGATATGCATCATGCGGTGGGAGAGGCGCACCTGGTCGAGGAGGTCTGCGGCCCTGTTGATAGCCCTCTCCTGGGGGTAATTGATATCATCAAGCGCATGGAGGACGTTTTCTATCACGCGGTCGTTTCCATAGAGGGCAAACGTCCTCTGGAACATGATCGCGGTATGCTGCATGAGCCTCCGCCTGAGACCCTCGTCGGGCTCTTTCCAGAGGTCGATGTCCCTTGGAACAAGAACACGTCCGCAATCCGGGCATGCCTTCCCCGCGAGGCTTCCGACGCCAAGGAACGGGCAGGCATCACACACTGCGACGTGGTATACGATTCTTCCCGTTGTCGGTGGCTGCTCCACTCCTCTCATAAGGTGCATGAGCACCGTCTTTCCGGCCCCACTGCGGCCGATGATCCCGAGGACCTCCCCCTCACCGATCTCAAAAGAAATGTTATGAAGGACTCTTTTCCCATCAAAGTCCATACAGAGATTCTCAACGGTGACCAGCGGGTTCATTTTTTTCCTCTTACTAGACAATATTGTGCATGGTGCATATTACTTTTCATCTGGCATCGGATCATGGCCGTTCTCATCAGCTTTTGAGTCTTTTTACGATGGCTACGACTTCCCGCACATTCTGGACCACATGGTCTGCAGCCTGGTAGAGCTCGGGGTGTCTCTCGCCGGACTGCTCTTCGGTGAGGATGGCGATATCTGCCTTTTTCATTGCGCACAGGTCGTTTATCCCGTCTCCTACCATCACCACCCGGTCATACTCTTCCTGGAGGTCCGCGACGATCTGGGCCTTTACTGTAGGGGTCGCAACCCCGAAGACGCGATCACGGGGGATGCCGAGATAGTCGGCCATTTTTTCAAGTTTCGTCACCCGGTCTCCGGATGCGATGTAGGTAGGAATCCCCATGCGATGGAGCTCGCCTATCGCCTCCCTTGCACCCTCGAACGGGCGCCCTCCGGTCGTGACCGTGAATTCAATACCCGGGAGCGCCATGTTCACAATCACCCCGCTGTTCATCGCAACCATTGCCTCCCTCTTGCATACATGCCATACGTTCCTGATGCAGTCCTGGAGGTCACCTACGGTGGCATAGGGGGAATGGTAGAGTGCCGCCGCGATCTCGTCAGCGGCGAGCACCTTGCGGGTACAGCTCACCCCAAACCCCACCTGGTGATCCACAAGGTATTGGGAGAGGAGCTGATCCGGCGGAGCAGCGATCACCTCCCTTGAGTGGACATGGATAACGACCAGCACCCGTTCAGGTGAACTGAATGTGAGGGAGACGGTCTCGATCCCTGGCAGGAGCACCCCCGTTCTCACTTCCTTGGCCACCCGGTAGGTGTGCAGCAGGGTCCCGGCACTGTCGAATACCACGGCGACGGACATCGGATCAGTATCTCCCGTATATTTATATGAGTAAAACCGGCACTAGGTACAGTAGTGCCCACAATGCTAGCTGATACTGCAGAGAAGATAAAGCGCATGGAGATCCGGGGGGCCGGCAGGATTGCGAGGGCGGCCGTGCAGGCCCTTGACGATCACTCTACCTCGCTGGGAACCCCGGACCTGCAGGAATACCTGGCATTGATGAAAGAGGCGGCAGACCTCCTCATTGCCACCCGCCCCACCGCCGTCTCCCTCCCAAACGCTGTCCGATCGGTGATGGCGGTCCTGCGGCAGCAATTCTCGAGCGTTGAGGAGGCAAAACAGGTATTCCGGCAGCGCTGCAGGGCCTTTATTACCACGTCAGGTCAGGCGGTCCAGCGGATCGGCCAGATAGGGTCCAGGCACATACGCGATGGGGACGTCCTTCTCACCCATTGCAACTCGGAAGCAGCCCTTGCCTGCATTCTTGAGGCGAAGCGGCAGGGGAAGGAGATCTCGGTCTTTGCTACGGAGGTCCGTCCCCGGAACCAGGGCCACCTGACCATCCGGACCCTTGATGAGGCAGGGATCCCTACCAGTTTCATTGTTGACTCCGCAGCCAGGTACTTCATGAACGAGGTGGACCTGGTGGTGGTGGGCGCCGACGCAGTCTCGGTGAACGGCGCGGTGGTGAACAAGATCGGGACCTCGCAGATCGCACTTGCCGCCCGCGAGGCGAGGACGAGGGTGATGGTCGCCGCTGAGACTTACAAGTTTGCGCCGAGGACCATTCTTGGGGAGTATATCGAGATCGAGGAGAGGGATCCGGAAGAAGTCCTCTCCCCCGCTCTTTCATCCCAGCTCCCACACGTCAGGGTAAGAAACCCTGCGTTCGACGTGACCCCCGCTGATTATGTTGATCTCATCGTGACCGAGGCAGGGGCCATCCCGCCGCAGATGGCCTATATCATCATCCGGGATGTGCTCGGGTGGGATATCGGGGAGTATTCAGGGGGATTCGGGTGATTGCATGAGCGCGAACCGGGGATGCCGCGGGCGAATCATTGTAAGAATTCACGACTATACCTTATACAGACATGCGTGGGCAGGTCGGGGGCGACACGGGTAAGGGAGGAGATCAAGGGCATGGAATTACATTTTACCAAGCTGCAGGGGAATGGGAACGATTTCATCCTCATCGACGAGTACGAAGGGGTGGCAATACCTGACGAGATGAAGGCCCAGTTCGCCGCGCTGTACTGCGACCGCAGGTTCGGGATTGGCGCCGATGGGGTGCTCTACCTCTCAAAATCTCAGAAAGCCGATCTCAAGATGCGGCTTTTGCAGCCTGATGAGAGCGAGGCGGAGATGTGCGGGAACGGGATCCGTTGTTTTGCCAAGTATGCGTACGACAGCGGGTACGTGAGAAGGTCCTGCACAGTCGAGACTCTCGCAGGGATCATCCCGGTTGAGATGAACTACCAGGACGACAACTTCTTTGCGACCATCGGGATGCCGGAGCCGAAGTTCATGAGGGCCGACATCCCGGCGACCGGAGAGGGGGAGTACAGGGAGCATGTCGAAGGTTTCGAGGTGTACGCGGTCAACACCGGAGTTCCGCATGCCGTCATCTTCACCGATGCGCTGGACTCGGTGGATCTCGCAGTGATAGGCCCGAAGATCCGGAGGCACGAAACGTTCCCGAAAGGGGCAAATGTCAACTTCGTTGAGCGTTCAGGCAAGGACTCGCTCCGGGTCAGGACGTTCGAGCGGGGGGTCGAGGAGGAGACGTTCTGCTGTGGGACCGGGGCGACCGCGGCTGCGGCAGTTGCCCGTCACCTGGGGTATGTCGGTGATAAAGTCGAGGTAGAGACCATGGGGGGGCCGCTCACGATTTACCTTGACGGGCAGACGAAGATGGAAGGGCCTGCGAACACAGTCTTTTCAGGGACGATCACGTTCTGATATTTTTTTTAGGGGAACCCTCCTGTCAGGCATTCCCCCGTCTCTTCCCCCAGGGGAAAAAATACGAACAAAAGGTAGTAGAGCGAAACTCCGAGCATCATCACTCCGGCCACGACATGAACAGCCCTGCGGTTTCGGGAGAACCACGCGAGGATCTCGCGGCTCCGCGTCAGAGAGAGGGCAGCAAGTGCAAGGAGCGGGAGAGACATCCCGATACCGAAGGCAAAGAACGAGCCGAGGTTTGCCAGGAAACCTGTGGCAGTGGTTCCAATCGCGAGGAGCGCCACTACAGCCGCAGCGTTGCAGGGGAGGATGACGATCCCGAAAAAGAGTCCCAGGAGGAATGCGTCCAGGATCGGCCTCCCGCTTCGGGGGATAGAGATTACCCCTGTCCACCGGCTGAAGTCAATATCGAGGATTAGGACCAGTGAAAAGACTGCAAGGACAAGGAATGCCGCCGGCGATATTATGGAAAGGAACCGAGAGAGCGAAACCTGTACAAAGGTGACATACACGATCCCGAATGCGAGCATGGAGATGATGACTCCGGCTGCCACGACCATCCCGAGCATCAGCATTGAGTACTTCCGTTCGCTGCTGGCGCCGGTCCCCGCAAGGAACGAGAGGAAGCCGGGATAAAGGGGGATGACGCATGGAGACCCGAGCGGGGCGTAAAGACCAGCAAGGAAGGCCATCCACCAGGAAAAAAGAACTTCCACCGATCAGCACACCGCCTTGAGCGACGCAGAGATCTGGGACGAGGTCTTGATACCTGTGTCAAGCAGCCTGGCATTTCCCGAGGGACAGATTACCATCACCGGGGCCGAGGCAGGCGTGACTACCAGCGGCCCAAACCTGTCCATCAGGGATTGGGTCATTCCTGGAGGGGAGATGACGTAGTAGCCCGAAAATCCGTTTCTCATGATATGGTTCATCAGCGCCTTCTCATCCTCCCTAGGATCAATGTCAAGCCCGATGACCGCGATGCTGTCGCCAAGCTCCCTCTTGATTGCCGATATCTCCTTCTGCTGCAGAGTGCAGATGGGACAGGAGATCGTGAAGGTATACAGGATTACAGGTGTTCCTGAGAGCGAGGTGACGGAAAACGCCTCTCCCGTCTGCACGTCCCGGAGTTCCATGGTTTTCCAGGCATCACCAGATCCGACCTCCCCGGACACATGGGGAGCAGTTCCCATACATCCAGCGAGGAAGAGCATAGTGCAGGTTGCCAGGATCAGGATGGTCAGTACTACCGGAGGGCGGAAAGCAGGCCCTTTCATACCAGTAATGATGGGAAATCCGGATTAAAAAACTTCTTTTTCCTGCCCCTGGGGCGGTCTGCAGGCGCGGATCCCGTTCTGAGTGATCTCGAAGTCGAACCACGCTCCCGTTGGAAGGGAACGATGCTTTACGAGGGTTGCCCGGCGGAGGTGGTCCCTCCTCTCAAGGCGGACGATGGTCTTTGAGAGGTGTTCGAGGGCGGTGCCCCCAAGGCCTACGAAGACGTTCCTCGTGGTGTCGGTATAGACCTGGTTTGAGATGAGTACCGGGATGCGGTACCTCCTCGCATACCCGAGCAGCATCAGCACCTGCCCCGTCAGTTTCTGCATGGCGTCGCGGCCACGTTCGAGCTGACTCCGGTAGAGACCTGTTGCAGAGTCGACTACCACGAGCCCGGTCTCCCCTCCGCGGAGCATGGAGTCGAGGCTCTTTACCATCACACCCTGCTGCGTGAAGTCCTCGGGTTCATAGAGATAGAGTCCTGCAGCCAGTTTTTCGGCGTCTTCTCCTGCGATCTGCCGGAACCGCTCGGCGGAAAAGCCCTCGCTGTCCAGGAAGAGCACCCGGTCTCCCGAACGGAGCGCCGAGACCGAAGCCATTACGCAGATGGTGCTCTTCCCGCTGGCCGGTTCACCGAAGAGCTGGGTGATCACCCCGCGTGCAAGGCCGCCCCCGAGGATCTCGTCAAGTTCGGCCGAGCCCGTGGAGAGGGGAGGGGGGTTCATTCACCCGTCCTGCCCGCCGCCTTCCAGGCCTCTGCTTCTGCCAGCCGGGCAACCTCGCGGGCGGGGACCGAGCATGCCCTTGCCACTTCACGCACGCGATCGGACTCGGCCTTGACAGAGAAGGCCTTTCCCCCAAGGCTCCCGCACTTGACCGGGACATCCCATCGCCTGCCGGACAGATTGATAGTGACGATTCGAGTCTCCCTCTCTGCCATGAACCTGTGGACGCTCGGGATGCATCGCACGCCAAGGGTACCTGTCTCTTCCGCAAGTGCCACCGAGAGCCGGGATGAGTCCCCGGGAAAGCAGATTACCCGAACGAGATAGCCCGGGCGCCCTTTCTTCATGGTACAGGGAACGGCACATACATCGCGTGCTCCCATACCCATCAGCCTGTCTACGCATCCGGCGAGGATCTCGCCGGTCACGTCGTCCATATTGGTCTCCAGGATGTCTACCTCGTCCCCTTCAGAAAAATGGGATGTCTCGAGGAGGGTTGCACGGAGCACATTCGGGACAGAAGGCGGGTCCCTTTCTCCGGCACCATACCCCGTGGCGACCACCCTGCCCCAGGGAGGGACGCCTGGAAATGCGGTGGTAAACTCCGCAAGGAGTGCAGCGCCCGTGGGGGTGCAGAGCTCGCCATCCTCGCCTGTTCCATACTGCACAGCGAGGCCGGTTCCCTGGAGGATGGCGAGGGTCGCGGGAGCTGGGACAGGGACTGTCCCGTGAACGGTGCGGGCAGTCCCGCCACCGACCGCAACAGCGCCGACCACAACCGAATCCACGTGGAGAGAGGAGAGTGCAGTGCAGGCCCCGACGACGTCTGCGATTGCATCGTCTGCCCCCACCTCGTGGAAATGGGGACATTCACCATGGATGACCGCCTCCCCGGCAGCTATCCTCTCGAATACTTTGCAGGCCATTGCAATCGCCCCCGCAGGTGCATCTGCACCTTTCACCCGTTCAAGGACCTCTGGCAACGACCGGAGCAGGACCGGTGCCCGGGTGTCCACCTTGACGGCCCGGATCCCTGCCCGTGTGACCTCTTTGATGGAGGGTTCGGCTACGACCGACTCCATCGCCCGGGACACGAGGTCCGCGTCTGCGCCA
The DNA here is from genome assembly GCA_029547605.1 of Methanobacteriota archaeon. Lineage (GTDB taxonomy): Archaea > Halobacteriota > Methanomicrobia > Methanomicrobiales > Methanospirillaceae > Methanolinea_A. The sequence continues at coordinate 24,586 of JAKPPB010000077.1, read as the reverse complement.
AGGTGCAGCAGCGCTCCGCAGACCATGTCACCCGCGGCACCCCGGAACGGGTCAAAGACCAGGACTCGCATACGTACTTATAAATCCCAGCGTATTGCACCTTTAAATTAATGCCTGAACTCCATCTGAAGGTTGACAGCGCGTATCCAGGCGATCAGGGCGGCGGAAAGGCGAGGCTCGACCCAGAGACAATGCTCTTTTTGAAGATCTCTCCCGGTGATATCGTGGTGGTGGAAGGGAAACGCCGGACCGTGGCAAAGGTCTGGCGGTCCCTCGTGGAGGACTGGAACCAGAACAAGATACGGATCGATAATTTCACCAGGATGAATGCGGGGGTCAGCATCGGTGATACTGTCAAGGTATCCCGCGTGCAGGACGAGGTCGAGGCAAAGCGGGTGGTACTTGCACCGCCCGAGGACCTCCCGCGGAACGTCCCCATCAATATCACCCCTCACATCGTCAATTCACTTATCGATTTCCCGGTGGTGAAGAACGACCTGATCCCTCTCTCGAGCGGGTTGCCGTTCCTGCAGACGCAGTTCGTTCCCTTCAAGGTGGTGGAGATCGAGCCCGAACAGGCGGTGATCATCACCAAGAACACACACATCGAGTTCTCCGAGAAGCCTGCACCCGGAGTGGAAGGGGCAAAACGCATCTCTTACGAGGACATCGGCGGGCTCAAGGACGAACTGCAGCGCGTGCGTGAGATGATCGAGCTGCCCATGCGCCACCCCGAGCTCTTCCAGAAACTGGGGATCGAGCCGCCAAAAGGTGTCCTCCTCTTTGGTCCTCCAGGGACGGGAAAGACCTTGATCGCAAAGGCGGTTGCAAGCGAGAGCGGGGCACACTTCATCTCGATTGCCGGTCCCGAGGTCATCTCGAAGTATTACGGCGAGAGCGAGCAGAAACTCCGCGAGATCTTCGACGAGGCCGAGCAGAACGCCCCGTCCATCATCTTCATCGACGAACTCGACTCCATCACTCCCAGGCGGGAGGAGGTGACGGGCGAGGTGGAACGTCGTGTGGTTGCCCAGCTCCTGACGATGATGGATGGCCTCGAGGAGCGTGGCCAGGTGGTGGTGATCGGGGCTACAAACCGCGTGGACGCGATTGACCCGGCCCTGCGAAGGCCGGGGAGGTTTGACCGCGAGATCGAGATCGGGGTTCCCGCCGAGCCGGATCGTATCGAGATCCTGAAGATCCACACGAGAGGGATGCCGCTTTCAGAAGAGGTGAACCTCGAAATGCTTGCCCAGCAGACCCACGGGTTCGTCGGGGCGGACCTCGCGGCCCTCGCAAGAGAAGCAGGGATCCGGGCGCTGCGCCGGTACCTCCCCGAGATAGACCTTGACGAGGAGGAGATACCTGAAGAGGTGCTGGACATGATGGAGGTCACCGGCGGGGACTTCCGAGACGCGCTGCGGGACGTCAGCCCGAGCGCGATGAGGGAGGTGATGCTCGAGGTATCTCATATCACATGGCAGGACGTGGGTGGCCTCGATGAAGCCAAGCAGGAGATACAGGAGGCCGTCGAGTATCCACTGACAGAGAGGGAGCGTTTCGAGGAGCTGGGCATCCGCCCCCCCCGCGGTGTCCTCCTCTTCGGTCCTCCCGGGACCGGAAAGACCCTGATCGCAAAAGCGGTTGCAAACGAGAGCGGGGCGAACTTCATCGCCATCAGAGGCCCCCAGCTCCTCTCCAAGTGGGTGGGGGAGAGCGAGCGGGCGGTACGTGAGATATTCAAGAAAGCCCGGCAGGTGGCCCCGTCCATCATCTTCTTCGATGAACTCGATGCCCTCGCCCCCACAAGGGGCAGCGAGGTGGGCAGCCACGTGATGGAGAGCGTGCTCAACCAGATCCTGACTGAGATCGACGGGCTCGAGGAGCTCAAAGACGTCGTCGTCCTTGGGGCCACAAACCAGCCGATGCTGGTTGACCCGGCACTTCTCCGGGCAGGCAGGTTTGACCGCCTGGTCTATATCGGGGAACCGGGCCTGGAAGACCGGGTACGTATCCTGGCCATTCATCTCCGCGGGATGCCGGTCGAGGGATCAGTCATGGAGATGCTCATCGACGCAATCGAAGGGTTCGACGAGGAGACCATTGACGAACTCTGTGGACAGCTCGGAAAGGAGAGGGAAGTAACTCCGGAAGAATTCCGCTCTGTGGCAGAGAAGCTCACCGTCAAGGGAAAGAGCCCTCTCTCGCGGTCTCAACGCCGGAAATACATGGCTGAAGCGATGAGTTCACGGGGACTTATGGTCCGGGATGAATCCCGTGAATCGCTTTTATGTGGCATTGCAGCCCGCACCGAGGGCTACGTGGGATCTGACCTCGAGGCGCTCTGCCGTGAGGCAGGTGTCTTTGCCATGCGGGAGGGCTCGCGCCAGGTCGCGCAGCGCCACTTCGAGGCGAGCCTTGCGAAAGTGCATCCCACAATGAACCCGCGGCTGAAGGAGTATTACGAGAGGATCCGGCAGTCCTTCAAGGGCGGACTCCCTAAAGATGTTCAGCCGCCCGAGTACCAGTGAAGGCCAAAGAATAGTGGGCGTTTAATATCAATATCTGACCAATTTTTCAGGCAGAGCTCAGATGCAGAACCTCTCCACATTCCTCGACAACCATGCCCTCGACCCCACTGCATGCGCCCTTGCCTTGCCGGCGAAAGGCGAGAGATACACATACCGTGCCCTCCTTGACATGGTCAGGAGACTCGCTTCGGCGCTGGTTGGAGGCGGTCTCTCGAAAGGCGACCGGGTCTGCATATACCTGGACTCATGCCCCGAATATCTCGTCAGTTATTTTGCCATCTGGCGGATAGGCGCAGTCGCAGTTCCTGCCAATATCGTCTTGAAGGAGGGTGAACTTCGTTACCTTGTCGAGAACTCAGGTGCCCGTGGCATCATCTGCAGCACTGAGGGGTTGCCGGTCGTAAGGGCGGCGATATCATCCATTTCACCGCCCGGGGTGGTGGTCTGCACAGGGGATGCACCCGAGGGCACGATGCCGTGGTCCCGGATTATGCAGGAAGAACCGTCATTCCATGACCCGGTCCCATGCAGGTTCGATGACCCATGCCAGATACAGTATACTTCGGGGACCACTGGCAGGCCGAAGGGAGCGGTGCTCACGCAGGGGAACTGGATCGCTGCGCTGGACGCAGAGAGGGAGGCACTTGCGCTTCGGCAGGGCGACATGTACCTCGGCATCTATCCCATGGCGCATGTGGGAGTATCATGGGGAATCTCGGTCCTGCGGGCAAAAGGGACCTACGTGATTATGGAGCGATATCAGGAGGAGGAGTACCTGCGCCTGGCCAGGGAATACCGCATCACTGTCCTCTCTGCGATGCCGCCGGTAATCCACGGCCTCTGCAGTGCTCCCGAAGGAGCAGAAGACTCACTTCGCTCTGTCCGGGTGATCATCAGCGGGGGAGGCCAACTGTTGCCCGCGGTCTGGGAGGCGTTCGACAGGCGGTATGGGATCCCCATCGCAAACTCGTACGGCCTCTCAGAGACCATTGTGGTCGGGACCGGGACTGCGACAGTCCCAGGTATTCCTGAATTGACCCGCGAGTACCGGAGCGTCGGGATACCCATCGGGTACAGCGAAGTCCGTATCGTTGACAGTGCTGACCCTGGGATCGTGCTGGGGACGGGCGAGACGGGAGAGATCGCCCTCCGGGGGCCTTCGGTAGCGGCTGGCTACTGGGAGATGCCACGGGAGACTTCCGAGACGTTTCTTCCGGGGGGGTGGTTCCTGACGGGAGACATGGGGCACCTTGACGAAGGGGGGGCCTTGTTCATCACTGACAGGAAGAAGGACATGATCGTCATGTCAGGCTGGAAGATCTATCCGACAGAGGTCGAGAACATCCTCCTCCAGCACCCTGATATCGCAGATGCGGCGGTATTCGGGATCCCCGATGAGAGGAAGGGAGAGATCCCTGTTGCCGCAGTGGTCGCAAGGGCTGATGGTCTTCTGGATGAGGGTGAGGTGGCAGCGTTCTGCAGGAGCCGGATGGCCGGGTACAAGGTGCCGAGGAGAGTGGTCTTTGTCGGGTCCCTTCCCAGAGTGCATGGATGGAAACTCCTCCGTCGCACGCTACGGGAAGAGTTCTCCAAAATATCCTGATTCGGGGCAAGGATATAAGTGAAGGGACAGAAATAGTACGGTTTGGAGATATCTCCTTTGGCCAAGGACAACAGGCGATCCACCGGCATATCGGGCCTGGATCTCGCCATAGAGGGAGGCTTCCCCCTCGGTGCATCGATAGTAGTCCAGGGCTCTCCCCTTACCGGGATAGACCACATGGCCCGTCAGTTCTGGAGCGTGGACGGCAATACGGGGAGTTACCTGATGATCGACGGCGAGGTCGAACAGGGGATGCTCAATGCCTCTGGATTGACGCCTGATCAGCTCGTGGAACTCTGCAAGGGTGACCGTGTTGTCGTTGACTCCCTCTCGAGCATCATCATCTCACGCGGTATCGATACAGCCATCGCTTTTTTTGAAAGGGTCAAGAAGGAGATCTCGTCCAGGGATGCCAACATCATGCTCATCCTCTACCCCGATCTCCATCCCTCCCACGAAGAGATCCGCATTATGCGGATTGCCGACGTGGTGATCGAGTTAAAGGAGGTGATATTCATGAACGAGATCGAGCGCCAGCTTGCCGTGCACAAGATCCGACGTGGCCAGGTCCCGAAACGGTTGATCCCCTTCAATATCACCGAAAAGGGGATCGAACTCTCGACCACGTCGAGGGTGGTATGAACATCGCGGAGCGATGTTCATTCGGATAACTGGACCCTGCCCGGTACAGTTCCCCGAAAATGGCCAAAAGGAAAAAGTATCGCGGAGCGATGTTCATTCGGATAACTGGACCCTTCCCGGTACAGTTCCCCGAAAATGGCCAAAAGGAAAAAGTATCGCGGAGCGATGTTCATTCGGATAACTGGACCCTTCCCGGTACAGTTCCCCGAAAATGGCCAAAGGAAAAAGTATCGCGGAGCGATGTTCATTCGGATAACTGGACCCTTCCCGGTACAGTTCCCCGAAAATGGCCAAAGGAAAAAGTGTCGCGGAGCGATGTTCATTCGGATGGGTTGGGAAAAAAAATTCACCTTCCCTTATCCAAGTGTTTGACGAACCTCCCGGACAGCCGCGACCATGTGGGAGATCTTCCCGAACGCCGCGTCCTTTGGAAGCATCCGGAGGCCGCAGTCGGGGTCAAAGAGGAGGGCGCCGGGGCCGAGGAGATCGACCGCACGCTCGACCCTCTCCCGGATCACACTCACGGGTTCGACGGCAGGGTCGCTTGAATCCACGCAGCCGATGCCGAGCTTTTTACCGTGGAGCGATCTCCTGTCAAGGAGGTCAAGGTTTTCCGGGCTCTTTGCACATTCGATGTCCAGCATCGCGACAGGGAATGAGAGGAGTTGGTCAATGATCTCCGACAGGTCTCCACAGACGTGCAGAGAGACGGGAACCCCGAGGGCCGAGGTCACCCGGGAAAGCGCGTCTCTCCCCGCATCAAGACACGCGGCCCCGGTGGAGAGGATCGGCTCGTCAACCTGCAGCATGCAGACCCCGGCCCGCTCAAGGGAAAGGGCCTCGGGGACAAGTGCGACAGCAAGATCGCGAGCCAGGTCCTCCCGGTTTCTGTAGGTTGGCGTGGCGATATGCAGGCCGTGCGAAAGGGTGGTCGGGCCGGTGAGTATGCCCTTCACCAGCGGGTGGCAGGAGAGAGCGTAACGGGTATCGTTGACAGTGATGGCCCCGGATGCAGGGAGCACCTTGTTCACCACTTCCTGGCCGTGGATACCGGGAAGCCGGGTTGAGAACGCCTGTATCATATCACCCCTCACCTGCCCGTCCGAGATGATGTCAATACCAGCACGGACCTGTGCATCGACCGCAACCTTTACCGCGTGCCTGAAAGGATCGAGGAGGCCTAAAAGTCCTGACCCACGCTCGACGGGAAAGCTGCCCACCACGGTGGTGGGGAGGAAGGGGAAGCGTGCGAACGGGTCCATCGGCTTCTCAGGGAACCAGGCGGTGCCTGTCGCGGGGAAAGAGGACAGCTTCACGGATATTCTGGAGCCCAAGCATAGTCATGACAAGCCGCTCGGCGCCAAGACCCCATCCGGAGTGTGGGGGCATCCCGTACCGGAACGGGGTGAGGTAGAAAAGAAAGCTCTCTGGGTTCAGCCCCTTTGACTGGATCTGGCGGACGAGGAGGTCGTGCTGGTGCACCCGCTGTGATCCCGAGGAGAGCTCCATCCTGGGGTGCATCAGGTCGAACGCCTTGCAGACGGAAGGGTCATCGTCATACGGCATCGCGTAGTACGGTTTTATCGCGGTGGGCCAGTCGACGATGAAGTAGTGGCTTCCCATCTCCTCGCCGATTGCTTTCTCTGCCGCGGTGCCGATGTCGTCCCCGTACGAGATGGGCTCATCGGTCTTTTTCTGGGCGATCGTGATCGCCTCCTCGTACGGCAGGCGTGGGAAGGGGGACGAGGGGACTTCGAAGTCCCCGAGTTCGAGCAGGTCAAGAAAAGCCCGGCAGGTCGAATCGACTCTCCTGTATGCGGCAATGACGATCTCCTCGAGGAGCGCCATCACCTGGTGGTGATCGGCGTACGAGACTTCCACATCGATCGAGGTGGCCTCGTTCAGGTGTTTCGTCGTATTATGCTCCTCTGCCCGGAAGATGGGACCTATCTCAAAGACCTTCTCAAAGCCCGCACCCATCATCATCTGCTTGTAGAGCTGGGGGCTCTGGTTCAGGAACGCCTCCTTCTCGAAGTAGGCGATGGGGAAGAGCTCGGTCCCTCCTTCTGTTGCAGCGGCCACCACTTTTGGAGTGGTGATATGGATGAATCCTGAAGAGAAGAGGTGCTCGTACACCGCCTGCATACAGGCGTTCCTGACCTGGAAGACCGCAGCTACCCGGGGACGCCTTGCGTCCAGGAAGCGGGAATCGAGCCTTGTATCCAGGTCTGCGGGTACTTTCTCCACGACATCGAGGGGAAGCGGGCTCTCTGCGAGGCTCACGATCTCGAACGACTCCGGGACAAGTTCCCTGCCCCCCGGCGCTTTCTCGATTGCCTTCACGGTCCCGCGAACCCTGACCACGGATTCACGAGAGACCTCCCTGACTGCGGAGAGCACAGCCTCCGGGACTTTCTTCTTTGGGACAGTCACCTGGATGATCCCGGTGCGATCCCTGACGAGGAGAAATGAGAGTCCCCCCAGGTCCCGCAACTCGTGGACAAACCCCACTATCTCTGCCCTTTCCACGCCGGGAGTGACCTCCTGTATCGGTATCCGCATATGAAATCCAGTAGCTATGGGATGTGAAGGATAATTGTGTTTTCCTGCACCAAAGGGGATTGCGAAGGATCTGGATGCATGCATTATCCGGTTGGGATCACCTCCCGGACATGTCAGTCAGTCCCGAATATCTCCTGCTGAATAGCCGATTCCATTCCCTGCTGCGCGGCGAGCGCTGCTTTCAGGTGCGCAGGACTCTCCCAGACAAACCAGTCCTGCATTCCCATCATTACCCCCCAGCGTGAGAGTATCTCTCGTGAAAGCGCAAAGATCTCCCTGAAATATTCCTCGTTTAATTCCCTCTCCATGTCCATGGTAATGGTGAGCTTGAGGATGTTCGAGAGCGCATCCCCTACCATCTTGGTATGGTACCATGGGGAACGGCTCCAGCGGTGGCTCATCATCTCTTTGACGTCCAGGTTGCGGAAGCGCTGGAGTTCGGGGATGTTGATGACAGGGTTCAATTTGTACTCGGAGAGCACATATGCAAGCAGCATGTCCCTGGCATAGTACATCCCATTATGCAGGACAAAATAACGCTGGGGCAGGAACTCTTTGACGGGGACCAGGTCGTGCATGTCCCGCATGCTCTCTTTTAAGAGGAAGTATACCTGGGCATTCCTGATCACGGGGTATTTCCTCGAAATGATGAGGTTTGCGAGGAGCGTGAGCGGGAGCTCGGAGAATGCCTCGTGGAAGAGCATGTACAGGAGAAAGACGAGCTGCTTCTTTCTCCAGACGGCAATGTTCCGGGTACCTTCGTCCTTGAGGATGTCAAGGTAGATCTGCTGACAGGCGGGGAGCGCACACTCCTTTGAGAAGGAGATGACCCGAAAATCATTGTTTTTGGCCGCACAGCCCTTTGCCAGGAGTTCCAGGCAGTGGCGGCAGATGGTGTAGTCCTTGAGCATCCCAAGCTGGGAACTCGAGAACGCGATCACATGCTTGCCGGTTCCAAACATGAAGTCATCGATGAGGACTCCCTGGGGAGGCACGTCAGTCCTCCTGACAAGCTGGATCTCGGTCCCGAGGCATCCCTCCGCGAACTCGAGGAGCTCACGCAGGACAGGGGAGAGATTAAACGAGTGGTTCATCCGTCACTTCCAGCGAGAGGGCATGCAGGACCGGGGCGCATCTCAACAGAATGTAACTTCGTCACCGATGAATAATAAACGATACCACGCAGGGCAGTACCAGTGAAAGGTCCATAGGGGTATCGCAGCCAACGGATCGGTCTTCACCCCGGCATTCCCTTGTGACTTCTTGCATGGTTGTTGATGTTGCTGTCTTATTAAAAATATTCAGCAAGGTCAACCGCTTCCATTTTCAACACTTCGTGGGAGTGTTCGGGAATCATCCCTGCTGTGGGTATGTGGGAGTGTTGGAAAGGATGGAGTCCCATTCGCGGGGTCTAGGGAGATGGGAACTCATTAATGAAATTTTTGAGGCGAAGGGTATTGCATCGTGTGGTGAGGGTGGGGGTGAGACCGCCTCCACTAAACCAAGTCATATTCCCCGGTCCCACACCGATCCATGAACGAAAGTTCGAAAGGAAGGAAAAGGCGGGTATTGTTCAGATAAGAACAGATTTCATCGCGAAATCCGGGCATGGAGTTTCCGGAGCGCCGGTTCAACGGTGGGAAGATAAACGTTGAGCACGTTCCACACGAGACCCCAGTCAGGTGAGAAGTAGGGGTGTATCAGCCGTGACCTGAGCCCTTCGAGCTCGTTCCAGGAGATCCCCCTGGATTCCTGCATGCACTGGTCCGAGACCCTTGCCGCTGATTCACCTATGACCTCCAGGCTGCGGACCACTGCACGGCGGAGCGTCTCGTCCTTCTGGAATTCCCGGGCGGACACACCCTTTGTGCGGTGGGAGAGATAGGTGATCTCATCGAGGATCTGGCCGAGGTACACCTTGTCGCGGCTGAGCACCGCAAACTCGGCACCAAGTTCAGGCCTGATATACGAGGCGAGCACGCGGGACAACACAAGGTCAACTCTCCTCCCAAGGAGTTCATCGAGATACAGGGAAAGGCCGATATAATTTGCATAGGTGTCCATCCCTGAATCGAATTCCACCTCAATATCGACATCGCTTTCGGTCCGCTCCTCGCCGCGGGCGACCGAACCGAAGATGCCGATCTTCTTCACTCCGTATAGCCTGCGCATCACTGCGAATTTGGCATTCAGGGCGAGTATCACCTCTTCCCTTGTGGATGGTCTCTCCTGTGGTGGCATCGTGCACCCTTGCCCTCTTTCTCCTCTCTCTTTTGTGTGCCGGGGCCTTATGGGTATCGCCAGAGCACACCGATTGGCAAAGGCCCCCCCGCCCATCGCGGGCCCCTGCCATCACCCCGAAGATTCTTTACCAAGCCCCGCACCCTCATGATCATGCGCACGCGTGATTGGCTGGCATGTGTTTTTATCATTGCAGTGCTGGCATCTGTCTCTGGGGGCTGTCTCATGGCGAAAGGCCCTGAGGGAGAAGTGCCTGCTCACGGGACCTTCTCTGCCCCCCCTACCCCTCGAGTCATGGATGGAGGAGTTGATGCCGGAAAACCCGAAGAGCCTCCCCTGCCTCCGAATCTGGCACATCCCTTCAGGCATCAGGGTGCCTACCGAGCAGGAGACCGTATCCTTCTTAACGGTACGACGATCCTCTCTCCCGGAAACCATATCCTCGTTGAGGTCACGCCTGTCTCGTTTGGCCCGACGAGAAAGAGTGATCCGGTCGCGGTCTCTGGGAGTGCGGGTGTCGTGGCGGTCCTCGCAGGAGAACGCGGGCTTCCGAATACCTGGTCGTACCTGATCGATACCCGCGGATGGGAACCCGACGAGTACCTGGTGAAGGTCCAGGGGATTGAGGTGCCGCTGTCCACCGCAAGCTTCCGCTTCACACTTCTTCCCTGATACCCTTCAGTCAGGTCTCCATTCACCAGGTCCCGGATTTCTTGCCCTTCACGGGCTTCCCCGGCTCCTGGTCAGGTTGAGTGGGTGACTGTGGGATCGTACGGAGCCCTTCGCCCTGCTTCTTCCTTACTTTCTCCAGGGCTTCAAACCCCTCGCGCCTGACAGAAGGGACCGGGTCTGCCAGGAGCCGGGTCAATCCATCGACCGCGGCCGGGTCACCAATCTCCCCGAGCAAAAGAGCCGTCCGCCTGCGGACCTCGGCGTTCTGGTCAGAGAGGAGTTCCAGCAGGGGGCGGGTGGCAGGCTCACCGATGATCCAGAGCGTTTCCATAGTGCAGTTTCGCACTACTACATCGCCTTCGCGGAACGCTGCCACGAGCGGGGTGATGGCGGGATTGCCAAGAAGTGCGAGTGCTCTGACAGCTTCCTGCCGGACATTCCTCTCCCTGTCCCCGAGGATCCCAATGAGGCCGGAGATCGCCCGGGGGTCGCGAATCCTTCCGAGCACACCTGCGGCGCCCTGCCGCACCAGGGGGTCGTCATGGCTGAGTGCTGATATGAGCGGCTCAACTGCGGGGGTGCCGATCGAGGCGAGTGCGAGCGCTGAACGCTGGCGGATCTCGGGCTGCGGGTGCGCGAGTGCCGCAATAAGGGGAGCGATACTTTTGCCCCCCATCGAGCAGAGGGCTTCTGCCGCGGCGATGCGGACGAACCCCGACTCGTCGCCAAGGAGGCTGATCAGCGGGGGAATGGCCTCCTCGACCCCGAGCATCTTCAGCGCGGTTGCAGCCTCCCTCCGCACGCCGGGGTCACTGTCCCTCAACGCCTCAATCAGGGGAGCTGAAGCGGACTGCACCTGCATCTCTCCCAGTATCTCCGCGGCACCGCGCCGTATTGCAGGATTGTCGCGTGAGAGTGCCCGCGTCAGCGACTCCACTGCGGGTCCCCCGATCAGCACACACGCACGCATGGCCTCCTGGCGGACCGACTCGTCTTCGGTTCCCAGCACCTCTATCAGCGGGGGAACGGCAGGGAGCCCGATCCTCGCGAGCGTCTCTCCTGCACCCCTCCTGATGATCCAGTGCTCGTCGTCAAGCGCATTGACGAGCGGGTCTATGAACGCGTCCCCCAGCTCGCCTGCCGCCCGGATCGCGTTCCAGCGGGCTTCCACATCACCGTAGGCGAGCGCTTTTCTCACGCTCTCCATGTGCTCCCTCTCCACTTCAACCGCCTGGTGCGTCCCTTCCCCGCCAAGCGCCCCCTTGAGTGATCGAAAGATGCTCATCTGGTCCCGTTCCTCACACCTGTGTCTGACTCGCAGGTAAAAAACTCTTTTCGTTGACTGGGGGCAGCAAAACCGGTTTTCAGCCACCCCTCACGAGAGAGAGTATCCTTTTTGCAAGCGCCTCGTCCACCCCGGGGCGGTTCATCAGCGTATCCATCCTGACCGCACCGCTCACTTCGACCGAATCCAAAGTGTCCTGGATGAAGTGGTCAAGGAACCCGGCGTAGAGTTCCCTCGTTGCAGACGAGTCAGGGGAGAGACCCCGTGCCCGCATCAGGGCTGCGGCCGGGCCGCTCACCGGGGCGTGCCCGATGAAAGGACTCACGGCAACGACCGGGACCCTCTCCAATGCCTCGAGTACACCCCTGCATTCGAGGATGGGAAGGATACTGGTGATTGGGTTGCTCGGGCCGATAATCACCGCCTCGGCAGTAGTGATCGCGGAGATGACACCGGGAGTGGCGACAGGAGGCACAGTCCATCTCCTCCTGACACCATCGATGGGAATCGCGCCCCTGTGCCGGACCCAGTACTCCTGGAAATGAATCTCACACCCCCCAGAGTTGACAACGGTTTCTACGGGAGTGTCGGTCATAGGGAGGATATGAGCCGTGACCCCAAACGCTACGCACAACCGGGCCGTCGCAGCAGTCAGGGTCATCCCTTCCCTGAGGAGTTCTCCCCGAATGAGATGGACAGCCCTATCGCGGTCCCCTATGGCGATGTATTCCCCGCCATCCAATTTCATGAGCTCATTATGGGTGGTGAAGGTATCCCCCTCCTGCCCCCACCACGAGGAGGTGTTGAGGAGACCGGAGAAGAGGTAGATCAGGGTGTCGATGTCGGGCGAAACGAACCCCCCGCTTATCCATACGTCTTCTGCGGTGTTGACGACCACCGAGATCTCATGGTCGGGCAGGGAGCGCCTCATGCCCCGGATCAGCTTGGGGGTCCCGGTACCCCCCGAGAGGAACGTGATCATAGTTCTCTATTATTTATATGAAGGTGAGAAGAGTGTTGTTTCGGATTGGGAATGAAGATCATCAAGGACCCGGTGCACGGCTATGTGGAAGTCCCGGCATCCATGGTCCCCCTCCTTGATTCTGCCCCCGTGCAGCGGCTCCGGTATGTGCGGCAACTCGGGTTCTCGTACCTTGTCTACCCCGGCGCCCACCACACCCGGTTTGAGCACTCACTCGGGACGATGCACCTTGCGGGAGTGATGGCCCGACAGCTTGGTCTTGACGAGAAGGAGCGCCTCGTCGTCGCATCGGCGGGGCTTCTCCATGATGTGGGGCATGGGCCATTCTCTCATGCAATCGAGCCGCTCTCAGAGGAGTTTGCGGGGAAGAACCACCAGGATGTCGGGGCACTCCTTGAACAGCCCGGGACCGCGAAGATCCTGGATGAAATGGGGGTCGACACCGGTGCGGTGATCTCCATGATCCGTGGAGAACACCCTCTCTCGGGGATCATCCACGGGGAGCTCGATGTGGACCGCATGGACTACCTGCTGCGCGATGCCCATTACACCGGCGCGCCATACGGCACCGTCGACGCTCACCGTCTCATCCGGAGCACCACCCTTGTCGATGGAAGAGTGGTCCTTGAAGAATCGGGGGTCAATGCGGCCGAGTCGCTCCTTATCGCACGCACACTTATGCGGCCCGCGGTGTACTTCCACCACGTGAGCCGGATCGCGGAGATGATGTTCCAGGCTGCAGTGATGGCGCACGTCGGTGAACAGGCAGCAGACGGGCTTTCCGCGCTCCTCCTGGAGGACGATTCTGCCTGCTTGCACGCCCTCCTCACCTCCCCTTCGCCGGTCGCGCGGGACCTCTCCCTCCGGATATACCAGCGCAGGCTCTATAAGCGGGCGCTATACCTGAGTCGCGAACAGGTGAATGCGGCGCGGATGGCCCAGTTCTGTTCACATCAAAAGAGGGTGGCGCTCGCTGGCAGGATCGCTGCCATTGCGGGAGTGCTTCCCCACGAAGTGCTGTTAGACATTCCACCATTCCCGGGGGACATGTCGCTCCATGTCCAGGTGAAGAACCGGCACCGTGCAGTCGGGCTATCTGAGCTCTCTCCCCTGCTGCATACTCTCAACGATACCAGGAGGGGCCAATGGAGGCTCGGCGTGTATACTCCTTCCAGGTACAGGGAGTGTGTGGCCGATGTGGCAGCGGACATGCTCAATGTCAAGCCCGAGACCACCCAGGAGCACCTCTTCGGGTGATTACCCCCGGTGCAATCGCGGGCGAAAAAGAATCTTTATGAACGCCTGCCACCAAGAGAGTGCGAGGGGGTCCAAATGATCGAATACTGGATCGTCGTCACCACTGGCGTAGTTGCATTTGCCTTTGTCTTCTGCGGGGCGTATCTGTACAGAGATTATCGGGCACGGGAGTTCGTGAACAACAGGGTGAAACTGAAGGTGTACGAGTCGCTCCTCCAGGCAGTGACGGAGATAAACGTCGCCGCCGGCGATGCATACTCGCTTGACCGTGCAAAACGGCACCTCGCGTTCACGCTCAACCAAGTCAACCTTGTGGCTGGCCCCCAGGTGCTCCTCCACGTCAACGAACTCCTGGATTTCCTGAACGAGACCCGTGAAGGGGATTATGATGTCCTCAAGGAGAAGAATATCCTGAACTCAATTGTGAAGGCGGCAAGAAGGGAACTGGACCCCGCAAGTGCACGAGTCCTCGAGGAGTCCCAGTTCAGGTTCCGTTTCTATAATCCGCCCCGCCAATAAGTCTTACCCTTTTTTTTTTGGAATTTTTCGTTCCGTGAGCAATTATCCTCGCCTGCGAGCTTGTAGATTTATCAGAGAGCAGCTCACACGTTATCCCATGGGTGGGAGGCAAGACTGCAATGCGTGAATTCATCGAACAGATGCGCGAGCATTCGATGGTCGTTGACGTGGACAATAGGCCTTCGGACGAGTTTGGTGCACCGAAGATGGCGAGCAGGACAGACTCCCTCATCTTCTTCCATGATCTTCCCGAAGGCCGCTGCGTCATGAATGTCACGGCCACAAGAAAGGCGCTCTCCCTTGCGCTCGGCGTTGGAGAAGGCGAGATTGGGATGCGCCTCTCGAAGTCTTCGTATGAGGGAAGCGTGGTCCGGGAGGGCAATCTGCCCATGGCTCCGGCGGACCTCTCTTGTATCCCCGTGATGAAGTTCTTTCCCGGCGATGCCGGGAAGTACCTCACCGCAGGCATCGTCTTCTCCCGGTACCAGGGGGTGGAGAATGCGTCCATCCACAGGATGCTCGTCCTTGACCGGGACAGGGTGGCGGCAAGGCTCGTCGAGGGGAGGCACACCTACATGCTCCACAGGGAAGCGCTTGCCCGGGGTGAGGAGCTTCCAGTGGCCGTTGCTATCGGGGTCCACCCTGCAGTGACCTTTGCCAGCTGCTCCCGGGTCCCAAAGGGAAAAGAGCTGCCTTTTGCCGCTGAGTTGCTCGGGGGCGAGGTCCGGGTCCACCAGTGCCGTAACGGGGTGCTGGTCCCCGACGCGGAGATCGTGCTCGAGGGCTACATCGGGAGCGACACGGCACGTGAGGGGCCGTTCGTTGACATCACCGGCACCTATGACAGTGTTCGCACGCAGCCGGTGATTCGGTTTACCGGGATGCATACCAGGAAAGACTGTATCTACCACAGCATCCTCCCGGGCGGAAACGAGCACCGGCTCCTCATGGGTGTCCCTTACGAGCCAATCATATTCCGGGCGGTATCGGCAGTTACCGAGGCAAGGAACGTGGTGCTGACTACCGGGGGATGCGGCTATTTCCACGCGGTGATACAGATCAGGAAGAGTACCCAGGGGGACGCCAAGAACGCCATCATGGCAGCGTTTGCCGCGCACACCTCACTCAAGCACGTGGTCGTGGTAGACGAGGACATAGACCCTGCCGACCCACACGAGGTAGAGTTTGCCCTGGCGACGAGGGTCCGCGGGGACCAGGACATCATGGTGGTCACCGGGGTGAGGGGGTCGTCGCTCGATCCCTGCAGGGTAGGCGACGGTACCAACGTGAAGGTGGGTGTCGACGCAACGATGGTCCTCGGCAGGGAGGCCGAGTTCCAGCGTGCGGGCTGGCAGGAAGGGTCATGATCCTCTCGCCTGACGAGGAGGCCGTCCTCGCCGGGGAGGAGGGCGAGACGAGGGCCAGGATGCTCGAGATCCTGGTGGCGCTCGGCAAGGTATACGGGGCAGAACGGCTTATTCCCATCGTCAGCGCCCAGGTGAGCGGGGCCTCCTACAAGACAATCGGCCGCTGGGGCCTTGACTGGCTCCAGAGGCTCGATGCCAGGGTCTCTGTGCCGACGGTTCTTAACCCGGTGGGCATGGACCGTTCCCGCTGGCAGGAGATGGGCATAACCCCCGAATTCGCACAGGTGCAGGAGAAGGTACTGGATGCCTACCGGCGCCTTGGCGTGACCATGGAGTGCACGTGCACGCCGTATTACCTGTATTCGACCCGGTACGGCGATCACCTGGCCTGGTCCGAGTCCTCGGCGGTCGTGTATGCAAACTCAGTGATCGGGGCGAGGACGAACCGTGAAGGGGGGCCAAGCGCCCTTGCTGCGGCGATCATCGGAAAGACGCCGGAATACGGGCTCCACCTGGTCGCAGCGAGGAGGCCCCAGGTGGTGATTCGAGTGGAAGATGGAGATCGCCTCTCCGATGCCGCACACCTCGGTGCACTCGGATACCTTGCCGGGAGACTTGTAGGCAGCCGCATCCCCCTGATCGAGGGTATACGGCCGAAGAAGGACCTCCTGAAAGCGCTCGGGGCCGCGATGGCAGCATCCGGCGCAGTGGCCCTCTTCCACGTCAAGGATATCACGCCCGAGGCGAGGATCTTCTCCTACCCTACAGGAGGGCTGGAGGTGATCTCCCTCGGATTCGATGAGGTATCGGCCGCCATGGAAGAGATCCCCGTGGACGCGGTCGCCCTTGGATGCCCCCACTGCTCGCCGGACGAGCTCTCACGCATCGCGGAGCTCCTTGCCGGAAAAAAGGTTCGGATCCCGGTCTTTGTCTTTGCGTCAAGGGACGTTGCGTCCCGTCACCCCGAAGAGGTCGCTGCCATCGAAGAGAGCGGGGCACACGTATTTGCCGACACCTGCATGGTGGTATCCCCTGCGATGGAGCGGTTCTCGGCAATTATGGTCAACTCGGGGAAGGCGTATGCCTACATCCCGAACATGTGCGGTGCAGCGGTCCGCCTGGGGACCACCGAAGAATGTATCGGGGTGGCGACCGAAGCCGGGGCGGAGAGTCCCCGGTAACCGCGCAGGTTCAAAAAGACCGTTAAAACTCCCCCCCGGTGGATTTATCAACGATTTCATGCAAATACCCAGATGAATGGCATTTTCTGACCTGCACCTGAACAGGATGGACCGCTTTAAGCTGGCAATCCTCCTCTCTCTTGTCGCTCTGTCGGTGGCACTCGAGGCAGTCGTGCACCACGCGATGGGGATAGAAGTGGTATATTCCCATTTCTTCTATATCCCCGTGGTCCTGGGTGCGGTCTGGTACGGGAAGAGAGGGGTGCTGGGGGCGGTCTTCCTCGCGGCAGTATATGTCGGTGACTATTTTCTCATCGGTGGAGCCGTCCCAGTCGACGCGTGGATCCGCGCCTTGATGTTCGTGGTCGTCGCCGTTGTTATCGGCACCGTGATGGACTATGTACACAGGGAACAGGAGCAGGTGATGACCCAGATGGCCAATGCTGCACTGAGGGAAGGCACCTCGGGACGGTTCAGGGGCAACCTTGATGAATGGAAGGCGAAGTTACGATCTTCGGTCAACGTGAAGAGGCTCAAAGATGAGAAGGATGCCCGGGGGCTCATCGAGGCCCTCAGACACAGGGACCCCGCGGTCCAGTACGAAGCCGCCGAGGCCCTGGGGGTATTGAGGGAGCCCACGGCGGTCACACCCCTCATGGCCGCGCTCACAGGCGACCGCTATTCTGGGGTGAGGTGGAAGGCAGCCGAGGCCCTTGCCCGGATCGGCAGTCCCGCCGTTGAGCCGCTCATCGGGGCGCTCGGAAACCCTGACGAGGACGTGAGGTGGAAGGCGGCGATCGCGCTTGGCGAGATCGGTGACCCCCGTGCCATCCCCCCGCTGATCGCGCTCCTCGAGGACCATGACCGGTTCGTCCAGAGCAGGGCAGCGTTTGCACTGGGCCAGTTCGGCAATACTGCCCTCTCCCCCCTTCTTATAGTCTTGCAGGGGGGAAGCCCTGCTGCACGGCGCGGAGCCGCGATCGCGCTCGGGAAGATAGGCGGGTCGGAAGTGATGGATCCCCTTCTCACCGCGCTCTCGGACCCCGATGAAGCAGTCCGCGCCTCCGTTCTCGATTCCCTCGGGTGCCTCGGCGAAGGAGTGCATGCACGACTGCTTGCGTATCTCGGCGCAGCCTCCCCAGATGAGAGGAGCCGCGTCTTCCAGGCCCTCCGGGAAGCGACCAGCCCTAGGTTTGCGGAGGGTTTTTTCCCTGTCCTCTCATTGGCAGATGACGAAACAAGGGAAGTGATCCTCTCCCTTGCCCGGAAGAGAGGGGAGAAGCAGACAGAACTCAAAGAAAGTGGCGACTGTCAATAAAACCCCCGCACTGCACGTGGTTTTTCCCCCGGTCAAGTATATGTGGTGGGAGTTCCATCTCTTCCTGTGTTTGGAATATACAAGATCCCTTTCCAGACAGACGCGGCTGGGATCACCGTATCGGTTGAGGTCGAGGGTGAAACATCCACTTACAGGAGGGTTGCCCCTCGGGAGACGCTCACGAAGCGGCTTGGGTACCGCGAAGGGAGGGTGATCATCAACCCCGTCGAGCCCGTCAACCTGCCTTCAGAAGTGACGGGGATGATCGAATTTCACTTCACGCCCGTCACCCTCAGGCCGAGCTCCAGGATCCTGATCTGCCTGAAATTCCCAGTTGAGATCGGGGTGTTTGTCGGAGCTGATGAAAATTATACGCTCCTTGACGTCTTCTCCCTTGCCCGGCCCAAGTACTCCCTCTACGGCACCCCGGAGAACGGGTTCATCACCAGGCACGTTGAGTGCGAGGTATTTGAATCCGCGCCTCCCACGGACCCTCTCAAGGAGGGAGTGCTCTTCCTCGCCATCAGGAACTCCGGGAGGGACTGGGTGGAGGTCTCGCGTGCCGTCTTTGACGTCTCCGCACTCAGGATCTTCCACGGAAGGACGGTTGCAATCTCCGGAGAGATGGAGGTCTTCTCGCGCCTCGTGGCCGAGACGAGGGTCCTCGACCTGCCCCCCGAGGAGGGGATGAAGCAGTCGCTGCGCGTGTTTCCCACAAAAAGGCTGCTTATCCCTGAAAAACAGCCGTTCATGATGGAATACGGCGTAGGAGAGTGAACGGAATGGCGTTCGAATCCCTCAAGATCGAAATCATAGGAAATGTCACCCTGTTTGACCTGATCGTATTCGCCATCTCAGTGCTGGCAGCGGCGATCATTGCAAAAGTCGTTGCCATTTACCTCAAGAAGTCACTGAGCGACCGGATCCCGCCAAAAGAGATGGACTTCCTGATCAGGGTAATCCAGGCCGCGATCATCATTGTCGGGATATACCTCGCCCTCCCGAGTTTTGACATCAATCTTGCGGACATGCTGGTGGTAGGGGGTACGATGGGGCTGGTGATTGCGTTTGCAAGCCAGAGGATCGTCTCGAACTTCGGTTCGGGCCTCTTTCTCATCGCGGAGCGGCCGATGAAACCTGGGGACAGTGTCAATATCGGGGCGGTGAGCGGAACAGTCGAGGAGATACGTGTCCTCTCCACCATCATCAAGACGCATGAAGGGGTGTATGTAAGGGTCCCGAACGAGAAGATCTTCACTTCTGAGATCACCAATTTCGTCGCCAATGTGGCCAGGAGGTTCGAGTACACCATTGGGATAAGCTACCAGTCCGACGCCGCGAAGGCAATCCGTATCATCAAGAGTCTCCTTGATGACCATCCATTTGTCCTCAGACACCCGGCGCCGAGCGTCTTTGTAGACACGCTCTCGGACTCGAGCGTGAACCTCAGGGTCTTCATCTGGGCTCCCTCCCGGGTATGGTGGTCAGTGAGGACCGAGATGCTCTGGGCGATCAAGAAAGCGCTCGATGCAGAAGGGATCGAGATCCCATTCCCCCAGCGGGTGATCACGTTTGCCAGGGATAAGGAAGGACCGTCCTGTTCCGGTACACAGGGAGATGGTGCTGCCTATGGAAGACCCTGAACTGGAGAAACTTGCCGCGACCCTCGTCCATGGAGATCTGTCCGCTCGACGCGAAGCAGTCAGACAGCTTGCCGGAGAGGGGGAGAAGGCCATTCCCCGGCTCATCTCGCTCCTCCAGGAACCGGTAGAGAACGACGTGCGGTGGTATGCCGCAGTCGCCCTGGTCAGGATCGGCCCGCAGGTAATTGGCCCGCTTCTTGATGCAATCTCCAAAAACCCGGATCCCGGTTTCTGCCGGTATGCCGCCGCTACGCTCGGGCACCTCGGGGAGCAGGCGGTGGCACCAATCCTCGCAGCCATGCGGGATGCGGATCCAAGGACCCGGGGTTTCCTCGCGCAGGCCCTGTGCAGGATAGGGGAACCGGCAATCCCCGCGATCAGAGAGATGCTCGGGTCAGACGAGCCGGTGCTGCGTGAGTGTGCCACGCTCACCCTGTGGCAGATGGGCGAGGTGGGGCTGGAGTCGCTACTCTCGTCGATGGATGAAAAGGCATAACAATTATTTGCGCACTCTCTCTCCCTCTCTCAATGGGGACGATCGGGGAGTCAGCGCATGGGAGAGATTCCAAAGCCAACTGATAAGTTACTGACGCGGCAAGAGAGATGGTGATGATGCAGTGCTCTCCGGCAATCGAACGCTACCTCGCCGGGCTGCAGGAAGGGCTGAACGCGGCCATGGCAGTTGCGGAGCGGGCAAGGGCCGCGGGGATCGACCCCCGCACGGTCGTCGAGATACCTGTGGCAAGTGACCTCGCGGACCGTGTGGAGGCCCTCCTTGGGATCAGGGGCCTGGCCGCGAGGATACGCGAGATGGAGGGCCAGATGTCAAGGGAGGAGGTGGCCCTCCACATCGGCGGGGACTTTGTGCAGCGCAGGTTCGGGGAGAAGAGCGAAGAGGAGATCCTCGACCATGCCATACGCACCGCCATGGCAGTCCTCACAGAGGGAGTGGTCGCGGCACCGACGGAAGGCATCGCCAAGGTGGGCATTGGGCGAAATGACGACGGGAGCCGGTACCTGAAGATCTATTACGCAGGACCGATCAGGAGCGCAGGGGGGACCGCCCAGGCCCTCTCGGTGCTGGTGGGGGATTCTGTCAGGCGAGCGCTCGGGATGAACCGCTATATCCCCCGCCCCGAGGAAGTGGAGCGCTACATCGAGGAGATCCGCCAGTATAACTCCATCATGAACCTCCAGTACCTCCCCTCTGAGCGCGAGATCAGGTTGATCGTCCAGAACTGCCCGGTCTGTATTGACGGTGAAGGAACGGAGCAGGAGGAGGTCAGCGGGTACCGGAACCTCGAGCGGGTGGAGACGAACACCGTGAGGGGTGGGATGGCCCTCGTGCTTGCAGAAGGCCTTGCACTCAAGGCACCGAAGGTCCAGAAGAATGTACGGGCGCTCTCGCTGGACGGATGGGAGTGGCTGGACGAACTGATCGGAGGGGCCTCGAAGGGGGGCGACGGGGATGATGCTCCAGGTATCAGGCCAAAAGACAAGTACCTGCGGGACCTCATCGGGGGCCGCCCGGTCTTCTCCTACCCGATGAGGAAAGGGGGGTTCAGGCTCCGGTACGGACGCTCCCGGAACACGGGCTTTGCTGCGGCGGGGCTTAACCCTGCGACCATGCACATCCTTGGGGACTTCCTGGCAGTAGGTACCCAGATGAAGGTGGAGCGGCCGGGCAAGGCCGCCGGGATCGTCCCGGTGGACACCATCCAGGGACCGACGGTCAGGCTGAAATGCGGAGACGTGCTCAGGATCGATGATGCGGCGCAGGCAAGAGCGCTCAGCCAGGAAGTCGAGCGGATCCTCGATGTCGGGGAGATCCTGATCGGGTACGGCGAATTCCTGGAGAACAACCACCCCCTGGTCCCGCCTGCCTACTGCCACGAGTGGTGGTGCCTGGAAGGCGGGTCGGTGCGTCCCGAGAATGAAGAGGAGGCAATCGCCCTCTGCTTCGAGGGAGCATTCCTCCATCCAGACTTCACGTGGCTCTGGGATGACCTCTCATGCGAAGAGATCGCAGAACTTGCGGACTCCGTAGCGCGATATGGGGAATTCAAGCACGGGATCCTTGTCCTGCCCCAGGAGGGGCGCATCAAGGAGATGCTCGAGGTGATCCTTCTCCCCCACCGCGTAAGGGAGGGGCTCATATGCATAAGCGAATACTATGTCTTTCTCGCCTGCCTTGGTCTTGACCTGAAGCTGAAGAAGCGAACCGCGTGGGAGGGGGCTCCCATGGACGACCCCCTCTCCCTCGTCAGCCACCTCTCGGGGTTCCGGATTCGTTCCAGGGGGGGCACCCGCATCGGGGGCCGCATGGGCCGCCCCGGAAAATCGAAGCCCCGGAAGATGAACCCTCCGCCCCACTCGCTCTTTCCCCTCGGCGAGGCAGGAGGCAGCAGACGGTCATTCCAGGAAGCATCGAACCACGCCCCACAGCCGAACATGGATGGCGGGGTGATTACCATCGAGACCGGGAGGAGGAGATGCCCCTCCTGCGGGACGGAGACGTTCCGTAACCGGTGCGAGTGCGGGGCTCACACCGATCCGGTCTACAGCTGCCCCCGATGCAAGCGGGAGCACGAAGGCCTCGAGTGCCCGAACTGCCACACGCCACTTGTCTGCTCATTGGTCACGAGCCTCAACGTGAAGCAGGAGTATGCGACGGCGATGGAGCGCCTCGGCATCAGGGAGAGCAGTATCTCGCTCGTGAAAGGAGTAAAGGGGCTCATCTCCCGGGAGCGGACGGTGGAGCCGATGGAGAAGGGGATCCTCAGGGCGGCGCGGGACCTCTTTGTCTTCAAGGATGGGACAATCCGGTACGATATGATCGACCTCCCCCTCACCCACATCCGTCCCGGCGAGGTAGGAGTCTCCCCGGAAAAGCTCCGGGAGCTCGGGTACACGGAGGATATCCGGGGAGATGCGCTCTACGATCCGTCCCAGGTAGTGGAACTCAAGGCCCAGGACATACTGGTCTCTGAATCGTGCGCGGAGTACATGGTGAAGGTGGCGCAGTTCCTTGACGAGCTCCTTGAGAAGTGCTATGGCCTGCCCCCCTTTTACCGGGTGCAGACGAGGGACGACCTCCTTGGCCACCTGGTAATCGGCCTTGCACCCCACACCAGTGCCGGCGTACTCGCGAGGATCGTCGGGTTCTCCCGTGCGAACGTCGGGTATGCCCACCCCTTCTTCCACGCAGCCAAGCGGCGGAACTGCTTCTTTGGAGACACCATGATCGAGACCTTCGATGGGAGGGAGTGGTGCACGAGGCCGATACGGCAGATAGTATCAGAGAACTTCGACCTTTCCCGGCCGGGGATCGACCGGCTCGGGACATATTACTCGGACCCGGCTTCCACTCTCCTGGTGCGCACCGTTGACCGTGAGGGCAGGCCCCACCTTCGGCGTGTAACGACGGTCTCCATCCACAGGTCTCCTGAAGCCCTGATCCGGTTCGAGACCCGCGGCGGCAGGGAGATCGCGGTTACCCCTGATCACGCGATGCTCGTCTGGGACACCTGTTCGCTCCGGAAGATCCGGGCGGTCGAAGTGGAGGAGGGGGACCCGGTCCCGGTAATGGTAGGAATGAACGTCCTTTCCGATCACATCATCCGCCGCGAAGTCGTCCCCTCACCTGACACGCGAGTATTCTGCCTGACCGTGGCAGACGACCACACGGTGCTCGCAAACGGAATCTTTACCGGCCAGTGCGACGGCGACGAGGACTGCATCATGCTCCTTCTTGACGGGCTGATCAACTTCTCGCGCTCGTTTTTACCCGAGACCCGCGGCGGCTCAATGGACGCACCCCTCGTCCTGACCACCAGGATCGATCCTGCCGAGATCGACAAGGAGAGCCACAACCTCGACGTGGGGCCTTGCTACCCCCTCGAGTTCTACCTGGCTTCCCTTAAATATGCCCATCCAAAAGAAGTGGAGGGGCTTGTGGACAGGGTGGGGAGGCGCCTTGGGACCCCCGCACAGATCGAGGGATTCTTGTTCACGCACGACACGACCGACATCTCGGCGGGACCCCTTGAGTCCATGTATACCCAGCTCAAGAGCATGATAGACAAGCTCGATGCAGAACTTAACCTTGCGACGAAGATCCGCGCCGTTGACGAGGATGATGTGGCAGAACGGGTGCTGACCACCCATTTCATCCGCGACCTCCAGGGAAACCTCTCTGCCTTTTCCAAGCAGAAGTTCAGGTGCGTGAAATGCAACACGAGCTATCGCCGGATGCCGCTTGCGGGCAGGTGCAACCGGTGCGGTGGCAACATCATCCCCACGGTCCACGAGGGATCTGTGAAGAAGTACCTGGAGATGTCGCGGGATATCTGCAGGAAGTACCGGGTATCGGAGTATACCCGCCAGCGGGTCCAGGTCCTCGATATGGCGATCGAGTCGACATTTGGCCAGGAGAAGAGCCAGCAGATGGGCCTCGCGGACTTCATGTAGGCGAAAACGGGCATATAAGGCCAAAGGTACGTGTTTCATACCGGAAGAACGACACTCCTGGCAATGTATGGCCTTTTCCGCCTCCACGAAGGGTTCCCGGCCCTTTCACGCAGGTCGATTCCCGGGACCTCGTCTATGCCAGGGACGCGAAGGACGCGATCTGTACGGGTACTAGCCCCCTTACTGGATCAAACTCAAAATAACGCAAAATTATATCTCAATTAACATTTGGGCACATATTTTTCAATCCCGGATAAAAGTACACTTGGAAAAACTTCAAAATACAAAAATAACCAAGGATAAACCGTAAAAT
>JAKPPB010000063.1 GCA_029547605.1 Methanobacteriota archaeon | reverse complement strand
TTTCCCCGTGGATCTTTTGATACTTTTATATAATGACCCGCCACACATACTCAATAATCTCCATGCCGTCCAGACGCCGCGAGGACGCCCTCTCCGAGGTCATCGGGTTCATCCTGATCCTCGCCCTGATTGCGGTGCTCGCCTCGCTCTATCTCACCTACGTTGTCCCTGCACAGGGGAGAGAGGCAGAGATCAGGCACATGGCAGAGGTCAATGACCAGTTCCTCGGATACAAGACATCGATCGATTCGCTCTGGATCAATGACCAGAGGAATGTCCCCATATCCCGGACGTTTACCCTCGGGACGCTCACTGGACTGACACAGGGTGCGTTCGTGGTCCCCCTGTTCCAGCCGTATCCGTCGAGCGGGACGATGGTGGTGAATGGGAGAGGGGAGACTATCACCATCACTGCTGATGCGCTGGTGCAGGGGTTTCCTGGAAGTGCGACGCCGAACTTAAATCCAATCTACTTAGAACCTGACCATATTTATGTGCAGATAATGACGACGAATGTATCGAGAGAAGGTGGTTTGAATCTCTTACCAAATTCTGGAAATTGGAGCATAAGGTTGAATATAACAAAATCATACACCCCTCAAACAACATTGATAGGAACAGTTCCAACGTTCCCTGATCCAGGCAGTGGTAGTTTAAAAAATTATATTGATCTTCTTAATAATGAAGGAGGATGGATATCTCAACTTCAATCAAACATTTCATCAACCGCCAATTTGAGTTTTTACATTTCTATGACACTTATGAAAAATGGCAATGTTGTTTTCACCGAACTGCCAATCGTGAAAAATGTCCAGAATAACACATGGTATACAATAAATATCCTTGATCCGGCATATGGGCTGGAAAATCAGTTATTTTTCCCTTTTTCTCTCAACTTGAGTAATACTACTAGTAACTGGATTCAATACAGGTATCCCGTTCAGGTAGGTTACTTACCATACTCCATCAATCAGTCCCATTCACTTGGATCGCTCGAATATCTGTCGAACAACAAATACTGGATACAACAGAACTACTATTACCAGCAGGGAGGAATTTTTCTCAAGCAGCCCGACGGAATGGTCACCAAGGTTGTCCCCTTGATTAGCATCACCAACCAGAGCGGGATTCCATATGTCAAGATCGTGGACGTTTCAATTTCAGGGTCTGGAAATGTCGGGGGAACATCTCCCATACAGGTCGTTACGCGACTCGATTCGGTAAGGAGCAATATCATCAACGGATCGACTCTTGCACAAGGGATTCCCAATGCCAGGAACGTCTCGGTGACCGTGAATGCACAGGATACCACCACCGCACAAATGTGGAACTCAACTTTTAACGCTATCAGAAACAGCGCAGGCGGCACAATTCAAAACTGGATATCCAGCACCCAGACAGGTAACCAGGCAACTCTCCATGTGAAAAATCCAATACCAGGGAGTGATTATGACATCATCCTTGACTATACGAGTGTGAACCTGACCGTCGAACTGCAACCGGTCGCCATATGAGTTTTCCTCCTCCCCGCGATTCAGCGGTTTCCGAGATCCTCGGCGCTCTCCTTCTCGTTGCCGTCATCAGCCTTGCAGTGAGCATTGTTGGCGTGACCATCATCTCGAATATCGAGACCTCGCAGGTCCCTGCCGTTTCATTTGTCATCACAAACCAGAGTCAGAATATTTCGGTCTTTCACACCGGGGGAGACTCGCTTCCTGCCGGTTCATATCGGATATATGTGAATGATGTAGACCAGACAGCATCGTTTAGTCCTGACCCAGGCATCACAGAGTTCAAGGCAGGAACTGTTTTACATTCAAATGGTCAATTTCTGCCTCCGGGACAGGGGCCGCGGAATGCAATGGTCATATACCGGGGGCCTGATGGAAAGGATGTTGTCCTCATCCAGAAATTTTTCTCCTGATTTTTTTTCATATGCCAATTGGTTGGAAAGACCCTCAATTATATCAATATCATCACTCACAGTAATTTAGCAAGACATCGGGGTGAATAATGAGAATCGCGACTGAGGGAAATGATCATGCGGTTTCCGAGTTGATTGGAGCAATACTATTGGTCGCACTGGTCATCACCGCCATGGCAATTGTTGCGGTGTTGGTCCTCTCTAATCCACCTCCGGAAGAAGTCCCGCATCTCAATGCACTGGCAGGAAACACGAGCGATTCAATTCTGCTCTATCATACCGGAGGCGACGAATTAAAAGAGGAACAGACGCTCATCCGGATTAACAATAACCCTGATCCTATCCCTCATTCAGCGATCTTTCTGAAATCAGAGGATGGTACAGTTGAAAGCTCTCCGTGGGCAGTGACGAAAACCCCATGGGGTGTGGGAAAAACCCTGGTCATCCCTTCAGCTGTCCCCCCTCAAAGCATAACCGTTACTTATCAGGGGCCGACTTCGCAGCTCCTTATCCTGTCAACTTCGTTCATCGCAGGCAGTGGTGTCTCAATTCCTGTGACAACAGGAATTACCGGGACCCCAACCACCATAGTGACAACTACGGTGACTACAACCATTCCAACAACGAATACCACTACACCCACTCCTACATCACCTACCCCGACGCCAACCCCAGTCTGTGGCACAATATCCGGCTATAAATGGAATGATCTCAATGGTAATGGCGCCTGGGACACCGGTGAACCGGGATTATCGGGATGGACTTTGAATGTGTCTGAGTGTTTAACTGGAAATTGCAACACGCTCGGGCCAGCGGTCACAAGAGTGACCGATGCCAATGGCTTTTACATCTTTACAGAATTAACTTATCAGCCTGCAACACGGTACCGTATCCGGGAGGCTGTCCAGCCAGGATGGATACCCACTTCACCATCAAGCGGGTTTGTAGATGAACAATTAGAACCCCCGGGGTCACCCGGACAACCCTCAAAGTGTTATGCACTGAACGTTAACTTTGGGAACAAACAGGTTGCACCACCTGTGGTAACTTTTATTGGATCCCCCACTACCGGAAATGCACCATTAACAGTACAATTTACTGATCAATCAACAGGTTCTCCTTTGCAATGGGCGTGGGA
This sequence comes from Methanobacteriota archaeon, assembly GCA_029547605.1. GTDB lineage: Archaea > Halobacteriota > Methanomicrobia > Methanomicrobiales > Methanospirillaceae > Methanolinea_A. Next base: position 159,626 of record JAKPPB010000063.1, on the reverse strand, counting down.
TGTGAATAATGACGGTATTGTCGATTACAACACGCAAAACCCATCGCATACATATGTGTCACCAGGAACATATACTGTAAAACTGACTGCAACAAATACCGGGGGAAGTGCTACATTAATACGGACAAATTACATTATCGTGACAGCAGAATCGGGTATTCACGATTTTATCGATGAAAATGTCTTTATCTATGGAAATAAACTAGATTTTAGAGGAAATACCACCAATGGTCCAGGGGCTACAGCAATAGTGAACGGAGGGTTGGACACCTCGAATACCAACCTGGGTGCGTCAATTGCTGTTACAAGAATCTATATCGACGGCAACGTGAACCTGAACTCTGGCAGCGCCGGATTGGGATCACCAAGCAATCCTGGAAAAATCTGCATCAATGGAGACTTGTCATTGGGGAGCGGTAAGCGACACATGTATGGTGATGTCTATGTTGCAGGCGACTTTTATTTGAAGGACGCCATTATTCATGACAATGTATACATAAACGGGGATTTGACACTCGACTGGACACCCACGCTTGATCCTGATGCACGCATTTACCATACTGGCAATCTCAAATATCCTGCGGGAAACTATCCGCAGGATATTCTTAACAAGTGCATACGTCAGACTCCTGTTCCCGGATGTCAAATGCCGGACCTTGCCTTGCCGCCCGTGAAATCACAGAGTTGGTACGACGCAAAAGGGTATGTCTCAAGTGGGGATTTGACAAATAATCTGAAAATATTTGCTGACAGCTATTCATCAACATCCTGGAGACCATCTGCATATAACGTGGTCATCATTGCCCAGAACGGGGATATCACTCTCACTGGGTTGGGTAGCAGTGGAGTCACCGGTGTTCTCTATGCCCCGAAAGGAAAAGTAACCTTCAATGGTGGCTTCTTCACTGGAGTGGTGCTTACACGGGACGGTTTTTACGTCACAAGCGGCGGAACGGATATCACATTCAGTAATTTTAAAAATTATTTCAGCAGTCCGGATGATTATCCGCTTTGAGAAGATATAAGGGACCTATGATAGATAATGGAAAAATTACGAAAAAGCAGGAGTTTGTTAATACAACCTCAATGTTACAGAAGACTATCCGAACGGCTCGAAAAATAAATAATCTCTTTTTTTAAAAAGATGCTGCCACGTTATCCTTCTCGTAAATTCATCCTCGCAGCCCTCTTCCTGCTCTGCGTAATACTGCTCGCAGCCCTTGCCATCTCACTCTTCACCGTCCCTGCTCCCCGCATTACTACCCAGTTCAATCTCTCCGCATCCGGTGACCAGATACTCATTACCCATACCGGTGGCGAATCGCTGGATTGCAGGCACTTTTCAGTCCTCCTGGATGAAGTCGCAGTAGATCTCCAGGGATTGGGCAGGATCGAATGTCCCTGGTCGATAGGGGAGGCATTGACAATCCCTTATGCTCCTTCTGGTGAAACCCGGGTAATCCGGATCATGTACGATGCCGGGAAAGGGCCGCAGGAACTGCTGGTCGCCGAGATTCCAGGCCGGATAGAGGAACCCGGGACTCTCCCCACACCCACTGTCCACCCCACCACGATTCCCCAGACGCCCCCTCCCTCTCCAACGACAACTCCCGGCATTCTGGTCGCGTCCTTCAATGCCACCCCGCGGTCCGGCCCCGTCCCCCTCGCGGTTCAGTTCAGTGACACCTCCTCCGGAGTCCCGGATGAATGGTCCTGGTCATTTGGGGACGGTGCGACTTCCACCCTGCAGAATCCTCTTCACACGTACATGGAGGTGGGAAGATACCAGGTGAGTCTCATGGTGAAGAATTCACTCGGCGGGCATACCCGGATCAGCCAGGGCTACATCTCCGTCACACCCGCAGAGGAGCGGGACATTTTCCTGGAAGCTTCCAGGGGGGCGGTGGTCTCAAACGGAGGATTCATCGAATTTTCGGTCACAAAACCTGGTGCGAGGATAAAAATCGGCGGCACAACAGTCGATCTTCCCGACGGATCCCGGGTCCGCCTGGCTCTCGAAGGGCCATCGAAGGGCAAGATCGCCATCAGGGACGGGTCCATCTCTCTCTTTATATTTGACAGGGTGGTGCTCTCAGTGGACGGAATAGAGAGGACGGCTGGATCTGCACAGGAGATCCTGGTGCCAGGATATGAGCGCCTCATTTCCAGCCTCAACCTCGAGGTCGACGGCGGGACAGGCTCGGTCCGAATCCTCGAAAGCGGGCTGCCCGCTCCAATCCATCCGGGCGATTCGCCACTCCACCTGGTCTCACTCCGCCCGGATACGGCAGGTATCCTTACCCTTGACTGCTACCGCGAGGAGAGATCAGTATTCCAGGGAGCGGTCAGCTCGTATTCCGTCCTTTGATCCTCCGTACTCCCCGGCCGTATTTCTGGCACCGGGAACGATTGTTTTTTTTTTGAGGGTGATGGTGCCGTAAAACACCCTGGCGATACGCCGGTGTCCCCACCACTTCTCAGGCCGCTTGCCCCATTGACACCCTCTTTCACCTAATTCACGTCAAAAAATGGCGGTTTTTCAGGGATAGATTGATATAGGGTCAGGAGAGATGAAATTTAAATACCTGCTGATCTGATGGGCCAGTGAGCTAATTGGCCTGTTTGGAGAATGGAGAGCATATTTCGAGTGGAGCATCATGGATCGGGAATCGGCAATCTCTAAGAATATCATACTGGCGCTTGTCGCAGCGGTGGTGATCATCATGGCGGTGATGGTGGTGGTGATGATCTTCTTCCCCCCGCAGCCTGACGTTGTACCATCGTTCAATGCGAATATCGAGCGGTCAGGAAGCATCGTCTATCTCTACCACGACGGAGGGGACGCCCTCCAGAAAGGGAGGACCATCGTGAGGATCAACGGCCGGGATGTCCCGGAGTCATCCATCGCATTCCTCCACGCCCAGGACTGGCCATGGACTCCCGGAAAGACGATGCGGATCCAGTATGACGGTCCCGGCGCCCCCACCCTTGTCCAGGTCATCTATTCCGGCGGTGCAGGCGAGACTCTGGTCTTCTCGGATCAGGCAACCGTGGTCCAGGACACCCCCATCCCGGTCTCGACCATCCCGACCCCTGTGACCACTGCCCCGACAGGCGTTGTTCAGACGCCGACAGGGACTTTCGCAACTCCCGCCTCTCCCCCTGCAACCGGCACGACGCCGTACGTCCCCCAGCCTCCCCAGGCAGGGTTCACCGCTGACCCCCTGGCCGGGCAGCTCCCGCTTTCCGTACAGTTCACTGACACGAGCACCGGCTCTCCCACATCGTGGCTCTGGAACTTCGGGGACGGCGCATCATCAGACCAGAGGAACCCGACATACACCTACAGGAACCCAGGGGTATATTCCGTTACACTGACGGTTCGAAACCAGTACGGGACCAGCCAGAAGACCGAGACCGGCTTTATCTCTGCGGGGACACTGCCGGCAGCCCAGTTCACCGCACTCCCCGCGACAGGGCAACTCCCGCTGGTCGTCCAGTTCACCGATCTCTCTTCCGGCATGCCAACCGCATATGCATGGGACTTTGGTGACGGGAGTCAATCAAGCGAGAAGAACCCGATCCATACCTACACAAAGGCAGGGAACTATGACGTGACACTCACTGTCGGGAACGAGTACGGGTATAACACCCGTATCCAGAGCGGAGCAGTCCAGGTAACGGCCCCGAAGAGGGTGGAGGTCTACCTCTCAGGAAGCAGGATGGGAACACTCTCTCCCGGGTATGTCCAGTTCCTCGTTACTGGTGAAGGCGGCTGGATCAAGATCGCCGGCTCGATGTACCAATTCTCCAGGGGAGACAACGTGCAACTCTTCGTGGACAACAGCCAGAACGGGATTATCGATGTGAATACGCACGGAATAGCTGGTTTCCGCTTTGACCAGGTACGCATGTTCGTCAACGGCAACCTTGTCAGGAGTGGGATTGCGACCGATATCTCTGTGCCCTCGTATGCTGGCCTCCAGACCACGCTCACCATCTCTATCTTACCGGGAGACTCTAATATGGTCCTCTTCATCGATAGCGGCAGGATCATCCCCGGTCCTGCACAGGTGGTAACGATTTCAAACCTTGCAGAAAACAGCCTCGGCCAGATGAGCCTGTCAGTGAAACCCGGAGCCATTGATTACCGGGGTGGCGCAGCGTCCTACACGGTAACCTGAATTTTTTTTTTTCTCCTCTGAATAATAAAAATTCCCTTGTTTTTCCTCAAACTCACTCTAAAAAAAGGTTCCAGAACGGAACTCTAGAGATCGCGAAGCCTCTGCGAGACGAAATCCACCAGTTCCTTTGACTCCTGGCGTGCATACCGAAGGAATCCTTCGTATGCAGTGCGGGCCTCCGCGATGCGGGAGAGTTTCTCGCAGGCAAGGGCCTTGTTCAGGTAGGCCCGTGCATACCCGCGCTGGATGGAGAGTGCCCGGTCGAACTCCCGTATCGCCTCCTCGTTCTGGTTACGGTTGTAGTAGATGTTGCCCATGTTGTAATAGGCCTCGGCAAGGTCGGGTTTCAGTTCAACAGCGCGCCTGAAATCCGATATTGCCTCGTCGTTCAGCCCTTTCTTCCCAAACTCGATCCCCCGGTTGTAATAGGCTGTCGGGTTTTCAGGATTGATCTCGATCGCACGGGTGAAATCAGATATCGCCTCGTTGTACATCCCAAGCCCCGCATGTGCATTGCCGCGGTTGTTCCAGGCCTTGTCATTTTCCGGGGCAAGCGCTATTGTCCTCGTGTAATCGGCAACCGCCTCTTTCAGCCTCTCAACCCTCTGGTATGCGACCCCGCGATTGTAGTATGCCTCAGCAAGGTCGGGCTTGATCTGGATGGCTCGGGAGAAATCTTCCATCGCCTGGTCTATCAACCCCTTCCTCCCATATTCGATACCGCGGTTGTAAAACGCAGTCGGGTTCTCGGGATTGATCTCGATGGCACGGGAAAAGTCCGATATCGCCTCATCGTAGAGTCCCTTCGCCGCATATGCATTCCCACGGTTATTGTAAGCCTTCTCGTTCCCGGGCTGGAACTCCATTGCACGGCCATAGTCGGCTATCGCCTCGTCAAGCATCCCCTTCTTGTGATATGCAACTCCCCGGTTATAGTATGCCTCGCCGAGATCCGGCCGCAGGACAATCGCCTCGCTCAAGTCCGCGATCGCTTCCTCAAGCAGCCCATGCTCCCCGTACTCGATTCCCCGGTTGTAAAAAGCCGTGGCATTCCGGGGGTTCCGTTCGATTGCCCGTGAGAAATCGGAGATTGCCTCGTTGAAGAGGCCCATTGAGGCATAGGTATTCCCACGGTTGTTGTATGCCATCTCGTTCCCGGGGTTGATCTCGATGGCACGGGTGAAATCCGCAATCGCCTCTTCCATTCTCCCCAGCCGATCATACAGGAGGCCGCGGGCGAGGAATGTGCTTTCATCCTCAGGGGATATCTCGATGGCACGGGTGAGATCAGAGACTGCCTCTTCGTGCCTGCCCAAATTGCCATATTCCGCAGCCCTCGCAAGGTATACCTCCCGGGCCCCCGGATTCAGCGAGAGGGCCCTCGTGAAGTCTTCGAGAGCTTCCTCAGTCTTCCCACACCCGCTGTATGCCTGTCCCCTGAGGAAGAAGGCCTCGGAACTCCCGGGGTCCAATTCGATGGCGCGGGTGAAATCCGCAATGGACTCAGGCACTCTGCCGATGCCCGAATAGTCCATGCCCCGCTGGATATATGCCTGCGCATTCAGGGGACTGATCTCGATGACCCTTGTGGAATCCTCGATCGCTTCTTCGCGCTTTCCTGCCTGCCGATACGCACGGGCCCGCACAAGGTATGCTTCGGACCATTGAGAGTCATTCGCAATTGCAAGGGAGAGATCGGCGATCGCCTCGTCAAGCCTCTCACCTTTCAGGTATTCCACAGCCCTGTGCAGGTACGCCTCTTTCTTCGAAGGGTCGGTCGAAATAACAGAAGTGTAATCGGCAATCGCCTTATCAGAAAAACCCTTCCTTGCATACTCTTCACCGCGGCACAGCAGCACCTCGATATATCCTGGACGGACCTCAAGCGCACGTGAGAAGTCCCTGATTGCCATGTCTGATAGGCCGATGCGCGAGAATTCTCTTCCTCTCAGGTAGAGTGCATCCACGAACCCGGGATTGATCTCCAGTGCCTTCGTATACTCTGATATGGCCTTGTCTGAAAGCCCGGACTTCTGATACTCGTTCCCCCGCCTGAAGCAGGCATCGGCATACTGGGGATTGATCTTCAAGGCACGGGTATAATCGTCGATGGCCTCTTCAATTCTGCCGATGCGGTCGAACTCGTTTCCCCTGTTGTAATACGCTTCGATGTAGCCAGGGTCTATCTCTATTGCCCGGGTGAAGTCATCAATGGCATGCACAGAAGATCCTATGCGCGAATATTCCATCCCTCTCCTGTTGTAGAGTTCTGGGTCATCAGGGAAATGACTGATTTCCTGTGTGAGCTCAAGGATTGCGGGATCCTGTACTTCTTCCCCGGTCCTGCCGTGGATAATTTCTCCCCCGCCCGGGTGATCTGAAGTCATGGTCACGCTGGGGGTCTCGGAGACTGCCGCGCCGGGGGGTTCAAAAGCAGGTTCCGGCAATCGTGTGGTGACCGCATCATCGACCCGCCCAGAGACCTGACCGCCTGCAGGCTCTTGACCCTGTACAGTGACGTGATCAGACTTCTCATCTCCTCCGGCGTTGATATCGGGGGCAGCCTCGTCGAAGATCTCGAGGGCATGAGAGAAATCTGCGATCGCTTCGTCGTACCTTCCCATGCGGTTGAACAGTACCCCTCTATTATTGTATGCCTCGACGAACCGCGGGTTGATCGCGATGGCCTTTGTGTAGTGCTCAAGCGATGTATCAAAGAGGCCTAGCCTGCTGTATTCAACGCCAAGGTTGTTATGCGCCTCTGCAGACCTGGGATTCTTCTCAAGGCAGGCGAGATAATCCGCAATCGCCCCTTCTGCCTGCCCCATCTTTCCAAGTACAATGCCCCGGTTGTAGAGTATGTCAGGGTTTCCAGGATCGATCTCAAGGGCACGGGAATAATCATCTGCCGCGTCCTGCAGGCGACCCATGCGCGAGTATTCGATCCCCCTGTTAAAGAGCGTCTCGATGAATTGGGGGTTAATCTCGAGCGCCCTGGTATAATCCGCGATCGCCTCTCTGTGCATCCCTTTCCGACCGAAAATCACGCCCCGGTTGTTGTAGGCAGCGACGTACTCGTGGTCGAGTTCAAGTGCTCGCGAGAAATCTGCGAGCGCGAGATCATCCTCTCCGATGTGCGCATACTCGATTCCCCTGTTATAATATGCCTCAATAAAATTCGGATCAGTCTCAATTGCGGTGGAAAATTCCGCGATTGCCTCGTCGGACCGACCCAGGAGAGAATACGCCACCCCCCGGTTGTAATATGCCTCTGTGAAGTGGGGGTTGAGCCTGATCGCAGAGTTATAGTCGTCTATTGCACCCTTATAATCCCTCTTTCCGGCTTTCGCAACCCCACGGTTATGATACGCCTCCGCATCTGCCGGATTGATCTCGATGGAACGCGTATAATCAGAGATTGCCTCATCAAACATCCCCTTCTTATGGAAAGCAATCCCGCGGTTATAGTATATCTGGCCGTCCATCAGTACCCCCGCTCACCCGCAGCATGCGCAAAGACGCAAAAAATTTACCCCTTATACTCCATGTGTACCAGGAATAATAAATTATATCGCTTTTTCTCCCGGATCTCCTGATATCCGGGAGAGAATGGATGCCTGCACGGGCAGGGAGAGCGAGTGATCACCTTTTCATGCCAGCCGGAATTTAGAAATTGTTATAGAGATAAGGGCCAAAATTCATTTACAATCCAGTCCTGTCGGCGACCACGTGCTTCCTATCCTTCGACCGCGGGACCCGGACACCCCCCTGGCTGTCATGGACTGGAACGCAGATGGGGACGATTTCAAGAGGAGATGTGACAATGGCAGGAAGAAGAATTATCGTGCTCCTTCTGCTGCTCACCTGCGGTGCGGGGGTTATCCTCCCTTCCCTGGCAGCAGAGACCACCCAGCAGGCAATACTGTATCAGTCTGATTTCTCCCGGGACCCGGGATGGACCACGAACAGCCCGACCCGGTACTACTGGGACCCGTCCCTTGAGATGTATCACTTCAAAACAGAGGGTGGAACGAATGGATATGCGTTTGTCCCGGTGAAATATAACGGGCAGTCGTTCACGCTCGATTACGACGTAATAATTCTCACCTCTCAGAAGGACAGCGCGTTTCGTTTTGGCATGATAAGCTCAGAGATGGACTTTACAAGGGGCACCAATGTCCTCTCCTCCTTTGAGAACGGGAAATACGGCCAGCTGATCACATTACGGGTCATAGACCAGAACAACCAGCTCCGGGAGACGACAAGTTATTATGACTCCTATTGCGGGAATCTCCCCAGCTGCAAGACTATCTGGTTTGAGAACAATGTCACCTACCATGTCACGGTCAGGTATAACAAGGAACTGGGGAACGCTGATATCAAGGTGACCGAAAAGGAGAGTGGCAATCTCCTGTGGGGGTATTTTGTCCCAGTCGGCAAGGACCTCTTCTTCATGGACCGCCTCGCCATTACGACGAGGGGAGATTATTCATTTGGGCCATTCTCCGAGGGGTATATCGATAACGTGGAACTCGTGTCCTACGTTCCCGTCGAAGCCACACCTACCACTGCGGGACCAACGGAAGTGACAACTCATGTGACTCCCACTCCAACAATGGTTCCCCCGACCACCGAATCAACGCCCGAACCGACGCCCACTGCACCACTTGGGACCTTTTACGCCCTGGTTGCGCTGGCGGTTGCTGTTCTCACCTTAGGGGCCAGTATCAGGAGAAAGGGGTGAATTAGTTCCTCTCGAATCAAATTTTATCTGGTGACATCCCCATCTTCTTTTATTGGTAATCCTCATGACAGTGGGAAGATCCGGACCGGGTTCCCCGCTCAATATCCATTTGAATTGTAAGAGGGGTTTTTAGGTTCAGGAGCTCATTGCCTGAAAAATCCCCTCCTCGCTGTTTTGTGTGGGGACACTGAATCGAGATTGTTATCTGGATATCAATCCAGTCACTGAACCGCCGCAGGGGCGACCTTCGGGGGCGGCGGCATGCATCGCGGTGTTGGTGCAGCGGGGAAGGCTCTCACAGGATGTATGCAGTTCGCCAATCCCGCGCATGCCGGATTAATAAAGCCAAAAAATGATTAGAAAATTGTGAAAAATGATAAAATGGCAGGAATGGAAAAATCAGCCTCTTCCGCTCCCCACCACGATTCCGTTCTCAATGATATAGAATCCCTTGGAATGCCTGACCTGGTAGTTACGAAGCCCCGCAGCCTCGGCCTCGTCAACCTGCGCTCTCATACTCCTCTGTTCATCCAGAGGGTGGTTGTGGACCATGTTCTTGAACCTCGTCTCGGGCATCTTGAGCCCGCGCACGTAGTTGTCATTGGCATCGTAGCCCGACTCTTCGGCTATGTGCTTCTTCGGATCAAAGTCTCCCATGAGCGTTCATAGATTGCCATGGGATATAATCCCTGCTATTATGAGCACCGGGTGTTCATTCTCCCGAAGTGAGTGCACATTTCGCATACATTCCTGCACAACCGGCACGCATCCCCTGGATACTGGTGCGATGTCACTGCTGGCCCACTGGAGCAGGAAAATATACAGAAAACAGACAATCAGGTTCGTATGCGAGGGATGGGATTTGAACCCAAGAACTCCTGCGAGACCAGCCCCTCAAGCTGGCGCCTTTGACCTGGCTCGGCAACCCTCGCTCCGTGCCATATTACTTGGATGCCACTTCGAAATAAGGTTATCCATATCAGGGGACGAAGGGAAGGGAGCCTTCCCCGGGCTCTCCTGCACCGTGTGATCTCCATTATTCGTCATTGCCCGGATCTGACCAGGGACGTATATTTATTACAAGGGTGCAGATCTTCACTATGTGGTCGGAGATCATTGGGGAATTTGCTGATTCCCCCTCGCAGACCCGGGTCCTGCGGTTCCTTCTCGAGAACGGGTTCGGCGTCAATGCCGACGGAAGGGTCACCTGCAACGGGATAGAGATACCTGCTACACAGGTGGCAAAGGCACTCGATACAGACCGCAGGGTGGTAGATACCACCGCACAGCGCATACTCTCTCTTCCCCTTCACCGCAGTATCTTCATGCATCTGCGGGTCGCACCTGACCTCTCGCGCGTGGCTGGGCACCTGGGCCTCTCGGTGATGACCATTTATCCAAAAGATGCAAGCGAGAAAGGAATTGTCAGCGCCGCAGTCAGGGTCATCGCAGAAGAAGGGCTCTCTATACGACAGATCTATGTGACAGACCCTGTCCTCTCAGAAGAGCCGAGGCTTGTGGTGATCATCGAGGGGGACTTTCCTCCCACAGTGATCGAGGGGATCCGGCGCCTCCCCCAGGTGCGCCAGGTCATGTTCCAGGGCGCTGCCTGAACATCTCCATCTCCAGCCAGAGACGGTAAAGTCGCCGTTTCAGCTTCCGTGGAAGGTATGTTGCGCGCATCATCCTCTCTTCCAGGGAGATGACGCGCGTTCCCGCTACCCTGTTATCTGCATGCGCGACGACACGCTCCTCGGGTGTGAGTGGCATGCAATCGATGGGAAGGAGCCGAAGAAGTATGCATTCGTCCGCGGTAAGCCCGGCCCCAATATGGCACTCGACCACCCTGGCAACTTTCTCTGGCAATCCCTTGCGGCGGCAGAGATCTGCTCCGGCCTGGGCATGGCATAAACCATGGGTAATCCCCCTTCCGATATCATGGAGGTATGCACCCGCTTCCAGGACTTCACGGTCCATGATATCTTCGTGCCAGTACTCCATTACCAGGTCGTGGACAGATCTGCAGTGCGCAATCACCCTTTTATTGCAGCCGGCTTCCCTGAGTAGAGACTCCCACTGCTCTCCCGACTCAAGCATGCCCAAGGGACTCTTTCATGCTCCTGATCCGCCGCTTCAATGCCCGCAGGAGGATCTCGTTATCAAAGTGCTCGAGTCCTATATCACATGAGGGGCACTGGAACTGGCAGTCCATCGCCTGGCTGAAGGTGAACATAAAACCGCACGATTTGCAGATGTAGAAGTCATTCTCCTCCTCGAACTTCTCCCTTGCCTCAAGCTTCTCCAGTATCACCTCCATGTCCTCGGCGATCACATCATATACCCTGTCAATGCGGAGGTGCCACAGGTACGTGAGCCATCCGGTTTTGTTGTTCTTGATCCTCCGGTACTCGGCAAGCCGTTTCTCATAGAGAGTGTAGAGGGTATGCCTGACCGAGTTTAAATTGATCCCGGTCTGGGCGGCCAGCTCCTCGTCGGAGTACTCGCCCTCCCGGGGGAAACTCTCCAGGAGAGATATGCCCTCCTCTCCTATCAGACGGGCGAGGTATGCACGTACCGGGGTATTTGCGAGGATCTCTTCCATAGGGCAATCAACCCATATATTGTCGGACCCTCTTCATATGTGTATCCAGCAGATCCATGGCGTCACCCGCGCTTCTGCCCCAGCCATACACGCTGACCACCGCCTGCCCCTCCTCAAAAAAGGTCCCTGGCCAGGGGATATCGGCCACTGCAGGCGAGAGGGAAGAGAGATCATGGTTCACGACGATGTCCCGGTCTGCGAAGAGAATCCTGCGTGCCGCATAACCTGATTGGAAAGGCCGGCGGGATGGAAGCTCCCCCCTGCACGCCCGGGCATGGAGAGAGAAGAGGTTTTGCCCTGTCGCAGCCTCGACCGTATCAAGGGTTGCCTGGAACCGCGGGTTCACCTCGATTGCCCAGGCCTCGTCTCCAAGAACAAAGTCGATGCCGAGGGTACCGCTGCAGCCAGATACGGCCGCAATTCTCTCTGCGGTCTCCATCATACGGTTGACCCCGGGATGCTCGAGCGGGGTGACCGACCCCGAGAACCCAAAATGAAGTCCTTCTTCCTCCCGGAGGATCTGGCGGTTCGCAGCGATCGCCCGTGCTCCGCCCATCCCATCTGCAACGCAGCAGACCGAGGCCGCAATCCCTCCAACCACCTCCTGAGAAAGGAACGGCTGATCCCCAAATTCATCGAGCCATGAGGCCAGTTCCCCGTCGTTCCGGACCACCCTGTTCCGCCACCCTCCGGATCCTGCCCTTGGCTTTATCATTGCAGGATACAGGCCCGGCCCGAGGATCCTGGGAGCAGGGATCGAGAGCGACTCAAAAAATTCCTGGGTGAGGAGCTTGTCCATGAACCTGGCGGCCCTGGCAGGGGTGGTCCCAAGGACAGGGACCCTCGCGGGGAGCATTTCTGCTCCCGAGGTGGGGACCAGCCACTCCACCTTGTGGCGGCTGCAGATCTCCTCGATCGCACGAGGGATGTCTGCAAGATCGTCGAAACGCTCCCTGTCAGCGGTATACCAGGAGAGGTCCTGGTCGCAGAAGTGATCCACCGCATAGACCGTGCACCCTGCCGCATGGGCAGACCTGGCCACGTGCCGGGTGGAAAAACCACAGACAAGCACCGCACCGTTCATTCTTCCTCGGTCACTTTTCCGTCCGGCGAAGGGACGACCCGTATCCTGGCGCCGGGAAATTCCCTCTCGAGTTCGTTGCCCAGGAACAGGCGGTCAAGGAATACGGCGAGGCTCCCGATCTCCGAGTGGGGCTGCCCGGTCACCGAGATGTTGTAATCGGCCATGCCGTAAATCTCTCCCGGAACCTTCTCTGCTCCGACGACCACAAGGATGCGGTCGCATCCCCTCAATACCTCCTCGTTGCTCCTGATACCCTCACCGTACATCGTGAGGTGTACCACGCACCCTCCCGTTGCCTTCCAGTCCCTGATGCACTTCCTCCAGGAGACCTGGTCCTCGACAGTAAAATCCCCTCCCCACCTCGATACCACATCGCGAATGCTCTCCACCACCCCGGAGTCGCGGGTTGCGAGGTACATCCCCCGGGCTCCAAGCGCACGTGCGGTGAGCCCGACATGTGTCGTCACCCTCTGGTCACGTTCCGGGCGGTGGCCGATCCGGAGGACGTAGACCTCAGTCATCCTTCTCCTCGCTGCCACCCCTTGCACGGATGACTCCTCCTTCGATCGAGAATGGACAGCTCCTGTCGTAGCGGGCCTGGCAACGAAGCATCATCTCCTGTAGAGAGAGGATGCGGACGCCACCATTGGTGCATTCAAGGAGCATGGCGCACTCCAGCCGCTTCACCGACCTCTCAATTTCTCCCGCGGAGCATCCAAGGAGTTTGGCAAGAACTCCTGCATCCCTCTCCGCGTCCTCCACGAGCAGGTGATAAACTGCCCAGTCCAGGTCTTCTTCCTTCATCTGCTGTCGCGTGCGTAAGGTATGGAGAAAAGAGGAGATAATGCTCGTGCATGAACCTCCCGTGTATCACATTTATGGACCGGATCGTCCGGGCATTTTACTGGCATTCTCCCGCGACCATGCGCCATTCTTTTCACCGGCAGGCGCAGGAAGCGCAGTACCGATTCACTAAATATAAAGTAACCAGGGCTCTATCCCTGGATATGCATGACCGGGAGAAAGTTCCCACTTACAGGGAGCTTGCAGGGATCGCGGAACATCTCCTCGAGAGGGCCGACGAGGACGAGTCACTCCTCGCCAGGGAGCTTGATCTACTTGAACCCGAAATCCGCAGGGAGCTGCTCCAATCCGATTTTCTGAACGCCTACCAGGTCTATTATTACTTTTTCCGCGAGGCACCGGGAGACCTTGAGAGGGAGAGGCTTATCCTGCAGCCGGCATCGGCGCTGGTGCATGGCGTGATGATCGCGGAACTCGAACTCTTGGAGATCATCTTCCGCGTAGAAGATGACAGGCCTGTGATAAGTGTCAGTGACGGCGAACAGTTCCTCGTGAATTACCGGGGAAAAGACGCTTACCGCAGGGCACTTCGTTTTATTGATGATGCGCTTTAGCCAACACGAGGAAAGACACGGGTAGCGCGGGGGAGGAAGCGGGGGGATCTGCTCAAGCCACGCGCGCTCATTCGCCTGAACCTGCGATGCCGATCACCTGCTGGATGATCCGTTTCATCCTTGCGAGCTGGATCTCTTCGGGGGTCTCCTCCCTCTCCTTCACGCTGCCCGATTCCTGTTCAAGGAGTGAAAAAAATGCCTCCTGCGCCCTGACTATCCGGGATAACCTGCAGTATTCCTCAAGGAAACCCCTTTCGGTACCTTTCTTGCAGGCTTCGTGAACGATGCCGGAGAGGCGATCCTGTTCGAGGAAGGCTTTCCGGATGCTCTCCTTGAGGCTGCGGAGATCGAAGGGTTTGAGGATGAACCCGTCAACAAGCGGGGCATACCTCTCGGCTTCCTCCCTCGTGGGATGTTGTGCGGTCAGCATGATGATTCGGACTTTCTTCAAGCCAGGCTTCTCCCGTATCCGCTCAAGGACCGTCCATCCGTCCATAGGCGACATGACAATATCGAGGAGTATGAGACCTGGTTTCTCCCGTTCGAGGGAGGCAAGGCATTCTGCGCCGCTGTAAGCCGCATGCACGATATATCCCTCCATCTCAAGCACAGTCTTGAGAAAATCGACGATCCTCCTGTTATCGTCGACTACCAGTATTGTCCTGTCCATACCCCCTGATACCACCCCTTACGAGCGCGACCTCAGTAGTCTCTGTGCAGTTCTTCCGGCAGGCATTACGGATCCCGTGGCAGCTTTCCTGCACACGTATTTCAGAGACTGTATCACGTAGTCTTTTTGTTCCTTACCATGGGCCACCCGTCACCAGGTCACGATCCACCCTTGCCCTGACCAACGGGGGCAGACTGCCAAAAGATGAAGTCCACTCACCCGCTATGACATAGACACCGTCCACTTCCTCCCAGGGGACCCTGTCGATGATACTCGTGTCGTCCGGTGTAATGGCATTGCAGATGGCAGTCGCCCAGGCATCTGCAAGGGCGGGATTTTGTGAGAAGACACAGACCGCATCAGCAGTGCCGAGGGAGAGGGAATGCCCGACTGTTGCAGAAGAGGTGCAGATTCCGAGGATCTCTGTTCGGGGAGGGATCTCAAACGCAAAACGGTCGCTGTATGGCGACCTTCCGGCATGAACCCCCACGCGGAGTGCGCGGTCCGAGATCAGGGCGATGTCCCCTCCGTTGTCGATCACCCCGAGGGAGGCCCCACTCGCCGCCATCGATTCCACTCCTGCCCATGCGATCGCCCCTGCCACCGCGGCCATGGGACCCACCCCTGCAGAGAGCGCCGCGGCAATCATCCTCCTTACGACTGTCGAGTCGGATCGGCCAGCGTATGGCTCCATGGTAGTCGCAAAGAACGGATCCTGGGCGATGTAGTGCTCGAGTTCGTGGCGTGCCTGCATCAACCCTTCCCGGGCAGCCTCCACGTGGTTCTCGTCATCTGCAAGGATAGTGGCGATCGTCTCACGGAAATGGAACCGCCGCCTGATCATAAGAAACAATACATCCCCTCAATCTGAAAAAATGGCATGTTCGCTGTCGGTGCAGCACACACTTATTTATAGGCACCATCTCAAGCGATCTTCTGGAGAACCCCATGGCGCGCCAGAGTCCTTGCGGCCACCGCAGACGGATGGCTGGAGATCATCCCCCACCAACATATCTGGTGACAGTGCAGGTGAACAGCCGTTTCGCGAGGAAATGCCTCGCGCGCCTGGCAGAAATGTTCAAACTTACGCGCAGGGAGCAGCATGACCCGCATATCACCCTCTTTGGACCGTTCACGCTGAAGCATGGCTGTGATCTTGAATCCCTGCTCCGCGAAATTCTTCCATTTTCAGAGGGGAGTCCCCCGGAATGCACCGCCAGGCTCGACGATGCCCTGATTCTTCGGGGGAAGAGAGGGTTTGCGGCGGTTGTCAGGGCAGTCCCAGATGAACAACTCTCCAGGATCGCCACACGAATCAGGGAACGTCTCCTCCCGCACACCCGATCCTGCACCTGGATCGACCAGCTTCCGAATCAGCGGATCTTCCATATGAGCGTGGGGTTTGGGTTGCGCTACCAAAAAGCCAGGGAAATCCTCGAATTTCTTGAGACGATTCATGCCGGCAGGCGAGGCGCAGACGGGATAGGGCAGCTCGAAGGGATAACCATAGATTCTTTCCGCCTTGCAGTGATCCGGAGGGGGGCACTCTGGAAAGTACTTGACTTCCCCACAGGCCGCTGGACCGGCCGCGCAGAGGTTTTCACTAAAGATGCAGAACGAAAGACCCTGGAAGCGTTCCGGAAGAGGATGGGATTCCAGCTCGATCGGCCATGCTTTTCCCCCGGAGATGCGGCATTCGTCATTTCCGACCTGCACCTCGGACATGAAAATATCCTGACCTATACTTCCCGGCCATTCCCGGACGCTGAAGTAATGGACGATGTGCTCATCCGCAACTGGAACTTCCGTGTAAAACCCACCAACACGGTATATTTCCTTGGCGATCTTGCGCACGGTCGAGATACACGACCTCCTGCGGATTACCTCCCCCTTCTTTCAGGAGTGATCCATTTCATACCTGGCAACCATGATGCGGGGGTTGCGTACACTGAAAGGAGCATCGAGGTATCCTGGAGGAGCCAGCGGTTCCTGATGGTGCACGACCCTTTTGACGCACCACCGGATTACCCCGGGTTCGTAATCCATGGCCACCTGCACAACAACCAGCCTGATGAGTTCCCCTTCCTCAACATGGAGGAGAGGAGGGTGAACGTCAGTGCAGAGGTGGTGGGATATGTGCCGCTCTCCCTCGATGAACTCGTGGAGATCATCTGGGCATCACCTGATGGGGCGCGGTTTGCGACGCGTGCAGATGCACGCGCGGTACTCCACCTGGGTTGAGCCTCTCCACCGGCAATCAAACTCTTGTACAAGGGGAGCTCCCCTCCACCCCTGCAGTCTCAGCTCTCAATCCTTCGTGAAAGTGCGCGATGAGGGCAGATCTCGATACACCTTCCACAGAGCACACAGCGTTTCGCGTCCACGCGGAGGCGGAACTCTTCATCAAAGGAGAAGACCTCCTGTGGGCAGATGCTGATGCATGCGCCGCAGTCCACGCACTCGTTCTCGTCGAGGCTGATCTCCTCCTCGAGGATGCGGACTGAGGCGCCGAGGTCTGCCAGCTTGTCCTTGACGACCCGGCAGGACTCATCGGGAATGTCGATCAGGGCCTCCCCTTCCGATGAATCTATGACGGCCCGCTCCACGTTCACGAGCACCCCGGTGTCCCGAACTACCTGGGCAATGATGGGCTTTTTTCCTTCCTTTCGCGAGAAGGTCACAAGGAGTTTCATTTCAGCCACCTCCCCCCGAAGAGTTTCCCGAGGTCCATTGCAGTGAGCATCCCCACCACGTGGAACTCTTTGTCAACGACCGGGAGGGCGCTGATGTTGTGTTTCTCAAGTTTCCTTACGGCGATATCCACCGGTTCGTCCGTTGTGGTGGTAATCACCCTGCGGCGCATGATGTCCCTGACGTGTGAGATCTTGTCGGGGTTCACAACGGCTTTCGATACGTCATACGTGGTGACGATCCCTACAAGGACCCCTTTCCCGTTGATGACCGGGAGGTGGTTAGTCTCGCCTTTGAGGAGTTTTTTCGCCGCGTCCCTTATTGGCTCATCCTCAGAGATGGTGATCACCCTGCGATCCATGATCTCAAGCACCCTCGGGCCCTGAGCGGTCTCTCTCATTGGCCCTGCTCTCCTGGCGGGATCGATCCTCCGTGTCGGCAGGCAGACCACCATCTTGCCGGATTCGATCCACTTCTTCAGCTCCGAGGCAACCCTTCTCGCCTTGCGGAGGCTGGAGAGCGATGAGATCCGCACCTCTTCCCCGTTGATCTCCAGTCGGCCTGATTTGAGCATTGCATAGTTCACCTTCCCGAGGGACGGTCGGTCCCGCGAGGGAATCCCGTAATCGAGGATATCCACCCATATATCCTCGTCCCTTACGGCGGTGCTTCTCACCGTCTCTATATCGAGTATTGGTATGGGGATGCCGAGTCCCACGTACAGCGTCACTCCGTAGCCAGTCATCGTCGCGGCCCTGATATACTCCGTGTCCATCTGTTTCATGTCGGCGGTGACCATGAGGGTTCCAAATCCTGCAGCGGGTGATGCCTGGGTACCCTCTCCGATAACCATCCCGGCAGCCCCGCCGAGGAGACACGGCACTCCTGAGCCTATGACCCTGAAGTGGGGATCGTTCGAGATGGGATTGAGGAGCCCTGCACCCGAGTAGGTCACGTTGCCGCATCCTGGGAGGAGCATCCCCATGTAGGTATGAAGGACACGGTCGGTGGAGTTGCTTGCCGCGTTGTAACGCTGGTACCCATTCCTTGGGTTGCACATGATCGCCTGGTTGAGGTTGTCGAGGAGGAGGTCAGTGTTGATCGTTCGCCGGGGATAACAGTCCGTGCCGCGGGAGATGGCCCTGAGTTCTACGGCTTTTCCGGCGATGAAGTCCTCGATTACATGAGCGCCCCCGTAATTCTCTTCCCTGGTGGTGGACTGCTGGGTTGCGCCAAGGTATGCATCTACTGCAGCAAGCCCTGCGTATGCTTCAACATCGTTCAACCAGACGCGCTCCATCCGGATTGGGGGATCCGCATGCCCGAAGTTGAAGAAGCCCCCTGAAGAGCACATGGCGCCAAATGTCCCTGTAGTCACCACGTCCACCTCGGCGAGGGCGCCTTCCTCGCCGAGCTCGGCAACGAGGGCAGGCATCTCTTCTGCGGTGACCACCCTTGCGTTCCCGTCGCGAATCCGCTCGTTGATCTGATGGATGGTCTTCTTCATACCGCAATATTTTATAAAGAATATTTATAGATGTTTCGTATTATCCATGGTAATAAACTTTTAATAAGCCCGCAAAACGAAATATCTTCCATGGAGATCGGGGAGTTCGTCCGTATCATGGAGGCGCTGGCACCGCCCGAACTTGCGGAGGAGTGGGATTCAGAGAAGATCGGCCTTGTAGTGGAGGGGACACCGGAAATAGAACAGATCTGCTGTGCGCTCGACGCAACGCCCGAGACGGTCGGTCAGGCAGTCTCGCAGCGAGCCGACATGCTCGTAGTGCATCATACGCCCATCTGGACTCCTGTGACCGCGTTTCGCGGGCCTCTTGCTTCACTGCTTCGAAAGGCAATATCCGCCGGACTGAACATTTACGTGATGCATACCAACTACGACCACGCCCCAGGAGGTGTCAATGATGTCCTCGCAAACCTCCTTGGATTGGCGAATATTTCCCCGCTTTCCATAGGCCTTGTAGGAGAATGTGGGATCGGAATCCAGGAGATCGCAGACAGGCTGAACAGCCCGCTGCGGGCGTGGAATTCCCCACACCTGCCGGGGACGCTTGCGGTGGTAGGGGGCTCAGGATTCTCACCCGAACTCATACGCGAAGCCGCGGACGAGGGAGCAGGATCCTTCCTCTCCGCGGAGTTGCGGCACTCGGTCGCCCGCAGCTCCCCCATTCCCCTCCTTGAAGCGACCCACTATGCACTGGAAGCCCCTGCCATGAGATCGCTGGCTGAGAGGATGGGCTGGACCTATATCGACGATATCCCGCAGCTGCAGATATGGACCCCGAAGACTTCTGGAAATTGTTAACTGAGGAAAAGTGCCTCTCCCACAGGCTTCTCCACGAGTTCATCTGCATCTATGGTGACCGTGGCCAGAAAGCCCTCGACGCGTTCAGGAACGGGAAGGTCAGGAGATACCAGGACTTCGTTGTGGTCGCAGGGAGTTCAAAGGAATATATCGTAGAGGAAGACTTCTGCACCTGCCAGGACTTTCTGTTCCGCGGCAGGTGCTGCTGGCATCTCCTCGCGGCACGCCTCGCGGCAGCGTGCGGGGGATATGACACACGCAGCGAATGGTACCAGGATAAGTGGCACGTCTGAAGGAGCGGAATCCAACAATTTTTATCGTGAAAAACCGAATAAATTGAGAAGACGAGGGTTTTATGCTCGAAGAGGAATACCAGCTTGAATATTTTAAGACTCACGGGCTCACCCGGAAGATATGCACGAGGTGCGGGTCGGCATTCTGGACAAGGAACCCTGATACCAATATCTGCGGTGATGCCCCATGTGAGACGTACAATTTTATCGGGGCCCCGATCTTCAAGCGCCACACCGTTGACGAGATGAGGGAGGCATACCTCTCCTTCTTCGAGAGAAACGGCCATACCAGGATAAACCGCTATCCTGTCGCAGCACGCTGGAGGGACGATATTTACCTCACGATCGCCTCGATTGCCGATTTCCAGCCATGGGTGACTGGCGGGATCGTGCCTCCCCCCGCAAACCCGCTGACCATTTCACAGCCCTGTATCAGGCTAAACGACCTCGACTCTGTTGGCCGCTCGGGGAGACACCTCACACTTTTCGAGATGATGGCACACCACGCCTTCAACTCTGAAGGAGAGGAGGTGTACTGGAAGGAGCGCACCGTGGAACTCTGTGAGCAGTTCCTCTCCTCTATTGGCGGAGATCTCTCCCGCGTGACATACAAGGAGCATCCATGGATCGGCGGGGGAAACGCAGGCCCAAGCCTCGAAGTACTTATCGGTGGGCTTGAGGTCGCGACGCTGGTGTTTATGAACCTCGGGAGGGAAAAGACCGGCAAACCCGGAATTGACCTGGCGGGAGAGCCCTACTATCCTATGTCCAACTGGATCGTGGACACGGGATACGGCCTGGAGCGGTTCGTGTGGGCCTCACGCGGATCGCCCACCATTTACGATGCGGTCTTCCCAGAGATGGTCAGCAGGGTAATGGAGGCTGCGGGTCTTGCCCATGCGCTCGAGGACAAGGAGTACACCAAGATCCTCTCCCTGAACGCCAAGTTCGCAGGGGTGATGGACATCTCCGGGACCAACCTTTACCAGCTCCGGAAGAAAGTCGCCACCGCGATAGACGTGCCAATCGAGCGCCTCGACAGGATGATCGCCCCCATCGAGAAAGTATACGCGATCGTCGATCATACCCGCTGCCTCGCGTACATGCTCGGCGACTGCATCGTGCCCTCCAACGTGAGAGAGGGATACCTTGTCAGGCTGGTGCTTCGCAGGACGCTCCGGATGATGAACGACCTCGGCATAAAGGAACCACTGGCAGACCTCATCGAGCAGCAGATGAGAATAGTGGGGACCTCGTCCTTTGAGCAGGACATCTTCATCGTGCGAGAGATCGTTGAACGCGAGGTTGAGAAGAGCAATGCCACCATGGATCGGGGCACCAAGATCGTCCAGAGGATCGCACGTACCTACAAGAGCAGGCGCGAGAGAGTCCCCTTAAAAGAGGTGATCACACTCTATGATTCGCACGGGATTCCTCCCGAGATCGTGCGCGATGTGGCGCTCAAAGAAGGTGCGGTCGTGGACCTTCCAGACAACTTTTACTCCCTCATCGCCGACATGCATTCAGAATCCGGCACTGTCATCGAAGAAGACCCCTTCGCCCGGTACAGGGAACGGATCTCTGCGCTGCCGGCAACAAGAAAACTCTTCTACGAGCAGCCCTGCGACATGGAGTTCGATGCGATGGTCATCGACTTTTTTGACGGGTACGTAGTGATGGACCAGACACTCTTCTACCCTGAGGGGGGCGGCCAGCCCTCTGACAGTGGAATGCTGATGACAGCAGAGAACATGGTCAGGGTTGATGACGTCAGGAAAGTGGGTGACGTGATCGTGCATCACGTGGCAGGCGGCACTCTTCGGAGGGGAGACCGTGTCAAGGGGATTGTGGACGAGGAACGACGCTGGTCCCTCATGCGGCACCACACCGCAACGCACCTCCTTCTCCACGCCGCAAAGGAAGTCCTCGGGGCGCATATCCACCAGGCAGGTGCGCAGAAAGGCCTTGAGAGCTCCCGGCTCGATATCCGCCATTACACGCATATCACCCCTGAAGAACTGAAGAAGATCGAGATCGCAGTGAACCGAATGGTCATGGCCGACCAGGTGGTCGACGTCAAGCACCTGGACAGGACCCGTGCCGAGCAGCTCTATGGGTTTGCGCTCTACCAGGGGGGGGTCCCGCCGGGACGCGAGATCCGCGTCGTGCATGTCGGAGGAGACGTTGAAGCATGCGCAGGCACGCACTGCCGGAGCACCGGCGATATCGGGTTTGTCAAGATTATCAGGGTTGAACACATCCAGGACGGTATTGAACGCATTGAGTTTGCAGCAGGACTGGCCGCCGTAGAATACGTCCACCGCATGGAATCACTGATGGCCCAGACCGCAGAGGTGCTCTCAGTCCAGTACGAGAACCTCCCTGCAACCGTAAGCCGGTTCTTCAATGAGTGGAAGGGCCAGAAAAAGGAGATCGAACGCCTCCGCCAGAGAATCGTGGATCTGGAGATGAAAAACCTCACCCCGGAAACGGTCAATGGCACCCTCCTCCTCGTCCGGCAGATCGACCTCTCCAGCAAGGAGCTCGCGGTAATCGGCGGGAGTATCGCTGAAAAGGGCGGGGTCGCACTTCTTGCAAGCGGATCCGACCCCGCAACTGTCCTCATGATGTCAGGAACCGATAAGGTGAATGCCGGCGAGATCATCGGCCAGGTCTGCTCGCTCCTTGGAGGCAAGGGGGGAGGTTCAAGGACCATGGCCCAGGGAGGCGGCCCAAACATTCAGCAGGTCGGTATTGCCCTGAGGGTCGGAAGGGAGCGGATTATCGAGGCGCTTCGGGGCTAACCGTGGCGGCAGGGTGCAGCAGATGACTACTCTCCACGACGATTCGGCTGAAAAGGGACCTCTGGTTCAGGCAGGAGAGGTAGTCGTACTCCAGCCGGGCGACGAACGGGCCCAGAAGATCGGCAAGGCAATCGCCAGCCAGTCGGCGAACGATATCCTGCACGCCCTCCAGGAAATGCCAAAGACCGCCGGAGACCTGGCATCAGCGCTTTCCATGCCCATGGGAACCGTGAAGTACCACCTTGAGAACCTCCTGGACGCGGGCCTCCTCGAAGTCCGCGAGACACGCTACAGCGTGAAGGGGAGGCCGATAAAAGTCTACGGCATCAAGGACCAGCTCCTCATTGTCGCACCGAAGGTCCAGAACATCAGGTCCATTCTCCTCAAATATGCCACCCTCTTTGGGATTATCATCCTTGCCTCTCTCGCGGGATACGCCTTGCTGCCGATCATGACTGCTCCTGCGGGGATGGGTGGAGAGGATGTTGCAAGGTTCCAGGGAGAGAAAGCGGTTGGCCTGATGGCGGAGCCCTCACCTGCAGCCGGCGTCATGCCGCAGGGACTGTCCCCCGACCTGGCCCTTGCGTTCTTCCTTGGGGGATGCCTGGCCCTCTTACTTCTCATCATTTACGAGGTCGCCATGTGGAGAAGAATGAAGTGAGTGGTCCTTTTTTTTCTCAAAAAGTTCTTCCCGCTGAAATCCGTTGTTCGCCTGGATCACCACAAGATCACAGAATCATACACGCGAAGGGTGACATCACTTCTGTTGACAGTTCGCTGGACCCGTAACAAATGGCCATAATATCGATGAGGACATGTGGAGGGGGCACAAGAATGTCTGCCCTTCCAGAATGGAGATTCGCTTTTTTCCTGCATTATCAGGGATGAGAGTGAAATTGGTTAAAAAGGAATGAAATGATATTTTTATCATATAGGGTTTGCAGGAGGGGACAAATGGAGGACCACTCTTTCGATGAGGATTCTCATTTTCGATCCAATGAAAATCAGTCCATCACCAGTCCCTGCTCGAATTTTTCTGTAAGATGGACCGTATCCAAGAGAAGGCTCACGAGCATAGCCGGTTCAGTTGCACGCCCAATCTCCATGGTTTTCTTTGCACGATATGCATGATAGGCAAGCCATTTCAATGACGCGTCGATTGAATGCCAATATTCCATAGATATCGCATCGCAGAGAGCATTTTTCTCGATCCCGCGGTTGAGGAGACAATCAAATGGAATCTTTTCGTTCATTTCTTGCCTTTCGATTAATACCTCACAATTGGGTTCTTATGTACAGGCAGATTCGGCATCGCACAGATCTGGCAATGAGAGTACTGTGGCAATGACTTCTGCAAATTGTGTCCAATCTGGGAGATTATTGTCAGAAGACCCCGATATTCTGATCTCTCTGCGATGTGGGTTCATGGCACCTTCACTCCCGATGTCGAGACATGCCTGATCAATAACACTCTTTATTATACCCGAGTCGGCCATCATATCACCAACTATCACCCAATAGGGAAGTCCGTTCTCTTGGTTCATCACCGCTCACCTTCACTTACTGATACATTTCCCGGCGAAAAGACAGGACACCCCACTACTCCCGGTCGCTGACGTTCTCTCCAGGTCCTGTGCATATCCATTATATTTAATAATATATAAATATTATGCACTATAAAAACTATTAATAAAATATATTAATAAAAACTAAAATTAATTTCAATAATTACCAATATTTATATGACTAAAAACAAAAATAACGAGTGAATACAATGCCAGGGCAGGAGCATGAGCTGGGAAAGATCCGATCTCTTCTTTCCCAGAATCCCAAAGGCCTGACGATTGAAGAGATATCACATTTAATCCCTTTGAGTCGCCCTTCGACTGCAAAGTATCTGAACATCCTTGTAGCAAAGGGACAGGCGGAGATGCGCCAGTATGGAAGGGCAAAAGTCTACTCACTCTGCGAGAGGATACCAGTCAACCACATGTTAAGTCTCTCATCAGACCTCATCCTCATCATGGACAGGAATCTCTTTATAACCCAGGCCAATGATCAATTTCTTTCCTTTTTCAGACTTGAAAAACCCGATATTACAGGGAAATCCTTCGAATTTTCGCCTGTAGCCGGGACAATCCCTATCGATACAGGAACTTTGAAAGCAGTTCTGGATGGTCGGGATTACATTCAGGATATACAGGTGGAGTTTGAAGACCGTCTTTATTATTTTCGTGCAAGAGTAGTGCCTCTGATATTTGAATCGGAAGATCTCGGTATCGCCCTGATCCTGCAGGATATCACCTCACTGATGCGTTCCCACCATGAACTCGAAGATCTGGTGAAAGAGAGGACCAGGGAACTCCTGGCCACGAATAAACGGCTTATTCAGGAGATACAGAACCACAGGAAAATGGAGAAGAGGCTCACTGAGAGCGAAAAAAAATACAGAACCCTGATCGAAACGATCCATGAAGGGATCATGGCCTTGGACCATGAGGGGATCATCACATTCGTGAATCCCCGAATGGCATCGATGCTTGGGTATACTCCCGAAATGATGACAGGCAGGCACCTCTTCACGTATCTTGACGATCAAGGCGTAACAGGTCTTCGTGAGTTGTTCAAAGAGGCTGCAGTATTTCCGAAAATGGTTGATCTGAGACTTATCCGCGCTGATACAACGCGGATCCATGTTCTCTTCTCTTTTTCGCGTATAGACGATCCAGAAGAGAATCAATCCGGGATCATTGCCGGGGTGATAGATATCAGCGACAGGATATTGCTTGAGCAGGCCCTTCTTCAGACAGGCAAGAAGCTCTCGCTCCTCTCAAGTGTCACCCGTCATGATGTTCTCAACCTCCTGAATATCCTGCAGGGTACCCTTAGCCTCCTTGAACAGTCCAATAACGACACGGAGAAGGTTATTCTCCTTGAAAAAGCGCGGAACACTGCATCCCGTATTGAAAAACAGATGCTCTTTTCACGCGAGTTCAAGGAGGTGGGAATGGCTGCCCCCCGCTGGCTTGATACTGGAGAGATCCTCCAAAGGGCATTAATGACACTGGACCTTGAAAGATTGAAGGTACAGAATGACCTTCATGGCCTGGAAGTCTATGCAGATTCCATGATTGAGAAGGTCTTTTCAAATCTTATCGATAATACCATCAGGCATGGGCAGGGAGCAACGAATATTCGTTTTAGACGGGAAGTCAGGGACGCATGCCAGGTGATTATTGCCGAGGATGACGGCAAGGGTGTGCCGGAAAACCTGAAAGGAATAATATTTGAGCAGCATTTTGGGAGGAATCACGGCCTCGGCCTCTTCCTTGTTCGAGAGATACTCTCTATTTACGGGATGTCCATTACGGAGACGGGGACATATGGCAAAGGTGCCAGGTTCGAGATAACAGTGCCGGAAGGAATATATCGACAGGTTTTCCCAAGATGACGGTGGTCCCGCATACCCTTCCTGTGCATCGAGCATTCGCCTTTTTTTTGTGGGATTCAAGAAATCAAGGTTACAATTTTATTTTCCGTGCGATTGGAAGATGAGCGGTGCATTTGCTGTTTTTACGCATCTGGAATGAAAAATCTTGCTTGTTTTCACATTAAAAATGGCTTGGCCATTTTTTTTGATTTTTTTGCTTGTGTCAAAAAGTGAATTATATGGTTTTTATGGGGGGTGTAAAAAATGTGCCGTCGATACAACTCACTTCAGATACTTACCTCCTCAATCGTCCGAATGAGAGTATTCCGACAATGATCAACGCTCCGCAGAACCCGGCAACGGGTGCAGATGCGACAGTGGGGGGCGGGGGCTCGTCTGGGGGCAGGGTGATCACGGGAGATGCGACCGATGACTCTTCATGTGGGGTATCCACCATGAACTTTACTGTCGTCATGAATCCCCTGATATCATAGAAGTCCACGTAATAGTTACCCCGTTCCGCGACTGGGATAGTCCTCGAGAAATATCCTTCATCCTTTCCTGTCCGGGTGGTGGTCCGGACATCCTGCGGGGGAAGTACCGCCCCCTGCGGCCCGCTGACTTTCAACGTGATCGTTGTGACTCCTGCCTTTGGGATATACCCCTCGATGCGGAGCGCTTCTCCCACCACCTGATCCGTAGGGACAGTAAGGATGATTTCGCCTGATCGGTCTGTGATCCTGAACACTCTTGTGGTGACCGAATCTGACCCGAGTTTTGAACCGGGATCCGTCAGGAACCTTGCCTCTACCTTATAGTCTCCCGAGAGCATGCCGGATGTGGGAAATGATTCCTGGAAAGATTTGGACTCATCCACGACAATGATCTTCCTTGTGACTTCCTCGGGAGTGGATGGCTGCAGCCGGTATATTACCAGGTCAAACTGGGTCCCCACGGGAAAGGTGGTGGTCCCCGAGATCTCAAGCGGTGCCCCTGCCCTGATCTCTGCAGGCGCAGATATTGTGAGAACGTATGCCTGTGCACTTCCAGCCAGGAAGATCAGGCAAAGGAGGAAAAAAACTGCCAGTCTCATGTGATTTACTCAGTGGGCAGGGGATAATTAGTTTCTGTTCGGCAAAACTCCGGAGCAGGAGAATGGAAAATCCCCAGGACAGGGGGACCGGGTGCATTGCGGTGAGCGAGATCTTTTTAAAAAATGCCCGGAATTGAGAACAATTTCCGATTTTGTCAGAATATCGCTTCATTTTCGACCGCTTTCAGAATAAACTATATAAATTGTGAGCACAAGGTTCTGTCATATGGATTCTTTGAAACTGAAGATACAGGAACGCGCTTTTCCGAGCAGGGGACGCGCAAGGTTGCATGAGAAATACCTCAGGCAACTGGATATAAAAGAAGGTGACGAGGTGGAGATCTCCTTCGAAGGTGCGGTGAAAACCGGCATAGTCACAGTCTTTGCTGACACTCTGGTCGATGAAGGTCACATACGCCTCAGCCCCCAGGATATCGCCGCAATAGGAGCTGCCCCCGGGTCTACAGTGACCGTCAAGAAGAGGCCTCCCCTGGTGGAGAGGGTGAAAAAAGGGGCGGAAGATACTGCAGAAAAGGTCAAGGAAGGAGCTGGCCAGGCCGCAGAGAAGATCAAAGGGGGAGCACCGCAGGCCGCAGAGAAGGTCAGGGAAGGTGCCGGGCAGGCTGCTGAAATGATCAAAGAAGGAGCGGCGGCTGCAAAAGGGTCCATCGACAAAGGCACCGAGTCGGTGAAGAAGAAACTACAGGACAAAGATCTGTAACCAGGGGAGGCGATCGATGACAGATATATGGGTGACCTTCAACCAATCATTCCCCCTCCTCCTGATCATACTCGGCCTGGTCATCTTTTACTTCATCATCCGCGAGATCCGGATCATGTACACGAAGACCAGGATTGCAAAGCTCGATCTCGAGAAGGAGAAACTCCAGCTGATCAAGGCGGACCTGGAGCAGAAAGGCCACCCATTCTTCCGCGTCTCTCCTGAAAAGCAGGAGGAGCTCCGGAGCCTCGACGAGGAGAATACGATGCTTGAGACCGACATCTTTGCCCAGCAGAGTGCGGTGGAGAAGCGTATCCAGAGGCTCGAGAGCAAAGTCAAGCTGACCAAGCTCGACCATATGATCGAGAAAATAAAAAAAGAAGAGGACCGCCTGGGGTGATCATGCATGACCGTCTATGAAACACCTGATGCGACAGCCGGAAAGCATTCCCTCATCGACACGATAAAGGAGATCCCCGGCTATATCGACCAGAGACTCCCCACAATGGACAAGGACTTTGACCTTTACTTTGACCAGAACCTTCCAGCACTCATTGAAGAGTGGGGCCTTCTCAGCAGCGTCCATCTCACGCAACTCGAACGGCGTCTCACCAGGGTCCACCAGCAGATCGATTACCTGGAGAAGGAGCGGATTGCGCTGGAAGGAAGGGCCGCCAGGCTTGAGAAAGAACTCAAAAAACTGGAGGGATTATGATGGGACTGGACTACATGGAGCGTTATATCGACCGCCGTATGAAGTATCTCATCGATGAATGGAACCTTGCGACAAGAAACGACCTGGGGGACCTTTATGCGAGGCTCCATGCGATCGAGGACGAGGCGAGGAGATGCGCCGGATTCGAGGCAACCGCGTCAGCCAAGATGACAGAACTTGAGAAGCGCCTCCTGCACCTGAAGGAAGTGATGAAATGACCGTCGTCGAAGCACTCCTGATCCTCCTGCTTATCCTCCTGATAGCGTTCATCATCTACTATTATTTCCGGGGTTCATCCGGCAAACTTGAAATATCCCGGCCGATGGAGAGCAGGATTGATGAATACCTCGACCGGCGTTTCGATGCAATGATCGACGAATGGTCACTTATCAGGAAACCCCAGGCTCAGAAGTTCAGGGACGAGAAGATTGCCGACATCTCCCGGGAAGAGAAGAGGATGGCCTCCCTGACCGGGTTCGAAAGAGAGTTCGGGGAGAAGATGGCCAGCCTGGAGGAACGGCTTGAGACTCTGGAAAAGCAGGTCCTCAGATAGCGGGCGACCCAAGAGAGAGGAGGGGGACCTGGTATCCCGGCTTAAAAAGGACATCCAACGGATGAGGAACCAGGGGGAGCCCCCGGAG
The DNA here is from genome assembly GCA_029547605.1 of Methanobacteriota archaeon. Classification (GTDB taxonomy): domain Archaea; phylum Halobacteriota; class Methanomicrobia; order Methanomicrobiales; family Methanospirillaceae; genus Methanolinea_A. The sequence continues at coordinate 130,210 of JAKPPB010000063.1, read as the reverse complement.
AAGGATCCTGGACATTTCTCCGGGTTCCTCTGCGATCTCTGCAACAGTCCGTTCGCTTACCATGAACTCAGGCAGTGTATCCTGTGCGGAAGGTGGGCATGCCAGTCCTGCTGGACACAGGAATATTATGTATGCAACTCATGCAATGGGATGATCACGCTGCATACCCTTTTGAGTAAGAGCACGAAATAAAGAACCGGTATGTGGCCCGTCTCCCAGATATTTCCAGGATATAATAAGGGGCAACGTGGATTTTCCCTGGTCCGCGAGGTTTTTTTGCTGCACAACCCCCGATAGATTCATACACGGGGGATGCGCCATACTTCGTTATGCCTGACACGGTAGTTTTGGTCACCCCCTGCGACAGGGGCTGGGGTGCGCTTCTTGTTCTCGGACTCTTCTCGATCCTCTTTGGGGTCCTTATGATACTCTTCCCTGATATCACGGCGATTGCGGTCGTGACGCTGATCGGGGTTCTCGTCATCATCCTCGGTGCCATCATGCTCCTCTCGTCCCTCTTTTTGCCTGCCGGCGAATCACGGTCGACTCTCCTCCTCTTCGGGGGCCTGGCAGGACTGCTGATTGGAGTGGGAATAATTGTGTACCCCATCCTTGCCGGTGCCGTGATGACCGAGATCATCGGGGCGGTAATCTTTGTCATCGGCATGATGCAGATACTCTTCGGTATGGTCTTTGAAGCGGACAGAAGGAGAGCCCTCTATTTTATCTCAGGAATACTATCCGTGATATTCGCGCTGCTGATCATCTTCTATCCCTTTATCGGGAGCCTTATCCTTTTTGGATATCTCCTCGCCATCTACTTCCTCCTCCTGGGAATAATGATGGTAATTGCAGGATACCTGAGTCACGCGTTCTGCACGAGGTATGCAGAATCCTGATCCCATTCCCCTGCTTTTTCCCTTCAGAACCGGGCTGATTTATCAAGCCTTTTTACTGGCGATCTTCCCGGACAGCACCAGGATAACGACACCCACTGCTCCCACCATGCCAAGGATGAACACGTCCTCAACACTCTTTATATGCTGGGCAACGAAGATTACGAACGCCGCGGCGATCACAAAACCGATTGTGGTGAAGACGGCCGAAAGCCACCGGTTCCACCCCAGTATCCATGCAATGATGGGTGTCCCATAGAGACCAATTCCTGGTATCCAGGCAATTAGGGTGCACGAGACAGCCCCGTACTTCCGGATCGCGGGATATTTCTCCATCTTCTTTCCAACCCTCGCAATCCAGCGTGAGACCCGTTCTGACGTGAGTGCCAGGCTCTCGCAGACTTCAAGGATTGCGAGGACTACTCCGAACGAGAACGATGCCATGAGGGAGAGTATTGTTGCGGAAGAGAGCCCAAGTGGTCCTCCAAGCGGTGGTGCGGCCGCCTGGAGGATGAACGTAGAGGCAAGAAAACTGAGGATAGTTGCCGCAGGTATATCGAGCACCATGCCAATGATGACCGGGACTGCGATCACGAAGAGAAAGAAGAAGATCAGCGCCTTCGAGAGTTCTTTCAGGACCTTGAGTGTCGAAAGGAACCTGGCGCGCATACTCAGACATCACCGGGAGCACTGTTATCTCTTTTCATGATCGTTTGCAGGGTCTTTTGGTCTTCTATGTCCATCATCGCCTGGGGACATCAACAGTGATTGTGGGTCTCCTTGCCTTTCAATGCCCGGTATCCTTTTTCAGGGTGCAGGAATCCTTTTGCACAGCACGCATCTTCTCCCTCAATCTCCATCCGCTTGATGCAAGAGCGATCCCAAGCAGGAATACCAGAATACCGAAGGTCTCCATCAGCATTTCAAGCATCGTATCGGGTACGATCAGTATGCCTGCTGCCAGGACAAATGAGAATACTCCTATACCCAGTCTGCGGAAAAAACCTTCAGGCACTCTTCTTTTTCCTCGAGCCACCCGGGAGAACGACATATAGGCACTCCCAAATGCCCAGGACGCAAGGATCAGCAGGAGCAGCTGGATCCATACATCCATACCGAAGTTAAAAGTCAGGATACCAAGAACCACGAGGGAGATCCCGATGAAAAAACTCCCCGGAGAGACCAGGGCACCGTCGGACAGGCTGATACCTCTCCTGGCAGTGACAATCCCAAGCGCGATGATTCCCCCCGGGAACAGCAGAGGGACGATCCCGCCGAGAATATCCATGGGGTTTCCAAAGATCCAAATACCGATGAGTCCAAGGGCGCATCCGGCCAGGAGAAGCACTTGCCAGGTTCTCTTCTGATCTTTTAATTCCACGTCAACGTAGTTTCCGGGACCACTTCTTGCGGCGGCAACCAGGGTGATGAAGGTGTCTGCGACCATCAGGAGGAGGGGTGCGTCGTCCAGGAGGTGAAGGATGGGATGTGCTTTTGGGTCATAACGGTCCAGGTGCACCTTCCATTCAGCCACGGTCTCGTGCGCATGGTAGTGGCCTTTCCGGTAGCTCCCGATGGTCCCGGGGGTAGGGATATTGATCACAGACCGCTCCCACGCTTCATCAAGCGGCTCTGTGACCGATTCTTTTGGAACGGCAACCTCCCAAATCCCCTGGTCCAGAGGACCCAGGAGATCGTCAAGTCTGGTCACTTCAGTCACAAGACGTTGGGATGGTGCTGTGCATCAACATTGTGAAAATGGTCGACTGCGAAGATGAAAGGAACTCCCGGAATTCTTGATGGACGGGTACCGGCTTTTATAAGTGCTCCGGCGTTTCCTGCATCGTCTCCCATGCAGTGAACGCCTTGCTCCGCCCTCCACTACCCGGGCGACCGATAGATTAAGGTAGCAGACACTTGAGTATTCATGCATGAAAAAGGCCTTCGCCTGCCTCATCCCAGGATTGCTTGTCCTGGCGCTCTGCACCTGCGGGTGCAGCATGATGGCTCCCAATGGCGAAATTCCGAGCGGGGCAGGAGATCATACAGGTTCTGCGGCTTCCGGTGAAGTGACCGGACTTGAGGGGGTGACGTGGCATCTTTTCATATTCCACACGGCATCCGGCAGATCGGCCGAGGTTCTGCCAGGGACAGAGATCACTGCCTCCTTCGGGAGCGACGGCATGGTCAGCGGTCTTGCCGGCTGCAACAGATACAGGGCGTCCTGTAAAGAGAAAGAGGGAAGGCTTTCTGTCAGGGACCTTGCCGTCACCGAGCTTTATTGTGGCTCGCCTTCAGGAATCATGAGCCAGGAAGCCATGTACCTGTCGTTCCTGCAGCGTACTGCTGGATACAGTATTGAGAACCGACTTCTCACTCTCACAAATGCAGAAGGCAAACCACTTCTTTCTTTCACTCCGGGACAGCCACGCTCCCCCTGATGTGAAGAAGAGGGGAGTTCACCCTTCTTATCCCCGATTCAGACCATCGCGATGAAGTTTTGAAGCATCCTCAAGCCCGCGGCGCCGCTCTTTTCTGGATGGAACTGCACCCCATAGACGCAGTCCTGGTTCCATATTGCGGATGAGAACGGGCAGACATACTCAGTCCCTGCAAGGGTATGAGTGGTGTCGGTATCGGCGTAATACGAATGGACGAAATACATGTATTCACCGGATGGTATGCCCTCAAAGAGCGGATGTCCGGCCACTGGAATGGTGAGCGTGTTCCACCCCATGTGGGGAACCTTGTAGCCATCCCTCCTCGGAAACCTCCGCACCACCCCCGGAATCAGACCGAGACCACGGTGAACACCGTGCTCCTCGCTCCAATCCATCAGCATCTGCATGCCGAGGCATATGCCGAGTATGGGGACCGATGACGAACTGGCAACAAGGACCTTCTGCAGTGCCCCCAGTTGCTGCATGCCGTCCCTGAATGCTCCCACGCCGGGGAGTACGATACCTTCTGCGGATGATATCACCTCGATATCAGAAGAGATGAGTGGTCTTCCTCCCGACTTCTCGATTCCCCGCTTCACAGAACGCAAATTCCCAAGTCCGTAATCAACAATTATGATCTTCTTCACCAGGCACCCCCTTCATTCTCCAGCGGGCCTCTCCTGTCCATGAATCGGGGAGACCATTCTCTCTCTGCCAGTCTTCCAGCCTGGTTCTCCACTCCTTCCAGAGCGCAGGATGGCTCACCTCTACCTGCCGGAGGACTGCGACGTCACTTGATGGGCACATGAAGCACCCGATCCGGTCAAGCCCGTTCTCATACAGCGGGTTGTAAGGTGCCTTCTCCCTGAAGAGGTAGAGCCAGACCGCAAGTGCAGTCCAGTGGTGGATGGGCGCCGCAGAGAGCTGGCGTTTCAGGTGCGGATTTCTCCAGACTCTCGTGCTCGCCATCCGCCGAAACGACTCAAATTTTCTCTGGCCGATAAATGAGAGGCATTCGCCCCATCTCTCCCTGATCGCTTCCTCCACCGGCCCGAGTTTTGCGGTGCGGCAACACCACCTGAAATCGACTGCAGGAGGCCCCTGGGTCTCAAAAGCCTTCCAGAAGGACTCCTTTCCATCTGCCCGCACGATAGGGGCATCGAAAGTGCGGGAGACCTCTTCAACATTCCGGCACGTCTCGGGGAACTCAAGCCCTGTGTCTGCAAAGAGAATGGGGACGAGCCCGAGCGCTTTTCTCACCAGGAGGAGGGTTGCAAGGCTGTCCTTGCCACCCGAATACGACACGTTCACCGGCATGGCGTTTCTCGCCGCGACATCCCTGATAAACGAGACTGCCTCTGCCTCCCGTTCTTCGAGAACCCCTTCACAGGATCTCACCGCATCGTCCCAAGTTGCCTCCCCCCTGGTACAGATCGAGGGGAAGTTGCGCCTCGTCCTGACAACCGGGCCCCGTTCCATCCGTTCGGCATCGCCAGCGTCAACTTTGGCCCGTCCGACCGCAACAACATTCCCCTGTTCGTCCAGGACGAACACCTCATCCCCCCGGGTTACCGACGGCTCGATCTCCACGAGCCCGGGAGCAAGCACGCTTGCCCCTTGCCCCTGTATTGATGGAACCGCGCCGTTGTCCACGATGACATATTTCCTCCGGGGCGAAAGGAAGACCGATGCCTGGGTGCGGGGGATCGCCTCCCACCTTGACTCACCCGGGAGGTACTTTATCGACCCTGCCACGCCCCCTCCGACAATTATCTCTTCCATCCGATCGGGATCGGGTACCTTGTTCAGGAGCGCCAGGTGCCCCGGGGGAATGAGTGGTTCGCCGAAGTGTTCCGAGTAAATCCTGTTCACCAGGGAGATGTCTGCCGGAAATGCGGGTCTTGCATCTCCGGGGGGGGTAAGTGTGACCTCTCTTGACCGTGAGCCGCACGATGAGCAGACCCTTGCGAGTGCGGGGGTGTGGCAGGTATCACACCACCAGAGCATACCCCTGCGGGGTGACGGAGGGCGCATTGGAGGTACATTTTGCAGATATATCCATAAATATCCACAGGTAGCTGCCTTCCCCTTATATGTATACCGCAGACCAAGCAAATTGCCGTGCGAGTGATTTAAATCCTTTTTTTGCTTCAAAAAATCATTTAAATCGTTTTGGGAATTTCAGGAGACAACATTATTTATCTCTCTTGATCTACATAATTGATCATGATAAATTGAGTATTCCGGATAAGTATCCGGGTCTCCTCAGCCCGGTTACTATTCCCTAAGAATCAGGCATCCTGTGATACCCATGATGATTGGTGCATGTTTAGAATACCAGGGCAATGCCCGCAGGAGGTCTTGATGATACCGTTCCTGCTCACCTTTCTCCTCGCTCTCCTGCTGTATCTTGTCCTGACAGCCGGTAGCGGGAGCCTCCTGCTCTGGTCCCCCCAGGAACTGGCGGCAGGGATTGTGCTCTCACTTCTTGCCGCTGCGGTTGCAAAGAACCTCCTCTGCCGGTCGCACAACTTCCGGATGGCAAATCCACTCAGGCTCATCCTCATCCCCCTATACCTCCTCGGCCCGTTCCTGCTGGAGGTGACACTGGCCAATCTCGACGTGGCATACCGGGTGATCACGGGGAAGATCCGTCCCGGCATCATCAGGGTGCATTCAGGGTTGAAGACCGATCTTGGTATTTTCATGCTCGCAAACTCGATTACCCTCACACCAGGGACGATCACGGTCGACATCGATGAAGAGAGCCACGACCTCTTTGTCCACAATATCAATGTCCCTGAAGGGTGGGAAGCGAAAAAAGAGGTTCGTGACAGCGAGCTCTTCTCCCTCGCTGACATCCCTGCCTGGATACGGAGGATTGCGGAATGATCGATCCCTGGTATATCGCGGCATTGTTCCTGGTCATCCTTGTCTGCCTCGCACTTGTAAGGCTGTTCCTTGGACCAACACCCGCAGACCGGGCAGTCGCGGTCGACACGGTCAACACCCTCTCTGTGGCCGTATTGATCCTCCTCGGAGTTGCCTACCAGCAGATCATCTTCATCGATGTCGCGATAGTCTATGCAGTGCTCTCGTTTGTCAGCACGCTCTACATCGCGAAGTACCTGGGAGGGGAACTGTGATCGCAGATATCCTGGTCCTGGCATGCCTCTCCATAGGAATTCTCTTCAATACCCTGGGAATCGTGGGGCTTCTCCGGTTCCCTGATGTATATACAAGGATGCATGCCACGACAAAGATGACCACGTTCGGGTCAATGTTTACGGCGCTTGCGGTGATCATATTCGGGGCTGTCCAGTTTATCTCGACCAATGACAGCCAGTTCATGACACTCTCTCTCCACACCCTTATCGCAGCGCTCGCGCTGGCGCTCACAAACGCGGTAGGGTCCCATGCCATCGCACGGGGAGCTCACCGAGCCGGGATAAAGCCTGCCCCGGCAATCGTTGACAGGCTTGAGGAGTGGATGCCATGATCGAAATGGCAATTCACTCCCTGGTCATTGCCGGGCTGATCGTATCCGCCCTGATGGTATTTTACTTCCGCGACCTGCTTGCGGCGACTCTGGCTGCAGGCTTCTTCAGCTTTCTCATCTCGGTAGAGTTTTACATCCTACAGGCGCCGGACGTGGCGATCTCGCAGGCCGCAATAGGGGCAGGGCTTACCACAGCCATCTTCATTATCACCATCCGGGCAACTTCAAGGTACGAGGGGGGGAATCCATGAAGAGGGAGCTGTCTGTAGTCATTTTCGTCGTCCTTGCCGCAGGCCTCTGCGCCATCCCGGCATTCCTCACATTCGGAGAACCCGCAGAGTCCGGCATGGACCAGTACTTCATCGGGAATGGGCAGGCGCAGGCTGCCGCAAACAACATCGTCACATCTGTGGTCTTTGACTACCGGGGCTTTGATACCCTTGGCGAGTCGGTCATTCTCTTTGCCGCGGTCATCGGTGTGGGACTGATGTTCAGATCGATGCGAGGGGAGGAAGAGCATGAGGATGAGTAAGATCGTGCGGACGGGGGCCAACCTCCTCTACCCGTTCATCCTTATCTTTGGCCTCTACGTGATCATGCACGGGCACCTCACCCCAGGAGGGGGTTTCCAGGGAGGGGCAGTGGTTGCAACCGGAGTTGCGCTGGTCATCGTTGCATACTCCTTCGAGGAGGTGACTTCAATGATAAAGAAAGTGGGGATGAAAGCCAGGGAGTCGATTGGACTCCTCATCTTCATCGGCGCCGGGATTGGCGCGCTGGCAGTAGGCGCCCCTTTCTTCTCAAACTTCCTCGCACACAGCGGCCTGCTCTTCGGGCAATCCATCCCGTCGGGTCCGAACCCCGGTGACCTGAACACCGCGGGAGTAATTCCCATCATGAACCTCGCGGTGGGGATCGAGGTGTGGGGAGGTCTTGCTATCATCGTCCTTTACATGCTCTCAAGTATTCCGAAGGAGGGGTCCTGACCATGTTCTGGAACCTGCCGCTCGTTGCGGTGGTTACACTTATCCTCATCGCACTTGCAATCATCGTCTTCAAGAAGAACCTGATCAAGGTGTTCCTCGGGATCGTAATCCTGGAGTCCGCGGTAAACCTCTTTTTGATTACCCTCGGGTACCGCGAAGGCGGTATTGCCCCGATCTACACAAACGCACCCCCGGCAACAATGGTGCTTCCCACGCCACAGGCACTCACCCTCACTTCAATCGTGATCGGGGTGGCGACGAGCGCGCTCCTCCTCTCGTTTGCAATCATTATCTGGAAGAAATACGGGAGCATCGACATCGACCGGATCAGGAGGCTCAAAGAATGATCCCGGCATTCATTGTCACACACTCCCCGGCCCTGATGATAATCGCCCCCCTTGTCGGGGCATTTCTCTCTCCTTTCATTTGCCGCATCTCATCGACGGTCCGCTCGATCTGGGTGGGGGGTGCGATGGCTGTCACGTCCGCGATCGCACTCATCCTCGCGCTCAACGTGTATTCCGCGGGGACCAGACTGTATGTCTTTGGTGCCTCCACGGCATCTGCTGCAATCCCCCCCGATTCCGGTGGCATTCCCATCCGGATCATCTTCGAGATCGACCCGATGAGCGCCCTGATGCTCGTGATCACCGCCATATCGGGATTCGCAATCATCGTCTACTCCCTCTCGAGCGAGCGCTCTCACACCGGCCTTGAGAGCTACTACACTCTCTACCTCCTGATGATCACGGGGATACTCGGAATGGTCTCGACCGGCGATATTTTCAACTTCTTCGTCTTCCTCGAGATCCTCTCCCTCGCATCCGCAGGCCTTATCGCATACCGGATCGATGGGGGAGTTGCGGTTGAAGCAGCCCTCAAGTACTTTGTCCTTAGCACTATCGGGGCCCTTGCGATACTCGTGGCGATCGGCATATATTACGGCCAGTACAACGCCCTGAACATGGCCATGATCGCCGCGAGGATGCAGTTCTCGGTCCTTGACCAGGTGGCCCTTGTCCTGATCATCGCCGCACTCGCGATGAAGTGCGGGGCAGTGCCGATGCACTTCTGGACTCCTGATGCCTACTCGATGGCACCTTCTTCCATCACTGCACTCCTGGTGGTGGCAAGCCAGGCAAGTCTCTACGGCCTCTTCAGGACTGTCTTCACACTCTATAACGTCACCCTCAACGCCGCAACAGTCGGGTGGCTGATCATCATCCTCGGCGTCCTCTCGATGGTTGTAGGGGTGACGATGGCGATCCCCCAGAAGAACGTGAAACGCCTGATGGCCTACCATGCCGTATCCCAGACAGGATACATGCTTCTCGGGGTGGGAGTCGGGCTTGCGGTGCTCGGGAACCAGTCACTTCTCGACGCATTCGGGTACATGGCCATGGAAGGAGGGATCTTCCACATCATCAACCATGCGATGTACAAGGGGCTCCTCTTCCTCACCGCGGGGGCGATTTTTCTCCGCCTTGGGACCTACAACCTGAACAGGATGGGTGGCCTCGGCCACTCGATGAAGTGGACGATGGTCTTCTTCGTGATAGGAGCACTGGCCATTGCCGGGATTCCACCCTTCAATGGGTTTGCCTCAAAAATCATGATCTACGAGTCCGTCTTCGTCTTCAACCCGTTGCTTGCGGTGATCGCGATGGTGGTGAGTATCCTGACCCTCGCGTCGTTCGTCAAGGTCTTCCATTCCATCTTCATGGGGCCCGCACTCCCCGAGTATTCGGAAGTAAAAGAGGCTCCGATGCCGATGCTTGCAGGCATGGGGATCCTTGCTGTCGTGGTAATACTGTTCGGCCTCTTCCCGGGCATTGTCGTGGAGAGCCTGATTGCCCCTGCGGCCCATGCCCTGGTGGACCAGGGAGCCTATGTTGCCGCAGTGCTGGGAGGTGTCTGATACGATGGACCCGACCTCAACACTCCTGACTGGGGCCGGATACTGGAACCCGCTGGCATGGCTGCTCGGCCTCCTTGTTGCATTCATTATCGCCTGGCTCATCTACTCGATGGGTGAGAAGGGGTACAAGCCCGGCACCGCGCAGGCAGAGCCCTTCATTTCTGGGAACAAAGAGCCCGAGATGAAGGGAGAGGTCCATGTCAGGGCAGGGAACCTGTACTGGGGATACCTCGAGGCGCTCAGGGGGTACTACGACCGCCTGGTCCCGCTTCATTCGGGGAACCTTCACGACTATATCCTCTGGTATCTCGGGATAACCGCGCTCTTCCTCTTTCTGGTGGTGATCTTCCCATGAAATTGAACTCCTCGTTCAACCGCTCCCTCTGGGTCTACCATTTCAACTCGGGGTCATGCAACGGCTGCGAGATCGAGATCGTGGCGACCATCACCCCCAGGTACGACCCGGAGCGGTTCGGCATAAAACTGGTGGGGAGCCCCCGGCATGCCGACGTGATGCTCATCACCGGGCCGGTGGTCCACAAGATGAAGGACCGGCTGCTCCGGGTATACGCCCAGATGCCTGACCCAAAACTGGTGATGTGCATCGGAGCCTGCGGGATCTCGGGGGGCGTGTTCTTTGACTCCTACAACCTGGAAGGGCCGGTTGACGAGGTCATCCCTGTAGACGTGTATGTTCCGGGCTGTCCACCCCGGCCGGAGGCGATCATCCACGGAGTGGTCACCGCCCTCGCAAAACTCGAAAGGCTCCAGGGGGAAAGAGCATGACAGTACCTATCCTCTCTCCTGAACAGGTGGTGGAACGGTTCACGGCTCGCATTGGAAGCGGGATTCGGGAAGCCCGCATCTCTGAACGGCGCGAGGGGAAGAAGAAAAATCCCCACTACACTATCTGGTTCGAGATCGACAAGGAACTGCTCAGGCCCGCCATCGAGATCCTGATTGGGATCCGGTTCCCGCACCTCTCTGTCATAGGTGCAAATGACCTTGGGGATTCGATACGCCTCGTATATATTTTCTCCATTCAGTATGGTGAAGTAAAGAGCGAGTACATGGTGACCTTCGCGGTGACACTGCAAAAGTCCGATCTTACTATTCCTACCATATCCGATCTTATCCCCGGTGCAGTGTTCGGCGAACGCGAAAAGCAAGAGTTCCTCGGGGTGAAGGTGATCGGAATACCGGACAACCGGCGCCTCTTCCTTCCCGATGATTTCCCTGCAGGGGTGTATCCCTGGAGGAAGGATGAAACCGGGATACCCCCTGGAATGGTGAAGGATCTCTGGGCATCCAGGAGACCGAAAGACCGGCCGGCACCAGTGGTTGAGATCAAAGAGGTGTCCGGAATCGATGCAGAACCAGCAAAAAAGACCAGTGAGTCATCAAAGGAGGACACCTGACATGGCCCCCGATGAAAAGAAGGCACCATATACCGTCCAGATCGGACCGGTCCACCCTGCACTGAAGGAACCTGTGATGTTCACTTTCGAGATGGATGGAGAGCAGGTGAAGACGGTCGACTTTGCTCCGGGGCAGACTCACAGGGGTATCGAGTGGATGGGTATGCGCCGGAATCCTGTGCAGATTGTCCATCTCACAGACCGGATCTGCGGTATATGCGGGGTTGTCCATACCCTCTCATTTTCCCTTGCAGTCGAACAGATCGCAGAGATCCAGGTCCCGGAGCGTGCCGATTACATCCGGTCAATCCTCCACGAGTTCGAGCGTATCCAGTCCCACCTCCTGTGGGCCGGTGTTGCGGCTCATGAGCTCGGTTTTGATTCGCTTCTGCACCTGACATGGAGGGTGCGTGAGCAGGCCATGGATGTGATAGAGAACCTTACAGGAAACCGTGTCAATTACGGGATTGTCCAGGTGGGTGGCGTCCGGAGGGACATCGCTCCCGAACAGCACCCGATCATCGAGACCTGCCTGTCAACATACGAAGGGCTTCTTGAAAAGCTCCTGAACCTCTTCCTCGAAGACCGCACGATCGCCATGCGCTGCAGGGATTGCGGAATTCTGACGAGGAAGGATGCCATTGAGTTATGCACCGTGGGGCCGACTGCGCGGGCGTCAGGCGTCAACGTCGATCTTCGGCAGGACTATCCATACGCTGCCTATGGAGATCTTGATGTCAGGGCCATCCTCCCCGAACAGTACATAGGGGAGACCCATGGCGATGTCTACGACAGGATCGTGGTCAGGTTGCTGGAGGTGGGGCAATCCTGCCAGATAATCCGGCAATGCCTCTCCGAGATTCCGGCAGGGCCGATCACCGCTGAAGAGAAACTGGCGAAGCTCCTTGCGATCTGCAAGAAAGCACAGGGTGAGGCCATAGGGAGAGTCGAGGCCCCAAGGGGTGAATGCCTCCATTACGTCCGGATGGACGGGAAAGATTCTCCTACCGCGTGGAAGGTCAAGGCATCGTCATACAGCAATCTCATGTCGTGGATACCGATGCTCAAGGGGGAACAGATCGCAGACATACCCATCATCGTCGCATCCATCGACCCATGCCTCTCATGTACCGATAGGGTAGCGGTTGTGCAGGACGGGATACGGACTATCCTCACAAAGGAACACCTCCACAGGCTCTCGGTGGAGAAGACCAGGAGGCTGCAGCGATGACCCCGGCCGGAATTGCCGTCCTCCTGGGGTGGGGCATATTCCTTTCGCTCTTTGCCCTGGCAGGCGGGCTCTTCCTCCTCGGTATTGACCGGAAGCTCGCCGCCCACATGCAGGCCAGGATCGGGCCGCCGATCCGCCAGCCGTTCATCGACATTGTAAAGCTTCTCCAGAAAGAGAACGTTGTCCCTGAAAACGCCATTTCCGGCATTTTTAACCTTGCCCCGGTGATCGCGCTGGCATCGAGCATCCTGATCCTCTTCTACCTCCCGGTGGGAAGCATCCTTCCAATCCTCGGGATGTATGGGGACCTTGTACTGGTGATGTATCTCCTGACCGTGCCCGCACTCGCGATGGTCGCAGGGGGTTTTGCATCCGGTTCACCGTACGCAACAGTAGGTGCACAGCGAGAGATGGTCACCATGATCGCCTACGAGTTTCCTCTCGCGATTGTCGTGATCGGGGTTGCGTGGCGTATCGGGGCGGCCGGACTCTCCTCGCCGTTTGCACTCGCGACGATCGCTGCAACCCCGATATGGACCGTTGTCGGGCCCCTGGGGCTTATTGGGGCCTTCATTCTCCTCCTCGTGCTCGCAGTAGTCACCCCCGCCGAGCTCTCCCGCATCCCCTTCGACACCCAGGAGGCGGAGACCGAGCTTGCAGGCGGGTTGCTGGTGGAGTACTCAGGCAGAAACCTTGCCATGTTCTACCTCGCCCAGGGAGTCAAGACACTTATCCTCGCGGCCGTGATCGTTGCGATCTTCTTCCCGTGGAACCTCTCGGGATTCCTCGCGATGCCCCCCTGGCTGGCCCTTCCCGCGGATCTCCTCTTCTTCCTCGCAAAGGCAATCGTCGTGCTCTTCTTTGCCGTCACTTTGGTAAGGGTGGGAATGGCGAGGTTCCGGATCACTCAGGTGGTCTCAATCTACTGGCGTTCTCTCTCGGTAATCGGCCTCTTCGGCCTCATCCTCCTGATGGCCGATGCCGCGCTTCCTGCACTCGTGGGGGTAGGGTCATGAGGCTTCTCCCGCTCTTCCCCGAACTCGTCCGCCAGCTCTTCCGCGAGCCCGCCACAAACCGGTTCCCTGCCAAGTACCTTCCGCCCACGGTTACGGGATTTTTACGTGACGTGGCGGCGGGAAGGGCGCAACTCACCCCCCCGGTACCCACGCCTCCGGAGTTCAGGGGCAAAATCTCCTATGCGCGTGATTCCTGCATCGGCTGCGGCCTTTGCACTAAGATATGCCCCTCGCATGCCATCGAACTTCTGCCGACAAAAAAGATACGCATCTGGGTTGGCCAGTGCATCTTCTGTTCGCAGTGCACCAGCATCTGTCCCAAAAGCAGCCTTTCCATGAGCGCTGAATTTCTCCTTGCGGATGAGGACAGGTACTCGGAGAACCTGATCGTGGAGTGAAGGGAATCCCTCATTTTTCGCCTATCTCCGTAAGTGACTGGATCGTATTCATCCCGGTAGAGAGATCGGATCGGAGAGCTATTACGCGAAATAATCTCCGTTTCCTCATCCTGATGCTTCCGGTTCTTCCCCAAGCACCGGGATCGCCCCAACATCCCCCTTCTCCAGAACCCGGATGAGTCGGTCTGCACCCTCCTGCACCTGGGGACTCAGTCCCTCACCTGTACCTACCACCATTGGCTGGATCCCAATGAGGATGATCGCTCCGGCACTGTCCTCCACAAAACCGATGAAAAAGTCGAGGGGGAGCTGGTGGGTCCCGATACCCACATCCCTGATCCTCTCCTTCGGGATGATCATACACTCCCCGGGGGCAACGCCCATATCTGCAGCGTCTACAAGAACAAGGAGATCGGGATGGTGTCGCCTTACAAAGCCTGTGAAGTTCTCAGGCGCAGTCCCGCAGTCTGCCGTTCTCCATCCCTGGGCGCGAAAACAGGAGGCCACGTAATTCCCCACACCGTCATCCCTCCTGAGGGGGTTCCCGATGCCAAGAAGCATGTTCCTCACGCGATGACAAACGCGAACAGGGCATGACTTGACGCTCATTCTCTGCCGGGATCTCCCCCGCGCTCTTCTCCCTTCAGGTGCATTCGAATCACCTTTCTGATCTCCTGGTGACGTGCTCTCATCGCATTCTGTGCGGTCTCCATGCGCCCGATAGCCTCAAGAAGGTCCCCTTTCCGGGGGTCTCCCTCCTCACTCGTGCGGAACACGTTCCAGAGCAGCAGGAGAAGCCTCTGGTGTACCTCGATGTCCCTCGAGATTCGCCGGAACTCATCCAGGAGCCCGGCGTCAACCCCCGAAATACGGGCCCTCTCCACCTCGTCCCCAATCTCAGACTCCTTTTTGAAATAGCGCCTTATAACCCTGCAGAGATCTCTCCTCGTGATAGGCTTCTGGATATAGTCCTCGAACTGCGCGGTATGGGCCTGGACCTCTGCGGGATCGAGGCTCTTGGCCGTGATCATCATCACCGGGATATCTGCAGTCCCCTCATCCTGCTTGATACGGGAGAGCGTCTCCCACCCGTCCATGGGCTCCATGAGGATATCGAGGAATACGAGGTCGGGGTGCTTTTGCCGGATCACTGCAAGGGCCTCCTCGCCCGAGTGTGCCTCGATCGCCTCCAGGCCCTCGTGCCTCACCATCCTTGCCAGGATATCAGTAATGGCGGGGTTATCGTCAACAATGAGGATCCGGTACATCAGGCGACCTCCCTCCCTTCTTCGGCCATATCAGGGATTTCCTTCAAGATCTTGCGTATCTGGCCCAGGTTGACTCCGGGGCTGGTGAGGATACAGAGGTACTCATTGAAATAGGGGGCGACAATCACCTTCCCTGAAGGGATCTGCAGTGTCAGGTGGACGAACGAGCCGGTACGCATGACGGTGCTGATCTCTGTTGCGGCACGAAGCATGTCCTCGGCAAGGACTACAAGGGAATCAAGTTCCATGTTCCCAATGGAGAGCACCGATTTTCCTCTCCCGAATATGGAGACTGCCTGGACTCCCGGGAGCCTGAGGATCCGGCCCAGGAGAAGATAGGCGAGGTCCTCGAGATCGAGGCCGCTCGGGAGAACAACGGGGGTCTCTTCGGCAGCATCTTCGGTGCTCTCAGCAACAGCCTCCCGGGGTGGAAGTTTCCTCTTGGGAAGGGGAGGTAAAACCCTCGGACCGGGGGCATTCACAGAAGCCGGTTCCCGTTCCCCCGTGGTTTGAGGGAAGAAGTGATCTGCTCTTGGGGGTTTGTCCCCCGGTTTCTTGTCACTGCTGGTGCATAGAGAGCCGTATTCCATCAAGAGATGGGTGGCCTCCTCCATCTCCTCGCTCGTGTAACGGTAGATGGAGAGGTCGACCACGGGAAAGCTGAGTATATGACGATACGCGGCCTCTCCTTTGAGTTCCTCCTTCCCCCTGCGGAAGCTGCAGCCCATCGGATTGCCCTTCCGAACGAGGACATGCCCCTCCCCATCCGGCGTGAGCACGCGGATCATCCCCTGGAAACGTGCCGCGTGGATGAGAATCCACTTGAACGGTGCCTGCATCTCCCCAACAAAAAACCCGGCGGGCAGAGATCCGGTCATAGGAACGACGAGATCATATCCTGGTGCTTCTTCATTTCATAACTGACCTGGCCTACATTTGCCCCGACCTCGGTGATCACGACCAGGAAATACCCCTTGACGAGGGGAACAGAGATCAATGCCAGTTCCCGGAACTCAACGAAGACCATCGAGATCTGCTCCTGGCCAAGGCGTGTGGCCATTGCTTTGGACTCTGCCATCACAAATGCCACTACCGCCGCAAGCTGCTCTCCTCGAATATTCGACGCCCCCATCTCATCGGCGACCCGGCCCTCAGAGTCGATGACGATTGCCATCCTCACCCCTTCGAGTGAGAAGAGGTGCTGGAGTTCGTTCTTCAGCATCCGATCAGTTCCTCCCTTCACCAGGTTGGACAGGCGCTCACTCCGGCTCTTCCTTTGCAAGGGTATCCAGAATCCGGTAGGTATTGATCATCCGGTTGAATGCGGCCACGAGTTCCCCGATCTCGTCATGTGACCTGATCTCCATCTCCCTGTCCGGCAGATATCCCCTGCTGATCCTTGTGGCGATGGAAGAGAGCTCTACGATCGGCCGGGTGATGTGTGACGCCACAAAGTAGCTCCAGAGGAGGACCAGGAGGACAGTGCCTATGGTGAGAAGGAGCACCGTGGCAGGGGTGCCAATCGTGGCTACTATGCTGGCCGTTCCTCCCATGGAGACGACCGAGAGGAGGAGGACCGGGATGACCGCGACAAAGATCATGCTCACCAGCACCTGGTAAAAGAGGGGGATCTGTACGCTCTTTCTTGGCTGTATGCCTTCACCTGCCCCCGGAGGCTGTGCCATACCTGAGTACTCCATCCCGGCCCCTTTAAACCTTTTCTGGAGGGTGTGCTGATGCCCACTCACTGGACTAATAGCGGAAAAAAAGGGGATGGCTGAATCCTTTTCCTTTATTCTTAAATGCACACCTCTTCAGGAAAGCCGAAGAAGCGGTCTTCATAATGGATGGAAACATGGTCCCGTATATTTTAGGTTGAATTGAGATTCCCTCTCTCATACAGCCTTTTGATGGAGAGGGAGGGGGAAGATCTCTCCATCATAAGCCGAGTTCTGCAAGAACGGTAAGGACCCCGACGATGAAGATCCCGACCACGACGACCACCCACGCCGGACGGACACCCAGCATGTCGGGGATTGTCTCCGCGGGAAATACTCCTTTGTTCAGGATCTTTCGCTCAAGATACGGGAAGAGGCGGGCAAAAAGACCTGCACCAATCACTATCCCTGCCATTCCCACTGCTGCATCCAGGGCTCCAGATCCAAATGCTCCGGCCGCAGTCCCTGGACAATACCCGAGAACGGCAAACCCGGCGCCAAAGATCAATCCCCCCACAACCGTTGCACCAATCGATCCCGCCTTGCAGTGGAGGCGGACAAGCCCCTTTGCCTTCATCACATGGACCCCAATCATCCCCACGAGGATCGCTGAAAGCATCACCTTCACGACGGTGAAATCGGAAAGGAGGAGCTGTCCGATTATCACGCCGTACTCTGTCACCTCACCCTTTTGCAGGAGAAAGCCAAACGCGATGCCGATGAGAAGCCCGAGTACAATCTGCACGTGTGAATTCGACCTGATCTTCTCCAGTGCCATGGTTCAGCCCCCCGAAAGGAACGGGAACCCAAAGATCATGCCGGCAACGAGGATCCCCCCGGCAAAGAAGCAGATCACCGCTATCCAGCTTGCAACTGAAAGCTGAAGGGTCCCGGATATACCATGTCCCGATGTGCAGCCGCCGGCCCACCTGGCCCCGAGCCCCATCAGGATCCCCCCGATGAGCGCCACCGCTATCCGCAGAGGCGGATCCGCAGAGAAAACTCCTGCAAAGAGGGGGGGGACAATAAACACCGAAAAGGTTCCTCCGATCCAGGCAGAGAGGAACCCTCCGATAATTATACCAACAACTATCATCCACTGCCAGTCAACGGTCGGCGTGAACTTCCTGTAGTAAGGCATCGCCGTTGCCTTTTTCTTCGAGACTGCCAATTCAACCATCCCGGCAGTCTTCGCATATGCGGTTGATGCCCCGAGGGGGCGGTCAGAGAGGAGGAATGCCACCCACACGAGCACTCCAATCCCCGCGCCGACGACATAGGGCGACCAGGTCGCCATTGAAAGCCATGTGAACATGCACGATCTCCGTTCCAGGGAGGATTGGGTTATCCTATGATAATATCTCCCATCATGGCGTAAAACCCGCCCTCTGGTACGCGAGGAATCCCCCCGCGAGGTTCGAGACCTTCTCAAAGCCATGCATCTTCAGGATGCTTGCCGCGATGCTCCCTCTCTGTCCACCTTTGCACATCACGATGGTATGCCTGGCGGGATCAAGCTCGGTATATCGAGTCCTGAGGTCGTGCCATGGGATATGCACAGCCCCAACCGGATGGCCGGCCTCCCATTCCTCCCATGACCTGACATCAACAAGTAACGCATCGCCTGAACTGACAAGGGAATGGGCCTCCTTTGCCGAGATCACCGGCACACGGCTTATCGGAAGGTTCGATGACCCCCACGCAAGCAAGCCACCCTCGAGGAATGCCGGCACCCGGTCAAATCCGACGCGGCGGAGCTGGAGTGCCGCCTCTTCTGCCTGGTCCCTTGACTCGACAACAAGGAGGATATCCCTCCCTGGCGGGAGGATCCATCCCGCCTGCGTGGCGAAGTTTCCGGAAAGGTCGATGTGCCACGAACCAGGGATGTGTAACCCCGAGAATGCCGGGTAACTCCGGGCATCGAGGATAACCGCATCATTCCTGCGGATCCACTCTGAGAAGGTTTTCGGATCGACAGGGGAAGGTGTCGGGAGTGTTCTCATCAGGGCAGGTCCTGCCCGGTTGATCTCTGAACAGCGGGCGAAGTGATCCGGCGCAGCCGGCATATCGGATGTAAGGGCGCGGATGAACTCTCCCCGCTCACTTATCCGGAGGGCGTAGTTGTACTTCTTCTCGTAACCGACGGTGCTCGTCCTCTTCGCTGCCATCGCCCTCCCGCAGAGCGAGCCCATCCCATGGGCGGGGTAAACCTCGCACTCATCGGGGAGTGTCATGATCTTGGTATGGAGGTTGTCGTAGAGAGCCGATGCGAGGTCCTGGGCTTTCCCGGGAAAAAGGTCAGGACGGCCTACATCTCCGACAAAGAGAGTATCGCCGCAGAAGAGGGCAACGGGGGTCTCGCCGCGGGACGTATCGGTCGCAATATATGAGATGTGCTCGGGAGTGTGGCCGGCCGTCTCAATTATCCTGAAATGGATGTGCTCAAGCGGTAATTCGTCGCCTTCAGTAAGTGCAACATGGGGGAATTCACACTTACCGGATTTTGGCGCATAGATCTCTGCGCCGGTTGCCTCCGCAAGGTCAAGGTGGCCGGATATGAAATCCGCGTGGAGGTGGGTCTCCAGGATATGCGTGATCCGAAGCCCCATCTCGCGAGCAGCAGAAATGTACCGACCCACGTCGCGGGAAGGATCGACAACCGCACAGGTCCTGCTCCCTGCAACGATGTAAGAACTGTGGGCTATGCCGGGGATGAAAAACTGCCTGATAATCATATACACTCAAGGGTCTATGCGATAAGGAGATAGATGAGTGTTACTGCGATCCCGATGAAGATCACCGTCATGACACTCCCTGCCTTGATGAAGTCCTTCGTGGAATACCCTCCAGGACCCATCAGGAGCGCATTGACCTGGTGTGTGGGAAGTATGAATGAGTTTGATGCGCAGACCGCGACCAGGAGGGCGAGGGCACGGGGATCGACACCGGTCCCGGCTCCGGCAATCATTACCAGCGGGACAAGCAGTACCGTCGCAGCCACATTGGAGATCACGAGAGAGAGCACCGTCGCGAGTACTGCCACGGCAGACATGATCACGAGTGGATGCGCACCTCCAAGTCCCCCGATGAGGGCTCCCGCGATGAGTGTTGCCGCACCAGTCTTCTCGATTGCAATGCCGAGCGGTATCAGTCCACCGATCAGGGCGATTGTCTTCCATTCGATTGCCCGGTAGGCCTCGTCAATGGTCAGCACTCCCGAAATGACCATCGCTGCCGCACCCGTGAGGAGGGCAAGCGAGAGGGGGACACCGGTCACGGTGAGGGCAAGTGACGCAGCGAATATCAGCACTGCAAGGTGCGCCATACCATGCCGCACCGCGTCACCTTCGGGATGGGTGAGGAGAAGGAGGTCCTTGTGCCCGGCGAGGAGCCGGAGTGTGTCCCAGGCCCCGAACGCCACAATAACATCTCCTGCAGCAAGGGGCATATGCGAAAAGTCGGCGCGGGTCTCGGTCTCTCCCCTCTGGTGAACGATTGGTTCGATCGAGAACAACTGCCTGAACCTTATCTCGCGCATTGTCTTGCCGATGAGGGAGGCTTTCGGCCTGACTATCAACTCCGCAAATCCATATCCTTCACCATCGAGGATCTCCTTGAACCTGCTTTCAGGCCCCGGGGATATGCAGCCGGATTCCCTGATGAACTTTAAAAACCCTTCCTCCGGCCCGATGAAGGCGAGTTCTTGGCCTTCCGCGAAGCGCGTCGCACGCGAGGGTGCAATAGTGATCTCGCGGAGGGACCGGATAGCAAGAAGGTCAAGGCCGTACCGAATCTTGAAAAATGCCTCCTCCCGGGTCTTTCCCACAAGGGATGAGGAAGGAGTGATGGTTGCGGTCCTGAGCGGATGGTCTATCCCCCAGATCTCGGCAACACTCGTCCTTTTGACCACCTCCTCCCTTCTTGGGAGAATGCGATCCCCGGCGAATGCAAAGAGCAGCACCCCTGCAGCAAGGAGGGGTACCCCTATCGGCGTGACCGCAAAGAGGGAGAATGGGGCTGCATCGGACTGCCTGAGGAGATCATTCAGGACAATCAGGGGACTTGACCCGATCATCGTGATGCTCCCCCCGAGGATCGCGGCAAACCCCATCGGCATCATCAGGCGTGAAACGGGGATCCTGGTCTGTTTCCCAATCCTCCTCACTGCGGGCAGAAAGAGCGCCGCCGACCCGATGTTCTGAAGGACTGACGAGAGGAGACCTACTGTCATCGAGGTGGTGGCAACGACCCGCTGATCGCTTGTCCCGGCATGCCGGATGATGGCATCGGCGATGCGTGAGGTGACGCCCGTCCGCTCGATGCCATACCCAAGGATCATCACCGCGACCATTGCAATGACCGCGTTCGACGCAAATCCAGAGAACGCATCCATTGGGGAGATGAGGCCAAGCCAGGCCAGGGATAGGCTCGCCATGATGGCGACCATATCTATCCTGACCCATTCGCTCACGAAGAGGATGATCGTGACTGCAAGGACTGCCCCAAGAAGGAGAATTCCGGTATCCATGGCGTCATTAGGCAGATGCGGCAGAGGAGAAAAAAAAGATTCCCCATTTTCCCGCGGGCAACAATTTCCCCAACGAATGAAGATACCGGGGATTGCGATGGGGCCCTTGGGACCCGGTGGCGCCGAAGTGAACCGGTGAGGTAGAGGTGCCTGCATTTCAGATTGCTCCATCTCTCCATCTCCTGGCGTTGCATGGATCATCGGTGACAAACCCATCAACTCCGAGATCCCTCGCTTCCTCCCATTGATCTTCTGCATTCAGGGTCCAGGGGATCACGAGGATACCATGTCGTTGGGCATCAGCAACAAGTTCTCGATCAAGGAGATCCTTCCTGGGCAGGATGGCCCGGATGTGTTTTCGGACGGCCATGGCTGAAACGTCAGGGAGTGGTTGTGAATAGATCAGGCCGTTCTGTATGCCGGAAAGGATCTCTGAGACCATCTCGAGCGATGCACGGTGGAACGAGACCACCATGAGAGGGGAAGGGGCCTCCCTGTCCAGGACCCGGCAGACCTCAATCTCGGATCCTGGCTCCTTTATCTCGACGAAGAGCCCGCACTTTCCCCTGATCTCTT
Source organism: Methanobacteriota archaeon (assembly GCA_029547605.1). Taxonomy (GTDB): domain Archaea; phylum Halobacteriota; class Methanomicrobia; order Methanomicrobiales; family Methanospirillaceae; genus Methanolinea_A. Next base: position 108,317 of record JAKPPB010000063.1, on the reverse strand, counting down.
CACATATTTCCCTGAGCGAAGGAACATGCTCTCCCTCCCCCGCATCAAGGGCTGCCAGTTCATTCGCGGTCAGGTCTGCGACTCGTCCGCTCACGCTGGTAGTACGGTCCAGGGTCGGGTCATGCATGATGACCGGGACCCTGTCACGGGAGAGCCTGACATCCACCTCAACGAAATCCGCACACACCATGCCCCTCCGTATTGCCTTGCAGGTATTCTCAGGACCCCCAACCCTTGTGCCCCTGTGGCCCACAATGAACATCAATGGGGATTCTTTCACCACTGATTAAAATAATCGACGGGTCTGTCCCTCCTTCTCTTGAACAAATAGTGTAATGTATTCGCATGATGACATGTCCTCAAGAAGAGCCTGGCAAATCCAGAGCGTTCATACATACCCCCTGCCGCATGCCGCTCCCCGTCCGCATACCTTATCTCGACATCTGTCCTTACAAAGAGGTCTCTCTCCCCGAGCGGGTCGTCCGCCTCGTTCTCCCTTTCCTTATCGGGGGAGCGTATTTCGGGATCTGCCTGCTCATGCTCCCTTATGAGAATGCGCTTATCCTCGGCGGGCTGATGCTCGCATACGTCTTCCCCCCCGCCGGCAAAGAGAGCGTCATCCCTCTTGGGATTGCCATCGGGTTCCCGTGGTGGCTGATGGCATGGTCAATTGCCCTCATGGACATGCTGTCTGCGATATTCATGGCCCTGAACTGTGACCTGGCACTCAAGATCCCCCTGCTGGGGAAGTGGATACAGCATTTCCTGGAGAGAGGCGGAGACTTTGTGAACAGGAGACCATGGCTCGAACGCTTTTACTTTGCCGGGGTGGCCCTTTTCGTGATGTTTCCGCTTCAGGGGAGCGGGGGGATCGGGGGAACCCTCGTGGGAAGGATGATAGGTCTCTCGGCCGGGCGGACACTCGTGGCGATCTCACTTGGGGCGATTGCGGGATGTATGCTGATTGCTGTCGGGGCCCAGCTGATAAAGGAACTCATCTTCATGAACCTTATCGCGGGGATTGGGGTGCTGATGGCAGTCCTGATACTCCTCGCAGTCGCATATTTCCTGTATAAGAGGAGATTGCAAAAATGAATGAGGAACGCGCGGCCATTTCCATCGGGGCGGCAGCAGGCCAAAGCATGGTTTCTGGCACTATACAGCGTTACGCCGACGGATCTCCATTATTCCTGGCATTCGCATCAGTAGCGCCATTCCTGTCTCCTTCATACGGGGGGAAAAAATCATCTCATCGGTTCCAAATGAAGGGCGTGTGAGGCTGTGAGCCTGGTGATGGCATTCTCGGGGATGTCGGGTGCAGTGATGGCAGGGGACCAGAGGGAGATCTTCTTTCAGGGAGACGAGTCCCGCATCGGAATCCTTGAGGCGGAACTCAACTCAAACCTTCTCAGGGACGATGAACAGCTCCGTTCCCGTGCAAAAGATCTGGGTATCGCGATTGCCATAAGGGACGACAAGTGCAAGGTGACCTCTCGCGACGGCGTACTTGTTGGAGAGGTGACAGAAACGGACGGCCCCGTTATCAAAAGGAGGCGTCTGTGTGTCTCCTGTGGGAAGTATGCCATCATCGAGAAGACGGGGCCTGAATGGACTGTCCTGTCCCGGGGAGAAGGAAGCCATTTCCTGGTCCTTGGAAACGAGGCAACAAAGGCCATCGCTTACACCTGCATACGGAAGCTATGGAACCCCCGCGGAGGTACGCGAGAGGACGCGGTGAAGGTGCTCATCCTCTCAATGCAGGAGGCAGCAAAAAGGACCGCATCCGTGAGCAGTGCGTTCTCCATTATCCAGACCCAGACAAGGGCTGACGTGCCGGGTGCCTCCTGCCTGTGACGGGGACGGGTTCATCATTGGTACACTGCCCCAGAACAGGTTGTTCGTTAATGCAACTCCGCAACCATTTTTTTCCAGAGTATGTCTATATCCCGAATTAGTCTGAAAGGATGGGGAGCCCGCGATCCGGACGTATCCATTCCGCCGAAACATGAACACACATACACGAATAGAAGTGTGAGAGGCCATGTAATCTCGCCTGATCGCATTTGTTCCCTGAAAGTGACTTTTATCGCAAGGCAAGAAAAAGGTGAGAAGAAGATACAAGGAAGAGAGAATGAATCCGAAAGTGCGCATGATCGTCGAAGAGTTCTTCCCCAAGATCATTGAGACGCATATCCGTACCAGGTCTTCAATCGAGACAGCAAAGCTCAGCCTGGACCGTTATCGGATAATGGGACTGCAGGCTGTTCGGAACCTTCCTCCTGAAATGCAACAGGAGAACCAGGACGCACTCGACAGTGCCTACCGGCTCGCCATAGAGAGGCTTTTAGAATTTCATGCAAGGGAGGTTTCGCCAGCGGGCGCGGCAGTGACCAAAAAGACGTCCGAGTCTCCCTGACGGGCTTCTTTCTCTCATCCCACTGATATCGCCCATATGCACACCTGGAGTTCTTTCCAGAACCCCCCCTCCTGATCCGGCGCAACAACATCGGAAATCCTATTAACTACGGCATCGCAGTCTTTAGTGTGTCATGCTATGCCATAGCATGGTGAGTCTCCATGAAGCGCGAGAGTATTTTATATGTATTTCTGGCCATCTGCCTCACGTTCCTGCTGTTGAGCTCAGGCTGCACCGAGCAGCAGCCTTCCGGAGAAGGGGGAGAAGTCAGGATTGGAGTGGTCGCTTCCATGACCGGTGCGGCCAGCACGACCGGCAAAGACATCTGGCAGTCAGCCGAACTGGCAGCCGAAGAGATAAATGCCAAGGGCGGTATTTATGTGAGCGGACTCGGCAAATCAGTCCCTATCCGCCTTGTGCAGGGTGACGATGAATCCACCCGCGAGGGGGGTCAGAAGACAGTATCCAAGCTGATTACCCAGGACAAGGTGGATGTCCTCGTCGGCGGCTATTCGAGCGCGGTGGTCTCTGCCCATCAGGCAATCGTCGCGGAATACAAGGTACCTTACATCATCTCCGGTGGTTCGAGTACTTCTGTATCGCACCGCAATGATATCGACACCAGTTATATGTTCTTCCACCGCCCGAACACCGACGATTCGGGCGAGGCGAGCATCCTGTTCGTCGACCAGGTCGTCAGACCGGCTCTGAATGGAAAATTCGGGTTCTCCGAAGACCGCCCGCTGAAGCTCGCCGTCATCTACCAGGACAGCCCGTTCGGGAAGGGACAGCTGGATGCCGTCAAGAACGTCATCGCGGCGCGCAACCTTAAAATAGAGATCATTGCAGAAGAGCCGTTCAAGATGGGGGAGTCGGATTTCAGGACCGTACTCACCTCCGTGAAGGCGAAGAACCCTGATATGATCTACTCTGTGACGTTCTTAAACGAACTCGTTCCCATGACTCAGCAGGCAAGGAGGGACGTCGGCCTCAACACCCTGATCCTTGCAATCGAGAACAATGATGACCCTGACTATTACAAGGGCGTGGGGATATACGGTGACGGTCAGGTGATGGAGAGCCGGTTCTCCCCCTATGCAGTCCCGAGGGGCTCGACCGAAGAGGCCACAAAGCAGTTCCTTGCCAACTTTGACAAGAAGTACGGTGGCTTTGCGGGGATGATGGGTGCTGCGACGTACGAATCCGTCTATATCACAAAGGAGGCGATCGAGAAAGCCGGGAGCCTAGACAAGGCAAAGATAAGGGACGCACTTGCGACCCTCTCCATGCCCCAGATGATGGAGATCATGAAGGGAGGGGTCATCTCGTTCTCCCCGGATTTCCGTGAGAGCAAGTTCGACCTCTACGTTGTCCAGCTTGCAATGGACCCGGCATCGGGAGAGCCGAGGCCCTTTATCGTCTGGCCTGATAACTTAAAAGACAGGGAATTTGTGTTGCCTGACTGGTATACTCCTGGATCCTCCTAAATCTTTTTTACGGACTGGAGAAGGATTACTGTATGGACGGGACCATCGGGATACTCAGCCAGGTTGCCTTCTGGGGCCTTTATTCGGGGTGCATCTACATCCTGCTGGCTACCGGTCTTAACCTCATCTTCGGGGTCATGAAGATCGTGAATTTCGCCCATGGTGAATTCCTTATGCTCGGGACCTATATCACGTTCTTCCTCTTTGTAATAAGCGGGTTCAACCCCTATATCCTCCTGATAGGCTCAATTCCCATACTTATTATTGCAGGGGTCATTGTCGAAAGGCTGTGCTTCCGGCCTATCCTCGGCACAGGTAAGCTGAACGAGATCTTCATCAGCCTCGGGTTGATCTACATCTTCCAGAACCTTGTCGCACTCATCTGGACCGATGAATGGAGGTCTATGAGAAGCCCGTATGCGGATATCCTCATCAATCTCGGCCCACTCCAGCTGCCTCTGGATTACCTGATCATCATCACAGTGACAGCGATGATCCTCGTCTCCCTCTACATCTTCCTCCAGAAGACTGCGCTCGGCAGGGCGATCAGGGCGGCGAGTCAGAACCGCAAGGGCGCCATGCTGATGGGAGTCAACGTTGAGAAGGTCGATATGCTCACCTTCGGCATCGGTGCAGGACTCGCCGGCGCGGCGGGGACATTGTGGGCAGTGAGCGGACAGGTCTTCAACCCGTACATGGGTTCGATCCCTGCAATCAAGGGTTTTGCCATCATCATCCTCGGCGGACTCGGGAGCATCCCGGGAGCCATTATCGGGGGCCTTGCCATCGGCATGGTTGAGAACTTCACCGCATTTACCCTTGGCGGTTCCTGGAAGGATGCCGTATCCTTCATCCTGCTGATCGTGGTGCTCGTGATCAGGCCGACCGGCCTCTTCGGGGAGGACGAGGAATGAAACTGTTCGACTCGCGCGATCCCCGCCACCTGCTCATGGTGGGATTCCTGGTGCTCGCGTTCCTGATTCCACTCGTCATCGGATCGAGCCTCTATTACCTGACCATCCTTATCCTGATGCTGATTTTTATTATCTACGCCTCAGCCTGGAACTTCCTCACCTTCTCAGGGCAGGGCTCACTTGGGCATGCGGCTTTCTTTGGTCTCGGAGGATATGCCGCATCGCTGATGGCCGTGAAATTGGGTCTTCCGTCACTCGTCACCCTCGTATTCGGTGGGTGTTTTGCCGCACTGATCGGGGTTCTCATCGGGCTTACGTGTGTCCGGCTCAGGGAGTGGTTCCTTGCCATGGTGACGTTCGGGTTCGCGGTGATCATCCAGACGCTTATCGTGAGCCAGCTCGCCCCGGTGACCGGCGGGTGGGACGGGTTTCCAGTCCCTAAACTTGTCCCAACCACCATCCCGGGGTATTTGATGATCGAGTATTACCTGGTCCTGGTGATTGCGATCGCGGTCATCCTCATCTTCCGATACCTTCTCCAGTCGAGAATCGGGCTGGCACTGGCAGCGATCCGGGAGAACGAGGTAGAGGCGAGAGCTGCCGGAATCAACCCTGTACCTTTCAAGCTCTTTGCGTTCGGGGTCAGCGCGTTCGTCACGGGGATCGCAGGGAGCCTTGAGATATTTCACTTCGGGTATATCACCCCAGAGATATTTGGGATTGATCTCTCGTTCTGGCCAATCATCTATTCCATCACGGGAGGACTCGGGACACTTTCAGGGCCGATTGTGGGGACGATCGTCGTCACACTGCTCTGGGACGGTCTGAACGCATTAGGTTTGACTTATGCGCGTTTTATCATCATCGGAGTCCTCCTCGTCCTCATCATCATCTTCCTGCCGAGGGGACTCGTCTCGCTTCCCGAAGAGATCAGAAAGAGACTCAAAGGGAGGAGATCCTGACCCTTTCTCTTGAGGGAGGGGGAACTGCGGGGCGTGCCAGCGAACGGGTTCACAAGAACTTCTCACCCGATTCCCCCCACGCCGGGTTTCCCTCCTACATGATCTGGCCAGTGAATCGCGGTTCAGCAATGTGCCGTTCAGATGATGGTGTGCAGGATCACTTATACCAGTGAGCGGGGAGAAGACTGGTGGGCGCATTGTCCACCTGAAAATTGGGAAACCTGATACCGGAAATGCGATTACATCCCGAGATACGCTTCCTTTATCTGATCATCGTGGAGAAGCTCTTCGGCAGGCCCGGTCTTTGTGATCCTCCCGCTCTCGAGGACATATGCCCTGTGAGAGATCTCAAGCGCCCTTCGCACGTTCTGCTCAACAAGCAGGATTGTCAGGCCCTCCTCGTTCAGACGCTGCACGGTCCCGAGTACCATATGGACGAGTTTCGGGGAGAGGCCAAGCGATGGTTCGTCGAGAACGATGATCTCGGGGTCTGCCATGAGGCACCTCCCGATTGCAAGCATCTGCTGTTCGCCCCCACTCAGAGTTCCCGCATTCTGCGCTTGCCTGTCTTTTAGGATGGGAAAGAGATCAAACACATGGTCCAAGGCGTCACCATGACTGCGTACATATGCGCCAAGCTCCAGGTTCTCTCTGACGGTCATCCTCGGGAAGAGCTCCCTCTTCTCTGGCACAAGGGAGAGGCGGCGGCGGACGATCTCGTAGGTGGGAAGCCCGAGGATGTTCTCCCCCCGCAGGAGGATCCGCCCTGTAGGAGAGGAGTTGAGTCCGAAGATGGTTGAAACGAGGGTGCTCTTTCCCGCACCGTTCGAGCCTATAAGAGTGACTACCTCTCCCCTTGAGACCTGCAGGGAGACATCCCACAACACCTGGAGGTGTGAATACGATACGTTCAGGTTCTCTATGGCGAGCAAGGGATTCTACTCCGTTCAGAAGTGATAGCGTTCCCCAAGATATGAATCTATGACCTGCTCGTTGGAAGCGATCTCTTCCGGTGTCCCTTCGGCAATCTTCTCACCATGGTCGAGGACGACGATTCGGTCGGAGACCCCCATGATGATGCGCATGACATGTTCGATGATAAGGATCGTCAGGCCATCGTTCCTTATCTCCTGTATGAGACGCATCGCCTCCTTCCCTTCGCTCGGCGTGAGACCGGTAGTGAGTTCGTCAAGAAGGAGGAGTTTCGGATGGGATGCAAGCGCCCTCGCCAGTTGCGACCTCCGGAGTTCGATTGTGTTGAGGCTGCTGATAGGGCTGTCGATCTTCGCTACAGGAAACCCGACCCTGATGAGGCATTCCTCTGCCTCGGAATGCGCCTCCTTCACCGACGGGCGGCGGCCATTGCCATAAAGGGCACTGATCATTACTGCCTCTCTTGCAGTAAGCCCAGGAAACGAGCGCGGGTGCTGGAAGGTCTTGGAGATTCCTTTCTTGCAGACAGCATCGAGGGAGAGACGTGTAATATCCTCCCCTCCAAATAAGATACCTCCCGAATCAGGGCGGTATATGCCTGAAATGAGGTTCATCAGGGTTGTTTTTCCTGCGCCGTTTGGGCCTACAAGGCCCAGGATCTCGCCTTCGTTGAGCGAAAGGTCAACCCTGTTCACCGCGGTGAGACCCCCGAATGATTTTGTCACTCCGTTGACCCTGAGCATTCCATGCACCCTGCTAACAAATAGCATGATATATGTTAGCATGTAACAATATAAGCATATCCTTCGGGGTGAATTGAAGCGATGAAGTATTCTTACCTGTACGTGGGGCTTCTCCTGGCCCTGGTGCTCTGTGCCGCATGTACTGAGCAGCAGCCCCTATCTCAGGAGACAGTGAAGATAGGGGTTGTGGCATCGATGACAGGGCCGGCCAGCACCACCGGAAAGGACATCTGGCAATCAGCCGTGCTTGCCGCCGATGAGATCAATTCCCGGGGCGGCGTGTTTGTCAAAGACCAAAACGCAAAGATTCCCATCACTCTCATCCAGGGAGATGACGAATCGACAAGGGAGGGGGGACAGAAGGCGGTCTCACGGATGATCACACAGGACAAGGTGGATATCCTGGTTGGCGGCTTCTCGAGCGCGGTGGTCTCGGCACACCAATCCATCGTGGCCGAGCATGGCGTTCCCTATATCATCACCGGGGCTTCCACCCCCACCATCACGCAGAGGACTGATATCGATACAGGAACTATGTTCCACTACTGCCCGACTACAGACGATTACGGGGAACAGACGACACTCTTCGTCGATGATGTCATAAGGGATGCAATAAATGTACGCTTTGGATACTCCGACAGCCGGCCGCTCCGCCTGGCCCTGCTTGTCCAGGACAGCCCGTACGGGAAAGGCGTCCAGAAGGCAGTAAAAGATACCATCGTGAAGAGGAATCTCAATATCGTAATCGTTGCGGAAGAGACCTTCAAGATGGGGGAGACTGACTTCCGGACCGCGCTCACTTCAATAAAAGCTGCACAGCCGGACGTGGTCTATCCTGCTGCATTCTTAAACGAGCAGATCCCGATGGTGACCCAGGCAAGGAGAGATGTCGGTCTGAATACCATCTTCCTTGCCGTCGAGTGCAATGACGATCCCGATTACTACGAGGGCCTCGGGAGATACGGAGAATATTCCATCATCGAGACACGTTTCAGCCCCTATGCGATACCACGGGGAGACATCGCGGATGACATGGCCGCGTTCAGGGAGAACTTCCAGAAGAGATGGGGTTCATACCCCGGGATGATGGGAGCGTCGACCTACGAGGGAGTCTATATCGCGGCCCGCGCGGTTGAGGAGGCGGGAACCAGGGAGAAGGAAAAAGTCAACGCCGCGCTCGATGCGCTGTCGATGCCACAGATGATCGAGGCGATGAAGGGAGGGGTGATCACCTTCACCGATGATTTCCGTGAGGCAAAGTTTGATCTCTACATGGAGCAGCTCATATGGAATGAGACCAGCCAGGAACTCCGGCCCGTGATCGTATGGCCTGACCACATGAAAGAGGCTGATTTCGTCCTGCCAGCGTGGTATGTCCCTGGACCGGCCTTGCCGTGATCCCTCCTTTCCCCACCTCCTGTTTTTAGCCTGTCCGATTGGGATCCTGGTCCCGGGCGTTGCGGAACCTGTACATCCCTTTCGGAACCCGGATCTCGAAGCGTGCGCCTTCTCCCGGGACTCCGGTTTCTGATATTTTTATACCCGTCACTGACAGTATTCCCCTCGTCAGGAACAGGCCAAGGCCGCGTTTCCTTCCGAATCCCTGCTCGAAGACCAGGCCCTTCTGGTGAGAGGGAATTCCTATTCCGTCGTCCTCGTATACAAGGACGCCTGAACCCTCCTCTTCATGGAATGTAAACCGGATCCTGGTCACCTTCTCTCCATGACTGAGTGAATTGTCCACCAGGTTGAATATCACTCTCTCGAGGAGCGGATCGGAATATATCTCGAGATCCCCAGTATCGATGTCCACATCGATTTCACCCAGCGGCATCTTCCTCACGATGCCGGAGGCGAGATCATGGATGTTGAACCACGCCGGCTTCGCATGGTCCCCGCCCAACTCGTACTCCCGTGTGAATGCCAGCTGCTCTTCTATTGCCGCAGACGCGGAACTGATGCGGTTGATGAACGGGGTCACCGGTGAGTCGGAAGGCAGTGAATCGCGGGAGAGGTCTGCAAAACCCCTGATCACTGTAATCTGGTTCAAAATATCGTGGCGCGTGATCTTCGACAGCAGGACCAGCTTCTCGTTTGCTATCCTCGCACTCTCCCTCGCGGCACGCTCCGCGGTAATATGTTCTTCAAGCGCATCAAGGGTACGGTCAATCATCGAAGAGAGGCTGGAGAGTTCATCGTCACCTGAAAGACGGGTTCGGGCTGAAAAATCCTGCGTGTCAGCGATCCCCTTCATCTTCTGCTCAAGGTGGGAGAGCCTTGAGAGGAATCTCTGGTCAATTATATAAATGACTGCAAGGACGCTGGTGCACCCTATTGCGGCGATGAGGTACATGAAGAGGAGCAGGTTCTCCATCGCAATCCGGTGTGTTGCCCTCGGACTTTCAACCCGGAATACGGCTGCGGGCATCCCGTAAATATCCTCAACCACCATAATGGCGGTGATGGTGTTCCCATCTGGCGAAATACTCACACCGGGGAATTTCTCCTGTCTCCCTATGCGTTCCTGGATAATATCATGTGCAGTCTCTCTCTCCGATGCACTGATGATCGAGAGGTTTGTGGAAGTCAGGTATGCGATCCTTGCGACCTCTGTATCACCAAGGTACCGTCCGATACAGAGATAGCCTGCCACAGGCCCCTTGGAATCGCTCCTCATTATTGGATCTACAGAGAGGAGAAGCAGCCCTTCAGGAAGGCTGATGATCCCGCTGATTCTGGCATCTTCATCGCCTCCGTTCCTGTAAATTTCATCAAGAATCCCTTTTCCAGGGTTGACTGTGAGCGCCTGCGGAATTCCAATCTCCCGGGATTCGCGAAAATCGTATCCTTTTCCATAAAAAAGCGTCCCGTTGAGGTCATAATACAGCATGAGGTTGAGTTGCAGGCTCGTGAAAGTAGTGTCCATAAGGTTATTTTCGATATATTTTCCATCGCGGTCCTGTGCAAAAAAGTAGGTATCATCCCATTTGCTCCAATCCAGTGCTGTTCCTTCAAGTGAGACCAGATCGTTCTCCACAACCCGGACCGTCCGAAGCACGCTCTCTGATGCCTCCCTTGACTCGATCTGCGCAATGGCAGGGATCATCACGAACTGCATGCCGGCAAAGATTGCCGCACCAATGGCAAATACCAGGATGAGAATAGCGTATATAACAGTTCTGCGTATTTTCATTCGTCTGTTCAACCTGCCTTGCCTGACCGGCGCTCAATGTACGCAGTAAAGATCGGCCCTTGAGTCCGACACGCCAAAGAGGTGAAAGCAGGCTCTCGATATGACACCTGCATAATTTCGCTTCTCATATCCCATCAAAATTACTATGAATGCCCCTGTGCAAGAGAGTACGTCATGCGAATTCATATCCGACCCCAGATAGTCCTTCTCACCTTCGCTGTCCTGATTGTGGCCGCAGCAGGATGCATGGTCCCCTCCGCCTCTACTCCTCCTCCAGCGGGCCCCACTGCTGCGATGGGGGCACACAAGACAGGCGATGCGGTGTTCCTCTCCCTGTACGATACCGCTCAATCGGATATCGCGGCCGCGCTTGAACGGATGAACCGTCATTTCCCGGTTGGCGCCGCGACCAGGAACGCCCCATACCTGGCAAGTGAGCTACGATCCTCTGCGCTTGATCTGAAGGCTACTGCCGACGCTTACCACACTTCCATGATCAAGATCACACCTTTCCAGGAGAGAGAGAAGGAGTATGCGAGAAATGAATACCTTAAGTATCTCTCCTCGATACGCAAGATCGCGGGAAACACGGCCGATGCCGCGGGAGCGGAAATGGACCTTCAGTTTGGCCTTGCACAGAATTATGCCGAGGCTGCCCGGAATGCCTTGAAAGATGCCGAATCGACGGGAGGGGCCGGTCACAGGGACCTCCTGAGGGCGACCGGAATATCGCTTGATGACTACATCCAGAAGATGCGGGAGAAGAGGGCGTGAAGAGTGGTCCGCCGGTGCAGTTGTCATGGCACAAGATAAGCGAGCACCGATGATCCCTGCACCACGGATCCGGGCAGGTAAGCGATCCCAAGAAGTTTGCGGGAACGGGGTTTCGAGACTGGGTACAGGGACCACCTTCGCCATGGTCCTTGTCCTCACAGGTGTCCTCTCCGGGTGCCTCACGCTGTCTCCCGGCCCGGGGATGGATGAACACGGAAGGAACTCCTCCCCCGTCAACCCCGCACTCTGGCGAGAGGGTACGCTTCCCATCTCGGGGATCACATGGGAACTCGTTGCCTATGACAGCGGGAGGCTCGCACAGGAGAGCATTATCCCTGGCAGCATCGTTACTGCCCGCTTCGAGCGCGAAGGCATTGTACATGGGATCTCCGGTTGCAACCAGTACTGGGCGCGATACGAGGCTTCATCCACCCGGGTCTCGATTGACTTCCCGCAACGGACGAATGCCGTCTGCAATACTCCTTCCGGAGTGCTTTCCCAGGAATCGATGTACCTTGTCGATCTCGGGAAGGCGAACACGTACAGAGTCGAGGGGGACTTTTTATCCCTCTCCGACGGCAAAGGGAGGACGGTCCTGCTCTTCAGGAAGGAGGCCATCCCTGAAGATGTATCATATATCTTCCGGGAGACCTGGTACCTGACTGCTTTGAGGGATGATCGGGGGTCGATCATCATGCTCCCCCATGGGGTTCTTGTGACCGCAAGGTTTGGAGAAGGGAGAGTCTCTGGTTTTCAGGTTGCAACTCCTATGTTGCGCCGGCTCATGTCAGCGGCGCTGCCACCCGGATAGAAAGCCCCCTCGTGACCGATACGTGGTGCAGGAACGAGACCATGAGGGAACAGGAACGCCTCTTCTTTAAGCGAATGAAAGAGGTGGACGCGTATGTGCCGGGCGATGATTTGCTCATCCTGGTGAACGATCAGGGTGAGACCCTCCTGGAGTTTGAAACCCGGTGCTGACAAAAAAATGGCTCTTCGCTATCTGGTGTGCGTAGGATATGATGAATCGGATACACTTTGTGCGGGCTGTTCAATCTCACACCCCCATATGCGATGGGCACCGCCGCCCCAAAAGGACGCCCCGGCGGCGATTCAGTGACTGAATTGGTATGCAGATAACAACCTCGATTCAGTCTCCACGCACAAAACAGCGAGGAGGAAAAAAACTCTCCATTCTGCTGGCCATGAGAAGGATCCTTGTCCCGATACTCGCATAAAAGAGATGAAGGACAGGCGGAAGACCCCGTGTTCGGGTGCACAATAGATTCCTGCCGGCAGTCCACGCAAGTGAGACAATGAGCTGTCCCCCTTTCATGTCGTGTACATTCCATGGGACATGCTGAAATGCTCCTCTTTTCACTGACGAGCACGGGAAAAATTCCTGCAATGAGATTCCATCTGGGAGGATCCAGCCTCTCACTGATGCCTGTTGAGAACACGAGAAGACTTGAATGATACAGAGACTGCAGAAGAAGATGCGCCGACCGGGACTCGAACCCGGGTTTAGGCGTTGGCAACGCCTAGTGATAACCACTACACTATCGGCGCAATTTTTGCTCTACACAATATGAGGTAATCTCTAATAAGGGTATCGAATTCCCGGTAAAACTGGCGTATGATGCCTCTCCTCATGTATGAACGGCATATCCCTGTGGAATCTCTCCTGCGATGGATATCTTCCGGCGGGGCCAGAGATGGTCTCTGTTCCATCTCATGGGACTTGAACTTTCCTTCTAGGTACCTGCGAAAGGAAAATCAGCCGACCTCCCGAAGTACAATTTTCATCCCGATTCCAACATCTTAATTAAAAAAGACAGGGTAGATCTATAACAATGATCCCCCTCCTGGTGGAATTTTCCAAAAAGACTGTGGTGATCTTCGGAGGTGGTGATGTGGGAGCCCGGAAAGCTGCATACTTTGCTCCCGAAGCGAAGGTGCATGTCTACAGCAGATCGTTCTCCCCTGCATTTTCAGGGCTGGATGTCGAGAAGGAGCTCATTGACCTTCATGGCGCCGGAGACGAGCGCCTCCCTTCCCTCCTTAAGGGAGCGTTTCTCGCGGTTGCGGCAACCCCGGATCGGGAACTGAATAACCGCATCGGTGAGTTGTGCCAGGAAAGGGGAATCCTCTTCAATAATGCCGAAGGAATTTCCGGTGACCTCCTGATCCCCTCTGTGGTGAAGGGGGAGCGGTTCCTGCTGGCCGTAAGCACCGGGGGATCGAGCCCGGCGATCTCCCGTTTCCTCCGCGAGTTCCTTGAGAAGTCTCTCCCTGACCTCGACCGGATGATCGCCCTTCAGGAGCGGCTTCGGGCATACTTAAAAGAGTGCCAGCCTGACACGGAAGCAAGAAAGGATGTGCTGTGGAAAGTGCTTATGGACAGAGAGGTCTGGAGGGCCCTTCACGCGGGCGAGACAGCCGCCTGGTCCCTTATTGCCCGGAGGTACCTGCAATGAACATGGCCCCGTCCTGCCTCCTCACTCCACTTGCCATCGCGGGTGTCAGCCACCACACTGCAACGGTGGACGTACTCGAGCAGGCGAGGTACCCTGATGAGGAGGCATTCCTGGGAAAAGCCCGTGAGCGGTTCCGCGGGGTGATGCTCCTCCAGACCTGCAACCGCGTGGAGATATTTGTCCATGGAGAAGCCGAGACATTGGCAGCCTTCCTCCAGGAAGAAGGGCGGGGGGATTTTTCGATCTGCAGTGGGGTGGAGGCCATGCGCCACCTCCTCGAGCTTGCCTGCGGGATCGATTCGATGATCGTGGGGGAGGACCAGATCCTCGGCCAGCTCAAGAAGGCCCTCCAGCAGTCGAAGGACGCAGGTTGCGCAAGCCCAGTGCTCGAGCTCTGCATCAACAAGGCGGTCCACGCAGGGATAGAGGCGAGGAGGAGGACGCAGATCAACAGGGGTGCCGTATCGATCGGTTCTGCTGCAGTGCTGCTTGCGGAAGAGCAGCTCGGCTCGCTCCAGGGAAAGCACATCCTCGTGATCGGGTCAGGAGAGATGGGAATGCTGGTTGCACAGGCACTTGCCGCAAAGGACCTCACTGCCATCTATGTCGCAAACAGGACCTATTCCCGGGCCGAGATACTTGCAAAGAAGATAGGGGGCAGGGCGGTGAGGCTCGACGACCTGCCCCGCTACATGGTCCAGTCAGACGTGGTCATATCATGCACCTCTGCACCGCACCCGGTCATCCACTGCAATACCCTCCGGGACGTGATGAAGGCCCGCTGCTGGCCTCACGACAACACACCCCGGCCCCTCATCCTGATCGACATCGCCCAACCAAGAGACGTCGAGGAGGGTGCGGATGCAATCGCGGGGATCTCCCTCTTCTCCATTGACAACCTCCGGAGGATCAACGAGATGACAATGCATGCCAGGAGGACGGAAGCCGAGAGAGCGAGGGAATTTCTGGATGGTGAGCTGCTCCATTTCATAAGGCTCCTCAACAGCAGGGCTGCTGACGATACCCTGGCCACACTGCATACCTGGGCGGAGGCAATACGTCTCAGGGAGCGCGACAGGGCACTTGCCAGGCTGGGGGGAGGAGACCCCAGGGCAAGGGAGGTCATCGACGACCTCTCCAGGGTGCTCGTAAAGAAGATCCTCTCGGATGTGACTGTCTCCATCCGCCACTGCGCAGAGATGGGCGAACTCGAGTCAGCTGAATCGCTGGTATCTGCCATCACCAGAGGTGAGAATCTGTGTTTCCGCAAAGAAGAATGAGAAGACTCAGGAAAAGAATTATTCAGCCCCTCCTCAGGGAACAGGTGCTGCAGAAGACAGACCTCGTTGCCCCCCTGTTCATCGACGAGACCGCGTCATCGAGGAGGGCGATTCCTTCCATGCCGGGACAGTTCCGTTACCCTCCACGCGAAGTAGAGTCAGTCGCGAGGGATCTCTGGGACACAGGGATCAGGGCCGTTTTGCTCTTTGGAATACCGAAGGAGAAGGATGCACAGGCATCCAGTGCGTACGATCCGGATGGGGTGGTTCAGCGTGGTATAAGGTCGATAAAGAATTCGGTCCCGGGGATGGTGGTGATCACGGATGTGTGTGCCTGCGAATATACTGACCACGGACACTGCGGCATCGTGGGCGACACCCATTCAGGAATCGATCTCCTGAATGACCCCTCGCTCGACGTTATGGATCGCATCGCTTTGAGCCATGCAGCGAGCGGGGCGGATGTGGTCGCACCCTCCTGCATGCTTGACGGGGTGGTCCGGTCGATTCGCCACGCCCTTGACAGGGAGGGGTTCGAAGACGTCCTGATCATGTCATATTCGACCAAGTTCGCGAGCGCACTCTACGGGCCATTCAGGGAAGCGGCGGACTCGGGCTTCCAGTTCGGGGATCGGACCACCTACCAGGTCCATCCCGGAAACACCCGTGAAGCAGTCATGGAGTCGATGCTTGACCTGGACGAGGGGGCAGATATCCTTATGGTAAAACCTGCAGGGTTCTACCTTGACATCCTGGCAGAGATACGCACACTCGGCATTCCGGTCGCGGCATACCAGGTGAGCGGTGAGTATGCCATGATAAAAGCCGCCGCCGAAAAGGGATTGATAAAAGAGAAAGAGGTAGTGATAGAGAGTCTCACCTGCATCAAGCGTGCCGGGGCGGACCTCATCATCACTTACTTTGCACGCGACATCGCGGGATGGCTCGATGGAGAGCATTGAGTTTTTCCAGGAGGCGCGGAAACTGATGCCGGGAGGAGTGAGCAGTCCTGTCCGCGCGATCAGGCCGTACCCTTTCTACACACGCGAGGCTTCCGGATCGAGGATCAGGACCGTTGACGGGGAGGAGCTGATTGACTGCTGCATGGCATACGGCCCGCTGCTTCTCGGCCATTCTCACCCGGCAATCCGGGCCGCTATAGAGGCACAGCTGGAAAAAGGGTGGCTTTACGGGACTCCCACCCCCCTTGAGCCCGAGTATGCCTCCCTCCTTGTCAGGGACCACCCTGGCCTCGAAATGATACGGTTCGTCTCGAGTGGCTCCGAGGCCACGATGGCCGCGATCCGGCTGGCCAGAGGATTCTCCGGGAAGAATGAGATCGTAAAGGTAGAGGGGGGGTTCCATGGCGCCCATGATGGCGTGCTGGTTCAGGCCGGGTCCGGGGCCACGACCCTTGGCATTCCGGACTCGGCTGGTGTGCTCCCCGAAGTCGCCGCACGCACCCGGCAGGTCCCCTACAACGACCTTGACGCGCTCGAAGACCTCCTCTCCCGGAACAGTGATATCGCCGCCTTCATCCTCGAGCCGGTGATGGGAAATATTGGACCCATCCTTCCGGAAAAGGGATACCTTACCGGAGTCCGCGAGATCACGAGGGCCCACGATGTTCTCCTCATCTTTGATGAGGTGATTACCGGGTACAGGGTGGGGATCGGGGGCGCACAGGTCCGTTTCGGGGTCATTCCTGACATCACGACGCTCGGGAAGGTCATCGGCGGGGGTCTTCCCATCGGTGCATTCGGGGGAAGGAGAGAGATCATGGAGATGGTCGCGCCTGCCGGACCTGTCTACAACGCAGGGACCTTCTCTGGCAACCCGCTCTCGCTTGCTGCGGGCAAGGCGATGGTCGAATGGCTCCATGTAAACCGTGGGATTTACCGGATGCTTGAAGAGAAGACAGAAGTAATCGCCGAGGCCGCAGCCGGAGCACGCTGCGGCGCCATGGTCACCCTTGGGTCGATGTTCAAGTTCTTCTTCCGAAGAACCCCCCCGAGAGACTACGTCGAGGCAAAGGAGTGTGATACCGCCGCCTTCCGTGATTTCTGGGAGAAGATGCTCAGGCAGGGGATATTCCTGCCACCTTCACAGTTCGAGACCAACTTCCTCTCTGCGGCGCACAGCGACCAGGACATCGATGCTATCTGCACGGCGTACAGGGCATGCCTCTCAAAATAGGGACCAGGGGGAGTGCGCTCGCACTTGCCCAGGCAGACAGGGTTATCTCTCTCCTGGAAGATGCGGGGGTAGAATCAAAGAGAGTGATCATCACCACGCACGGCGACACCGCGACGGGAGTCCCGCTGCACGAGATCGGGGGGCAGGGGGTCTTTGTCCGTGCACTTGATGACGCGATCCTCGAGGGGAGGATCGATGCAGCGGTGCACAGCATGAAGGATATCCCCGCAAAGAGACCTCAAGGGCTCGTGACGTGCGCGATACTCCCGAGAGACTCACCCGCCGATTTCCTTGTGCACGTACCACAGTTCCAGAAGATCAGGAGTATCGGGACATCGAGTACAAGGAGGAAGGCCCAGCTGCTCATGCACCATCCTGAATGGAGGATCGAGCCGCTCCGCGGGAACGTGGATACCCGCCTCAGGAAACTCCGGGAAGGAACATACGACGCTGTCGTGCTGGCAGAGGCGGGGCTCCAGAGGCTCGGGCTCTGCGTCCGGGGAACGCGGCTTGCTCCAGAGATGTACATACCATCCCCGAACCAGGGGACAATTGCCGTCGTCAGCCGGGAGGGAGATGAGGCAGCTCTACTCGCGCACTCGCTGGATCATCCGGAAACCCGGAGGGACGTTACGTTCGAGCGCGTGGTGATGGAAGAGGTGGGAGGCGGGTGTTTCACCCCACAGGGTATATATTGCAGGGCAAGGCATATCAGGGCAGAGATCCTCTCGCTCGACGGGTGCAGGAGAGTGAGGAGGGAAGGGTACCTCTCGTCAGAGGACGATGCCCGCAAGTTCGGGCAACTGCTCAGAAGAGATGCGTTTCACCTGATACAGGAGGCATACATGAGACTGGGGCTGAAAGAATGACGGGAAAGGTATATCTTGTGGGTTCCGGCCCGGGGGGACTCGGGCTCCTCACCCTGCGGGCACGCGAAGTCATAGACCAGGCAGACGTAATCCTCTACGACCAGCTCCCCGGCGAAGATGTCCTGGCAACCCTCCCGGAAAGAGCCGAGAAGATCGACTGCGGGAAGTTCGGCGGAAAGCACACTCTCGAACAGGACGACATCGAAGCCCTGATGGTCACAAAGGCAAGAGAAGGGAAGAAGGTCGTGCGTTTGAAAGGCGGCGATCCCTTCCTCTTCGGAAGGGGCGGCGAGGAGCTCGAGGTGATGAGGGAGCATGGGATCCCGGTCGAGCTCGTCTCAGGAGTCACGAGCGCGCTTGCGGTCCCAGGCGCGGTGGGAATCCCGCTCACCCACCGGAAATATGCTTCGCAGGTGACTATCCTTACCGGCCACGAGGAGCCCGGGAAGGCAGAGTCCGGCCTCGACTGGGAGAACCTCGCGGGGAATCCCGGCACGCTTGTCATCCTTATGGGGGTGAAGAACATCCCCGATATCACACGAAGCCTTGTCGATCATGGCAAGGACCCCGATACTCCTGTTGCCATCATTGAACGGGGCCTTCGCCCAGACCAGCGGGTTACTGTCGGGACGCTTCGGACAATTGCAGACCTTTCGAAGTCGCGGAATGTACGGCCCCCGGCAATCATCGTCATCGGTGACGTGGTCAGGCTCTACCGGGAGGACGAACCAGGGCTTGTTCCCATGTGAGAGCCCGCTCTCGATGGGATGAAGGTCACTTTCCCCGCAACTCTTGTATTAACGGGCCTCGTACCTGCTGCTGCATTCCAATCCGGCCTTCAATACCCTTCATTTTTCAAAAAATACAAGCATTAATACTCCTCGAGGACGCATCAGGTAGGTGATTACGAAATGAGCCTTCCCGGCGGACCTACGAAGGACGAGGTGATGGCAGTCTCGCTCTTCAAGCTTGGCCTACGTCCCGGAGACCGGTTCATGGACATCGGTTGCGGCACGGGAAAGGTCTCGATCCACGCCGCACGGCAGGCAGGGAGCGTGTGCGCCATCGACATCAGAAGAGAAGCCATAGAGTATGCCCGAAACGAGGCAAAGCGTGCGGGCGTGGAAAACATCGTGTTTATCGAGGGGAACGCGGTCGACCTCATCCCCACGCTCCCCCGCCCGGACGCCGTATTCCTGGGAGGTTCCCGCGACATGGGCCGAATCCTGCACCTGCTGGTTGGGATGGATGTGCGATCGATTGTCATAAATGCGGTGAAGATCGACACCATCAATACTGCCATTACCGTCTTGCGGGACCTAGGGGTGTTCCGCGAGGCGGTCCTGGTGCAGATCTCGCACGCGAGCCCCCTTGGGGCCGGCCACATGTGGAAACCGGCCCACCCTGTCGCCGTCATCGTTGGGGGTGCTGCCGGGTGCTCGTAGGGCTCGGGCTCGGTCCGGGAGACCCGGAGCTCCTCACGCTGCGGGCCGTCCGCCTTCTCAGGGAAGCTGACGTTGTCTTTGTCCCCGGGAGGCTGGCAAAGACCCTCGTCGCTCCTTACCGGGACGCGGAGGTGCTCGACTTTCCGATGACCGGGGACGAGGACAGGATCCGTTCCTGCATGGAGAAGAATGCGGACAGGATCGCAAAGGTGGCTGCAACGCGGACCGCCGTCCTTGCGCTCATCGGGGACCCAAATTTCTTCTCGACGTTCACCCGCCTCTCTGAGGTGATGGCGCAGCGCTACCCCGAAATCCCATGCCGAACAGAACCAGGGATCAGTGCGATCACCGCCTTTGCAGCTGCCGCCGGGATTGCACTCTCCGAAGGGTTTATCGTCACAGACCGGGGCGAGCCACGCTGCCGGATACTCCTCAAGGTCAAAAGACCGAAGGAGATGGCCGAAAGACTCCGGAAAGAGGGTTTTAGCAGGTTCGTCCTCGTCGAACGGATGTACCTCCCGGACATGCGCATCTGCCGGGACGCCGAACTGCCAGAGACCTGCGATTACCTGAGCATCATGTACGCGGGGCGGTGAGATGCCAAAGGTCTTCTTCGTCGGCGCAGGACCGGGCGACCCCGATCTTATCACCGTCAGGGGCCTCCGGCTCCTCGAAGAGGCCGATGTCCTCGTATATACTGGATCTCTCGTGAACCCGGAACTGGTGGCGCGATCTCATGCAGGGATCAAACTTGACAGTTACGGGATGAAACTTGAGGAGATCGTGGACGCCATGGTCCTGCACGCCCGAGGCGGCGCCAGCGTGGTGAGACTCCACTCCGGCGACCCGGCGCTCTATGGGGCCATTGTGGAGCAGATGCAGGGCCTCTCGCGGGAAGGGATCGATTACGAGGTGGTCCCCGGCGTCTCGTCCCTCTTTGCTGCCGCCGCCGCTCTCCGTGTACAGCTCACTCTCGGAGGTGTCGCGGAGAGCGTGATCGTCACCCGCCCGGCAGGTGCCACTCTCGAACAGGATGAGATCCCCACTCTGTCCACCCACAAAGCCACCATGGTCTTCTTCCTTGGAAGTGCCCACCTGGAGGAGATCACTTCGCGGGTCGCGTGCCCGCGGGAAACGCCTGCCGCGGTCGTGTACCACGCCAGCTGGCCAGACCAGAAGGTGGTGAGGGGGACCGTGTCAGACATCGCAGCGAAGGCAAGAGCAGCAGGTATCGAGAAGACGGCACTTCTTCTCATCGGTGGGGTACTTGACCCCGTCCACTCCGGTCACCACAGGTCTCAACTCTACTCATGAACAGGACAGTCATCGCCCTGGAACGGTTCGAAGACGCAGGGAGGAAGGTTGCCGAGTTCCTGCACGCAGACCTGATCCGCTACTCGGAAGATGCTTTTTCCCTTGCATTCTCCCGCTCGGACGCCATTGTCGCGGTGATGGCATCAGGGATTGCAGTCCGGGCAATCGCCCCACTCCTCAAAGATAAGTGGATTGACCCCGCGGTCGTTGTAGTTGACCCTGGTCTCTCTTTCGCAGTTCCCCTGGCTGGTGGGCACCACGGTGCCAACGACATTGCAAGGGAACTCGCCGGCCTGGGGCTTACTGCGGTAATCACGACCGCCACGGAACGTGAAGGAAAGGCTGCCGTGGAAGTGGTCGCCGCCAGGGAAGGGTGCCGTGTCCTGAACCATGCTTCCACCGTTTCAGTCAATTCGGCACTCCTTGATGGGGAAGTCCCGGTGCATGTCGTGTCCGGCCCGGCCATTGTCATCGCGGGGCCCGGCGTTGCGCTCCTTTCAAGGGACGGCGAGTTTGCAGTCGGGCTTGGCTGCCGCAGGGGCACTTCCGCAAAAGAGGTCGAGGATGCGGTCAGGAAGGCCCTCGAGTTATCCGGAATATCGGCCGATGAAGTGAGCGTCTATGCCACTACCGCGAAAAAAGCCTGCGAGCCGGGAATAGTCGAGGGGGTGAGGGCCCTTCGCGGGACCCTCATCTACCTTGACGACGAAGTACTCGCAAGGTACCCCCCGCAGTCCCCCTCCCGTGCCGGGAAAGTGGGCCTCGCGGGAGTGGCGGAACCTGCGGCCCTGGCGGCTTCAAAGAGAAAGGAGCTCGTGATGAGAAAGACTGTATACGGAGAGGTGACCATTGCCATCGCACGGTGATGGGCGGGGCGTCCTTTACATCGTGGGTTCGGGTCCCGGTTCACCGGAACAGATGACCGGAAGAGCGCTCCAGGCTATACGCGATGCGGAGTACGTTCTCGGGAACGACTCGTACCTGACGCCCCTGTCAGCCCTTCTCGAAGGAAAGAATGTGATCCGGAGCAGCATGGGAAAAGAGGTGGAGCGGGCGAGGGAGGCAGTCGCCCTGGCACAGGATCACGTGGTGGCCATGGTCAGCGGAGGAGATCCCGGTGTCTATGGGATGGCCAGCATTGTCCTCGAAGTCGCAGAACGTTCTGGCTCGGTTGCAAGGATCGAAGTGATACCTGGCGTCACCGCCGCGACAGCTGCAGCATCAAGGCTCGGGTCTCCGCTCTCCGGTGACTTTGTCGTCGTCAGCCTCTCGGACCTCCTGACGCCCATCGAGGTGATCGAGGAGCGACTCGAGCATGCATTTGCCATGGGGGTACCT
Organism: Methanobacteriota archaeon; assembly: GCA_029547605.1. Lineage (GTDB taxonomy): Archaea > Halobacteriota > Methanomicrobia > Methanomicrobiales > Methanospirillaceae > Methanolinea_A. Next base: position 85,976 of record JAKPPB010000063.1, on the reverse strand, counting down.
GTCGTGCTTTACAATCCCAGGAGCAGGGGCCGCCCTTACAACTTTGCCCGTGCAATGGAGATTGCCGCCTCCCACAGGGATCCCTCGACTCCCCTCGGACTGGTAAAGAATGCCTACCGGGATGGCGAGGAGATAGTCATTACAACGCTTGGGCAGGTAGCCACGATCGAAAAACGGGTGGATATGCACAGCTCTGTGATTGTGGGAGGAAGAGAAAGCAGGATTTGGAAGGAGGGATCGCATGCAAGAGGGATCATCACCCCGCGGGGATACCACAGGAAATACCTATACTGACCTTGGGGCCACCACAAAAGAGGCCCACCAGATTTCGGAGACGAGCAGGAAACTTGCGAGAAAGACCATCGGGGACCACGATTACGAGGACAGGGTGCGACAGCGCTGCTCCATTGCAGTCGGAGACTTTTCAATGGCTTCGCTCATCAGGTTCGTGGGGGATCCTATTCCTGCCGGGCTCCGTGCCCTGGAACATCAGGCTCCCATCATCACCGATATCCGCATGGTGCAGGTCGGGATCCAGAAGAAGGGGCATAAAAGCGAGATCATATGCGCCCTCGACCATGCAGGTCTCGCTGCTGAAAAAGGGATCACCCGATCGAGGGCAGGTATCCTTGCCCTCGGGGAGAAGATCGACGGCGCAGTGGTGGTGATAGGAAACGCTCCGTCAGCCCTCCTCTCGCTCTGCGACCTCATAAGGGAAGGGAAAAAGCCCTCCCTTGTGGTGGGCACACCTGTCGGGTTCGTGAATGCCGCCGAATCAAAGGAACTGCTGAGAACACTGCCTGTACCCTCGATCTCAAACGTCGGGACCAGGGGAGGTACCCCCGTTGCCGTCGCGGCCATCAACGAGATCATCACCATCCATGCCGAAGAGCACCCGACCTGACCCTGAGGGAACGACCATCACCGACCCCGTGACCGGATTCACCTATCCTGTGGAGTGGGTGAGTGCCTGCGAGGACCCTGAATTGAGACAGCTCGCTTCGTCCGGCCTTGGGGTGCTCACGTCCGGCGGGCGCGTATTGAGGAGGGGATTTACCACAGGCACGACTGCAGCGGCGGCGTGCAGCGCGGCCATTCTCTCCCTTCGCGGGCCCGTGCAAGAGGTGCAGATCCACATCCCCTGCGGCCTCCTTGTCGCTGTCCCCGCCTGCGGTGTGCGAGGACATGCCGAAGCTGAGAAATTTGCCGGAGACTACCCTGGAGATGCCACTGCAGGAGTGACGTTCTCTGCGGATGCAAGACCTATTGACCAGGGTATCGTCCTCCTTGCAGGGACCGGGATCGGCCGGTTTGCCCGGGACACTTCCCGGAACAGGGCAGGGGAGCCTGCAATCAGCAGGGCTGCCCTCCAGTGCATTATGGATGCGATTGACAGCGCGGCCAGGGAGATCGGCCTCTCTGCTGTTGAGGTCTCTCTCTCTGTCCCAAAAGGGGAGATCGTTGCGGCAAAGACACTGAACCCAAGGCTTGGCATCCTTTCGGGAATATCGGTGCTCGGGACCACAGGGCTTGTCGAGCCGTGGGACGATCACCTCACAGAATCGATGCTTGAGAGAGTGGAGAGTGCAGACCGCCTGGTGATCACTACCGGGAGACTTGGCCTTCGTTATTCCCGGCTCCTGTTCCCCGAACACGACGTGGTGCTCGCCGGGGCAAAAATTCGGGAAGCCGTGGAGCGTGCCAGGGGGGAGGTGATCCTCTGCGGCCTCCCGGGACTGCTCCTGAAATTCCTTGACCCAGAGATCCTCGAAGGGACAGGGTGCGCGACGGTAGAGGAACTCTCTGGCAGGCCCGGCTTCGACCGCCTCCTTGAAGGTGTTTTCATGAGATCCAGGATTCAATATCCCGGCCTCCGGGTAATTGTGCTCTCCCGCCAGGGAGATGTGCTGGGGGATAGTGGATGAAGATCGTCGGAGTGGGCTGCGGGCCCGGGATGCTCACGGAAGAAGCGATCGCAACAATATCCCGCGCGTCCCTCGTATACGGTTCCCACAGGGCCATCGATCTCGCGAGAATGTACATCTCCAAAGAATGCACCGTCAGGGAGATCGAGGACTATCGGGCTCTCCGGACACTTCCGGAAGGCGCAGTCGTCCTCTCTACCGGTGACCCCATGCTCGCAGGTCTTGGGTACCTTGAAGGAGAGGTGATTCCCGGCATCTCATCCCTTCAGGTCACTCTTGCCCGCCTCCATATACCGATGGTCCAAATCTCTGTCGTGGCGGCCCATGGGCGGGACCATGATGCGGCAATCCGGGATACCGTAGCGGAGGTTTCCAGGGGAAAGACAGTCTTCCTCCTGGCTGACCCCGGGTTTGAAGTTACGCGCCTCGCCCGGCACTTTCTGCCACCCCCGCCCGGACTGACCATCACCCTCTGCGAGCAGCTTGGATACCCCGAAGAGCGGGTGATAACCGGGACACCCGATGACCCCCCTTTGCCCTGCAGTGAACTCTTTGTCCTCCTGGTCAACCCAGGTGCAGTGAGAAGGAGCCGCTGAATAAACCCTTTTCCACCAAAGTGCGAAGGCGTCGAAAAAAGTTCCCCTTCCTTGGACAATTCCCGGGGTCTGGCAGGATTTTCCACAAGAGGAATATATCCAACTACCTCATATCTCAATACAGGACACTGTCCATACAGGAGATTTTCTATGGAGAAGAACGTCAAAAAGCAGATCAGCCTGATATGTTTCGCAGCCGGCTTTATCCTGCTCCTTATCCAGGATCTCAAGGGGTTCTCGACTATCGACCTCGGTTTCTCGTGGCCCTGGGCGATCATGTTCTATTGCGGCCTGCTGCTGATGGTAATCGGATATTACCTCCGGGGTTAGCAGGGCAGAGGGGGCGCGAGGGGAGGAGAGGGTTCAAAGGAGGACTGCTCTTTCGCCTTCTCTTTTAAGAAAGCCCTCCTTTTCAAGAGTCGCAAGGATTGCCTCCGCCCTCTGTGGGTCGATTCCGAGTTTCAGCGGGAGGTCCGATTCCCTGACCTCCCCGTCCCTGACCAGGATGCCGAGGATCCTCCCCCTTACCATCCTGTCCGAGCCTTCAAAGGGGGCCTGTTTCCGGTAATGAGCACTTCGGCGGTTGGGGTTCGGGATCTGTTTTTTGAGCGCGCTTCCAAGGTCCATCAGCGCATAGTACCATTCCCGCGGACTCTCACGATCACAGGTTACGGCAACGAAGGGCCGGATCTCGGTGTCCTTGACCCCGCTTTGCCCCTCGAAGAAGTGATGGAGAAAAACCCTCCTTACATTGGTCTCTATCACGATCGACGGCCTGTTGAAGACGAATGCCACGAGGGATGCCGCCGTGGCTTCTCCGATCCCAGGGAATGACATGAGGGTTGTCTCATCATCCGGGAGGCGGCCCTCGTATTCATCAATCACAAGACGGGCGATTCGGTGCAGGAAAATTGCCCTCCTGTTATACCCAAGCCCCTTCCACTCCCCGAGCACTTCGGGGAACGGGGCCTCTGCGAGCGTTGAAAAGTCAGGGAAACGGACAATGAAACGGGAATAACGCTCAAGAACACGCTCAACCTGGGTCTGCTGAAGCATCATCTCCGAGACAAAGATGGAATATGCATCATGCGTGTTTCTCCAGGGGAGATCCCTCCTGAATACCCGGTAAAACCGGTATACCTTCTCTTGGAACTCCGCGACCTCCCTTTGAGAGAGCACCTCTGCCTGTTCACCTGGGGACGCCCCGGCCATGCTCCTCCGCGAGCACCGCGACCCGTTCCACGTACTTCTCCATCCTGAATTTTCTCTCGAGTCCTGCTGCATTCATGTAGCGGACCTTTCCAAAGACAGGGCGTTCTCCCCAGGCACGGTCGTGCTTGCCGAAGCACCAGGCGATTCCGGCATAGCCGTTTGGGTCCCTCCCATCAAGTTCGTACCGGTTATTCAGGGCAAGGGTGATGGCGTACGCCTGGGTGGGGCTCTCAGTCCATTCCAGGACTTTCTTTCCCCAGTACATCCGCATGTACCCATGCATCTTCCCAGTGACCAGGAGTTCCTGCTGCGCAGCGTTCCAGAAGGGGTCATGTGTCCGGGCATTCTCTAACTCGGCCTCCGTGTAGATATACTCCCGGGGATCAGCTGCATGCTCCGAGAGTGTCTTTCTGGCCCACCCGGGCAACCCCTCGTACCTGTCGTAATGGGGGTTGAAGTGCACGAAGTTCAATGAGAGCTCGCGCCTTACGATCAACTGTTCCAAAAATGCATCCGCACCCGGCTGACGGGATTCAAGCACCCTCTGCGCGATATACAAAGGAGATATCTGCCCGAAATGGATGTACGGGCTCAACCCAGAGGTGACGGGGTGGGCAGGGTCGTTCTGCCCCGAGGAATACCGGGCAAGGTCCCCTGCGATGAACTTTTCAAGTCGCAGGAGTGCTTCGTGCTCTCCTCCCCTGTATATTGGCGATGGGCCCGGATTCTTCTCTTTCACATGTCTGATCAGTGTTTCTGCCTCAGTAAAGGGGATTCCCCCATGTTCAAGAGAAGGGGATGGGTATTGGACAGGATTGCTCCTGACTGGCTCGAGAAAACGTATTAAATGGCGGTGGATCTTCTTCCGGATGGTGCCTGCCGACCACTCCTCCTTCCCGGAAGCAGTTTCGACGGGGACGACCGCGTTGTCCTCCACCATCACAAGGGAGCAGTCCACCACCCCTGCCAGATCGTTTCTCCAGGTCCGGTGCAGGGCGAGATATCCCCGGTCGGTCACGATAATCGACGCATCTTCGGCTGCACCAGGGATACTCTCTCCTGGCGCTCCCCAGAAGATCGCGAGAGGGATGTGCTTCTTTTCGAGGGATCTTCCTGCTGATACCAGTCCTTCCGCCATGAACGTATAGTGGCGGAGATTTGCCTCAGGATAGAGGGGATCGATGCAGAAACAGGCAACGACTGGTATTTTGAGATTGTTTGCCTTCCAGATAGCATACTCCAGGGCAAGGTTTCCCACTGTCCGCGGCGAAGACTGCATCCAGTAGAGGACATATCCTCCAGAACGCACAGGGAGCGCGTTGAGAGAGTGTATACGCTCGCCGGGAATCATACCATCAGGACAAAATGGTATTCTCACCTACATGGAACCTTCTCTTTCGGCATCCGGCGGGTGCCTTTCAATGGCCAAAAATCAGGGGGAATGCACCGTGACAGTAACAGGGTTGACCGGGGTGAAAAAGATTATACCCTGAGGTATACAGGGGAGAAAAGCCCCAACCTCGAGTACTGGAACGTCATCGTGTTCTCTGTCGGCCTGAAGATGAGATCCGATCTCCAGGTATTCCCCTGGACAGGGGAGAAGGTGTTCTCAAACTTCCATTCCTGCTTTACAGGGAGACTTCCTGTATATGTGACCATCTTGAGGCTTGCAGATTCGTTCACGACTGCATTGCCCGAGACACTGGTGCTGCTCGAGATCCATGGACCGACAAGTCCCTCTGCAGAGACTGCTGCCGGGACTGCTATCCCAATAAAAATGAGGCAGAGAACCAGGAATACGGGCGTATTTTTTCTGTCTGGCATGATTGTCCTCCGTGTGGCGTGGCGGCGCACAGCGGAACATGTTCGCACTAGTATCAGACCCCTTCACCTATATGCTTTCCTCTCAACCAATGAAAATTTCGTGAATTTTTATTCAGGTTCTGTAAAAAAGGCCGTCAAGATCTCTTTTTTTGAAGGTGACCATCGTCGGCCTGCCATGAGGACAGCTGAAGGGATGTTCAGTCCGGCGTAACTGCCATATCAGTGACCTGCACTGCTCCAGAGTCAGGGGAGTCCCTCCCTTGATTGCACCCCTGCATGCGATTACTTTGAGGATCCGGTCCTTCTCGGATGACTCCTGGCGCACGTCCCCGGAGAGGAGGGCTGCTACAACTTCCCTGACCCCTTCCTGCCCGACCTGCTTTCCCAGAACAACAGGTATCGCACGGACGGCATACGTTCCTCTTCCAAAGTCCTCAATTGAGAACCCGATCTCTTCAAGGGTTGGGAAGAGCGCCGGCAGGATCGCAGCCTCGCGAGGGGAAAGGTGCAATGGGACGGGGACGATCAGCTCCTGGCACTCGGGCTCTCTTTCCCCTGCTTTCAGGACCTGTTCATACAGGATCCGCTCGTGCGCTGCGTGCTGATCGATCAGGATGAGGTCTTCGCCACCCCTTGGACAGGCGAGGATATAGGTATTGTCAAGCGTCCCGAGGACTTCGAGATCAGGGACAGGTGTCTCTCCTGCTTTCCCCGCAGAGAGACCAAGCTCGGTCTGGCGGAGGCGTCGATCGGTATCTGCATGGATTGATCTCCCCGGTTCTGCAACCGTGGCCTGGGCAGGTTCATCGATATGATAGGCCGATGAACAAACGGCGGGGGAGATAGTTGCCTGTGTTGAGGCTTTTCCGGGTTCCAGGGCATCGAACGTGAGATCCATGTCATGGAGCGCTGCCTCCACGGCCAGGGATATCTCCCTCTTCACCTCTCCTTCCCTGCTCAGGCGGACCTCCCTCTTGGTTGGATGGACGTTCACATCGACAAGGTGCGGGTCGATCGTGATGTCGAGGATTGCCACAGGGAACCTGTCTCCCGGGAGAAGGGTGCCGTACCCCTCTTTCACCGCAAGTGAGAGCGCCCTTGACTGTACCGGCCGCCTGTTGATGCTGAGAAAGACCTGGTAGGGGTTCTGCCTTGAGAGCGAGGGTTGCGAGATCACTCCCTCCACCCTGATGAATGCCCCCTCGTAGCCAAGTGGGATCAGGGCGCTTCCTACCCCGGCACCGAAGAGGTGGAGGGCTGCGTCCTGGACAGATCCACCAGGCCCGGACATCAGCAGCTTCCGGTTATGGAAGACGCGGAACGCGACGTCCGGTCGGGAGAGGATAATCCGCTCCAATATGCCTGTGATATATGCCATCTCTGCCGGGAGAGAGCGCAGGAATTTTCTCCGTGCAGGGGTATTGAAGAAGATCTCCTCCACTTCGACCGTCGTCCCTTCAGGAGACCCGCATTCAGCCCGCTCGATCACCTCTCCTCCCTCGTTTACAATCCGGATACCCGAGAGGGAGCTGCCCGCTTTTCTGGTGGTAAGGGAGAGCCTCGAGACCGCAGCAATGCTTGCGAGTGCCTCACCGCGGAACCCAAGCGATTGTACCCGCGAGAGGTCAGAAAGAGTTCGGATCTTACTCGTGGCATGCCTGACACAGGCGAGATCTGCGTCTTCCGGGGTCATTCCCGAACCATTATCAGTGACCCTGATCCCGGTGATGGTCCCTTTTCGCGAGGTGATCTCCACTTCCACGCGTGTCGCTCCCGCATCGAGTGCGTTCTCCACCAGCTCCTTTACTACCGACGCAGGTCGTTCGACCACCTCTCCCGCGGCGATCCGGGCCACGGTCTGCTGGTCGAGCAACTGGATCTCTCCTGCTTCTCTCCTGGTCTCCATCCTTCACCGCTCCCCATCCCGTGCCCTCTTCTGGAGGTCATATAGGAGTGAGAGGCCCGAGAGCGGGGTCATATCATCAAGGTTCAAGTTCTTCAGCATCTCGATGACGGGGTGAGACGGCGCGTCCACCGCGGGGATATCCGGCAGGAGCATCTGGGTATACCGCTTCACTCTCTCACCTGTCGATGGGTTTTTGGCATCGGAAATCTCTTCAAGGATCTCCCGAGCCCGGTCAGTAACCCTGCGTGGAACCCCGGCAAGCGTCGCGACGTGAATCCCGTAACTCTTGTCGGTCGCGCCGGGGATGATCTTCCGGAGGAAGACGACCTCTTTTCCGGTGTCCTTTGCCGCGAAGTGGAAGTTCTTCACGCGTGAAAACTCCCCTTCGAAGGTGACGAGTTCATGGAAATGCGTGGCAAAGAGGGTCCGTGGTCCCCGGGACTTTTTACCGTGCAGGAACTCCAAAACCGCTCTTGCGATGGAGAGTCCGTCAAGCGTGCTTGTCCCCCTCCCAATCTCATCGAGGATCACCAGGCTTCTCACAGTCACGTTGTTGAGGATGTTTGCAAGCTCGATCATCTCGACGAGGAATGTGCTCTGCCCGCTCGCGAGGTCGTCGAATGCCCCCACCCGCGTAAAGACTCGGTCCACCACGCCGACTCGGGCGTATGCAGCAGGGACGAAGCTTCCGGCCTGTGCCATGATTGCAACGAGGGCCGCTGCCCTCATGTAGGTCGACTTGCCTGCCATGTTTGCTCCCGTAACGATGAGGATCTGGTCTCTCTCGCTCGAGAGTTCCAGATCGTTTGGGACAAACTTCCCGGGCATCCCCACTTCGACCACGGGGTGGCGGCCTTCCCGCACCAGGAGATGCGTGGACTCGTCTATTACCGGCCTGCAGTAATGTCCCGACTCTGCCGCCTCCGCAAGCGAGACCGCCACATCAAGGAGCGCAATTCCCCGGGAGATCTCCTTTATCAGGGGAACCGCCTCGTTCAGTCGTTCCAGGAGACCTGAATAGACCTCCTGTTCAAGTGACAGCTGGCGCTCTTCCGCAGACGAGATGACCGCCTCCTTCTCCTTCAACTCCGGGATGGTGAAGCGCTCACCGGTGGAGGTGGTCTGCTTGCGCTGGTACTCGGGCGGGACAAGGGAAAGATTGGGACGGGTCACTTCGATGTAGTAGCCAAAGACCGAGTTATAGGCAACCTTGAGCGATTTGATCCCCGTTCTCTCCCGCTCCCGCTGCTGGAGTTCCAGGATCCACTCTCTCCCTGATGTCGAGATCCGCCTGAGCGAATCCAGTTCCGGCGAAAAACCGTCGCGGATCACGCCGCCATTCCGCACCGCCGCAGGGGGATCGTCCACAATCGCGGCTCCGATGGTCTCCCCAACCCAGGAGAGATCGGAGAGCATGCCACAGGCATCACGAATAAATGCGGGGACATCCGATCCCTGTCCACATCCCAGGATCGTTTTCAGTTGCGGGATAGCGGCAAGTGACCGCTCGAGGCTTTTCAAGTCTCTTGGGGTCGCGTTTCCAAAGGCTATCCTCCCTGCAATCCGGCCGAGATCTGCGCAGCGGCGGAGTGCACGGGAAGCTTCCATCCTGGTCGCCGTATTCCTGACGAAGTATTCGACGCCGTCAAGGCGGGCGTTGATGGCAGTGACATTCACCAGGGGCTCGCAGAGCCATTGCCGGAGGAGCCGGCCACCCATCGGTGTGGCGGTCCGGTCGAGGACAGAGAGGAGTGTTCCCTCCTTCCCCCTTCCCCTGATCCCCTGCACGATCTCAAGGTTCCGCAGGGTTACCGCGTCCAGGAGGCAGGACTCGCCCGAATTCCGCACCGAGAGGGTGCTGATCTGCGCGAGTTCCGACCGCTGTGTCTCCTGTGCATAGAGGAGTGCCGCCCCAGCCGCCTGCTCTTCGGGAGAATTCCGTGCAATTCCGAATCCTTCGAGGCTCGCGACACCAAAATGCCTGCAGAGTGCGTCTCTTCCCTTCTCCGGCAAGAACGTACCTGCTGCTGCGCGGCTCACCACAAGGCCGTTCCTCGAGAGAAACTCTGCAAGCTCAGGGGGAGCATCGTCTGGCAGCAGGCACTCTGCAGGGGCATTCCTCGCGATCTCCCCAAGGAGCGCGGAATACCCGTGTTCAAGCGCGACATTCACCACCGAGAACTCGCCGGTGGTGATGTCGAGGAACGCAAGTCCCGCCTGTCCTTTCTTTGCATCAGGAGAGATGGCGAGGAGGTAGTGGGCATCCGGAGAGGGGATGAGTGTCTCGTCCATCACCATGCCAGGAGTCACAACACGGACCACCTCCCTCTTTACAACCCCCTTTGCGGCCCGTGCATCTTCCACCTGGTCGCAGACCGCGACTTTGTAGCCTTTTGCGATCAGCCTTGCAATGTATCCTTCAACCGCATGGCATGGCACTCCCGCGAGAGGAATCCGGTTTCCGCTGCGGTCCCTGGAACGGGAAGTGAGGACTATGTCAAGCTCCCTGGAGACGGTCTCTGCATCCTCGTTGAATGTCTCGTAAAAATCTCCGATATGAAAAAGAAGAATCGCATCAGGATATTTAGACTTGATCTCCTGGTACTGGGCCATGGCAGGGGGAAGACGGATCTCCGCCCCTGGCTCCCTGGGCCGCGAACCCTTTTCCATCACACATATTCTCGTGCATGGTGAGAGTTATGTGTAACGATCGCGGGGCTTTAGCGAATGTGACTGTCTCATCCCCCTTGATACCCCGGTGCGAATATTCAAATGTCCACTTTTCCATATTCTCCCGTGTGGATCGTGTATTTCCCTGCCACACATTCTCCCTCTTTCGTGCATTCCATACAATTTCGAGGGATCCATCGGGTGAAGAGCGAATTTATGGAGTCCTTGAGTCCAGGGAGCGGTGCCAGTGACTGATCCAGGCCCCGGAGAGAAGGGATCACCGAATCCGACAAACCGGCTGATTCACGAGGTGTCACCTTACCTGCAACAGCACGCGCATAACCCTGTTGACTGGTATCCATGGGGCGAGGAGGCGTTTTTTAAAGCGCGGGCCGAAGGAAAGCCGATCTTTCTGTCTATCGGGTACTCTACCTGCCACTGGTGCCATGTCATGGAGAAAGAGTCTTTCTCCGACCGCGACGTCGCCAAAATCCTTAATGCCCATTTTATCTGCATCAAGGTGGACCGCGAAGAGCGCCCGGATATCGACCAGCTCTACATGGATGCCGCGATCGCCCTTACGGGCTCGGGCGGCTGGCCCCTCAATCTCATTCTCACCCCGGATCTCCACCCGTTTTTTGCGGTCACCTATCTCCCGAAAGAGAACAGGATGGGGATGCCTGGACTATTGGAGGTCCTCCCAAGGCTCGCAGAGTTCTGGAAAGAGAATCAGGAAAAGGCGCTTGAGTCTGCCGGACACCTCGCACGCGCGATCGCTGACAATCGCAAGACGAGACCCGGGGGAAGGGTGAGAAAGGACGCAGCTGACCGGCTGTTCCAGGACCTTCTCCTCAAGTACGACAGCCTGAACGGCGGATTCGGTCCTGCGCCGAAGTTCCCGATGCCTCACCTCCACCTCTTCCTCCTCCGTTACTGGAAGTGGACCGGCAACGGCAAAGCCCTCGGCATGACCGAAAAGACCCTCCTATCCATGGCAAGGGGAGGCATTTACGACCACCTCGGAGGCGGATTTCACCGGTACTCGACCGATGCGAGGTGGCTGGTCCCGCACTTCGAGAAGATGCTCTATGACCAGGCCCTGGCTGCGATCGCCTTCACCGAGGCATGGCTCGCGACTGGGAACCAGGAGTATTGGGAGGTCGCATCCGGTTGCCTGGACTATGTCTGCTCCAGGCTTATGTCCCCGGGTGGAGGGTTCTTATCGGCAGAGGACGCCGACAGCGAGGGCGTGGAAGGGAAATATTACCTCTGGAAACGTGACGAGATTGCGTCCCTCCTTGACGCTGAAGACGCGCGGGTCGCATTTCTGGTCTTCCCTGTCAGCCGGACCGGAAATTATCCCGACCCGCACACCGGCCTGCATACAGGGGAGAACGTCCTCCACCGCACCCATTCCGAAAATGAGGTGGCAAGGATCCTCTCTCTTTCTCCCCGTGAAGTCAGAGCGCGTATTGAGAGGGTGAAGGCCACTCTGCTCGGGGCCCGTGAGATGCGAACACGGCCTTTTTGCGACGATAAGATCCTCGCCGACTGGAACGGGCTCGCGATTGCTGCGCTTGCCATGGCCGGGAGAGCATCTGGCAGGAGGGTATACCTCGATGCAGCCGAAAAGGCTGCTTCTTTTATCCTTTCGCGGATGCGCATGGACGATGGAGGCCTCTACCACCGGTTCAGGGATGGCTCTGCAGGAATACCTGGTCTCTCGGCCGACTACGCGGCAATGGTCTGGGGACTGCTCGAACTGTCTGTGGCGACCAGGGATCCACGGCACCTTGAATCGGCCCTTCTGCTTGAGGACTACCAAGATTCCCATTTCTGGGATAAAAGGTCAGGCGGATACTTCACTTCCCAGGTGAGCGCGACAGACCTCTTCGCAAGAAGGAAGGAGTTCTCCGACGGGGCGATCCCTTCCCCGAACTCTGTCTCGTTCTACAACCTCGTGCGACTGGGGCTCCTTACCGGAGAAGAGAAGTACAGCCGGCGTGCCGACGCCCTCTCACGTCTCTACTCACCCCTGGTTGAGAATGGTCCTGCATCATGCGGATTATTCATGGCTGGGTTCACCCTCTCTCTGGGCCCTGCAACTCGGGTGGTGGTGACAGGAAAGGGCACTGATCCCACCTTCCTCGCGATGAATGAGTTTCTTGACCGCAATTACCTGCCCTTCACAATCCCCGTTTCACTGGAGCACGGGAAGCATGAAGAGCTCTTCTTCCGACTCGCCCCTTTACTCGCCCTGCATCGCTTTGCAGGAGAAGCAGCAGTCGCCCATGTCTGCACGAGGAATTCGTGCGCACCACCTGTGTCCTCTGTGGAGGACCTCTCGGCGCGGGTCGCATGAAAAGTCTTGGGATATCAGAGGTGCATCCTTTCCGGAAAAATTGAGTGATCAGAGGTTCTTCAGGGCCACCATGTCCATTACCCCTGTCAGTTTCCAGACGAGGGATCTCTCCTCCCTGGCAATTGCCTCGGGGGGATCCTGGGGAGAGTGCCCGAGGGCTGCGAGGATGTTCGGGGAGAGGTGCCTTTCCTTGATCAGATCAACGAACTCCTGGCGGATCAGCTTCTTCTCGATCGAGTCGGTCACCTCCTCGAGGTACCCCTGCATACTGACGAAAGTATAACTGGAGAGGTCCCGGGTGTATTTCTCCACTTCCACCGCGACGTACGGGCTTTTCCTGAAGTACTCGAGCTTCTTTCCATACTTTGTGGAGAGGAAATAGAGGAATTTTCCGTCAAAGACGTAGAGGAAAGGTGCAATATAAGGATACTTCTCCCCCTGGAAGGCAATCCGGCAGATATAGCCCTTTTCAATCAGGGAGTCATACTCCTTCTTATCCATCCGGGGGATCTTCACTATCTCCATAACTACCGCATTCAGCATTACGATCCCTCTCTCTTATATTTTGTGTATCCTTGCGCCTAGGGAAAAGGACACAAGGAGAAACCTGGGTCCCAAAAGAACGCATGGGATGGGGTGGATGGCATGCTGAACGCCTGCTGTGGGGGGGGCCGGGTTGATGACAGGCTGGTCGCTTAGAAAGAAGATTTCCACGGAATTTTCTGGCATTCATGAAAGGACTGCTCCCAGGTCCAGGTGATTTTCCTATCGGCTTGTTTCGCATGATGCCAAACAATACTTCCATAAGGCACAAAAGAGACCTCTTTAATCAGTGAAAGGAATGCATACACCCCGTCCTGTCAGGGCACTGCTCATAGATATGGACAACACCCTCTTTGATCTTGTCGGCGCAAAACGTGCGGCGTGCCGTGCGATCGTTGAGAAGACAGGAGTGGGAGATGCCGATCTGCTCTTCTCGTATTTCTTACGGCGGACAAGGGGATTCGAGGACCCTGGGAATATCCTGGACTTCCTTGTCGATGAAGGAGTATACTCGGATTCCCTCTTTGGGGTATGCGACACCATGTACCGCGAGGTGAAGCTCTCGAATATCGAGCCCTACCCGGGAGTCCGTGAGACACTGGAGCGCCTCGTCGAAAGGGATTACCCCCTTGCTCTTGTCACCGATGCCCACAGGAACGACGCGATCCCCAGACTTGAAAGGGCCGGCGTGCGTGGGTTTTTTGACCATATCATCACTTACGACATGACATGGCAGAAGAAGCCTGACCCCGTGCCATTCCTTTATGCCCTCCAGATGATAAATACCACGCCGGGTGATGCCATGATCGTCGGAGACAGCCCGAGAAGGGATATCGCGCCGGGAAAGAAACTTGGAATGACAACCGTATATGCCCGTTACGGCGACCGTTTCTCGTTGCCAGGGACGGATGGGGGTGCAGATTTCACCATAGACGGTTTCGCCCAGCTGCTTCCTCTCTTATCTGGCCTCGAAGTTGAAGGGAAAGTCAGGAGATCACCATGTGCGGCAGGTTCACCATCACGCTGACTGTAGGGTTCGGCGAGCGGTTCGGGGTCGACGAGTCATCCCTTGACCTTGCCCCGCGCTACAATATCGCCCCTTCGCAGCAGGTACCAGTCATCTTCACCACGCCAACAGGAAAGCGGGTCGCGCAGCCAATGACATGGGGGCTGGTGCCATCCTGGACCCGTGACCTGACAGGTGCCCGCCCGCTGATCAATGCGCGGGCCGATTCGCTCTCCGAACGCCCGTCCTTTCGGGGGCCCCTTGCACGGCACCGCTGCATCGTCCCTGCAACCGGCTTTTACGAGTGGCAGAAGTCCGGGCCCCAGAAAACACCCTACTATATCTGCAGGAAGGACCAGGGTTTCCTTGCGTTTGCAGGGCTCTACGATGTGCTGAGAGGGCGAAATCCCCCCCTTTGGACGTTTGCGATCATCACCACGGAACCAAACTCCCTCGTGGCGCGATTCCACGACCGGATGCCTGCCATCCTCATGCGCGAGAACGAGGAACGCTGGCTGACACCCGGCCCCCTCGCAGAACGGGACCGTGCATCCATTCTCGCACCCTGCCCTGATGACATCCTCGACTCCTACCCTGTCTCAAGGGCGGTCAACGATCCCTCCCGGGAGGGGCCTGAACTCATACGGAGGTCAGGGGATCGGACGCTCGATCTCTGATCCACCCCTCCCGGTATTTTCTCAAAGGTTATCCCTTATCACGGACATAACACGATCTTTTAGGCCTTCCACCCTTGTCACATCATGTATCACGTCTGTTGCATCAACGAGAACGGGTTGGAGGGGGGTCATCCCAAGAAGCGAAAAGAAAGCCCTGATCACTTCCTTCACGCATTTGAAATTTTCATGGCCCTTGCGCCCGGCAACGGCCATCAGCAGACCCTTGCGCGGAGGTAGGTTACCTCCAAGGGTCATTTCTGCATGCAGAGCCATAAAACGGTCAAGAAGGGCTTTCAGGCCTGCAGGGACCGAGTTGGTATAGACGGGAGAGCAGATGACGAGCAGGCTGCAGACTGCGACTGCATCAATAATCCCATTCATATCGTCCTGAAAGACACACGTCCCGGTGTTGTAACACTGGTAGCATCCAATGCAGGGATGGATGTCCATGTC
The DNA here is from genome assembly GCA_029547605.1 of Methanobacteriota archaeon. Lineage (GTDB taxonomy): Archaea > Halobacteriota > Methanomicrobia > Methanomicrobiales > Methanospirillaceae > Methanolinea_A. The sequence continues at coordinate 70,802 of JAKPPB010000063.1, read as the reverse complement.
GTGGGGGTATATGACTTCCACTTTCCTCCCTTCACGGCGTGCAGACTCGGCAGCCCACGATGCAAGGATGGCGCTGTTTCCTCCCGCGCGGGGGCTTCCCTGTATGATAACGACGTCACGCCCCTGGACGCGCCCGGCAGGCAGTGAAGGTGCGGGATGTGATTCGCGGAATGCACCGGGATCTGCACGCAACTCCGCTTCCCATGAAGCGGCCCTCTCCTCTGCCAACTGCCTGGCACTGAACGGCATGTCGGGTGAATATTCATAGGAGTTTGTCCTGGAGAGCGCGAGAACCTCCTGCCCGGCCCTGGCCTCGATGACATACCGCACCATCCCGGGATAAAAACGGGAAAGATCCTCCTCACGGACGACGACATGATACACAGTCCCGCGCGCCTCCACATAGGGGTCCCGGACACTCTTTTCGGACTGCTCCATGAAAGAGAAGTAGGAGTAGTGGGGGATATACGTTCCAGTCGGAAGTGATACTATTATGGTGCCGCACCGGAAGAATTCTCGTCTGGGAATATGTAATGCCGGAGATGCGTGAACAGGAGATACAGAAACTTACCCGCCTCGCTGCTGAGAGGGGGGCCGAGGCCCGCGTCATATCCTCGCGGGACGTCATCGTCTCAGACTGGGTCCGCTTCAAGTGCCGTTTTGGGTGCAAGGGGTACGGGAAGCACATGAGCTGCCCGCCCTACGCACCGGGACCGGAGGAGACCAGGCGGATGGTCAGGGAGTACGAGACGGGGCTTCTCCTCAAATTCGACGGAATTCCAGGGCACAGGGATCTCTCCCCTGACCAGATTCCAGAAGATTTCCACCCATTCTTCCGCGATCTTATCCTATGGGTGAACGGGACCGTCCATTTCCTTGAGAAGACCGCATTCTATGACGACTTTTACAAGGCGTTCGGGTTCGGTGCATACCCATGCATCTACTGCGAGCACGAGCACTGCGTCGCAGAGGAACAAGAGGGGATTGTTGACGAGAGCATCAGGAGGAGATGCAGGCACATGGACCTTGTCCGGCCCAGCATGGAGGCTGCCGGTATGGATGTCTTCGCCACTGCCAGGAATGCGGGCTGGGTACTGCATACTGTACCGTGCAGGAATCTCGAATATGGCATGGTTGAGCACGGGAACATCACCTCGATCGGCCTGGTACTGCTAGAATAGCTATAGTTCTCCGGTTGCGGCTATTGTCCATGTGACAGGGCGGACGAGAATGGTGATCCCTCCCTGTATTTTTAAAGATACTGCGAAGATGCATGAGGGATGCAGAACCCGCATGAGCTGCTCACACTCATTTCCCTTTCCTGAAAAAACCCAGGGGGTCCCGCCAGTTGAGAAGTGAGGAGCCGTGTTTCCTTGGAAAAACGCCTTCATTCACCGATTTTATCTCTTCCACGGTGAAAAAGGCATTTGGCTGGAACTGGTGGATGAGGTCGAAGACCAGGTGAAGATCCTCTCTCCTGCTGATCGTGAGGATCACTGTGACCGGCCCACTTGCCCCCTCCGCATCGATGGTCGTTACGCCGAAGTTTTGATCTCTCAAGGCTTCCACAAGACCCCGCGAATCGCGGTTCGTGATGATCCTGATGACGACGTTCCCAAGGGAGAGACGCTCCTCGACGGCCATTCCGATGAAGGTTCCTGCCGCAAACCCTCCCCCATACGCGATATACGACGCAGCATTCCCTACATTCTGCATCACCTGGCCGATGGCCAGAAGCCAGATAATTACCTCGAAGAAGCCGATCGCCGGGGCAATGTACTTAAACCCACGGGCAATGAATATCACCCGGAGCGTGCCGAGGCTCACATCGCATATCCTCGCCAGGAAGATGAGGAGGGGGAGTATTATCCATGCATACACATCCGTTGAGATTGTGAATTCCAGCACTGGACAATCACCTCCGGAAGATGCGCGTTCCCCCCGATCCCTGACCCTTTCAAACATGGGGGCGGATGCCAACCCGTGCCACAAGGCCATTCCATGCCGATGTATCGTTGAATGTTATTCCTGATAATTCCCGCGCGGCAATGGCTGGGAAAAGATCGATGTCCAGGAGATTATACCCAGCCCCTCTCTCTCATGGCCTCCACCACCCTTGCTACGGCAATGGAGTACGCCGCCTTTCGAAGAGGTACATTATTCTGGACCGCAAGGTCATGGACTTCGCGGTAGGCATCTGTCATCTTCTTCTCAAGTTTCCTGTGCACCTTCTCCTCATCCCACTGGTCCATGTTGAAGTTCTGGACCATCTCGAAGTATGAGACGATCACGCCGCCGCCGTTCGTGAGAAAATCAGGGAGCACGGTGATACCCTTCTCAAAGAGTACCTGATCGGCATCGTTGTCCACCGGGCCGTTCGCAAACTCCGCCACGATCCCTGCACGGACCTGGGAAACGTTCCTGATGCCAATCACATTCTCGAGCGCCGCCGGAACGAGGATATCCACGGGAAGTTTGATCAGTTCTTCGTTCGTGATGTGCGTGGCACCCGGGAAATGCTGCAGCGACCCGGTCGCAGCTTTGTGTGCGACGAGTTCGCGCACGGAAAACCCCTCTGGATTGTAAATCCCGCCATGGCTGTCGCTCACTGCCACCACCCTGGCGCCGAAGACCTCCTGCCCTATGAGTGCGGCATGTGAGCCCACGTTGCCAAATCCCTGCACTGCAACACCTGCCCCTGCGATATTCATGCCGATGTCCCTGGCAGCCTCGCGAACCACATACCACCCGCCCCTGGCCGTGGCATCAAGCCGCCCTTCGGAGCCACCAAGACCAAGTGGTTTTCCTGTGAAGGAACCAAAAGTTGTCTTCCCCGCGATCTTTGAGTACTCGTCCATCATCCATGCCATCACCGTGGGATTCGTGTAGACATCGGGTGCAGGGATATCCCTGTCCGGTCCAAGGTACGGGAACATCACCTGCACGTAAGCGCGGCTCAGTCGTTCGAGTTCATGGACAGAGAGCTCCTTTGGGTTGCAGACGACCCCACCCTTGGCCCCGCCGAGAGGGAGTTTGTGAAGGGAGCACTTCCAGGTCATCAGGGATGCAAGCCCCCGGATAGTATCGATTGTCTCCTCGGGGTGGAACCTGATCCCGCCCTTCGTGGGGCCGAGCGCATCATTGTACTGGACCCTGAATCCCAGGAAAGCCCGAATCTTTCCGTCATCCATCCTGACCGGGATGGAGGCGTGGATCTCCCTCCGAGGCATCTTCAGCACTGCCTCTACGTTCTTGTCCATCACAAGGTCCGTCGCGCAGGAACAGAGGTGCTTCTTCACCATCTCAAAGAGGTTCTGTTCGGTCATTCTTCTTCTCCAACGAATGGTTTCAGGACCATAGGGTACTCAGGTTCGCAGGGATACCGCACTGTGCCACCAGGTGTGGCTTGACCGTGTGAATCCTGATCCTCATATTTCACGTTCTCTTCTCCAGCACATTCCTGATGGTGGTATCCCTGTCTGTTTCTGTGCCCCTGATGGCAGAGAGCCGCTCTTCGAGGGTGGGTCTCTTTGCCCGGTAGATTGTCCCAAGGCCAATAGGGGCATCAGCGTTGTAATCCCATTCTCTTGCCTTCCGGCAGGCAGCCTCGAAGTCCCTCTCGTCGTGGTCGCTGATCTCATACACTCTTGAATCATAATAGTCCGAGAGATTGTAGTAGGAAGCGCAGACCTGTAAGACATCGATGAAGGCAAAGCCCGGATGACGTATGCCTTCCATGATCGTGCGCTGGAGGAGATCCATTCTCCGCGTGCACCCTCTCGCCACGAACGTGGCGCCGGATGCAAGCATGATCGCGAGAGGATTGAAAGGCTCCTCTACAGTCCCCGATGGCGTTGAACGGCCCCTGAACCCGAGCGGGGATGTAGGAGTGTATTGCCCCGTGGTCAGCCCGTATACGCGGTTGTTGTGGACAAGCAGGGTAATATCTGAGTTTCGTTTTGCGGCAAAGACAAGGTGGTCAAGACCCTCGGCATAACAGTCTCCGTCACCTGCGCACACGATGACCACGAGCTCGGGATTGGCCATCTTGATCGCGGTTGCAACCGGCAGTGTGCGCCCATGGATGGAGTAGAAACTGTTGACGTTGAGATAGTCCGCCATCTTTGCATGGCAACCAATACCGGATACGAGCACTATCCTGTCACTGTCAACTCCCTCATTGCCGAGGGCTGTTATGGTGTTTTTCAGGGCGAACTGGATGACGAAATTGCCGCATCCCGGGCACCAGGTGTTCTGGGCCCCGGTGATCAGGTTCCTCGCAGTCATGCGAGCGCCTCCCTGATGCGCGCTTCCAGTTCCTCGACTGCAAAAGGCCTTCCATCGTAGCGTCGGATGTGGGAATGCGGCCTGATGCCATGCCGCGCGAGCAGCATCGCAAGCTGCCCCTCGGCATTCTCCTCTACCACAATCTGCCTTTCCGTCCCCTGTAATGCATCCTGCAGAACCAGTTTTGGGAAAGGAGAGAGAACGACGGGCTGCACCACCCTGAGTCCCATGGAACCTGCAACCTCCCGGCACACGCCGATGGGAGAGCCCCAGCAGATCAGTGCCATGTCCGAGCCCGTATCGCCACCGACCACAACAGGATTGAGCGAGGATACCTCACTCGCAAGCGCGGCTCCTTTCTTCTGCCTCTTTTCACTCATCAGGGCAGCGATCTCTGAATTCTCTGTGGTAATCCCAGCCTGGTCGTGGGTGTACCCATTGACCTTGATCACTGTACCCGGAGAGGGGGGAAAGAGCAATGGAGACACCCCGTTTTCGCTGAAGAGGTACCTGGAATACCCAGGGCCGGGGCTTGCCTTTGTCGGCAGATCAATCCGGGGAATCACCGCATCCAGCCGGCTGAAGCTGTAGAACCCCTCGCAGAGCGTCTTGTCACAGAGGATCACGCCCGGGACCTGATATTTCCAGGAGAGGCGAAGTGCAAGGTCTGACCAGGTATAGGCCTGCTCAGCATCTCCAGGGGCCACCACAAGACGGGGAAATTCCCCCTGGCCTGCATGCAGCGCGAAGTGAAGGTCGGATTGTGCGGTGTAGGTCGGCATCCCAGTACTCGGGCCCGCCCTCTGCCCTAGCACTACGACGACCGGAACCTCGCTCATACCTGAGAGAGAGAATCCTTCTGTCATCAGGCAGAAGCCGCCGCCCGATGTCCCTACCGCAGCTTTCTTCCCAGCGTACCCGAGGCCGAGCGCCATCATGATCACCGCGATCTCATTCTCGGGATGAAAGACCAGGAGATCGTGCGTCTCCGCAACCTCGGCCATGAAATGGAGGATGTTCGAGGTAGGGGTCATCGGGTAGGCAACATAGGCATCGAGGCCACCATGGATGAGGCCAAGGCCGATTGCCTCGTTCCCGGAGATAACCGGTACCGGGGATGAGCCGAGCGTCCCAATCCTGCAGCACTCACTGGCCGTCTCATATCCCCGGCGCGCTACCTTGAGGTTCAATGACAGCGCCTTTGGTACCTGGCGGGCAAATACCTCCTCAAGTACTTTCCACTCTATTCCAGCCGCCTTTGCAAACGCCCCAATGATGCACGAGTTTCCCATGACCGGCGGGGCCTCCTCCTCCTTTAAGATTTGCGGGAGATCGATCCCGATCCCCTCTGCCCTGACCTTCGAGCGGTCGTAAAGGACCACTGTGCTGCTATGAACCATGCCTCCATGGAAGTCAACGGTGTCCTGGTTCAGTGCGAGGATGAAGTCAACCTGTGACCGGTGAGCCCCGATCTCCTCCCTGGCAGCCCGTACAATGGCAAAATTGTGCCCGCCCTTGATGAGGGACGGGTAGTCAAAATACATGTAGACGCGGTATCCCATCCTGTTGAAGAGGTGGGCAACCACCATGCCGGCACTGTTGATCCCGTCACCGGCCTTCCCCCCGATAAGAATAGATGATTCCTCCATGAACGTCAAGCGCACCCCGAACAACACTCTCTTTTCAGGGAGAGATATAGGTTCTTCCCAAAAGAATCACATGATTCCCCATCAGGATACAGGGATACCACGCGAAAACAGGCAGTGCGCTTTTTTCCTGAGAAAAGTCAGGAGGAGCAGTTTATTTCTTCCCAAGGGACCGTATCCGGGCCGCCTCCGGGGGATTCTCTGTCTGGAGGAGGAATGTCCCATAGCATGGTTTCGTATACGGGAAAGTGATCAAGTCCCCGTCAAGCCCGATCAGGATCGGAGGGATACCAATGATGGGCTTCTCGAAGATCTTGAACCCGGGATCGACGGTCACCTGTTCCCTGCAGTGTGCCATTACGTAACTTCGGCATTCCGCAAAGGACGCCCCTTGAAGTACAATCTCATACTTCAGAGATTCGATACAACCCAATGGATCACCTCGTCTATCTTCTTTTTGAGCGGCATGGGGTTATGTACCGCTTTGGCTGCAATCTTCTCGCAGGGGAAGTCGATAGTCTCGCTCATCTCCCTGAAGTGCTCCCCGTAAAGGATGGCGATTACCTTCTTCCCGGTGATCGACTGGACTGTGGCAGCATACGAGATACCTGCATCGTTGTGGACGAAGATCATGTAATACGAATAACTCCGCTTTCCCTCTGCCAGGTCCGCGATGCAGGTATCGAGGTCCACCATCTGGCCCGCGTAATGGTGAAGTGGGTCCGAGACCTCGATCTGCATCCGCGCGGCCTGGTTGCCTGCAACTACAGGAGTAACGCCGAGCATTCGAAGCCTGTACATGAGGTACAGGGCAATGGCGGTCTGGACCGGGACCTGCGGGCATCCCAGGACCAGGAGCGCGTCCTTACTCTCTTTTCCTGTAGCGATGATGAGTTCCCTCCCTCACGTACCAGATAATGCTTACCTTGCCTATTTCACTTCCTCTTCTCCACTCCAATCCTTCGCGGAAAAGTGCTCAAGCCCTTTCACCCTCTCAGGGTGCGTGTAGACTGTGAACCGGTCGCCGCGGGAGAAACATATGAGGGTGATTCCTGCCTTCCTTGCAGTTTCTATGCCCTGCTCTGTCGATGCCGCACGGGATATGACCACCGGAATCCCCGCATGCGCGGCCTTCGTCACCATGTCACGTGGCTGCCGGCCAGTGCAACCCAGGATGCACCTTGACCTGTCGATTCCCCTTAGCACGGCATGTCCCACCACCTTGTCGACCGTGCTGTGCCTGCCAAGGTCGCTGGCCTTCACCAGAAGCTCAAGCTCGTGGAAGAGGACGGAACAGTGGACACCACCGGTCCGCCGCCATGTCTCTGTCTCTATCTCGCCCGTAATTCGGTACACGTCATCGGGGGTGAGGGTAAGAGACGAGGTGACAGGAAGAAAAGGTTTCCTGACCCCGACCGCGCCGGTCGAGATTATCTCCTGGAGCAGATCTCCCGTGATGGGGGCATTGATATGGATCTCATCTCCCGTCACGGTCACCTTGTCAACCCTGCCGGAGATTCCCTGGCACGTCACAAACCCTGCGCCGAGTTCCTCGAGCTGGTCGTTACTTGCCACCATCCCGGTAAAATATGTCCCGTTCAGATAAAGGGAGAAACGGCTCTCGCGGATCACAGTGTCATGGATCGCACAGGTTTGTCCATTCCTGACCTGGATGCCGTGTATGGTGACCGTGTTCATGAAAGTGTCTCCTCTTTCACCCAGGCAAGATAGGGGGGGTAGCCTGAGATGACGGGGAGCACTATCATTTCCGGGAGTTCATAGGAGTGCACGTCCCTGATAGCCGCCAAAGTCTCCCGGACTTTCTCATCCGTCGTCTTGATCACAAGGAGGGCTTCAGGTTCTTCACAGTACCTGCCCTCCCAGCGGTAACATGAACTGATCTCGGTGATGTTCACGCAGGCAGCGAGCCTCTTCTCCACGAGGTGGCGGGCAATCCCGGGCCCTTCCCGTCGACTTGCAGTGACGAGGATGACCCGCACCTGAGACACCTCCTCTCCATCCATTTGAAGACTCCTCATTTTTCTTCTCTGCACATCCCCCCTCAGCTGCAGAGGGGTGCGCATGCACTTAGTTACCCGGGCGCGGGATATAAGTGCATTGTTCCAATACACCCAATCCAGGGTATTTTTTCGGATCTGGCAGCATCGGTGGCTCTTTTGGTGCAGGCCCCGGGGTGATCCTTAATGAATGAGCAGCCCCTATACTCCTCTCACATGTACGCGGAACGAATGGGGATGCTCCCCCCCTACCTGTTCGCCAGGATCGACGAGATGAAGGCAGCGAAGATCCGGGCCGGAGTCGATGTCATCGACCTGGGGGTGGGCGACCCGGATCTCCCCACCCCCTCCTTCGTGGTGGAGGAACTCTGCCGGGCGGCAAGAGATCCCGCCCACCACCATTACCCTTCCTACGCAGGGATGGTTGATTACCGGAAGGCTGTCGCGGCGTGGTACCGCCGTCGTTTCGGTGTGGACCTTGACCCTGCCACAGAGGTGCTGGCACTGATGGGCTCAAAGGACGGGATAGCCCATGCACCCGAGGCCTTCGTGAATCCCGGGGACTATGTCCTTGTACCGAGCCCGGGGTATCCCGTATACCGGACTTCCACACTCTTTGCCGAGGGAAAGGTCTACGAGATGCCGCTCCTCGCCGAGAACCACTTCATCCCAGTACTCGAAGATATCCCGAAGAAGGTTGCCGACGCTGCAACCCTGATGTTCCTCAACTACCCAAACAACCCCACATCTGCGGTGACCCTCCCCGGATTCTTTGAGAGTGCAGTAGAATTCGCCCGCGAACACGGGGTCATCATTATCCACGACAACGCCTATTCGGAGATCTCTTACGATGGCTACCGTGCGCCCTCGTTCCTCGAGACGGAAGGCGCCAGGGAGGTTGCCATCGAGATGCACTCCCTCTCGAAGACCTACAACATGACGGGGTGGAGGATCGGCATGGCGGTCGGGAACAGAGAGATCCTGGCAGGGCTCGGAAGGGTGAAGACAAACGTGGACTCAGGAGTCTTCGATGCGGTCCAGAGGGCGGCGATCGCCGCCCTTTCAGGCCCGGACGACTGTGTCAGGGATGCCTGCCGCATCTACAAGGAGAGGCGCGATCTGCTGGTCGGCGGGCTTCGGGAACTTGGATTCGCCGTGGAGGCTCCCCGTGCAACCTTCTATGTCTGGATGGCTGTTGATGACTGTATGGCTTTTGCCACCCGGATGCTGGATGAGGCCGGGATCGTGGTCACCCCGGGCATCGGTTTTGGGTCAGGTGGCGATGGATATGTCCGGTTCGCCCTCACCCGGTCCACCGAACGCATCGGGCAGGCCCTCGAAAGGATGGAGGCGATGGGCCTGTGAGACTCCCCCCACACCTGGGAATCAGGGACGGCCTCCTCACCATCGGCAGTCTCGACTGCGTCTCACTCGCGGAGAGGTTCGGAACCCCACTCTATGTCACGGACCAGGATCGAATCGTCGACCAGTTCCACCGCTATCAGTCAGCGCTCACCTCGCACTATCCCCGTGTCCAGGTGCTCTATGCCGCGAAGGCAAACGGGAACCTTGCAATCCTCACTGCGCTCAGCCGCGAAGGTGCGGGGGCCGATGTCTTCTCATCCGGCGAACTCACCCTCGCATTCGCTGCCGGGATGTCCCCTGACCGGCTCCTCTTCAATGGGAGTTCAAAGAGCAGGGCTGACCTCGCGCTTGCCGTGGAGAAGGATGTCCCGGTCTCAGTGGACTCCCTCGATGAACTCTACCAGCTTGACGAGGTTGCCGGAAACCTTGGGAAGACCGCGAGGATTGCGTTCCGCATCAATCCAGCCCTCGATGTTCCTACCCACCCGAAGATCGCCACGGGGCTTGCCACCAGCAAGTTTGGAATTGCCCACCACCTCATCCCCGCGGCCTACAGGGAAGCGCTTGGGTGTACACACATCCGGCCCTGCGGCCTCCACTGTCACATCGGGTCCCAGATACTTGACCTTGAACCTTTCAGAAAGGCCACCGAGGTGATGATGCGCATCGCCGCAGACCTTGTGGCGATGGGGATCGATCTGGAATTCATCGACCTTGGCGGGGGGCTTGGAATCCCCTACCGTCACGGGACCGAAACTGCGCCCTCCCCTGAAGAATACGCTGCGTCAGTAGTACCGGTGTTCACACAGGCAGTAGAGGCGCTCGGCATCACTCCCGAGCTCTGGATCGAACCCGGGCGATCGCTGGTTGCAGACTCAACTGTGCTCCTTACAAGGGTGAACTCGGTCAAAAAAGCTCATAAAAATTTCGTGAACGTGGACGCCGGCTTTAACCTCCTCGTCCGCCCGGCGATGTATGACTCCTACCATGAAGTCGTCGCAGCCCAGGGCGCAGACCGCGTCCCTGAAGAGACCTATACCATCACCGGGCCCATATGCGAGTCAGGTGATATCCTTGCATCGGACCGGCGTCTCCCCGTGATCAGGGCAGGAGATATCATCGCTGTCCTTGACACGGGGGCATATGGGTTCGCCATGTCCTCCCAGTACAACTGCAGACCCCGGTGCGCGGAGGTCATCATACACCATGAGACGCCTGCGCTGATGCGCCGCGCCGAGACTATCGACGACATCACTGGTACCATGCGGTCGCCCCCATGGCAGTCCTGAAGGAGAGGATGCCGGGTGCAGTTCCACTACGCCCTCGTTGATGACCTCTTCTCGAAGGAAGAGTTCGAGCGGCGGGTGGAGGAGAAGATGGATTCCTGCGGGGACCTTGTTGACGAAGTGACGGCGGCAATGATGGTGGTACAGGACTGCGGGCGGCACCATGTGAAGATCAAGGACCTCTCGGGCCGGTCAAGCCTCTTCTCTTTTTTCGGTAAAGTCATCGCGAAGAACCCGCCCCGCGAATTTGAGCGCCCTGGCGGAGAGAGGGGCCTTGTGACGAGCCTTATCCTCGGCGACGAGACCGGCCAGGTGAGGGCAATTCTCTGGGATGAGAAGGCCATGGCAGCGCAGGAGATAGAAGTCGGAGATGTTCTCGAGGTGATAGGGCGCCATCCCAACCGGACCCCTACTGAGATCACTGTCATGGCCATGCGGCAGGCAATGGTGGAGATTGTCGGACCTACCCAGGTCGAACCGTCCCTTACGCCCCCAAAGAGAAGGGATTTGACGGTCAGGGTGATGGCGATAGGAGAGTTACGGATGGTGCCCAGGCGGGACGGGACAGAGGCTGAGGTGCAGGACCTCATCGTCGGGAGCCACGAAGGTATCGTGCGCATCTCATGCTGGGTGCCGGATCTCATCGAGGGAATCAGAGAGGGAGCAACCCTGCAGATTCAGGGAGCGCTCGAGAAGGTGCGAAAATATGGCAAAGAGTTCAGCATCGATGAACGCAGCACCATCGAGGAAGCACCAGGGGATATTCCCGCAAAGATACATTCGATCCAGGAGGTGGAGGAGGGCGGTTCATTCTCGGTCTGCGGTTCAGTACTATCCTGCAGGCCGTCCCGGACGTTTTCGACGAAGGAGGGCAGGGTCTCATGCGTCCGAAACCTGCTCCTCACAGACGGAACGCATCAGATAGGGGTCGTACTCTGGGGGGAGGACCATGCCAGGACCGAGCTTCTCCCTGGAGACCGGGTGACCCTTTATCTCTGCTCTGCCCGGAAAGGGAGATCAGGCAATCTTGAACTTCATGCGGGGAGAGGCAGCATGGTAAAGGTGCACCATGTGGAGGAGGCAGTGGAAGAAGAGGTCTCCGGGACCGTGATTGCCACGTCGGACGGCACTTTTTTGGACACAGGAGAGGAGCAGTTCCTGGTACGCGGCAACCTTCCCCACGGACATGAGGTCAGGGCCAGGGTGACAAGGAGAGGAAAACGGATCTCCCTCCACTCGTTCGAAGAGATCCTTCCTGACATGGCAGAACTGAATGCCAGGATAGACGCATTCCTCGCGATGACTGACAGCGGGAATACTTTCACCCCGCACGGCCGCCAAGATATAAGCAAGTGAGTATACTCTCTCTCCACGACAGGTGAACAACAGATGAGTAACGGACCCATTGAACTTGAAGACCTTCCCGGCGTGGGACCCACCACGGCCGAGAAGCTCCGCGAGGCAGGGTTCCTGAGCGTGGAGAGCATTGCAACCGCCTCGTCCCAGGAACTGGCAGAGACTGCCGAGATCGCCGAGTCAACGGCGAAAAAGATGATCAAGGCCGCCCGCGAGATGGTGGACCTCGCAGGGTTCCGCACGGGCAGGGATGTCTTCGAGCAGAGAAAGGAGGTGCGGAAGTTGAGGACTCTCGTGCCCGAGCTCGATGCCCTCCTGGGTGGGGGACTCGAGACTCAGGCCATCACCGAGCTCTACGGCGAGTTCGGGTCTGGGAAGAGCCAGGTTGCCCACCAGGCCGCCGTCAACGTGCAGCTCCCCGAGGAGGAGGGCGGGCTGAATGGATCCGCCATCTTCATCGACACCGAGAACACCTTCCGCCCCGAACGTATTGAGCAGATGGTGATCGGCCTCGGGATCGATGCAGACCCCCAGGAATTCCTCGAGCACATCCACGTGGCGAGGGCGCTCACTTCTGATCACCAGATGCTCATGGTCGAGAGCGCGAAGGAGAAAGCCCAGGAGCTGAAGAACTCTGACCGGCCGCTGCGCCTGATCATCGTGGACTCGCTGACTTCGCACTTCAGGGCCGAGTACGCAGGCCGGGGCACCCTTGCCGCCCGCCAGCAGAAGCTGAACCGCCACCTGCACGACATCTTCAGGCTGGTTGATGAACACAACGCCGTGGGGCTGGTCACCAACCAGGTCCTCTCAAACCCAGCCGTCTTCTTCGGAGACCCCACCAAGCCCATCGGCGGCAATATCGTGGGCCACACCGCGACCTTCCGCATCTACCTGCGGAAGAGCAAAGGCGGAAAACGCATCGCCCGCCTTGTCGACAGCCCCAACCTCCCCGAAGGAGAGGCCGCATTCATGGTGGAAGAGGCCGGGCTCAAGCCCGTATAATTTCTCCGTCCACACTCTTTTTCCCCTGACCACTGCCTTCACTGGCCATAATGCGAGAATGATTTTTTTCCTATACTGAGAATACGTCACTCATTCCATAATTCCACACATAGCACCGAAACCCTGCATGAGTGCGTATTTCCATCAGGGCAATATGGCCAGTGCTGCAGTAGAGGTCCATGTTCACCCTGTACCGGCCCCCCCTGTCCGCGGGCTATTTCTTACCGGATGAGAGGACACGTGTGGATGATCCGCCCTCTTATTCTTGAATCCAAAGGCATAAGGATCCCTGGACGAGATTGAATATCCGGAACAGACAGATGGACCGATCTTTGCGCCTCAAAGGTCTTATCACCGATATCGACGGCACCATCACCGACCCGAAACGGCGGATTCATACTGGTGCCATCGATCTCATTCGCGAGCTGATGGAGGAGGGGGTCTTCGTCGTCCTCGCGAGCGGGAACACCTCATGTTTCATGGACGCCATCTCAAAAATGGTCGGCACACCCGGGACTTATATCGGCGAGAACGGCGGGATTATCAGGAACGGTTTTGCCCATGACATAGTCCTTCTCGGTGATGGTGTCGCGCCAAGGAACGCCCTCCAAACTCTCGTCGAGGCTTACCGGGCGCGGGGCATCGAGATCGAGCATTACAGCCTCCCTTACCGTTTCGTTGACGTGGCTTTCGCCCGGACAGTGCCCCCCGATGAAGTGCGGGAGATTGTGCAGAACCATCCAGTCGAGGTTCTTGATACGGGGTTTGCAATCCATATCCACCCGCCAGGAGTCAACAAAGGGATTGCGTTTTCGAAACTCGCAGGATTGATGGGCCTCAAGACCAGTGATTTTATGGCTGTAGGCGATGCGGAGAACGATATCGAACTGCTTCGAAGGGCTGGTGTAGGGGTGGCAGTTGCAAATGCACACCCACACCTGGCCCGGACTGCTGACTTGATCACAACGAGAGAATATGGCGAGGGATTCGTGGAAGGCGTGAAAAAATATTTGTCTTATTTCCTGGAGAGGTAGCGATCGACCACGATATAATCCTTGATATCTTTTACTGCCTCGAATGGGATATACAGGCGGTCTCCTTCGGTTCGGTATCCGGATGTGTCAAAAGAGGGATCAGGATAGATGACAAGGTCCACCACCTGGCCGGTCTCAAAATCAACCACCAGGTTCTTTAAGGTTCCAATTACCTTCCCCTCGTTTGTGACGATCTTCTTCTTTGAGAGACTTCGGGCCAGGACTCGTGACATGAAAAATGGTGTAACCCTATTCATATATAAATATGTTTAAAATCGCCGGATTGGTCCCTATTTCGAAGCAGGTTATGTGCACCATTGGATTTATTCCCATCACCCGGTTCGGGAGACCTGCAACTGCACTCTAAAGTGAAGGGAAGACCTTGATGATGTCCGACTGCGTAAGGATTCCGGCCGGACGCCCCTCCTCCATGACGATGAGCCTGCCAATATCCCGCTCCTTGAAACTCCTGATCACCTCGAAGAGCTGGACAGAAGACGGAGCAATGACCACATCGGAGGTCATGATGGTAGAGACATAAGAATCCATGGAAAGGTTCTTCTCGATCGCATTTGCCACGTCGCTCATCGTGACAATCCCTAGCAGCCTGTCCCCCTCAATGACCGGCGCACCCCTGATACGGTGAAAATTGAAGAGATGGAGCGCGTTTTTCAGGGTGTCGGTTCCCCGAAGCGAGATCAGAGGGCTGCTCATGTAGTATCGAATCGGCTTTTTCGGAAGTGATATCATCTCGAATATGGAGATGAGCAGGGTCTGGGATACCTCATCCCTCCCGTACACCTCACCACGGATCAGCAGTTTATTCACCGGCGTTGGCCCGATGGTGATCTGGTCCCCAATCTCAAATACCTTCACCGAGCCTATCAGCTTCGCATTCGCCTGGCAGATGTCAGGGTGGCAGAGAGTGGTGAACGCGATCTCCACAACCTTTACTCCCTGGACCATCTCGCCATTCCTGGCAATCCTGACATCGTATTCTTTTCCTGATATGTCCAGGTTCAGCGCCCGGTATGCCTGGGCAGTTGGATTGTATCCCCCTTTTGGCCCGGGTATCCCGTCCACGAGGCCTATGGCTTTCAACGCCTGCATCTGGTTCCGGACCGTTCCAGGGTTCCTCTTTATCACCTCCGCAATCTCTTCCCCCTTTATCGGATGCGAATGCTGGTGATACAGCGTAATTAGGGTAATAAGGATGTCTTTCTGGATTAGGGACAAATCCATAATGGTTTATCATCTGCATGGGCATATATAAGTTAGGTTGAACCAGAGTGGAATTTGAGACTATTCCCACAGTGCCCACCGCCGATGAGATCCTCGATCGCAGCTTCCGCCGGGCTGCATCAAAGATGAAACTCAAGAGGAACAAGGACCGGGCAAACGAGGAGTTTGTCCGGGCTGTGAGCCAGGCAATCCATGACAGGCTGGTAAGGGTTATCCAATCTTTCCCCGATTTTGATGCCCTCCCTGCATTCTACAGGGATATCGTTGATATTCTGTGGGGCCTGGACAGGGTCAGGAAGGCCCTCGGGGGAGTGGGATGGGCTGCCAGGTGGGCACGTACCCACGGCCCGGGGCTTGCCTACCAGACAAGGAAGTCTGAAAACCCTTCCCAGATACGAAAGAGAACGGTGGCTAGGCTCTCCTCGGTCGTGCACCAGGTGGGAGATGACCTGCTCTTTTTAAACGAAGTCCGGAATGTGATCCGCAAACTCCCCCATGTGAGCGATGAGTTCACCGTGGTCGTCGCAGGATATCCAAACGTCGGCAAATCCTCTTTTATCCGGCTGGTATCAACTGCGACCCCCGAGGTTGCTGCCTACCCTTTCACTACCAAGGGTATCATCGTCGGTCACCGGGCAGTCGGCAAGGAGAGGATGCAGTTCATTGACACACCCGGAGTACTCGACCGGCCAACTGAAGAACGAAGCGGGATAGAGCGCCAGGCCCTGACGGCGATGGTGAACCTCGCCTCGGTGATCCTTGTCATCATCGATGCAAGCGAGCACTGCGGGTATCCCCTTGAGGACCAGTTCAGGCTTCTCCATGAGATCGAGGCGATGGTCCCCGTGCCGGTCCAGGCAGTGGTGAACAAGTCGGATATTGCTTACTTTGACGGCTACATCAACATGTCCACGGAGACAGGCGAAGGCGTCGGCGAGGTGCTGGAGACGCTATTGGCCTACCGTAAGAGATCAGAGGAGCAGGGTCAGGCCAAACCCTGCTAAAAAGCCAAGTATTGCTCCGCCATTAATCGGGGGAAGGCCTGCCTGGGGCTTTCCGCGGTTCACATACACAAGCAGCAGTGAGAGGCCCGCGACAGAGCCTGCCATCGCGCCAAGCGCCGGGATTGCCAGGGGGCCAATCCTCATGCCCCCGGAGAAGATGTTTGCCGAGACGACGAGTATGGCCGGCATGATCATATCTCCCATCCCAATGATGAACGCCCCCCGTTCACCCTCCTCAAGGGGCCCCAGTCCCTCCTTCCGGTAACTGTACCCTCTCCTCTTCGGGACTACGAAGAGGATGGGACTTTTCGTCTCCACCACCCCTTCTGCAAGCGCGATCATATGCTTTGTCTTGTAGACTGAGATGGCATCGTATACTGCAAGAATGATCAGCAGGATTATCACCGGGAGAACCTCGAGTGATATCCCGAAGATTGAGGCAGCTCCTGCAGCGATGAGGAGGCCAAGAGTGTCGATCACGTACCACTCCGGGTAGAGGTAGAGCAGAAGCGTGGCAAGGACTGCAGGTACAAAACTGCCCGCAAGTCCCGCGATTGGGTCGGTGGTCAGGGCATAGGATATCGACCCGAAGATATAGACGAAGGTGAAGAATATGGATACCGCAATGATGAATGAGATGAAGCGGCGCAATTTGAACCTGATTAACAGGAGAAGGAATGCTGTAAAAACGAGGAGGATCGCGACAAATATGAGCGGATTTGCAACAGATGACGGATCCTCAAACGCCGCAAAACCTGCCTCCTGCATGGGCAGGGAGAGCAATATAGCCCCGATCTCCACGATGACGAGCATGGCAGGCATTGCAAGCAGGGGAATATGGCGGAAGAGTTTCATCCAGTGATCACCATAGCCGGGGGTAGTTTTATGCATTGGTGTTCATCATGTAAAATCATGGATATTCGTGAATACCTGGGGGATCTTCTCCTTCTTCTCATCCTGGTGATCTCCACCCTGGTCCTGGTATTTAATCTGAACTTTGACCTTATCAAATCGTTTGCCGCTGCCCTCATGATGCTCTCTCTAGGAGGACTCATCTTCCTCGTGCACTGGAAGGTGAGGCTCATCGAAAAGAGCCTCGCAAAAAGGGAGCGGATGATCAGGATGAACATGGAGGAGATCGCTGCAAAGATGTCACAGAAATACGACACCCACATATCGCATATCGACAGCGTGGTGGAAGAGTTTGCGAAAAGGGTTTACCGTTGACCTCTGATCCCGCACGGAGACCGTCTTCATGGGCGTAGCACTCCGGGATATCCTCACCGAGTTCAGGGATACGGTGGGGTGGGAAGCTCTTGCGGGAGTTGCCGCCGTAGACGCCCACAACGCCCTGTACCAGTTCCTGAGCATCATCAGGCAGCCCGACGGGACGCCCTTGATGGACCAGGAGGGGCGAGTCACTTCCCACCTCTCGGGCATCCTCTTCCGGACCGCCAATTTCCTCGAGAAAGGCATCAGGCCTGTCTGGGTCTTTGATGGGACACCTCCCGACTTTAAGCAGGAGACGATCGAGGTCCGCCGCGCCATAAGGGACCGGGCAGGGGAGAGATGGCAGGACGCACTGGAGAGGGGAGACATTGCGGAAGCATACAAACAGGCAAGATCGTCATCAAGGATTGACGAGAACGTGATTGGGACCAGCCGTGAACTCCTCTCTCTCCTCGGGATTCCCTGCGTCCAGGCACCGAGCGAGGGCGAGGCCCAGGCAGCCCACATGGTTGAGAAGGGCGATGCAGGGTACGTGATCTCCCAGGACTACGACACGCTCCTCTTCGGGGCACCGGTTCTCGTGAGGAACCTTGCAGTCAGCGGGAAACGGAAAGTGAGGGGGCGGACAATCTCTGTGTACCCCGAGAGAATCCTGTTGTCGGATGTGCTTAGAGGTCTCTCACTGACCCGCAGCGATCTCGTCCGAATTGCACTCCTGGTCGGCACGGATTTCAATTCAGGGATCAAAGGTGTCGGTGCGAAGACCGCGCTCAGGGTGGTTCAGAGGGGGGAGTTTGAGCAGACCATGAGAGAGCGACTCCCGGATACGGAATGGGAGGCAATCATGGAGTTCTTCCTGGCCCCTCCTGCAACGGACAGTTATTCAATCCATTGGAATCCCCCTGACAGAGAAGGGATCATCCGCATGCTCTGTGAAAGGTTCGACTTCTCGCAGGAGCGCATCCAGAAAGCCCTTGACAGCATGGGTGCAAAGGCGGGGCAAAAGACCCTTGATTCCTGGTTCTCCTGATATTTTCCCCCTAAGATGACATTTTTTATCCTGGGACCACGTTCACTACACCAATGCCTGTGTTCAGGACTGCCTGATGGGAGTCGTTTCGGACCGGCTCCCTTCAGGGCATCTGTCTCCAGACATAAATGAATCTCTGGGCGGCAGTGATGTGCCCCATCACCCCGAATACCAGGAGAAGCCAGCCCAGGATAGAGAGGCCATAGAATGGGAAGGGGAAGGCGAGGGTGAGGAGCCCTGCACCGAGGATGAGCACAAGGCGGTCTGCCCGTCCAAGCACACCACCGTAATACCTTCCTACACCTACTGCCTGAGCCTGTGTACCGAGGTAGGATGACATCAGCACTCCCGTGAGTGCGAGCACTCCCACGGGCCAGCTCGCAAAACCTCCGGCAAATATCCCTGTGATTATGAAGATATCCGCATATCTGTCAATTACGTGGTCGAGGAGATCCCCCTTGATGCTCTGGATGTTCTCGGAGCGGGCGAGGGCGCCATCAAGTCCATCAAGGAGGGCATTCAGTGCCACGAAGAGAGTCCCTGCGACCACATTGCCGAGGAAGAAGAAGACCCCTGCAACGGCGGCGGTTACCAGAGCTCCTACAGAGAGGTTGTTCGGTGAGAGACCAATCTTTTTGGCAAGGGAAATGAACGGGGCCATGATCTCATTCATGTAGGGGCGGAGGACTTCGAGCGTCATACCTCCTCCCCAAGATACCCTGACCAGTCAATATTCCCAAACGATGGTGGTATCTTCCCCTGTGAGAACTCTTCTATCAAACTGGCACACTCCCCAAAGTCCCGCTCGGTAGTGTCGATCTCGAGCACCTGGTCACCCCGGAACTCCTCCAGGGTTTCTATGAGAGCAACATCAAGTGCCTCGGCTTCCACATTCTCGCGCACTTTTGCTTCAGGATACCCTCGTGCACGGAGGCGCCCGGCCAGCACGTCGGGCCTGCACCTCAGCACCACGATGAGGTCGCAGGGAAGGAGGTGGGCAAGATGCCCCTCGACGAACCCCTCGACTCTTGGGAATTCCCGGGCCCAGGACTCCTCGTCGATAACGAGCGTGTCCCTTACCTCGTCCCTCTCAATGATGTAGGGCGTGATGGTGGTGGACAGCGCAGTGACCATGTGGCCCCGTGCACAAAGTTCGTGTGCGACCGTCGTTTTCCCTGTTCCCGGAGTGCCGGTGATCCCGATCATCATAAGGCGTTGATCACGTCCAGAAAGAGGGCATTCTCCCATTCTTCCCCGATACTTACCCTTATGTAGTTTGGTCCAAGCCCGGGGAAACTCTCGCACGACCTGACCATGACCCCATGCTCTGAGAGACGGTCTGCCATCTCCCTCCCCGTCAATGGCGAAACATCCACCATCACGAAATTCGCACCTGAGGGGAATACAGGGTACCGGCATTCCTCGATGACCTTTTTTCGGAGCTTCCTGACATGCGCCACGGTCTCCGGGACGTGCTCCCGGTCACCAAGAGCCCCGATTGCGGCGGCGGCAGACACGGAATTGAGAGTAAACGGCGTCGCTGCGCGCATGTAGCAGGAAACCAGCCACTCAGGCACGAACGCATACCCTACCCGAAGTCCTGCGAGCGAGAAGGCCTTCGAGAAGGTCCGCCCCAGGATCAGGTTCCCATGCTTCTTCATCAGGGGGCGGTAATCTGTCTCGCAGAACTCTACATATGCATTGTCGAGGAAGAGCATGCCGGAGATCGAGGTGAGGATCTCCTCGACATCTTCGAGGCTGGTCACGTTCCCCGTGGGGTTATTCGGCGTGCAGAGAAAGGAGAGCTTCGCATCCTTCGCCCCGCTGATAAAGGAGGATGTGTCGACCGAAAAATCTGAATTCCTTGGAATATTCACTGCTTCGGCACCCTGCGCCATCGCGGCAAGGCCATAGAAGGAGAACGTGGGCGTCGAGACCGCAACACGTTCTCCGGGACATACCAGGGTCCGTATCACTGTCTCGATGACCCCGTCCATGCCAACACCGGTCACGAAATGATACGGGCCGTGGTAATCCCGCAGGGCTTTGACAAGATCGCTCATCCTTTCATCGGGATAGCGGTTTCCCTCTCGCAGGGCCTGGCAACCCATCTCCACTGCACGGGGGGATGGCGGCCGGGGGTTTTCGTTGCTTGCGAGCCGGGCAATCCTGCAGGTCTCCTGACCGTCTCCTGCACTCCCCGGACGCCTGGCAAATACGTAGCCACCAGTGCGGTAACAATCCCGCACAAGTGAGGTGTAGCCAAAACCACTCTCTTTTGCCATTCTGCCCCTTCCTGTAAGTGCTTCCAGTATAAGCTCTTTACTCTTAATAATGGCGTTGCAAAAACCGGACAGAGCGCGATCCATTGAGGGGTAAAAAATGTCCCTGGGCCTTGCACTCATACCCCTGATAGAATTGGGGGGCCATGAACCGAACTCTTTTATAGGGCAATCAGATACAAGTGGATCAGGGGTTGCTGAACATGGAACCACACAGGCTCTATACATTGCCGGCACTGCCCTATGACTACAAGGCGCTCTCTCCCCATATCTCGGAAGAGCAGCTTCGCATCCATCATTCCAAACACCATCAGGGCTACGTGAACGGCGCAAACGCCATATACGAAAAACTCGACAACGCGAGAAGAGAGGGGACTGACTTCGATGTGAAGGCAGTCCTGCGGGAACTCTCCTTCCATATCGGAGGATTTCTCCTTCATTCGCTCTACTGGGAGAACATGGCACCCGCAGGGACCGGTGGGGGCGCCCCGAAAGGGACCCTCGCTGCCTTAATCGAGAAGGAGTTCGGCTCATTCGACCGGATGAAGAAGGAATTTACTACGGCAGCCAATAGCGTCGAGGGCTCGGGGTGGGCTGCACTCACGTATTGCCAGAAGACCGGGAGGCTGCTCGTGATGCAGATCGAGAAGCACAATGTCAATGTGTACCCCTCTTTTCCCATCCTGATGGCAGTCGACGTATGGGAGCATGCGTATTATATTGACTACAAGAACGATCGCGCGAGGTATCTCGATAACTTCTGGAGCATTGCACACTGGGACGTGGTGAACGCGAGGCTGGAGAAAGTTCTTAAAAAATAACGAAATCCCTTTTTCAGCTCATTGCATCACGGATGACTGCACAGGCCCTTTCAATCTCGGAGGGGGTGATGACGAGAGGGGGGACGAGGCGGAGATTGCCGTCTGCGGCGCAGTTTACGAGCACACCGCCTTCGGCGCACCGCTTCTGGACGTCCGCGCAGCGGTCTCCGACTGTCATCCCGACCATCAGCCCCCTTACCCGTGGCGAATACGGCGAGAGGGCGGTGCGGAACCGGTCGCCTTTTTTAGGAACGGAGGGCAAGACCTCCTCAATCACCTTGAACGTGGCAAGTCCGGCGGCACATGCGAGGGGACCTCCCGCAAACGTGCTCCCATGCTCTCCTTTTCGGAACTCAAGGCCTTCACGTGCAAGGATGGCCCCCATCGGAAACCCGCTTGCGATCCCCTTTGCGAGCATGATAATGTCAGCCTTCACACTCGTGTGCTGGATGGCAAGCCACCTCCCTGTCCGACCCATTCCGGTCTGGACCTCGTCAACGATCATGAGCGCCCCGGTCTTGTCGCATATCTCGCGGATGCCCTCCAGGAAGCTGTTGGGTGGGATGATGACACCGGCCTCTCCCTGGATGGGCTCGACGACGACCCCTGCAGTATCGGCGTCCACGGCTCTTTTAAGCCCGTCAAGATCGCCATACTCGACAAATTTTGCCGGGATTCCGAGCGGTTCGAAGGGTTCGCGTATTGCGGGCTTGTGAGTCACGGCAAGGGAGCCGATAGTCCTCCCGTGGAACCCGTGCGTGAAGGCAACGAATTTCTTCCTGCCCGTCCTGACCCGGGCAAGCTTGAGCGCTCCATCGGTTGCTTCCGCACCAGAGTTCGAGAAGAACGCTTTTGCCATTCCGGTCTTCTCCACCAGTTTCTGTGCCAGTTCGGCCTGGCCGGGGACATAGTAGAGGTTTGAACAGTGTATGAGCCGTTTTGCCTGTTCGCATATGGCATGGGTCACAGCGGGATGGCAATGCCCGGTGCTGCAGACCGCTATCCCTGCCACGCAGTCGATGTATTCCTTCCCATCCGCGTCCCAGACCCTTGAGCCCTCACCACGGACGAGCATCAGGTCCCGGCTGAACGCGGGCATATAGTACCGGGCTTCGAGTGCCCGGTAATCTTCCTTGTTCTGCATGATATCTCACTGATGGATTGCTCTTTTCTATTCGTATTCGATGGTTGCGGGGGGTTTTGGAGTGATATCGTACACCACCCTTGCAACGCTTGGGATCTCCGACGTGATCCTTGAGGCGATCCTGTCAAGTACATCCCATGGAATATGGAGAGGATCCGCAGTCATTCCGTCACGCGAGTTGACTGCCCTCACTGCTACCACCCATCCATGCACCCGGTTGTCGCCCTTCACCCCTGTCCCAAGGCCAAGAAGGGCGGCGAAGCACTGCCAGGGATTGAACTGCTCCACGATCTCGTCCTCCACTATCCAGTTAGCCTCCCTGACCACCTCGATATTCTCCCTGGATACCTCGCCTATGACGCGCACCGCGAGGCCTGGGCCCGGAAACGGCATCCGGTGCTGGATCTCAGGGGGAAGACCAAGCGCCCCGGCCAGCGCACGGACTTCATCCTTGTACAGGTCCCGAAGCGGCTCGATGACCTTCTCGAACTCCATGTGAAGAGGCATGCCCCCGACGTTGTGGTGGCTCTTGATGCCCCCCTCGCTCTCGATCCTGTCGGGGTAGATGGTCCCCTGGAGGAGGGCACGAGCACCGGTCCTTCTCGCTTCCCGCTCGAAGACCCGGATGAATCTCTCCCCGATCACCTTCCGCTTTGCCTCGGGATCCCTGACTCCCTTCAGGGCGTCAAGGAACTCATCGCCCGCGGAAACGACGTGCAGGTGGAGATTTCCAAAGACCTGGGAGATCCTCTCTGTCTCTCCCTTCCTCATCAGGCCTGTATCCACATAGATCGGTTCGAGCCTGTCCCCGATAGCCCGGGCAGCAAGCGCCGCGCAGACCGAGCTGTCGACTCCTCCCGAGAGTGCCATTACCACTCTCCGATCCCCGGCCTCGCGCCGGATCTCCTCGACTGCATCAGATATAAACTGCTCTTCTTTCACCATGTTGAATCGCACCTCAGCGTGATCTTCTCCCGTTTCGCGTGCAGCAGGCTTTCACGAACCCGACGAACGGGGGGGACGGCCTGGTCGGTCTCGACCTGAACTCGGGGTGGAACTGCGTTGCCATGAAGAATGGATGGTCTGAAATCTCGCAGATCTCCATCCGGTTCTCGAATGATCCCGAGAAGACCAGTCCTGCCTTCTCGAGATCCGGAATATATCGGGGGTTGACCTCGTAGCGGTGCCTGTGACGTTCGGTGATCTCGCGCTCTCCATATACGCGCATCGCGAGGGTTCCCTCTTTGATGGTGATGGGGGAATTGCCAAGGCGCATCGTCCCGCCGAGCTCCGTCACATCGTATTGTTCGGGCAGGATCGCGATCACGTGCCTGCCCTCCCCGATCTCGGCACTGGTGGCATCTTCCCAGCCCAGTACGTGGCGGGAATATTCCACCACTGCCATCTGGAACCCGAGGCAGAGGCCGAGGAAAGGAGTCCTGTTGGTCCTGGCCCAGTGAATGGCATCGATCTTCCCCTCGATCCCCCGTTTTCCGAACCCACCCGGCACGAGGACCCCATCGAACTCGGCAAGCTGTTTCTGATCGTACCGTTCCGCATCGAGCCACGTGATCCTCACCTCGGTCGAGAGTGCCCTCCCTGCGTGTTTCAGGGCCTCCTTGATGCTCAGGTACACGTCCTCTATGCCATACTTGCTCACGATGCCTACACTGACCCGTTCGGTATATTCCCTGCTGACCAGGTGATACCACGAGGGGTCGGCTTTCCGCTTTTCGAGACCAAGATGCTCCGAAAGGACGTCCCCCAGGCCTTCCTTCTCGAGTTCGAGCGGCACCTGGTAAATGTCGGGTGCCGTCGCAGCACTTATGACGGCATTCTGGGGGAGGTCGCAGAATGCCGAGATTTTACGCTTGGTATGGGACCCGATGGTCCGTTCGCTCCTGCCAACGATGATATCAGCGTGGAGACCGAGTTCCCGCAGCGCCTTGACTGAGTGCTGGGTAGGTTTTGTCTTCAGATCGCCCATCGTGTCCTCGGGGATCAGAGTGACGTGGATGATAACCGTGTCATGCTGTGAGAGCTCTCCCCTCATCTGCCGGACTGCCTCAAGAAACGGCATGCTCTCGATATCGCCAACAGTTCCCCCGATCTCAACAAGGCATATATCGGCCTTTTTCTGCCCGGGTATCTCCATCTCTGCCGCCGCACGGATACATGATTTTATCTCATCGGTGATATGGGGGATGATCTGGACCGTCTCCCCGAGGAAGTCCCCGCGCCGCTCCTTCTCTATCACGGTCCGATATACCTTCCCGGTGGTGATGTTATGGGCTGATGAGAGGTCGATATCAAGGAACCGCTCGTAATTGCCGAGGTCGAGGTCGACCTCGCTCCCGTCGGAGAGGACGAACACCTCCCCGTGCTGGCCGGGGTTCATGGTCCCGGCATCGATATTCAGGTAAGGATCTATCTTGACCGCGGTAATTCCATACCCCCTGTTTTTCAGTATTCGCCCCACGGATGCCGCGGTGATGCCCTTCCCAAGCCCGCTCATAACCCCGCCGGTAATGAAGATATATTTCACGAGAATTTCCCCTCTGCCCCTCTCTCTACTTTCCCGAGTGATCGCGTAGCGATTGCCGTTCTGCGGCGACCCATGCGTTCCCAGGCAACCATATTCTCCTTCTCTTTTTTTTGCCGCCAACAGAGATAGTTGTATGCGTCACGGGGAAAGCATGCATATGCGCGTCACTGGATCTCCCCCCCCACTTCGGTGCTGACGCACTCTCACGGATGGTTGCCTGACCTCACCGCAAACGCGGCGCTGCTCCGGGATAACAGACGGCCATCAGAAGTGCCATTTCTGACCTCGGCCTCGGCAAATACCACTCTTTTACCTTTCCTGACCACCCGGCCTGTCGCGTACAGGGTCCCCTCGCGTGCTCCGCCAAGAAAGGTGGTTGTCTCAGTGATTGTCGCAATCTGTTCCGCGGGACCTGTAAGCGAGTAGATGCCAAGCACCATTGCCTCATCCGCAAGCGCAGTGAACATTCCTCCCTGGAGCCACCCCTCTCCATTCAGCATGTCAGGCCGGACTTTCATTGAGATGACCCCCTGTCCATCCCCTGCCTGCTCCACCTCAATTCCCATGAGTCTGAAGAATGGGTTCGCATCCCTTCCCATGCTCCGGATTCGTTCAAGGTAGTTCATACAAAAGGAGGTATGTTGCATACCATGAAGAACCTGGGGCCCTGCAGATACGACCCGCCATGGTTATTCTTTTGCGCGTCCAAACACTCTCCCATGTATCCGGAAGAGAAGGCCATGCTCGCCGACCTTATATGGCTGAACGCGGTGATCGCAACAGAGCTCATCCAGATCACCGAGAATACGTCGGCTATCCTGCGGAAGGAGCCCCCGCCCCAGTCATGTCTCGAAGAACACTGCGCGCTCAGAAATGTCGCGCTCGCCATCGCAGACCGGTACCGTCCCGGGACAGGACTGAAGGAGCACCTCGTTGGCCACCAGTGAGACGGGTGCCAGGCCAGCACCTGCTGCCGGAGACCGTGACGAGATAAAAAAGACCTCCCGTTCTGCGGGCCCATGCAGCGGGATTCCTCCTTACACCCTGATCATACCCGCATACAACGAGGAGGCACGGATACCAAGGTTACTCTCAGATCTTACAGGGGCAAAGGGTGAGGTCATCTGCATCTGCGAGGGTGATGACCGCACATCCTTGCTCATCTCAGAATTCGCGCGGGCCAACCCTGATGTCTGTATCCGTTGTGACCGCAGGGAGGGTCGGCTTGGAAAGGGTGGCGCAATTCTCGAGGGGATGCGGCAGGCCCGCGCTCCTCTTGTAGGCTACATGGACGCGGATGCCTCAACCTCGTTTTCCCAGATGCTCACCCTCTTCGAAATCCTCAGTGGGGCGGACGTGGTGATTGGATCACGCTGGCTAGAGGGCTCGATCATCGTACGTGAGCAGGGGATAGGCAGAAGATTCGAGAGCAGGGTGTTCAACATGATCATCAGGGTAATGTTTGGTCTTCCGTTCAAAGATACGCAGTGCGGGGCAAAAGTATTTAAAAAAGCAGCCATTGACGCAGTAATTGGACAGATGGTCTCCACTGGCTTTGAATTCGATGTTGAGCTCCTCTGGCGGATACGCAACCTTGGTTTTACCATCAGGGAGCACCCCATCACCTGGCATGACAGGGGCGACTCCCGGGTAAGAGGGGGGGACGTGCTCCGAATGCTCTCCGGCCTCTTTCGGCTCCGTTTTGCACGGTGATCTCCGATGGACGCTGAATCTGCAGAAGAGAAAAAGAGACTTGCGTTCCAGCTCTTCGAACAGGGAGACTTCACAGGCTCGTATTCACTCTGTCGCGACCTTATCCCCGGATCAGCAGACCCCTCCGTGGCTATCCTCTGCGCAACAAATCTCTTCCAGATGGGGCGTCTTGACGAGGCTGAGGCGTATTTTCGGGATCTTGCCAACTCTCTGCCGGGTTCGTCACACGTGCACAGCTACCTTGGGAGAATACTTGAGAGGAAGGGCGATGATGGTGCGCTCTCCGAATTTGCGAGGGCCGTTGCCCTCGATCCAGAGAACCTCGAGGCATTGAGGAGCTATGCGTCCTATCTCCTTGGAACAGGCGACGCCGGGAAAGCAGTGCCTGTCCTGCGGCACCTTGTGGCACGATCAGGCCGTGCAGACGATTCCCTGCTCCTCGCAAAGGCATTGCAACTGAACGGGTTGCCCCGGGAAGCGCTTGAGGTGAGAAAGGGGCCGGAATGCCGTGGCCTGCCCGTGGACATTGAATATATCGAGGCGCTGGCCGCAGCCGGAGAGTATGACGAGATGGCGGCCGCTGCCCAAGCGGCATACGAGCGGACAGGCGATATGGCATATGCCCGGAGTTACCTCTCGGCTCTTTCACGCTCCAACCCAGGTGCTGCAGCAGTGGAATACCAAAAAGTGCTTGCAGAGAGGGATGACCCGGAAATCAGGTTCGATTACGTCCGGATGATGAGGGATCGGGGAGAAATGGCTTCCGCTCTTCTCGAACTTGGTCCCCTCCTCTCGCGAAGCGAAGTCGACCCCCGGTATCTCCTGGAAGAGTGCGAGATCCTTGCAGAGCTGAAGAATAAGGAGGATGCCCGCCTGCATTTCACGCGGTTGATCGACCGCGAGCTGGAGAGCCTGAGTGATCCCACGTTCCTTGCACAGGTGCTTGCCCGCTACCAGGCGTTCCTCAGGACCCATTACCCCGTCAGGGAAGCGGAGTCCCTGCTCCTTCTCAAGCTGGCATCGCAGCCGCATGTGGTCTGCCTCCTTTCCATGGCATCGTTTTACGAGGATATTGGTGATCATACAGAGGCGAGGTCATGGTATTACCGGGCATACCGAAGCGATTTCCTGGCCGGTGGACCTGAATATGCACGGTTCTGCGAGAAAGACGGTGATGTGAGAGAATGCGAGAAGGTGATGCTCTACGTCATCAACAGCATCAGGAAGACAGATGATCTCGTCCGCGTCGCAGGCATGGTAATGGAGGATACCCGCGCCCTCTACCGGATGCCCCGCCTCATGGAGCGGCTCAGGGAACGCCTCGAAGAGAAGGCACTGGGGCTCTCTTCACGCGGCCTCGAACTGCTCGCACTCACCCTGCTTGTCTCTGCCTCCCACTGCCTGGAGGCCGGAGATACCTCGCAGTGCAAGCGTTCCTGCCTTGAAGGCCTCGACTATATCCCCCCGGCATCCCGGAGCATCAGGGCAGAAGATTTCCTGATCCTCATTGAAGAATGCAAGCGCCGGTCGCTCTGCGACCTTCCAGTCCTCGCATATGCTCCGGCGCTGCAGGATGAGAAGGTATCCTCTGCAGGACAGGCAGAACTCTCTCTTGACCTGGATGAGAACGAGAAGAAGATCCTCGAGTTCCTGCGGGCGCACCACCAGGCCAGCGAAATGGATCTCCGGACCCTCCTTGGGACCCGCAGGGCAGGAGGAATGGTGAACCGGATCATTCAGAAGGCGACCAGTGCCGGTATCGTCGTGATCGAGAAGAGGGGGGTTGGGAAGGATGGTGAGATCTATGCATACAAGAGGTCCTGAACGAAAACCTGGCGAGCGGCAGGAGAGCCAGAACATCATCAATTCCCTGCGAAGGGGGACGGTCCCCGCGAGTGGTCTCGAGAGGATCGCAGTCGGCCTCGATGTCGAGGAGGGAGTCATCGGTGCACAACTCGATTTCGTCGCACGAGGCGGCGGAGACATCAAGTTCATCAGGGGAGATTACGGAAGCGGTAAGACCTTCCTCGTCGCAAGGGCTCTCGAAATGGCGCGTGAGAAAGGGTTTGTGACCTCCCACGTGGTCATATCCTCATCCTCGCCACTGCACAAGACAAAAGGTATCTACCAGCAGATCTGTGCAAGCCTGCGCACACGGGAAGAGGAGCATGCCCAGAAGTCCATCATCGATTCATGGCTCTTTGGGATCGAGGAGCGGATCCTCAACGTGAGCGACCAGTCTCTCTCCGACGAGGTCCTCGAGAAGGCGACCCTCGCAGAGATTGAAACTGCGCTCGCCGGTATATCCGAGCTGAACACCTCGCTTGCGGCGGCACTCCGGACCTACTATCGGGCCAACAACGCGGGGGACTTCCAGACATCGCAGGCCGCAATTGGGTGGGTATGCGCAGAACCAAACGTCGGAAGAGAGTTCAAGCAGAAAGCCGGGATACGGGGGGACGTGGATGAAGCCACGGCATTCACGTTCCTTCGGGGGCTGCTGCGGATCATCGTCAGTGCCGGTTACAGCGGGCTCGCGGTTGCAGTAGACGAGGTGGAGACGACCCAGTCTCTTCCCCGCAACCAGCGCGAGAAGGGATACCGCACGCTGCAGATGATGGTCGACTCTCTCGACAGGGGCGACCTCCCACATTCCTATTTTATCTTCACAGGGACACCCGCCTTCTTCGACGGCCCGAGGGGAATTCGCACACTGCCCCCCCTCTATGACCGCATAAGCGTGGTCCAGACAGGTGAAAGTTTCAGGAACCCCCGTCAGCCCCAGATCACTCTTGCAAAGTTTGATGCAAAGAAGCTTGAACAGGTCGCCCTCAAGGTGATCGACATCTACTCTGCCGCGTATACCGAGGTTGACAGGTCAAGGGTCTCCCACAGGTTCATAAGGGCGATGATAAAAAAGGTGACCAGCAAGTTTGGGGGCAGGGTTGACGTGATCCCGCGAATTTTCCTCAAAGAGTTCGTGGATGTCCTGGACAAGTGCGAGCTCTACGATGAATACGATCCATGGGAGCAGTACCACTTCGAGACGGACCACCTCAAGGGTGAGCTCAAAGAGGAGGAGGAAGCAGTGATGGTGATGGAGTTCTGACTCCCCATATCCCTATAAAACGATGCATTACCAGAACTGCCGCGGTGCCTATGATCCCCTTCCACAATCTTGATGCGTTTTTTTGACATTTAATAAAGAGATATGATCATGCACCTCGCAAGGGCCCTAATCGCTCTTTTATGCCTGATGCTCTTTCTGGGCCCTGCCACGGGGGCAATCTCCATCGATGCCCAGCCTGGGACATCGTACATCGGAGAGCGGGTGCACATCAGCGGAACTTCAGATATCCCCAATATCATTGCAGTTTACCTCTTCGTGACCGGCCCTGGACTGAACCGCGCCGGTGCCACCCTCGAGAACCTGCATCTTCCCGCAGGTTCAGGCTATTTCACGTCTGCATATGTCCATCCCGACGGAAGGTTCGAGTACGAGTGGAACACGGGCTTTATCGTGGGCCATCTCATCCCCGGAACCTACAGGATATATGCGGTGAGCGTCCCGCTGAACTTGGACAGGCTCACCGATACCGATGAGATCTCCGTGTCCTACACTGATGTTACATTCTCCCGGCCACCTTCTCCTGAAATTGGGATCCCATGGGAGGTATCAGGTGCCTCACTTGCACTCGCCGCCGCACTTCTCGCTGCGAAGAGGAGGCGGCACAGCTGATCGCCAGGCAGCCTGTATGCCGGAAAACACGGGCTGTTTCTCGTCCTCCTGCATAACCCTTTGAGTTCTACTGAGTATTCAGGCGCTATACACGTGTCCGGCAGATTTTTTTCATAGCTGCTCGATAAGCGAGCACTCCGAACACATCAGCCCCGTTCAGGACGACTGCCTGCGGATCCTGACAGAACGGGCATGGGCGTCAAGGCCTTCTGCTTCTGCGATGGCTTCGATAGTATCCCCCATTCTCTCGAGACCGTCCCTGGTGATCAGCTGAACGGTGGTTCGCTTACAGAAGTGCTGCACATCGAGGCCTGAATAGACCTGTGCATACCCCGCAGTAGGGAGGACGTGGTTTGTCCCGGATGCATAATCTCCGCAGGCCACTGCCGAATAGCTCCCGAGGAAGACGGCTCCTGCATTCCTGATGCCGTGCAGGACACCCATGGGATCGGCAACCTGGAGGGAGAGGTGCTCGGCGGCAGCGCGGTTCACGGTTTCTACTGCATGCTCCATGGATGCCGCCACGAGGTATCCTGTGTTCTCCATGGCTTTCTCGAGGATCTCTCCCCTCTCCGAGTCCCTGATCCCTGTTTCCAGGTGCAGGCCTACCTGGCCTGGGAGACCTGGGTCCGTGGTCACGAGAAGACTTGCCGCCCTCGGGTCGTGCTCTGCCTGGGCAAGGATATCGGCGGCGATGAACTCCGGCCGTGCGGAATCGTCTGCGAGCACGACGATCTCGCTCGGGCCCGCCGGGAAGTCGATTTCAGCGCGGTCGCGCAGAAGCATCTTAGCCATCGTCACGTAGATGTTTCCGGGGCCGACGATCTTTTGGACCGGGAGGATACTCTCTGTCCCAAGCGCCATGGCAGCGATCGCCTGTGCGCCGCCGACGGCATAAACCTCGTCCACGCCCGCGATATCCATCGCAACGAGCGTCATCGGGGATATGGGAGGCGGGCTGCAGCAGCAGATAGATCGTACGCCTGCGACCCTCGCAGGAATCGTGCACATCAGAGCAGTTGAGGCGTATGCAGCTCTCCCACCCGGGATATACGCCCCGATACGGTCAAGGGGAGTGTTCCTGACCCCGAGAACTACGCCGGGCTCAACCTCCTCAAGCCATAACTCCTTTGGTTTTTGCAGTTCGTGGAAGCGGGAGATCCTCGCGTCAGCCTCGATGAGGTTTGCGATGACCTTATCACTGACTGCATGGTAGGCCGCCTCGACCTCTTCTTCTCCTACGAGGATAGATTCGGCATCAACTCCATCGTATCTCCTGGTGAGCTCGAGCAGGGCCCGGTCACCCCCGCTCCCGACCCTCGCGATGATCTCCTCCACGACTGGCCTTACCGATGAGAGCTCCGAGACCCGGTTTTCCATCCAATCCTCGAGCGATACGGCCTTCCACATGGAAAAAGACTTCGACCGGCGGAATGTTAAAGGTTCTTTTAATCGAATCACCTGGTAGGTTCAATTAAAAATAAAAGTGATTAATTCCAATCAATAATTAAAAAGAAATATTCATCAATCATGCGGTTAAAACTCCCTGTGAGACCTATGACCCTTAAACCCAGGAAAGTGTGTGTTTCAATTACTCTCAGTGCTCTTATCGTCGTCGGAGCCTTATTCTGCGGTTGCACAACGACCGCTCCCTCACAGGGAACCCCTGCACCTACCCAGTCGATAGGGAAATCGAAGGTGCTCCTGGCCACCACCACAAGCCTGTACGATACCGGCCTCCTCGATTACCTTGAGCCCATGTTCGAAGAGAAACATCACGTCGATCTGCTGATTACCTCCCAGGGGACAGGCAAAGCGATCGAGATCGCGAAGCGCGGTGACTGCGACATCCTGGCCGTGCATTCTCCAAGCCAGGAGGAAGGTTTCATGGCTGGAGGCCATGGCATCAACCGCCGCTGCTTCGCCTACAACTATTTTATCATTGTGGGCCCGGCAGACGATCCGGCGAGTATCAAGGATATGAAGCCCGAGGATGCATTCACAAAGCTGATGACGATGGGAAAGGCGGGTACACCTGGGATCGCCTTTGTCTCGAGGGGCGACAATTCCGGGACACATTACGCGGAAAAATCAATCTGGAATTCTGCAGGATATAATTACACCAGAGATGTCCAGAAATCAGGGAACTGGTACATCGAGGCGGGAAGAGGGATGGGAGAGACGCTGCAGCTCGCATCGGAGAAGCAGGCCTATACCCTGATAGACGAGGGGACTTACCTGGCGTATAAGGGGAACCTTGGACTCTTCCCGATAATCGAACAGGGGGATATCCTCCTGAACGTCTACAGTGTGATTACTGTTTACACTCCAACACAACCCTCCGACAGGATCACAATTGCCAATAACTTCGTGAACTTCCTCACCTCTCCCGAGGTACAGGCTTCGATCGGTGAGTTCGGAAAGGAGAAATATGGCAAGAACCTCTTCATCCCGATGACGGGAGAATGCAGCCGGTTCAAGTGTGACTGTGGGAAGGCCGCTGACGCGCAGGTCCCCGCCCTCCTCACCTGATACCAGGAAATTCCAGACTCGGAACAGGGGTGAAAAGATAGAATGTGAATTATTGCTCTGGAACGATGACCGCCAGAGTTCTATCCCTAAAAAAAACAACCATAAAGGGAGATCGGATCGAACATACGCTGCAGCGGCATGCCATCGCATTGTGAACGATACCCCTATAGCCGGATCAGGCAAAGGGAGGGTGAATGAGCGAGATCATTGAAGGCTTCATCCAGGCGGTCGAACTCATTATATCCCTCAATCCGGAGGTCCTCGAGATTACTGCACGTTCACTCCTGATCTCCCTTGCCGCAACCCTTTGCGCATCGTTGATCTCCATCCCTATCGGTGGTTTTATCCATTTTCGGAAATTTGGTGGAAAACGCGGCCTTATCACCATCATCCAGACTCTTTATGCCCTCCCCACCGTGATTGCCGGCCTCTTCGTCTTCCTGCTCCTCTCCAGGGTGGGGCCATTCGGCTTCCTGGGCCTCCTCTTTACCCCGTCCGGGATGATCGTTGGCCAGACGGTGCTCATCATCCCGCTGATGGTGGGAATGACGCTCATAGCCCTTTCCGGTGTGAAACAGTCCATCCAGGACGAGGTGGTATCGCTTGGGGCTACCACCACGCAGACAGTGATGACGATCATCAGGGAAGCCCGGTTCGCAATCCTGGGCGGGGTGATCCTCGGGTTCGGGCGGGCAATTTCTGAAGTTGGTGCCGCCATGATCATCGGTGGAAACATCCGGGGATACACGCGGGTTCTCACCACGGCGATCGCACTCGAGACATCAATGGGCAACATTGCATTCTCCATCGCGCTTGGCATCATTCTCCTCGGAATCGCAATGGTGGTTACTGTGGCCCTTTTCCTAGTCCAGGAGCGATGAGATGATCGAACTTGTTCATGTTGACAAGAGATTCGGCGAGAATGATGTCCTCAAAGACCTCACGTTCAGGGTGGAGAAGGGCGAGATCTTTACCCTGATCGGACCGAGCGGAGCAGGGAAGACCACCATCCTCAGGTTGATCAACCTTCTGGACGACCCCACAACAGGAATGATCCTAATAGACGGTAAAGACACCAGGGTTTCAGAAGGGGAACGGGTCGCTTTGAGGAGGATGATGAGCTTCGTCTTCCAGAAGCCTGCCGCCCTTCGCGGGAACGTTTTTCAGAATGTGTCGCTCGGGCTTAAGTTCCGGGGAATCCCTCCTGGAGAGATCCGCCAGAGGGTCACCGAAGCGCTTGGCCTCGTGGGCCTCGAGGACTACGAAGAGAGAGAGGCAACCACACTTTCCGGAGGTGAACTCCAGCGGGTGGCGATCGCCCGGGCCCTGGTCAGCAGGCCTGAGATCCTCCTGCTGGACGAGCCGACCGCAAACCTTGACCCTGGCTCAATTGAACGAATCGAGAACCTGATCTCTTCCCTGAATACGCGGTTTAGGACCACGATAATCCTCTCGACCCATGACATGGTCCAGGGCCAGCGCCTCGCAACCCGGATTGCCGTGATCCTGGACAGGAAGATCAGGCAGGTAGGAGATTCCAGACAGATCTTCTACCAGCCAGGGAGCAGGGAGGTCGCCCGGATGGTAGGGGTTGAGAACATCTTTGATGGAACTGTCACTGCAAACGAGGACGGGCTGGCATCGATCACTATCGGGAGCACCACAATTTTTGCCACCTGCCATTACCCTGCAGGGACGGCAGTGACAGCGTTTATTCGCCCCGAGGAACTCCTCTTGCTGGGGGGGGATGGAATGAAGAGCAGTGCCAGAAACACCCTCAGGGGGATAATATCCCGCGTCACACCAGTAGGTCCCAACATCAGGATCCAGGTAGATGCGGGAATTTCACTTGTTGCCATCATTACCCGCCGTTCGTACGATGACCTTGCCCTTTCGCCGGGAGCCCCCGTACATACCTCTTTCAAGGCGAATGCCATCCATGTCATGACAAGGGCGCCATGACACCTTCCGATCCCAGTCAAAATTATTGTGAACATTTATCCAAACGACCGGAACAGGTCTGAACCGTGAACTGGACTCCCAGATTCCGGCCTTGGCATAGAGCCAATACCGTTCCCTTTCTCAACCGGCACCCATTTCTTGGATGCACAACAATAGAATGATACAATGCGGTGTATTGCCCTTGCAAGCGGCAGCAAAGGCAACTGCCTTTACATCGAGGGGAGTTCCCAATCCATTCTCGTCGATGCAGGACTATCCAGGCGCGAGATCCTCTCCCGTCTCCACGCCGCCGGCGGGTCCACCGAGCATCTCTCCGCAATCCTTGTCACCCATGAGCATATCGATCACATCGCATCGGTTGAGGCCCTTGCCCGCCACCTCTCCATCCCGGTCTATGCGACAGGCGGGACGCTCCTCGACCTTCTCGACTCCCGGCCGGTTCGGAGAGATCCAATCCGGGCAGTGAGGGTGGATTACGGCGAGCAGTTCCCTGTTGGAGACTTCTCGGTCGAGGCATTCGAGGTCTCCCACGATGCGCGGGAACCCTGCGGGTTTCTCGTCCGTGAAGGAGATCTCACCATCGGCTGCTGCACCGACACCGGGATGGTAACCAGCAGGATGATGGACTGCTTCTGCCGGTGCGATGCACTTGTCCTTGAGAGCAATCACTGCCCCGACATGCTGAAGAACGGTCCATACCCTGAAGTACTCAAACGGCGTATCCGGTCGCGCAGAGGACATCTCTCCAATCCCGATGCCGCCCGGTGCGTGAACGAGCTCTGCACAAGGGTGCATACGATCATGCTCGCACACTTGAGCGAGATGAACAACACTCCCGACAAGGCGCTGGCGACGGCAAGGCAGAGTGCCGGCCTCTTCTCGTCAGAACTCGAGATCACCGTTGCCACGAATCCCGACACAGGAGCAGCCTGGCCCCGCAGTATCAGGCTCTGACGCGGCTTCAGATGGGTGGAAGAAAGCGGGTTAGCCCTCTTTCTGTGTATCTGTGCACCAGGATACATAGTTTAGGAGCAATGGAGCGTTCTCTCTTACCCGTGACTGCCGTTCTCCCCCTTGGGACCAATGTTTTACCTTCAAAACATGTGAGAGGCAGCCTGTCGTGGCAGGAGGGGCGGGTCACAAGGTGATTTTTTTTGTACCTGCCGAAAGGAGGAAGAGGCGTACCTGTGAATTGATTTCACGGTGGACTCATCACGAAGGCTTTATCCTTCCTTCATCTTCAGCAACTTGAGGCTGTACATGTCGATCGAATCAAGAAAGAGCTTCTTTGCGGACCTGGAACGCTTCTCGTCTTCTGAGAAGATATCACCCATCAGGTACTCGAGCACTCCGAGGTAATACCCGAGTGCCGGCAGTTTCTTTTTTGTATCCTCAAGCATGACCTCCGCTTCAGCCTTTTTTCCGGATATGATCATGAACGAGAGATCGAGCATCAGGACGATGTGGGCTGGCATCTTCTTTGTGAGGGCAGTACTCCGGAACTTCTGGTAGGCGGACTCCTGGGACGAGATGATGGAGAGCTGCAGGCCGTAATATACGGGCTCGAGCTCGTCTGGATGCTGCTGCATCATCTGCCGCACTACGGCAGTCGCCCCTCCTGCATCCCTCCCTTCCAGCTTGAAGTGGTAGAGGTCCCGCAGGAAGAACATGTCATTGTAGTAGCGCTCGGAAGCGATCTTGAGGAGTTCTCCCCTCATCTCCCTGTTCCCGTCCTTCTTTGCCTTCTCAAGGCCGATCTTCAGGTATTCGGGCTCGTTCGGGAACCAGTCGATGGCAAGCCTGATCATGAACCAGAAAATCTTGTTCACCCGGAGTTCCTGAACTACCTGCGGGAACCGCAACCGGTTGACCGGGGGACGAAGGCGGGCAAGCTCGATCATCTGCTCTCTTGCGCTGAGCGCCATCGCACTCGTGGTGGACTTGTCAGGTTTCTTGTCTGGGGGCAGCTCAAGCGAGGAGAGTTCATAATAGCAGAAGGCGATCGCGGTGCAGACCATCGCATCAACCGTCCTGTACTTCTTGAGAACCTCGATCGCATCCGTATACTTGCCGTTGTCGATCAACTTGATCCCAAGCACGATATCGAATATGGCCCTTCCGGTGTACTTCCGTTTTACCCGGGTCGCATGCCGGAAGAGCTTCTCGATGTACTCGATATCAGTAGATCGCCTGCTCTCTTCGAGGACTTTTACTGTTACGTCGTCAATGAACCGGTCGTATGCCTGGTCAGGGATATCGGGATAGCTCTTCTCCAGGATTGAAACGACGTGGCCGAAGAAGATAGGGAGGTTTGAGTCTATCTTCTCTGAATTCTTTTCGATGTACTCCATCATCTCCCGCTTGGTCTGCCCCATCTTCTGCTCGATGAGGGCATCCGGGATCCACTCCTCCGGCATTATGTACAGGAATAATCCTTGAGAATATAAGAACGTTGATCCAACGTGAGAGAGGTCCGCGGCACACACCTCTCTGAGTGAACGTGCATCCCCCCAGGGAGGAACCCTTATCCTCGCCGAAAGTGACTATTCTCCACATCTATGCTATCATGAAATTTGCAGAATTTGCCAGGATCTGCGAGGAGATCGAGGGAATATCGGGACGCCTGGAGATGACCGAAGCAATCTCCCGCGTGATTTCGGGGCTCGACGAGATTGATCTCCCTATCTTCGTCCAGTTTGTGACTGGAAAGATCTTCCCTGACTGGAGCCCCCTCAAGATGGGGATTGGCCCAAACCTCCTCTATGATGCGATCACGCTCATTGTCGACGGTTCCAGGAGCGACGTGATTGGGGAGATCAATCGGCGCGGGGACGCAGGACTCGCAGTCCAGGCAATACTCGAGCAGAAGAAGATGTCGCGCAGGTCATCAAGGGCGGCAACCATCCAGACTCCGCTCTTTTCCCAGGAACTCGACCTCGCGGGGGTCTACAGGAAGCTTGAGAAGATTGCCCGCCAGGGTGGACGTGCCTCCCAGCAGGAGAAGTTATCCCTCATCCAGAGCCTCTTTCAGAACGCATCGCCCCTGGAAGGCCGTTACCTCGCACGTCTCCTCATGGAAGACCTGAGGATCGGGGTTGGGGAAGGCATTATTCGGGATGCCATCGCCAAGGCCTTCTCTGTCGACCCGCGCGACGTAGAGCATGCATACCAGGCAAGAAACGACCTTGGCGAAGTGGCGATGCTTGCACGGGCAGGAGAAAAAGCCCTCCGTGAAGTGCGCATCATGCCGTTTCACCCGGTGAAGATGATGCTTGCACAGCAGGGGACCATCTCCGGCGCGATTGAGGAGAACGGGGCAGTTGCCGCCGAATTCAAGTATGACGGCAGCAGGTTCCAGTTCCACAAGGCAGGTGAAGAGCGCAGGATTTACTCGAGAAAACTCGAGGATGTCACCGATGCCCTCCCTGATGTGCTCAGGGTTCTTGGCGGGGCGACGACCCACGACGTGATCCTTGACGGGGAGGTGATCGCGGTCAGGGATGGAAAACCCCTCCCGTTCCAGACCGTGCTCAGACGGTTCCGAAGGAAACATGGGATCGAGGAGATGCAGAAGGAGGTAAAGGTCCAGCCATTCGTCTTCGATATCCTCTACCTTGACGGTGAGACACTGATCGACCTCCCCCTCATCGAAAGGAGGGCTCGCCTCCTTTCCGTACTCTCTGGCCATATCGCACCCCAGGTGGTGAGCAGCGATCCAGGCGAGATTGAGAGGGTATACCAGGAAAGCCTGACCGCGGGCCACGAGGGACTGATGATCAAAGTGCTCTCATCCCCTTACACCCCTGGCATCCGCGGCAAGAACTGGCTGAAGATCAAGCCGTCAGTTGACACCCTGGATCTTGCGGTCATCGGGGCCGAGTGGGGCGAAGGCAAGAGGGCTCATGTATTCGGCTCTTTCCTGCTCGCATGCCAGGACCAGGGGGAGCTCACTGCCGTAAGCAAGGTCGCGACCGGCTTCTCGGATGAGCAGCTCGCAGAGCTCTATGAGCTTCTCTCAGACCACGTCGTCTCGGAATCAGGCAAGGAAGTCCAGTTGGAGCCGTTCTTAGTATTCGAAGTTGGATACTCGGAGATTCAGGAGAGCCCGAATTACGAGTGCGGATATGCCCTCCGGTTCCCTCGGTTCATCCGCGCCCGAGACGACAAGGGGATCGCAGACATTGAGACCCTTGAGGGGATACGGGAACGCTATCTCCGTCAGAAGAAGTGAGCAAGGCAGGGGATGTTTTCCCGTGTATGGCTCTTTTCATCTGAACTGGAGAGGGCATACTTTCCCCTGGGTGTTGACTGTTCATATGCTTTGGATCAGGAAAAATCCCCGAGCATCCTTCAGGCCCCAAGGTTCAAATGCGTTGGTAAGCCCATCACCCCCGCAACAGGACTCGAATGGGACAGGTCACTTCATAGGGGGTTTTCGGATCTCTGCCCTGTTGCCAATGGCTGCGAGGATGTGACTGACGCATACGTCCCAGGAAGTACTTCCCCCTGGGATAAGATGCGAGATCTCTTTTCCAAGGTCATCGTCTGAGACCCCTTTTGCGATCGCCAGGAGCGACCCTTCCGCGTACCTTTCCGGAACAATGTTGTCGCTGTCTCCATCAACGATGCCAAGAACGGGGATGCCAAGATGCGCCCCGATATGCCCGCAGACTGCGGTAGTGTCGTCTCCAACTGTCACCATCCCGCAGACATCCTTCTCGCCGATCTCCTTGTAGAGGTGGTGGCCGCAATGGTCAATGAAGATCACCCTTCCCGTACAAACCCGGCGTTGAGCGGAAATGGGTGACCTCGACCTGAGGTTTCCCGTCTTGCACCAGGCACGGCTCACATCCACCGGCCCCGCCCTCCTCAGTTTCTCAAGGCCATGCGGCTTGATCCTGATCCCCGACACCGCGATGACCTCACCCCCGTCAGAACGGATGATGACCTCGGGGCCTGTTGCGGTCCCTATTACGATCCCGTTGACAAACACCGCTTCCCCGGATACGCAGCCACGAATGATTCGGAATCCCTGGTCAAAGGAACGAACAGGAGCAATTCTCTCGAGGATTGGATACCCCGTCCTCTCTGAGATGTCGACTGCAGTCGCGTCGGCATTCCTGTTCCAACAGATGACCTCCCTGGATGCGCATTCCACCTGAATAAGCCCCTCCCCCCCTACGCGGGAGGCGACCATCTCGCCGAATATTCGCCCCGAATCAGGGTTCTTTCCCTGGTTTGCGAGGAATCCTGGCTCCCCGAGTGCCCGTATCGCCACGCTCGGGGGAACGCACATGAATTCGCTCGGAAGGCCGGATTCTTCCGCCGCGGCCCTTGCCATGACACCGGCGACCAGGATCCGCTTCGGAGAGAGCACTTTCGCAAGCCACGCGGCATTTCCCGAATCAAAGATCTCGGGTCCATGCAGGACCATCACAATCTGGCGGACCCCTGCAGAACCATCTCTTATGCTGGATGTATCATTCCTTTCCATGCGCAGTTTCACCCGGGTGTCGCCTCGTGTGTTGATTGAACCATCATACCTCGAGCTCCAACATCTCCGGCCACGGGGGAGCGGCACTGCCATCTGCGAGACCTGCCACGAGACGTGCGCTCCGGCTGCCGGGAACCTGCATCATGGACCAACAAAATATTCCCTTACGTCCGGTGATAGTCATCGGAGAACCGGGTGATGTCGTCCTCTTCAAGGTACTCGCCGATCTGGACCTCGATGACCTCGAGGGGTATCTTCCCGGTATTGGCCAGCCTGTGTTTCGTGCCGGCAGGGACGAACGTGCTTTCTCCCTGCCGCAGGTGAATGGTGCGGTCGCCCAGGATCACGTCCGCCATGCCACTCACGACAATCCAGTGCTCGCTCCGGTGATGGTGCATCTGCAGTGAGAGTTTCTTGCCGGGCTTGACCGTCACTCTCTTTATCCGGAAGAACCTGGACCGTTCAAGATCGGTATAGAAGCCCCAGGGCCGATGCACCTGGAGGTGGTAATCGGCGATGGTGTCGCCGCGTTCCTGGAACCGCTTCACAAGTTCGCTTACCTTCTCTGTCGAGTCCATGTGGCAGGCAAGGAGGGCGTCGCCGGTATCGACAAGTACAAGATCCTGCACCCCGATCAGCGCCGTATGTTTTCCCGGTGCATAGACAAAATTGCGCGCCGAGTCAATCATCTCTGCATGACCCGCATTGCCGGAACCATCGTGCGGCCTGTGATCATACCAGGCACGGAACGTCCCCAGATCGGTCCACTTGGCTTTCAGGGGGACCACCGCCACCTTCTCCGATTTCTCGAGGAGCCCATAGTCGATGGAGAGGGGGGGGAGGCTTCCGTACTCCCTTATCCCCTCCCTGAACCGGGAATAGAGGTCTGGCTGGTGCTTCGCAAGTTCGTCGAAGAAGACGCCCGTCGAGAAGAGAAATATCCCGCTGTTCCACAGGAACCCTGCGTCCATGTATATCTTTGCCGTGTTGTAATCCGGTTTCTCCCGGAACCTGCGTACACGTGCCCCGAGAGGTAAGGGTTCGCCTGGGTCAATGTACCCATATCCTGTGTAGGGGTGCGTGGGAACGACACCGAAGGTGACGAGGTACTGGGTGGATATACTCCTCGCCGCCGAAATCTCGTCCATGGCCCCAACGTCGAGGTAATGATCACTTGGGAAGACCACCACGTCACTGGTCCCAAACTCTTCCTCGACATGCTGCAGCGCCCACGTGATGGCTGGCAGCGTATTTCTCCCCACCGGCTCCTTTAAGATCCTCTCATCGGGCACATGGATTCCAATCTCCTCGAGTTGGTTCCTGACAAGGTACTGGTGTGCATGGTTTGTCACCACAAATATCTCATCGGGCCCGGATATCCGAAGCGCCCTCTGCCAGGTATCCTGGAAGAGGGAGGTCCCGTTGATTTTCAGGAACTGTTTCGGGTTGTGAGTGCGCGAGAGCGGCCACAGTCGGGTACCTATACCGCCTGCGAGGATTACGGACTTGACGGATTCCATACGCTCAATACTCTCTTTGGCCCTGTTTCCACTTATGGCTTCCCCAATTTAGGGTCTCACCACAAAGAGACTCATGATCCCCTGCCCGTGATACAGAGCGCCCCCCTTACTCTCATCGTAACGTCTCCTGCCACCTGTTCCTGGTTCCGGCGGTCCAGGGAATAGATCTCGACATCTCTCCGTGACTTGAGCGCCTCAATGAACGGTGTGCCCCTGAGAGCGATGCTGGCCACCAGCACGCAAGGGCTGTCCAGGACTTCCGTCACACGCGTGCGAAAGAGAGGAGAGAGGCATTCCATCTTTCCTATCTCGTCGATGATCACGAGTCGTGCGTCTGAAAGGTGCAATTCTTGGAGGAAGGCCTCAAAACCAGGGACGTCAACTCCGTACTTCCCCACACGCCACTGGGATTTTATACTGACGTGGGCAAGGATGCCGTTCCTGCCGCAGAATGAGACCAGTGCAAACCCTCTCCTCTCTCCCGCGTCTCTGATCTCCCTCGTAATAAAACCTGCAGGGTGAGCACCTGCAAGCTCCCTCGCGACATTTTCGATAAGGGTGGTCTTTCCGCATCCAGGTGCGCCGGTGATGAGAATGTTCATCCCCGCTTCTGCATGGTGTATTGCC
The DNA here is from genome assembly GCA_029547605.1 of Methanobacteriota archaeon. Lineage (GTDB taxonomy): Archaea > Halobacteriota > Methanomicrobia > Methanomicrobiales > Methanospirillaceae > Methanolinea_A. The sequence goes on along the minus strand of JAKPPB010000063.1, from coordinate 27,920 downwards.
CTATTCATGGAAAGGAGTGTCTTTTAACTACCTCTTTCCTGCAATGGCGACCGCAATTGAGAGCACAAGCGAGATCACGCCTATCCACCCATGCAGGAGGGGTGCAGAGCGCGCTGTCGTAGGTGTGGTGATGGGTCCTGGCGGCAGAGGCGTGCTTGCTCCAGGGGTTATCTGTTCCATAGTGACAAAAAGTTCCGCGATCGGTGTCCCTGTTGGCACGCGCTCTTCGAGATACGACCGGGCAACCCTGAGGTTCTCGGCCGCGGGAATGTTCGCGGGTCGGATACCAAGCGATCGCTCGTACGCGTCTGCCGCGGCCTGGTACTCCTTCATGACAAGGTAGGTATTGCCGAGGCAGAAATATGCGCCATCGTGGCGTGGATCGATCTCCACCACTCTCCGGTACACCCCGGCAGCTTCAGGGTAGCGCTGCAGGAGGAAGAGGACTTCCGCTTTTCCCATCAATGTCTGGGCATTGTTGGGATCGAGGCTGAGGGAATCGTTGAATGCGTCGAGTGCCTCCTGATAGCGCCCACTCATGGTAAGATCCCTTCCGGCTGCCGCAAAGGCTGCGGGGTCACTTGAGGAGCCATAACCCGCAGCGCTGCCTCCATCCGGTGAATCGCCGGAACCAGGATCACTTCCGCATCCGCAGTCGTCCGCAATAACTGGGGCTCCATGGACCAGCAGGATCACGAGGACTGTCGCAAGAAGATGAAGGGAGCGCAACCACATGTACTATCTCCCTCTGCAGACCCTCATTTAAAGGTAATGAAAAAAGTAAGAAAGACGTGATCTTGTGACACTGGTATCAAACAAGGGCTTTGATTATTGAGGATACAAGGGTAGCCCCCCACTATCATCATGCACCCGGTACCTGCTTGAGTGCGACCTCGATTGCCACCTTCAGCTCCTCGTCCTTGAAGGGCTTGAGCAAAAATCCGCTCGGGCCGGTATCGATTGCACGGGAGAGGGTATCGTCGTCTGAATGTGCAGTCAGGTAAATGAAGGGGATACCATATTCTCGCCTGATCTGCGAGCCAAGTGCGGTCCCGTCATCTCCTCCCGCAAGGATGATGTCGATCAGGACAAGGTCCGGGGTCCCTGATCTGATCTGGGAAATTGCCTCTTTTACGGTCTGTGCAGTACCTTTCACCTCGTACCCAAGTTTCTTCAGGCGCCATGATATCAGCTGGCTGATGACGGGATCGTCTTCAACAATCAGGATTGATTTCGTCACCTTCTCATACCCCCTCCTGTCCCTTTCAGCATCAGGGTATCTGCAACACCTGCTTTATTAACCTGATGATCTGCAAAAATATGGTCATTAGTCATTATCATTCCGTTTCATCACCCTGAACGTTCCCTTCGGCAGGAATATTTCAAACTTCGCTCCCATACCAGGCTCCCCGGTCTCGATAATAGAGATACCGGTGATATCAAGGATCTCTCGCGCGAGGAACAGGCCAAAACCACTGCTCTTTCCATATCCCTTCTCAAAGATCTTCTCCTTCTCATCATACGGGATCCCGATGCCATCATCTTCAAACGAGAGGATGATCCCATAGGAACTCATAGTAATGCCGATTGCAAGCGCAGAGATGCCTCCACCGTGTTTCAATGCATTGTCCACGAGATTATAAAACACTCGTTCGAGGAGTGGGTCGGCATACACCTCAAGGTCCCTCACATCGCACTCGATGCGGACAAGAGAGAGATCGAATGCATGAATGGCGTCGTGCAGGACCTTCTTTATGTCCTGCCAAACAGGGGCGTGCACACCAATATCCTCATATTCTTTTGTGAACGCAACCTGTCGTTCGATATTGTGCCCAACGCGCTCCATCTTCCCGAGGAGGTCGGCCATCAACGGGCTGTCAGCATTCTCTTTTGCCATGTCCAGGTAGAGCAGGAGTGCAGTGACCTGGTTGAGAATATCATGCCTTGTGATACGGGAAAGGAGGCTTAACTTTCTGTTTGCCATCTGCAGGGACTCTTCAGCCTGGACCATGTCTGTGATGTCCCTTCCCACCGACTGGTATTCCCGGATTTCCCCTTTCTCGTCGAAGATCGCCTGGTCAGTCCAGCTCTGCCACCTCACCTCGCCTCCCGGCAGTATTACACGGTGCTGGATGTAGCCAGTCGGGTTTTCACGGGTGAGAGAGTTAAAATGTTTTCGCACAAGAGGGAGCTCATCCGGAGGGATGCGGGCGCGAAACCGGCTCCCGACGATCTCATCGTACGATCTTTCGTAGTAGCGGCAGAATGCAGGATTCGCGAAAATATATGTTCCGTCCGGGAGGAAACGGGCGATGAGGTCTTCCTGGCTCTCCACAATCCCCTTGTACCTTGCTTCGCTCTCCCGGAGCGCCTCCTCCATCCGGCGGCGCTCTGTCACGTCGCGGATTGATTCGATTGCACCGATGATGTTGCCGTCGTGGTCATAGAGAGGGGAGGCTTTTCCCCAGAGGATCACTTTCTGGCCAGCGAGCCTGGGGAGGTCTGTCTCACCGATGAGAAGATCGCCTTTCTTGTGGACTACCCCGTAATACCTCTTGGCTATCTCGTCGGAAGATTCGAAGATGAGGTCAATGAGGATTGGACGCCTCTCACCGTAAAAGGGGATCGAGTACTCGTAGTTTCCCTTCCCGAGAATGTCGCGCGCGGGGACGCCCGTCATCTCCTCGATGGAGTAGTTCCAGGCAATGACCCTGCCTTCCCTGTCGATCGCAAAAGTCGCATCCGGGAGGAAATTGATGATATCAGAGAGCCTCTGCTCTGACCTCCGGAGTGCAAGTTCAGCACGTTTCCGGCTCACCGCCTGCTCGATCATGTTCCGCAGCTCTGCAAACTGAGACCGGGGGTGACCGCCCTTCTGGAGGTAAAAAGCTGCACCAAGGTTGAGGGCCTCGATTGCGACATGCTCCCTTCCTCGCCCGGTAAAGATAATGAAGGGGATATGGGGGTAGGCAGCCTTCGTGGCCCGGAGGAGGTCAATCCCATTCATCTGCGGCATTTCATAATCCGATACGATGACATCGAATTCACGTGCCTTCAGGATCTCGAGGGCTTCACTGGCGCTCAATGCAGTCGAGATCGCCATATCACCCCCCTTCTCGAGGAAGATCTTTGTCACGTCAAGGAGGGATACTTCGTCATCGACGAGCAGAACCTCAATCAGAATAAATCACTCCAACGACCACGCGTTTTATCACTTCTTGACCTCCTGAAAGATAAAAATAACAGTTGTCCGGCACATTCCGTCACTACCCCATCATGATTTGAACGGCGCTCGGATACTTGCGCAGAAGTGCAAAGACGAGTGCCCTCCCCACCCACGCCTTTCCGTTCTCCATCCGCCTCTCTATCGAGAGATCGCCAAGTTCCTGCAACGCGGCAAGCGCAACCTCATCTGCGAGCATGCAGCTGTCCGAGACCTCCATGTCAAAGTAAAAGACAATGGGGAGCTTGAGCGCGGAGCGCAGGTGCAATGGGAGGGTAGCCCCAATCTTCCTGATCACACCCCTGTCAAAGACGTGCTCCTTTCCTCCCCTTGTGGTGGCAACCGGTCTTTCCATCTCAAGGAGGAGAGAGAGGGGAACCCTCGCTGACACGACTCCATCGTTGATCTTTCCCATCTCGAGGCTCATCCACCTGCGGAGCACGGACTCGTCAAACCTCATGAGGAACTCCTTCCAGTATTTCCTCTCCGCTCAGCGGTCTTGGGTTTTTGATCCGAACACGCTGCATTGACGGCCCTCCAGTTGCAGGCATCGCTGCCTTGCGGCGATTGTTCACCCTGGAATTCACTCCCTTCCCCCACCCTGTCCAGCCCCCGATACCCATTTGGTCATGTACCCCCTCTCCCTGGCAGCCCTCATCCCTTTTTCCACAGGTCTCTTCCGCGTATCTCGGATTTACAGTGGGGGCAAAGATAAACCTCCTCTTCAGGGTCGCCAGGTGTCCTTGTTTTCACCAGAATCCGCCTCTGCAGCTCCTGCGTAAACCCTGATGCGAGTATACCTGCCGGAAGGGCAAAGATGCCGATCCCAAGCAGAGTGATGCAGCCGCCGAGGACCTTCCCTGCGGCGGTCATGGGCACCATGTCGCCGTATCCCACTGTCGTGAGTGTGACAATGCCCCACCACATTGTCGCAGGGATGCTCGTGAAGACCTCCGGCTGGCCGGGCTGTTCTATCTGGAACATAAGGGTCGATGCAGAGATCAGGGCGATGAAGAGGACAAGATATGCGGTGATCAGCATATCCCTCTGGGCCTTCACTACGCGTATAATCATGTTGATGGAGTCAGAATACCGTATGAGCTTGAATATTCGGAATACTCTCAACACTACGAGCCCCGTGAGGTTGATTCCCACAAATAACTCCAGGTAGAATGGTAACACCACGATAAAGTCGATCAGGGCAAAAGGAGTGGCCATCCATGCCAGTCTCCCTCTGACGGGGGATGCATACCTCGGATCGGCCGTGCAGGACCATAACCTGAGAGGATATTCAACAGAGAAGACGATTGTCGTGAAAAAGAAGATAATATCAAATGCCATGCCAAATCGCGCATCAAGGGTTTTTACCGAAGAGAGGACCATTATGGCAATCGAGACGAGGATTACCAGGGTGATGAAGATATCAAAGAATCTCTGGAAGAATACACCGCCGCTCGTCTGATCATAGCCAGGTTCAAGCACGTCATATATACGTTTTTTAAGAGAGGGAGCTTCCATATTAGCCATGGATTGAGCGTTCAATTTAAAGATTCTCTTCCCCTTCCTGAATAAAAATAAGAGATGCCTGGGGCATAACATCCCCGGGTAAGTATTCGGGAAGAGAATCCATTTCTGTCAAAAGGGCCATATAGGGGGAGGACACACACCGTTACCGGGGATTCCATGGATCTGATCTCGCTCGCCGGGTTCCTGGCTCTCGTGATCGTGGGGATTGCAGTCGTTCTCTTCCTCATCAGGATTGTATGGTCGCTTGTACCTGCTGCCATCGTAGCACTGGGAGTGTACCTGGTCACCTCCAGCCTCTGGTGGACGGGAGTCGCATTTCTCACGGTCGTAGTCCTTACCTTTCTTTATAAACTCCTTGCAAAATAGGCGGTAATCCCGGGGATTGGAATTTTCTATTGGTCAGAGATTCTGGTGGCGATATGGATGACCTTCACGATGTTGCCGTTCGCGTCGAGTTCGGGGGTGCAGGAAACGAGGTAGCTCCCATTCATCGCCTCGACAGGCATCTTCGTCGCTTCATATCGTTTCGTGGTCGTCATCGTCACCAGCGGGCAATGTGGAGGTGGGTTTTCTCGATGATGAAACAGTTCAAAACACCTCGTTCCAAGGACTTCGGCCATTGTGCACCCCATGGCCTCGAGCGTTGCCCGGTTCGCGGCGATGATGCGGTGATCGGGTGCAAGGATAGTAATGGGGTTCTCCACCGCATTGAAGAGATGCTCCCACTCCCAATGCATCCGTCGTACCTGCTCCTCAGCTCTCCTCTTCTCTACCGCCTGGCGAATCTTGTGGGAAAGTTCCGCAAACTGGACCAGTGGGTCCCCTCCTTTCTGGAGATAGAAACTGGCACCGCTGGTGAAGGCATCGATCACCACCTCCTCCCTTCCACGTCCCGTGAACATGATGAACGGGACACTGTTTCCATCCCCGCGGATCGCTTTTAACAGCGTGAGCCCGTCCATCCCCGGCATCAAGTAATCCGAGACTATCGCATCATAGTGCTGCTCGCGGATGCGGTCGAGCGCCTGCACAGCATGGTCGAGCGTTTCGACGGAAAAACCCTCTTCGCGCTGCAAAAACCTCTTCCCGAGTTCGAGGAGATCAGGGTCATCGTCAATGTAAAGAACGGAGATCACGTGTCCTTTTCCCCCAGAAGTAATCTTCACATGAGGATAAAAAATGCATGATTCTCTTCATATCTCGCCTCCCTGGGAGGGATTTGACATGGAGAAGCCCCTTAATAGACTGCCGTGATTCCGCTCAACACAAGAGAGGGATTACAAGGAGGGGAGTCAGGACCCGGTATACTGTGGGAAAAGCATGGAGAATGAGAATGGGCTCGAGGAGATTCGAACTCCTGACCTCCGCCATGTCAAGGCGACGTCATAACCAGCTAGACCACGAGCCCGCAATTCTTCTGCGAAATGCGCGGAGAAATGTGGGTGAACACAGTATAAAATTATTCTCTTTTCTTGCGTTTGGAGAGCAATATTGATGCATTCGCAATACAACCAGGTGAAGAGCCGGAAGTTGCGCACCATGGCGGATACGAACCTTCAGCAGCTGTTTGTGTATGACGATGATGCGGGGAGGATCGAACTCCTCGTCCGGATTGTGTACTGGGTTGCCATCGGGATTGTCGCCTGGGTGTACGGGCTCATCGCCTTCGTTTGCCTCGTTATCCAGTGGTTTCACATCCTCATTATTGGACGGAGGTCTCATGGCCTCTCGGACTTTGCGAAGGGTTACCTTGAATACATAGTCCACCGGATGCCCTACATGTACCTGATGACAGACCGGCGACCGGCTATTCTCCCTGACACCGTGAAGATCTTCGAGGAGACCGGTTGAATAACCGGGGGAACGGTGCAGGGGCCATTCATGCCCCGCATTCCCCTGCAGGAGAGAGAAAAGGGCCTCCTCGCTGTTTGTGTGGGGAGACTGAATCGAGGTTGTTATCTGTATACCAATTCAGTCACTGAACTGCCGCCGGGGCGTCCTTCGGGGGAGGCGGTGTGCATTGCATGTGGGGATGTGAGAGTGAACAGCCCGCACAAAATGGATCTGATTCATCGATCCTACCCATACCAGATAGTGAAGAGCTAAAAAAAAGAGAGGTTTGTCGTATCAGATGAGTGTATCCGAGATCTTTGCGAATACCGCAGTAAATATGCCAGGCATCGACCTGATCTCGTCCATCATGTCTGACGAGACCTCGCTGTCCACGTTCAGGACCATGATAGCCTCCTCGCCTGGCTTGATTCGCCCGACCTGCATGCCGGCGATGTTCACGTTCCCCTTCCCGAGGATAGTGGACGCTCTGCCGATGACGCCGGGCTTGTCGAGGTGGCGAGATACGATGACGTACCCCTCGGGAATCATGTCCATGGTATAACCCCCGATGGCGACGATCCTCGATTTTCCCTTGTAGAAAACCGTTCCGCTCATGGTCTCCTCCATGGTATCGGTCTTCACCCGGATTGTGACGAGGCTCTTCCAGCCGCCGGAGTCAGGGGTTGTCGTCTCCGAAACGCTGATACCCCGCTCCTTGGCGATGAACTCGGCATTCACGATATTGATGGGTACCTGGAGTATGGGGTCGAGGAGGCCCTTGAGGGCCATGAGAGTGATGAACCGGGTATTGTTTCCAAGCGTCGCAAGTTCCCCGCTGTAGGTCAGTTCTACCTTCTCCATCCTCCCTCCCACCATCTGGGTGAGGAACCTGCCCATCTTGTGGGCAAGGATGGCGAACGGCTCGATGACGTCTGCGTGCTCTGCAGGAACGATCGGCGCATTCACAATATTACGCGCTGAACCTCCCTTCAGGACCGAGAGGCACTGCCTGGCGATGGAGATGGCTACATTCTGCTGTGCTTCGACAGTGCTTGCACCCAGGTGCGGGGTTGTGATCACCTGGTCGAGGCCAAGGAGGGGCGAGTTGAGGGGAGGTTCCTCTTCAAAGACGTCGAGTGCGGCTCCTGCGACTTTTCCGGACCTTATCCCCTCGTAGAGGGCTTTTTCGTCGATGATCCCTCCCCTGGCGCAGTTGATGATACGGACCCCGTCTTTCATAGTGGCGATGGTCCGGGCGTTGATGATGTGCCTGGTCTCCTTGATCAGGGGAGTGTGCACCGTGATGAAATCCGAGACTTTGAAGAGATCCTCGAGGGAGAGCGCCTCCACACCCATCTGGGCGGCACGGTCCTTGCTGATGAACGGGTCGTAGCCGACGATATGCATTCCCATCGCCTGGGCGCGTTTTGCGACCTCCCTGCCGATCCTCCCGAGCCCGACGATCCCAAGGGTCTTCTCATTCAATTCAACCCCCATGAAGCGGGAGCGCTTCCACTCCTTCTGCTTGAGCGAGGCGTTCGCCTGCGGGATGCTGCGTGCGAGAGAGAGCATCATGGCCATGGTGTGTTCGGTGGCTGCAAGGGTATTTCCTTCAGGCGCATTTGCAACGATAATTCCTTTCCTGGTAGCAGCATCCATATCGATGTTGTCAACACCGGCACCAGCCCTCCCGATAAATCGAAGATTTTTGCCGGCCTCGATCACCCGTGAGGTCACCTCGGTCCCGCTCCGCACCAGCAGGGCATCATAATCGCCGATGATGGAGACGAGTTCATCCTCCTTCAGGCCTGTCTTTACATCGACGGTGCACTCCCGCCGCAGGATCTCCAGCCCTTCATCGGCCAGTGGATCGCTGACCAGCACTCTGAACGTCACTTTAAAACCCACATTATATGTGCACCACGAGTAATTGAGGGTTATTGTCTGCCAGGATATGCTCCCGCCGGCGCTGCATGCCCTCCCCCCTTCCAGGGTGATGAGAATGTATTAAACCGGGAGGGGTGCAGATCATAGTGGTGCGTGAATGAAAGAGATGCCCGATATTCTCTGGCTTGAAGAGATACGGAAAGAGGATATTGCTGCTGTGGGGGGAAAGGGTGCATCCCTCGGGGAGATGTCGGCCATCGGCCTCCCTGTCCCGCGGGCCTTCGTGGTCACCAGCCATGCCTTCCGGCGGTTCCTGATCGAGAGCGGCATTGAAAAGACCCTCTTTGCGGGCCTCGCAAACCTCGACGTGGAAGATTCAGGGGAGCTCGAGAAGGCGGCGAACAGGGCCAAGGAATTGGTGATGAAAGCCCGCGTCCCTGCATCGCTGAAGCAGAAAGTGAAGGAGGCCTATCAGCAGATGGATGGTGGCCGGATGGTAGTCGCCGTCCGGTCAAGTGCCACCGCGGAAGACCTGCCCGACGCAAGTTTTGCCGGCCAGCAGGAGACTTACCTGAACGTGAAGGGCGAGAAGAACCTCCTTCTCGCGATGCAGAAGTGCTGGGCCTCGCTTTACGGGGCGAGGGCTATTTATTACCGGGCCAAGCAGGGCTTTGACCACCAGAGCGTAAATATCGCGGTAGTAGTCCAGCAGCTGGTAAACTCAGAAAAGGCAGGTGTGATGTTTACCTCCCACCCAGTGACCGGTGAACCTTTGAGCATCATCGAGGGGTCCTGGGGGCTCGGTGAAGCGGTCGTATCAGGCTCAGTCTCACCTGACAAGTATGTATACGACCAGCGCAGCGGGAAGGTGATCGACCGGCTCATCGCAAACAAGCGGTACAAGATCGTCTCTGACGGTGACCACGGCACGAAAACTGTCGAGATCCGGCGCGACCAGCAGGATGCCCCGCTCCTCTCTGACGACGAGGTGCGAAAGCTTGCCACCTTTGGAAAGATCGCAGAGACCCATTATGGGGTCCCACAGGACGTGGAGTGGGCAGTGGTGGGCAACGAGATATACATCCTCCAGTCGCGCCCCATCACGACAATCAAGACTATCGCAGCTGCTTCACCTACCCACGACGCAGGATCCAGCAAGATCCTCCTCCAGGGTCAGGGGGCATCGCCTGGGATCGCAAGCGGTGAAGTGGTGATCATCAGGGATGTCAAGGACTCCGGCAGGGTCAAGGAGGGCGATATCCTTGTCACCCAGATGACCAACCCTGACATGGTACCTGCAATGAGGAAGGTTGCGGCCATCATCACTGATGAAGGAGGGATGACCTGCCACGCTGCGATCGTCAGCAGGGAACTCGGGACCCCCGCAATCGTCGGCACCAAGACTGCCACCCAGGTACTGAAGACCGGGCAGACGGTCACGGTCGATGGCGAGAAGGGATTCGTCTATGAAGGACGTCTTGAGGTCCCAAGGGAGAAGACAAAGGCAACGGTTGCGGCTGCCGCCCCCCTGATTACCGCCACCAGCGTAAAGGTCAACGTCTCCATGCCTGAGGCTGCAGCCAGGGCTGCCGCTACCGGCGCCGATGGAGTGGGGCTGCTCCGGATCGAGCACCTGATACTTGGCTTGAATAAGACCCCCGGGTGGTTCATTGCCAACAACAGGGAGGAGGAGTTTATCCAGGAGCTCTACAATGGGATCAAGACCGTTCTCGACGCGTTCTATGGCAAACCCGTCTGGGTGAGGACACTGGATGCCCCCACTGACGAGTTCCGGAACATGGCCGGCGGCGAGAACGAGCCGGTCGAGCATAACCCGATGCTCGGATGGAGGGGTATCAGGAGGGACCTCCAGTCCCCTGACCAGTTCCGTCTCCAGGTGGAGACATTCAAGCGGTTGTGGGATCAGGGGTATGATAACCTTGGCATCATGTTCCCCATGGTCTCCCACCCGTCTGAGTTCACGAGGGCGCGCGAGATGATGCGGGGGTGGGGAGTCGACGTCGAGGCTGCCACTCTTGGTGTGATGATCGAGATCCCGAGCAGCGCCATCCTTGTCGAGGACTTCATCCGTGCCGGGATCAGGTTTGCATCCTTTGGCACAAACGACCTTGTCCAGTACACACTCGCGATAGACCGGAATAACGAGCACGTCGCGGGGATGTACCAGCCGAAGCACCCGGCAGTGCTCGCCCTGATCGATTCTGCCATCCGGTGCTGCAGGGAGCATGGAGTCGAGATATCCATCTGCGGCCAGGCCGGCTCCGAGCCCCCGATGGTGAAGTGGCTTGTTGAACACGGTATCACGAGCGTCTCTGCAAATATCGATGCCATCGCCAAGATCCGCGAGACCGTGGCAAGGACCGAGCAGCAGATACTCCTGGAGAGTGCGAGATCCCGGAATGCGTGAGTGCGGGCTCTCAGAGGAATCACTCTTTTCATTCCTCCTGTCGAAGAGGCAGGAGGATGTCGATCATGCCCATATTCTGAGCTCGATGTGCACGGTCCCCCACCCGGTCGCGGTGAGAGCGCATCTTGAGTTCATGGAGACAAACCTTGGGGACCCGGGCCTCTTCCCCGGAACGGCGTCGCTCGAGCGCCTCCTCGTGGAACGGCTAGGAACCCTCTACCACCTGCCCGGAGCCTGCGGGTACGCCACATCCGGTGGGACAGAGTCTAACATCCAAGCCCTCCGGATGGCCCGGCAGCTTGCCGGGAGAGAGAGGCCGAACGTCGTCATTCCCGAGTCCGCGCATTTCTCTTTCCAGAAGGCCTGCGATATCCTCTGCCTCGAGATGCGGACCGTTCCCCTCTGCAGTGACCTCCGCATGGACCCTGAGGCAGCGGCGGAGATGATTGACCGCAACACCTGCTGTATGGTGGGAATCGCCGGCACGACAGAATACGGGATGACGGATCCTATACGCGATCTCTCGAAGATTGCAGGAGACCTCGGGGTCTTCTTCCATGTGGACGCGGCATTCGGGGGGATGGTCCTCCCCTTCCTTGACGGCGCGCCGGTCTTTGACTTCTCACTGCCAGGCGTCAGCAGCATTGCGGTAGATCCCCACAAGATGGGAATGAGTACCATCCCGGCGGGCGTGCTCCTCGTGCGCGACTCCGAATCTCTTTGTTCGCTGTCAGTCGACACCCCTTACCTCACGGTAAAACAAGAGTTTACGCTCTCCGGCACCCGGCCCGGGGCATCAGTGGTGGGGGCGCTTGCGGTCCTCGAATATCTGGGAGCGGAGGGGATGAGGGATATCGTTGCAGGCTGCATGAAGAATACCTGGAGGCTGATTGACGGCATGGAAACATATGGCATCCCGAGGGCCGCCACCCCGGACGTGAACGTGGCCACGTTTGCCCCCGCCCGTATCCCGCCCCCCTGGAAAGTCTCATGGACAAGAAAAGGGCACCTTCGCCTCGTGTGCATGCCGCACGTTCACGCCGGGGTGGTGGAATCATTCCTGAAGGATATTGGTGAACAGAATGCTTGAACGATTAATTGCATCACTCGAGACCTGCCCCCTCGTAAAGCGGGGGGAGTACAACTACTTCATTCATCCTATCACCGACGGCGTCCCCGAAGTGGATCCCCACCTCCTGCGCGAGGTCTGCATGGCGATGATCAAGGTTCTGGACCTTGATGGTGTGGACCGGATCCTTGCTGCCGAGGCGATGGGGATTCCCATCGGGGCGGTCCTCGCGCTCGCAACAGACCTGCCGATGAATATCGTCAGGAAGAGGGAGTACCGGATCCCCGGCGAGGTTGCCGTCCACCAGGCGACCGGGTACTCGAAAGGGCAACTCTTCCTGAACGGCGTGAAGCGCGGTGACAGGGTTGTGATTGTCGATGACGTGATCAGCACCGGCGGGACCACGAGGGCACTTCTCTGGGCTCTCGACAAGGCAGGCGCCGAGGTGCAGGACATCTGCTTCGTCATAAAGAGGGGGTCGGCCGACATTGGAAGGCCCTATAAGACCCTGGTGAGCGTCGAGGTGACTGACAGGGTGCGTGTCGTTGACCGGATATTCTGACCTTGCAGAACGACTCCGTGACCGCGGGGCAAGGATCGTCGCCCTCCAGTTCCCGGCGGGTCTGAAGAGGAAGGCAGGGGAGATCGCGCAGTCACTGAAGGAACGGGGTTTTGAGGTCATCGTGAGCGGCGATCCCTGTTACGGGGCCTGCGACCTTGCCATCGAGGCACTCATGTACGCAGATATCCTTGTCCACTTCGGGCATACCCCCCTTAAAAACCCCGATCCGCGGATCATCTTTGAGCCTTACAGGATAGATTTTGACCCCGGAATCCTCAAAAAGGCACTTCCCTGCCTGAAAGCCGCAAGGGTAGGTCTTGTCACCACCGCGCAGCACGTCCACCTCCTCGATGCAATGAAAGCGGAGATCGCGGCAGGAGGTGTGGAGGCAGTGACCACGGGAGGGACGAGGGGCTGCGCGGAAGGGCAGGTACTTGGATGCTCATTCGGGGCGGCCCGGGTCCAAGGGGCAGAGGAGATCCTCTTTATCGGGACGGGTATGTTCCACCCCCTTGGCGTACAGCTGGCAACCGGCCTTCGCGTGGTGGCGCTCGACCCGTTCACAGGCCAGGTGCAGGAGGTGAGTGCAGAAAAGTTCCTGCGCCGCCGGCACGCATTGATCGAGAAGGCCAGGTCCGCAGAGAGGATTGGGCTCCTCGTCAGCACGAAGACAGGCCAGGGAAGGTACGAAATGGCCCGCGATATGGCTGCAAGGTGCGAAAGGGCGATCCTCGTCCTCACGCGGGAGATATCCCCGGAAGAACTCACCAACCTCGGGTTTCCCGCCTACGTGAACTTCGCGTGCCCGAGGCTCGCCTATGACGACCAGGTCAGGTTCCCGGCACCGGTCATCACACCGCAGGAGTTCTCTATCCTGCTCGGCGAGCGTTCATTTTCGGACTATGTAGTAGACGAACTTCCATGACAGGCATGCGTCTGAAACGGCTCGAGATGCTTCTTTCAAAGGTGAAAGGGTTTCCATCGCCTTCTGCGCGGCACGAGCAGTACCTCACTCCTCCCGGCCTTGCTGCCCGCTTCCTCTTCCATGCCTATATGCGGGGGGACATCGGTGGACAGCGTGTGTGCGACCTCGGGTGCGGGACCGGCATCCTTGCCATCGGGGCTGCGCTCCTCGGTGCATCGGAGGTGGTGGGCGTGGATCTTGACCCCGGTGCACTTCGAATTGCGTACGAGAACGGAAAAGGACTCGGTGTCTCCCCGCGTTTTATCGAGGCACGCCTCCCATACCCTGACCTCCCTTCACTGGTCGGGCCGTGCGATACCGTCGTTATGAACCCTCCATTCGGAGCCCAGGACCCTCATGCGGACCGGCCTTTTATCGATGCTGCTATAGCCATTGCCCCGGCAGTCTACGGGATATTCAATGCGGGGAGCAGGGACTTTGTGAAGGCATATGCAGGAGAGAGGGCAGACGTCGAGGAAGTGGTGGGCGGCACTCTCTCCATGAAGAGGACGTTTGCATTCCACACAAAGGAGATACGGGAGACGCCTGTCGAGATCATCGTGTTGAGGAGGCGCGTGATCTGAAATATCCTTCGGGTCCAATATACAGGCTTTTTCTGGCACACCTCGTTACCGACCTCTACATGCCGGTGATCGCAGCCATTCTCCCGTTGCTCATCTCTACGAGGGGGTATTCATACCTCCTCGCTGGCCTCCTTGTCACTTCCTACAACCTCACCTCCTCGGTGTCCCAGCCGATCTTCGGATGGCTTTCGGACAAAAAAGGCTGGCAAATCCACATCTCTGTCTCGGTCCTCATCTCTGCAGTCTTCATCGGGCTGATGGGCGTGGTGGAGCCTTACCCACTGCTGCTTGCCTGTGCGGCGCTTGCGGCACTCGGCCACGCCTGTTTCCATCCCCATGCCCTCACCATGGTAAGCCGCCTTGCGACAAGCCTGAACAGGGGGAAAGTCACCGCACTCTTTGTCGTCGGGGGAAATGTCGGCTATGCGCTCGGTCCGATCCTTGCGGGGGCGATCATTGTCACATTCGGCCTTCGAGGCCTCCCCCTCCTCGTTATCCCTGCACTCGTGATGGCACTGGTGCTGCGAAAATCCTCCCTTTATCCTCCAGGGCGCCCCGCGTCCTCAAGGGTCTCTCCGGCGGGGCCGGTAACGTTCTCCTCATTTGCTCCCGTCCTTACCCTCTTTTCGGCCTCAACGCTCCGTGCATGGGCGGTCTTCGCCGCGATTGCGTTCCTCCCGCCCTTTCTCTTGCTGAAGGGCCTTGATATCTTCACGGCAAACCTCGTCGTCACCCTCATGCTTCTTGCCGGAGTCGCCGGCCAGGTGTCCGGGGGGATCCTGTCAGACATGTATGGGAAGAAGGAATTCGTCATCCTGGGACTCGTCCTCTCCATCCCCGCATTTGGGGCCTTCCTCGCAACAGACGGACTCCTCTCTCTTGCCGCGCTGCTTGTCTTTGGATTCGCACTCTGGTCGAGTTTTGCGCTCACTGTCGCGATGGCGCATGAGCTCATGCCGGACCATGTCGGGCTGACCTCCGGACTGATGCTCGGGGTCGCTGTCGGGGCAGGAGGGCTCGGCGTTGCTGCAACCGGGCTGATCGCAGACCGTCTCTCCCTGGATGCAGCCCTCTCCACCATCCCGCTGCTGGTAATCGGGTCTCTCCTCCTGATGCTGCTCGTGCGGTATCCCTGGAAGTCACTCTCACATACGGGGGCATGAAGTGAAGGATGCCGCGCGTTCTTACTCTCTGAAGAATGAATGGGCAAGCGAGTTCCTGATATGTCGTTCGGCGAGCACCCAGAGGAGCGGGACAAGCACCAGCACAAGGACTGCAAAACCAATTGCAGAAAAGAGGAGGTAGTTGAATAGGGCATGGGCTGCAATGGCGAGCACGAGACCTTGCCGCACAAGAACCCCGCCCTCGCGCCCGGGCATGAATTTGGCCATGCCGAGTGCCGTCCCCCAGGTCACCGAGAAGAGCACATGGCCGGGCACAGAGAGTAGTCCCCGGACCAGGCCGGTCTGAATTGCAAGCATGAGAGATTCATCAAACGCTGAGAAGAGATACAGGATGTTCTCAACTGTCGCGAACCCGAGGCCCGCCGCCGCGGCATATACTATTCCGTCCACTGGCTCATCGAAGACCGGGCTGAGGTAGACAGTCTTTTTGACCACGAGATACTTTGCTGTCTCCTCGCATACCGGGGCCACCAGGACTGCTGCAAGGACCCCGCCCGCAACGGTCCCGAGCAGGCCTTCAAGCATTGCAACAGGTACGGTGACAGCAGCACCGAGTAAAAAGATCCACAGGACCCATGCAACTGGTTCCGGGTCGTACTTGTCCTTTGAGTAGAAGTAATAGAGCCAGAGGAGCCCCGGGGCCATTGCCAGCAGGAGGATCAGCCATTGTTCCATCTGTTTTTCCCTCCATTACCCCCGGTTACCATCAACGGTATCAGATCCAGTGCTTCTTCCTGAAGTAGAGGAGCATTACCACCACCATTACAATCATGATTCCCCAGATGGTCACATAGCCATATTCCCATTCAAGTTCAGGCATATAATGGAAGTTCATTCCGTACACACCGGCAACGAACGTGAGCGGGATGAAGATGGTTGCAATGAGGGTGAGCACTTTCATGATCTCGTTCATCCTGTATGAGAGACTGGAGAGGTAGATGTCGATCATCCCCGAGACCATGTCGCGCATGGTCTCGAGGGTATCGATTATCTGGATGACGTGGTCATAGACGTCTCGGAGGTAGATGACCGTGGTGTCCCTGATGATTGGCGATTCGGACCTCTCCATGGCAGTGATGACCTCCCGGAGCGGCCAGACTGACTTCCGGAGAAAGATCATCTCCTTCTTCAGGTTGTTGATCTTCTGCAGCGACGCGGGCGTAGCGTTTTGCACGAGTTCCTCTTCGAGGTCCTCTACCTTCTCCTCGATGTGTTCCATGACGAGGAAATAGTTGTCCACGATATCGTCAATCAGGGCATATGCCAGGTAGTCGGGCCCGAACCTTCGGATCCTTCCATCCTTCCTGATCCGCTCCCTGACCGGGTCAAAGACATCGCCGACATCCTCCTGGAACGAGATGAGGTAGTTTGACCCAATGATCATGCTGACATGCTCGCCTTTGATCGTCTTCTCCGGACCTGCGATCTGGAGCATCTTGAGGTTCACGTAGAGGTAGGCTTCGAGGTCTTCCATCTTGGGTCGCTGACCCGTGTTCAGGATGTCCTCAAGGATCAGGGGGTGGACCTGGTAGTGCCCCCCAAGCTTCTCAATGACTGCAGTGTTCCCGAGGCCGTCGATGTTGATCCAGGTCACCGTCTTCGTATCCCGAAAAGAGTAACAATCCTCCACATTGGAGACCTGTCGCTCGGTAAAATGAACGGCATCGTAGTCAATTACCGTGATCCTGACAGGGCCCTCGGTGTGCTTTCCATCGATAGCGAGCGTTCCCGGCGAGAGTCCGGGTTTCCTCGTCATTACACGGCGGCGGGGCATGGGAGATTTCCTGTCATTGAGCGGGTGATGAACGGGAATATTTCTCCTGCATTGGTTATAGATATCGCTTTTTTAAAGGGGTGAACAGGTTCGTATTCAATCCGGACACAGGAGATATACTCGTTTTGCCAACTCGAGAATGGCAGAGAGTAACCTCCTTTATTAATTGCAATCAGAGAGAGGATATAGTGATGAGGAGAATAACAACAGGGACGATCCTTCATTCCCACCCGTTGGGTTTTATCCACCCCTTCCCCGACCAGGTCAGATATTCCTCCAGGAAATTGCCTTTATGAGAATCCTGCATATCTCCAAAAAGTATCCTGACGCCATCGGAGGGGATGCCCACGTTGTCCGCAGCCTCGAACTCCACCAGGAGAGCGCAGGCCATGATGTCATTATCCTCACTGCCGACACGAGGGAGGTGAGGAGAAAGAGGAATGTCCGTGTATTCGGCATCCACGATACCGCCGCGCACCTCGACAGGATTACCCCAAAAAGGATGATATCACTTGCGTGCTTTCTCTTCACCTCCATTCGTGTCATGGCGGCCGAAAAACCGGCCATCATCCATACTCATTCGGCCGAGCTGGGTTTCTTCGCCTCGTTCCCCGCCCGTCTTTTGGGTATCCCGGTGATACAGACATGCCACGGCATTTGCTTCAATGACAAGAGTTTCTCCCCGCTGAAGCGCGGTGTCGAAGCCTTCCTTTTGAAATACGGAATATTTGAATGTATCACCACGGTTGACGGGAGCAGCGTCCCGGCTTTTTCGAAACTCGGCATATCCCGTGTACGGTATGTTCCCAATGGGGTGGACAGTGCACTCTTCAAGGTCCACCGGAACGAGTCCCCAAGGCCCCAAATGCAGTTCCTCTGCGTGGGGAGGCTTGAACACCAGAAGGGACTGGACATACTCATCGCGGCTGCATCGGTTCTTAAGAAGGAGAGGGACGATTTTCTCATCAATATTGTCGGCGATGGATCGCTCAGGGAAGACCTTGCACGGCAGATTTCTGCAGGATCGCTTGACAGGTGCGTGCAACTTCTCGGAAGCGTGCCAAGAGACGAATTGGTGCGACAGTACGCATCTTCCAATGCATTCGTACTCCCCTCGCGCTGGGAAGGGATGCCGTTGACACTCCTTGAAGCCTGGTCGGCGGGACTGCCGGTCATTGTGACAAAAGTGGGGGGGATCCCCGAAATCTGCAGGGACAGGGAGAATGCCCTCGTCATCCCCCCAGGAGATCCCTCGCAACTCTGCCGGGCGATGCGGCTCCTCATGGACCATCCCGATCTCGGCAAAAGAATTGGATCAGAGGGAAACCGCATCGCAAGAGAGCAGTATTCCTGGGACCGTATCGCTGATAGTTACCATCTTCTCTATCTGGAGGCGATCCAGCGCAACCGCCAAAAAAAATGAATCTTTCCTCAACGATCCGTATTCAATGCTACGCTCCCCTCCAGGCGCTTCCTGCAGAGACAAATGCCAGGGGGATCACTCTCGGGGTCTTTGCGGTCCGTCGCGAAAGCTATTGTACCTTGTGACTCCCATAATGAGATGCGAACACAGGTATAATGGGTGAGGGGGGAATACACATCCGGTGATCAGCATTGTCATTCCCAACTATAACGGGAAGCATTTCCTCGAGGGTTGCCTCTCCTCAATCTCCGCGCAGACGTACCAGGACTTCGAGACGATACTTGTCGACAATGCATCGCGTGACGGAAGCGTAGCTTTTGTGAAAGAGCGGTTCCCCTGGGTTTTGGTTATCGAAAACCCTGTGAATCTCGGGTTCGCGGGGGGAACAAACTCTGGGATACGGCAGGCGAAAGGCCATTATATTCTCACTCTCAACAACGATACCCGGCTTGAGCCGGGTTTTCTTGAAGAAGTGAAGACCGCGATCGAAACCGGTCCTGCGGTTGGGCTCGTCGCGCCCAAGATGCTCCTCATGGACGGACGCATCAACTCGGCCGGCATGTGCATCTCGCGGAGTGGTGCGGCCTGGAACCGCGGGATGTTCGAAGATGACCGCGGCCAGTACGATGCTCCCGGACAAGTGATAGGCGCATGCGCAGGCGCGGCACTGTACCGAAGAGAATTATTCGACGATATCGGGCTCTTTGACGAGGACTTCTTTTTATACCACGAGGACGTCGACCTCTCCTTCCGGGCCTTTCTTGCCGGGTGGGAATGCCTGTACTGGCCAAAAGCCGTGGTATGGCATGAAAACAGCGGGACTCTCGATTACGGCTCAGACCTGTGCATCTATTATGTCAACCGGAATGTCCTCTGGTTTGTGGCAAAGTCATATCCGGCGTGGCTGTTCTTCTCCTCCCTGCCCTGGATTCTCGGGAGGAATATTGCATCGGTTTCGTTTTACGCGCTGAACGGTCATATCCGGGTTATTTTGAAGTCAAAGATGGACGCACTGCGTGGACTGCCCGCTGCGGCAGGAAAGAGATCTTCGATCAGGATATGCGTTTCCAGGGACAAGATCATGAAATATGTCCGGACCTGGTGGCAGAAGGAGAGCATGAGACAAAACGGGGATGTGAAATGAGGGACGCGAGAATTGTCGATCCCTGTCCCTGTCATCCCTCTCCTGGATTATATGAAAGATCGTTTTTCACCAAGACCTGGATTTCCCCCCTATCCTGGAGGAAATGTACGAGAGGAGTGAACTTTCATCCGGTACTCGCCTTCCACATCAGAGAGGAACAATGGCATTTCCCGGAACACCCGAACAGAGTTCGAAACGATCTCTTTGAAGGCTTCTCACACCATTTCGCCCACAGGGGCAAATACGGTTCTCTATTTGCCAGGAGGTTCCTGGAATGCCTGGAGGGAGAATGATTACACGATTGAGGACAATCCGATTTTTGCGAGATAAGGAGAATACCCGGGATTTTCCATGACAGGCGCGGGTCCAGAAGTCAGCGTGATTATTGTCAACTATAATGGTGAGCGTTTTCTCAAGACCTGCCTGGACTCTCTCCGTGCGCAATCCTTTACCGATTTCGAGGTCTATCTTGTCGACAACCACTCCTCTGACAGGAGCATCGAGATCGTCGAGAAGCTATATCCCGAGGTGGCCCTGATCCGGGAGAGCACAAACCTTGGGTTTGCACACGGCACAAACGAAGGGATCAGGGCTTCACGCGGTCAATTCATCCTGACCCTGAACAACGACACCCGGCTCGATCCGGGCTTTCTGGAAAAGATCGTCCTTGCGATGAAACGTGAGGAGAAAGCTGGCATCTGCGCGTCAAAGATGCTCTATCCTGACGGCCGGATCAACTCAGTGGGAATCTGCATCTCGCGGAGCGGTGCTGCATGGGACCGGGGGATACACGAGCCTGATCATGGCCAGTATGACCACCCCGAAGAGGTCTTTGGGGCCTGCGCGGGTGCAGCACTCTACCGGCGGGCAATGCTTGACGAGATTGGGCTCTTTGACGAAGACTTCTTCATGTACATGGAGGACGTTGACCTCGCATTCCGTGCACTTCTTGCCGGGTGGAAATGCATGTATGTACCGGGAGCGGTCGCCTACCATCACCATGGAGGAACCGCAGGGGTTGGGTCTGACACTGCCGTGTATTTCGGCAACAGGAACATCATCTGGATAGCGGTCAAGAACTTCCCGGCCTCAATCCTCCTCTCGTCCCTGCCATGGATTATTGGGAGGAATATCGGAGTGATAGCGTACTATGCCCTGAAGGGCCAACTGCGGGTGATTCTCCGGTCAAAAATTGATGCGTTTTCTGGGCTCAATTTATCACTCCAAAAAAGAAAAACTATTGTTCACAAAGTACCAGATCATGAGGTCTCTTCGTGGGTCCATACCTGGTATTCCCCGGGACGAGGATAACATGTGGCTGATGCAGTATCGTGACCTCATCTGGAACCTGACTATCACCGATCTCAAGATAAAGTACCAGAGCTCGGTCCTCGGGTTTGCATGGTCACTCTTAAACCCCCTCCTGATGATGCTCGTCCTTTACTTCGTATTCGCCAATGTCTTTCGCTTTAACCAGGAACACTTCGCCCTTTACATCCTTGTCGGAATTATCGCGTGGCGGTTCCTGGCAAATGGGACTTCTACTGCGATGTTGTCGATCGTCGCAAAGCCAAGCCTTGTCACCAAGATATACATACCCCGTCATATCCTGGTGCTTTCATCCACACTTTCTTCCTTCATCAGCTCAATCCTCGAATTCTGCGTCCTCATCCCGCTCCTCTTCGTCTTCGGTGCAAATATCACCCCTTACATCCTCTTTTTCCCAATCGCCCACGCAATTTTCTTCTTCATTGTCTACGGCCTCTCCCTTGTACTCGCGGCATTGTATGTATATTACAGGGACCTGAACCAGATCTGGGAGGTAGTGATCCAGCTCGGGTTCTTCCTCGCGCCGATCTGTTATCCAATTACGATTGTCCCCCCGAAGTTCCTTCCCTATTATGTCCTGAACCCCGTCACCATCCTGATAGAGACCTATCGCAATTTCCTCATCTACGGCGTTCCGCCAGGGTTGCGGAGCATGGTCTACCTTGTGGTCTCGGCGGCTATGCTGATGATAATAGGAAAATTGGTGTTCAAACGTTTCGAACGGCGGTTTGCAGAGGTTATCTGAATGACCGGAAATCAGTATTCGGGGAAGAATAAGAATCCTGATAATAACGATGCCATTGTGGTGAAAAACCTCTCGAAGCAGTTCCGTATCCCTCATGAGAGAAAGATCACGGTATACCAGCACCTCGCAGGACTGATCGCAGGGAGCTATTCATACGAGATTTTCGATGCGCTGAAAGACGTGAGTTTTACCGTAAAACACGGGGAGACATTTGGCGTGATTGGCCCGAATGGGAGCGGCAAGAGCACTCTGCTCAAGATCCTCGCAGGAGTCCTGTATCCGGACAAAGGCACTGTTCAGATGAACGGAAAGATCGCTCCTTTCCTCGAACTCGGCGTCGGGTTCCATCCCGATCTCACCGCGGAAGAGAACATCTATCTTTATGGCGCCATAATGGGTCTGACGAAAAAGGCGATCGCATCGAAATATGAGGAGATCCTCGATTTTGCAGAATTGAAACGCTTTGAGAATATGAAACTGAAGAATTTTTCTTCCGGGATGGCGGTCCGCCTTGCGTTTTCTACCGCAATCCAGACCAACCCGGACATTCTCCTCGTCGATGAAGTGCTTGCAGTCGGTGATGAGTCATTCCAGAGGAAGTGCAGCCAGAAGATTGATGAGATCCGGCGTGGAGGAAAAACAATTCTTCTCGTTTCGCATGATCTTGGAATGGTGCAGAGATTGTGCGAGCGGTGTGTTTTAATAAAGGATGGATTAGTTAAGTCTTCAGGCAGTGCAGAAAGAGTAGTAAAGGATTATAAAAATATTTTATCACCCGGAAATATGATGCCATAATGCTGACAAGAATGTGCAATGCTTATCATCTCCTTCTGTCAGGCTTGCGGACAGTAAGAGACGAAGGATGGAGGTCTGCATGGCTGAAGGGAAGAAGGTACGTGCATTCCTTGCAATGGAGAGAGAGTATATACCCGGAATGGATTACAGAAAATGAACCTTCTTATGAAGAACTTCTTCAACAGAGAGAGCTATCAAAAAATTTTTTCTATTCTCCTTGCATCAGCATTATCACCCCGGTGTTCAATCCCGATCCCAGTATCCTTACCAGCACAATTCAATCGGTTCTGGATCAGACCTATGAGAATTGGGAATTCTGTATTGTTGATGGGAATTCAGATAATCCCGAATTAAAATGTATTTTACATCGGTTTTCAGGAAGCGACCCGAGATTTAAGGTGAGATACCTCCACAATAATCAGGGTATTTCTGGAAATTCAAATATCGCGATCTCAATGGCAACCGGCGATTTTATCCTCTTTTTAGATCACGATGATACCCTTGCCCCTTTTGCATTGTATGAAATTGTAAAAGCATTGAATAAAAATGATACCCTGGATTTACTCTATTCAGATAGAGATCTCCTCTCGGAAGATGGCACGTACCGATTTGACCCACTATTCAAACCGGACTGGTCTCCCGAAATGCTTCTTTCTGTGAATTATCTTTCACATTTATGTGTAATTCGAAGGTCGATACTCAATACAATAGGATTTTTCGATTCAGAAATGGATGGTGCACAGGATTGGGATCTCTTTTTTAGAATTACTGAAAAGACCGATAAAATCTCTCATATCCCGAAAATCCTGTATCATTGGCGCAGTATCAAGGCCTCATGTGCAACGAGAGGACATGACGCCAAACCTTATATCATTACTGCGCAGCGAAAAGCAATCCAGAAGCATTTGGAACGGTGTAACCAAAAAGGGGATGTGAGATTGCTCCCCCAGGGATGGGGAAATATCCAATGGGAGATCACGACCGACAAGTTGGTTTCAATTATTATTCCTTCAAAAAATGTATCGTTATTAAAAATTTGTCTTGATTCGTTCTTCTCGCTCACAAGTTATTCGAATTATGAGATCATCGTAATCGACACTGGGATCGATCCAGCAATTGATCCAGCCTTCATTGAAAAAATATCAAATCTTCAAAATTTCAATATGATTCGCTATAAAAAACCATTCAATTATTCCGCCGTCAATAATACTGGCAGCCAGTATGCGAAAGGGGAGATCATTTTATTTCTCAACGATGATATCAGAGTCATTTCACCTGATTGGCTTTCTGAGATGGTCGCCTGGGCCATCAAAGATGGTATTGGCGTGGTCGGAGCAAAGCTCCTTTACCCCAATAACACCATTCAGCATGCAGGTGTCGTATTGGGATTAACAGGATTTGCCGGTCATCCTTTTCAGGCTTGTGCGGACCATACTATGGGATTGTTTGGGTCTACAGATTGGTACCGTAACTATTCAGCTGTCACAGGTGCCTGCATGATGGTCAGACGTGCTATTTTTGATGAGATTGGGGGTTTTGATGAGGATTTTATTCTCTGTGGAAGCGATGTCGAGTTCTGTTTGAGAGTCCGGAAAAAGGGATATAGAATATTGTATACTCCTTTTGCGGTATTGGAACACTTAGAGTCAGCAAGCAGGGGATGTAAAATTCCACAAGAAGATTATTTGCTCTCAATGCGTTATTATTCCCCAATCGTTGAGAAGGGAGATCCTTTTTTCAATCCGAATTTATCTTTATGGGACTGCACGCCAAACCTTCGAAAACCTGGTGAAAAACTCCCAATTGAATATATTAAGGGTGTATTGAAGAATGAATCATAAAAAAGCATTTTTGAATCTTTCTGTAAGAGCATTAAATAAATTTGGATTCAGCGAAGTGTTGGATAATCGGGATATTCTCGAAACGAACAATATTATCAGCCAATTCGATTTCGACTTACACGACGTTGAACAATCCATGGAACTTCATCGTATCCATGCCGATCCGCTCGAGATTAAGCGTATCATCTGGTTTATCCCTGGTATCAACAACCCATACTGGGGAGGAATTCACACTATCCTGAGGTTTGCAGATTTTTTCAAGGAGAGTCATGGTGTTGAAAATTGCTTTGCAGTAACCGGCAATTACTCTGAAGCTGCCATTCGCAATTCAATCTCTATTGCATTTCCAATTCTGAAAAATGAAGAGATTTTTTTCCTGAAACGGCAGAGAGATCTTGAGAAATTGCCGAGCGGAGATGTGAGCATCTGCTCGCAATGGAAAACCGCGTTTTTTTCTTTGAAATTCAATAAGGTGAAAAGAAAATTCTATTTTATACAGGACTATGAACCTCTTTTTTATCCTGCCGGCTCAATCAGCGCATTGATTGAAGAAACGTACCGTTTTGGCTTTTTCGGCATTACCAATACAATTTCACTGAAAAAGATCTATGATTCCTATTACGGAGGGTGTTCAATATCCTTCACCCCTTCAATTGATCGCACAATTTTTTACCCTCCATTAAGCAGGAAAAACGACGACAAAAAAACTGTCTTTTTCTATGCCCGCCCTGACCATCCAAGAAACGGGTTCGAGCTTGGTATTTCAGCACTTGAAAAGTTGAAGCAAAAAATGGGAGATCAAGTGAGAATTGTTACCGGTGGTGCAACATGGTCTCCAAAAGATTTTGGGTTGGATGGAATAGTTGAGAATCTTGGTCTTCTTACCTACGCAGAAACCGCTAATCTCTACCGGCAATGCGATGCAGGACTTGTGATGATGTTTACACGACATCCTTCCTACCTGCCACTTGAATTCATGGCATGTGGATGTCCTGTTGTCACCAACTACAACCCTGCAACTACATGGCTTCTCCGAGATGGGGTGAATTGTTTGCTTTCACGAGCAAGTGCAAGCTGTATTGCTGATATATTGCACACATGTCTTGCTGATATCGACACACGTGAGATGTTGATACAAAATGGTTACAGGACAGTTGCAGAACTCTCGGGATGGAATGAAGAGATTGAGAAGATATTTGATTACATGTCGAAAGGATGTTTCAGTGAATGATGGGACTCTAATCTCGAATTAAGACCTTGTGGATGAAAAAAATTACTCAAATTCACGGATTCTATGGGAAAAATCGCCAATAAGGGCTAAATTAATATTGTAAAAAGGATCCCCTCGATCGATTACTTCTCCCCAATATTGTCTCAGAAGATTTTTTTCTTTATTGAAACGTTCCATTTTTTCTTGGGTATTCTCGAAACCTCTGCTGTAGGACTCATGATGATATAGCTTAGCATAAGGGGTATATACAATAAAATATCCCTTCTCTCTCATTTTCAGGCATAGATCGACATCATTGAATGCAACTGCAAACTCTTCGTTAAAACCGTTAATTTCCTGAAAAACCTCCCTTCGGACCATAAGGCATGCTGCAGTAACCGCACTATAATTTCGAATAATATGAGGATTTGAATAATAACCTACTTCTTTATCGGGTAAATGTTTGTGAGCGTGCCCTGCAGAGCCACTTTGGTGCGAATATCCCTTCATTCCCAGAATAATCCCTGCATGCTGCATACGATTATTTGGATATAATAATTTGGCACCAACTGCTCCGACAGAAGTTCTCTGGGCATGTTCCAACATGGCAGAAAGCCACTCGCTTGTGATTACTTCTGTATCATTATTTAAAAACACCAAAAAGGGAGAATCGATCTGTGAAACCGCATAATTATTTATCTTTGAAAAATTGAATGGGGTATCGCAATGGAGAATTCTTATTTGAGGATATTGTTTCAGTGATTCATAATAAGCAAATGTAACATTCTCAATGCTTTGGTTATCAACGATTACTATTTCATAATTATTATAGTCCGTTTTCTTTATAATAGACTCAATGCACCTTCTTAAAAGGTTCACATTATCTTTACTGGGGATAATAATAGATATTTTCGGAATACCTTTAATTGCATACCGTATTCTGTAAGTTCCAGGGAATACCCCAATAAAAACTTCCCCATTCAAATTCCTACGGACAAGTGCCTCTTCCAATGCTTTCTTAGCAGAAAGCTCTACATATAAGTTCTCGTTTAGGTTAAGTGATATAAGACTTTTGAAAAAACCAGCATTCCTTTGATGATAAAGCACTTTTGGAATATGTGCAATTAATTCTGGAACCAGTTTTTCTGTGCAGCGTAACAGGAAGTCATAATGTTCTGAACCCTCAAATCCCGCACAAAAGCCCCCAACAGACAAAGCAAATGACTTTCGTATAATATAAAACCGACTAATAAAATCCTGCGATAAAAAATGATCAGGAGACCAATCTGGTTTAAAAAAAGGATCACTTCTGTTTCCATTTTTATCGATTATATCCTCATCCGAATAAACAAGGTGTAAATCACGGTGTTTATTCAAGACCTTCACGACTTCAGATAATGTGAATGGCGCAAGCAAATCATCCGGTTTGATGAAGCCAACATAATCACCAGTTGAAATTTCCAAGGCTTGATTATAAATTTCAGCATTGACCTTATCGTCAGAAACGGTGACTATTTTTATGCGATTAAATTCTTTCTCGAACTTTTTTAATGTTCGATTTGCGTGCTTGAGAGCTGATTCATGAACTGCAATGTATAGCTCCCAGTTTTCATACGATTGATTTAGGACAGATTCTATTGTTCCATGAAGAAATTTGTATTTTGTGCCGTTTCTGATGAAAAGATTCATTCCAATTCTTGGACGATATAAAAAGGATTGAGATGATCCTTGTAATTCAAAATTATCAATATTTTTTCGTTCACAATGATTAATAAAATAAGAATATTGTTTATTATTTATCGACCATTGTTTTTTTTGAGACAATGATTCAAAGGCCGACCTGAAACTGTCGATCATAATAATCTTGAAATTTTCTTGTTAATTTCCCCTTATTAAAACTGATGCAATAATTTAAAGAGATCTCACTCAATTCACATACCGTATTTTCCATTAATCTTTTTATTTAGGACAATGTGTATTTTTATCCTTTATAGCGTTTAATCGGTAATGTCCCTAATAAGCTGTATAGCCCCCTTACCAATTCACAATTCAGCGAGCCTCTGTAAATCGATCTTTTTGTCAAAGCCCAAAGAAATCACGAGCCCGAGTAAAAGTACATTCAAACAAACCGTCTTTTTCACGGATTTCGTTGTATACTTGTGGATTTTTCTTAAACCGAATGCATTTTTCGCTGTTTTGAAGACATCCTCGATGAGAGATCTCTTCTCCAGGAACGGTGTCTCATCACGGAGATGCATGAACAATCGTCTGGCCAGAGATGAAAACCGTTTCATAAGATCCCTGGTATCAGACCTGCCAAAGATCCAGAGGGGATAAATGCATTTCTTCATCAATTTCGATATTGAGAAGTTCTTTTTAGAGAAGATCAACGGAACGA
>JAKPPB010000127.1 GCA_029547605.1 Methanobacteriota archaeon | reverse complement strand
AATCCACAAGTATACAACGAAATCTGTGAAAAAGACGGTTTGTTTGAATGTACTTTTACTCGGGCTCGTGATTTCTTTGGGCTTTGACAAAAAGATCGATTTACAGAGGCTCGCTGAATGGTGAATTGGTAAGGGGGCTATACGGGTACCTATCGGACCTGATGGGATCAGAGCGATGAGGGGATCACTCCGTCGCCCTCCCACCATGTGAACCAGGGGCCCTCGATGGTGCCCCAAGGCAGGGCAGAATCAGGGTCAGGGCATTCCTCCACCGGGACGAAAGAGCATAATGTGGACCAGCGGGGAAAAATTTATTCTGGTCTCTTCTCTTCGGCCTGGGCCCCCTTCCGTCCCTTCCACCACCGGTAAGCGGCGCAGGCGACCAGTGCGAGGACGACAAGCGGGATGATCGAGATCAGGATGATTACGAGTGCGGCAGTCACCCCGAGGAACCCTGCGATACCCTCGTTGATGACTGACGTGACCGACGGTCCGCCCCCGGCGCCCACTGGCTCGGGTTCACGGAAGGAGACGGTGATTGTCGCGTAATCGATCCTGTTGTCGAGGTATTTCAATCTCCCGTCAATGCGGTCTATCTCCACCTGCACGCGCTCGATCTGCTGCTGCACCTCCAGGATCTCGGAGACGTTTCCTGCCCTTTCCATGATCCGCTGGTACTGGGCGCGCTGGTTCGCAAGGGCCATTCGCCGCGCCTGGAGGTCAACATACTCCTCGGTCACGTCATCTGCCCGCACCGCCTGGGACTGAAGTCTCCCAAGCGCGGCGATGGATGCGAGCGCCCGTTCAAAGGATGCGGCCGGGACCCGCATGACAAGGGAGCCAGAGAGGCGGTCGCCGCGGTACCGGTCAATCGAGAGCGAACCAATGTACCCTTCGTTCGCGGTCGCGATGGACTGCAGGGCGTCCCGTGTGGCCATCACGTCTTTTACTTCCAGGTCCACGCGGGCTGTCCTGATGATCTTCTGGTCGTCGCCTGCCCACGCACCGGCGCCGGGTGCGGGGGCGGGCGTGGGGTAGGCCGCTATCGGAGCGTTCCAATGGTCCATGCCCATCCCTTCACTGCTCGCTTTCTGGGAGGACATCATACCCGGGATATCGGGGGATATGCACCCCGCACTCCAGAGCCCTCCCAAAAGGATTGCCATGAGAAGAAGAATGGAAAAGATCTCTCTGTTCTGCATACAAGTCCCTCCCTGCCGGAGAAGAAAAATGATTCCGTGAGTGCGATTCTTTTCGCAGTCTTTTTTTCCTGGGAATGGGGTCGACGGGTGCAACGTGGTGAATATTTATCCCGACGGCTCACCCTTCATTATTGTAAATACATTCCAGATGCGAGTGTGACTGAGAGGCCAAAAGTGACCGACTCAAGATCGGTTCTCGCAGGAGTTCGCAGGTTCGAATCCTGCCACTCGCATTCAAGCCTCAGTTTTCATTTTTATCTGCCTTCTCTTTTCTGTACTTCGCAATTCCCTCCACCTTTTCCGCCGCCTCCTTCACTTTTTCCTGTTGCCCGTGTGCCAAGCCCATCACATCCCCACGCGGAAGTCTTTTCCGGACACAGACCTCAATTCCCTCTCGGCGATACACTGGTGACTGCACATATTGACCCCTTGATGCGGACCGCCAGGAGAAGATCAGGCTCCTGAACATTCACGACGCGAAGGGTTCTGCGGCCCGGACCATCTGTATGCATACACGCACACCCACAACAGTCCAGGAGTTGGAATTGTGAAAGGTGTAATGGGTAATAGAGCGGGGCGTATTCTGATATGCGAATGCGGCTGTCATAAAAAACCTGCAGTATTTCATGATTAAGTCTGTCCCTTACCACCCCTCCCGCCTGCCATTTTCTTTCACACCGGATACTATTCAAGGCGGTATACCTGGAAATCGATAAGGGCGAGGTAGCGGGGGATCATCCGGATCGAATCCCGGTCTTTTTCCTTCTCCGGTTCTGGCAGATCGGCATATGGCACCATCAGGGGATGTGTTTTCTCCTGCTCATCTTTTACTGGTCCAAGAGAAAATCCCTGCGTTCTCATCGCCTCCATCCAGCGCATATGCTCCATTTCAGCCAGGTATTCGATCTCGTCCGGAGTGAATGAAAAGGAGAGTGCCTTCCAGTCAGTCAAAGGGAGAATATCACAACCGATGGCATGCAATTTTTTCAGAATATCTTCTGCCTGGAGCCGGTTGGATTCCCTGAGTCTTTCAGGGAGCTCATCCCAGGGGCCCATGGCCGAATCGTTCTGTTCAGTATCGTGCAGTGATTTATTTGCCAGGTACTGATCATGGATCGCTCGTGCCAGGATTTCCCGGATACCGCCGAGAACAAGGTCAGGCCGTGCGGCAAACGATAGACTGTTGTAGGGAATAATTGGCACTGTCTCTGGAGACATCTCTTTGACAAGGGCGGCGAGACCAGGGTTATGGTCCATCCTGACAAGTATCCGGGCATCCCGCCCAACAAGATGGTGGGAGAGGGCGAGTGCTGCAGTCAGGCCAGCCGTATCGTCATCGAGGCAGATGAAGACGAGAACAGAAGAGTACGGTCCGATATCTTTCAGATAACTGCCACTCTGAAACTCGGCAGACCGGACATCAACAGAAACGGTACGGATGTTCGCGGTATCCCCAAGACATGGGTATGTCATGAAAAGGCGTTCCTTGATCTCTTCGGCATGCATATCCACAAGGAGAACCTGCAGGGGGATGAACTGTGATCTCGTTTCAAACCATTTTCGGGAAGCTCCGGCAATAATGTTCTCTCCGAAACTGCCGGCACCGACAACGATCAGGAGCGGTGAGAATGCTGACCCTGTGCGCACCTCGGGGAAAAAATAGGATCCAAGAAGATAACGCGCACCAAGTGCGGGTCCGTTGTAGAAATCTATCCTTACCGCAGAACAGCTCTCCGGTAAAAGTACCTGTTGACGTATGATCTTCCAGAGTCCTGCGTTATTGATCTGAAGAATGCAGTTAAGTGGACCTTTTTTTCTTTTCTCCAGTATTTTCATTGCAGAAAGGGCTATTTCTGCATTCATGCCATCGGAGCCGGTCAATGCAAGCAGGGTGCTGGCCTTATTCAGGCGGGCGAGGGAGAGCATGGCAGGATTTTTAGGATCACCGGAAAGCATTACTGTGCTGAAGTTCCGGATGTTCTCTGCCTGATAGCCGTTCTCTCTTGTTCCGATTACCACTGTTTTTATTTTTTTATCCCTGAATTGTTGCACGAGTGTTTCGGTGGTTTCATTGATTCCGCAGAGAATCACGTGATCGTTGCAGAAAAAAAGAGGAATCTGACGGATCTTATCCCGAAAATAGATGATAATGACCCCGGCTGAACCTGAGCCTGCAAAAGCAGCTGCCAGGATCTGGAGGAAATTGAACTGGCCCGACCTCATTTCAGAATAAAAAGGGATAACCCCGAAACGAAGCAGGGAGCCAAGTGCATTAAGGATATCAATAATTGGGTTAGACATGGCAGGTCCCAGTATCAGGGAATATCAATAACGATACAGTGATTCAATCATAAAAAAATGTGGTGAATTTGAGAAAAGTGCAGTGAAATGGGGGCATCCAGGATTTTTCCATAGGTACCGTCCCTAATAAGCTGTAATTTCAGATCCTGTATCCGCAGATGATATCTCACCCGCATCGGATAAATACCGTCTACTCGTGATCCACTCTTCATTGATATCCATGAGGATAGATCCCGCAATTCTTAGGAGGGACGAATCATTCGGGAAAGCGCCAATGGACCGATATCGACGTTTTAATTCCTTATTGACACGTTCAAGGACATTGGTAGTACGAATTCGTTTCCAGTGATCAATCGGAAAACTGCGATAATTCATCACATCGTACTGGAATCGTTCTATGGTGTCCGCAGCGCGGGAGAATCCACGAGATTCAAGTTCAAGGATACATTCCTGGAGTCTTCGAGGATCATTCAACGAATCCTTAAGAATCGCGACAACGAACTTGTGATCTTTCGTCGGTATTTTCTTCAATATAGCCCTGATGAAATGGACCTGGCACATTTGCCAACTACACCCATGGAATGAGCGTTGCACAGCATTCTGGATGCCTTTATGGCCGTCTGATATGACAAGTTCAACGCTCCTCAGTCCACGATCTTTCAGATCGGAGAACAGGTCCTCCCAGGTAAGTTCATTTTCACAATCTGCAATCCTGGCTCCCAGGATCTCCCGGATCCCGTCATTCCTGATGCCAGCAATCACGAGCAATGCTTTGTTGGTGTACTTGATTCCATCCCTGACTTTGAAA
>JAKPPB010000119.1 GCA_029547605.1 Methanobacteriota archaeon | reverse complement strand
GGGGCCCCGGTCTTGAGGTGGCCGGTCCCCATGGCGACCGTGAAGTCCGCAATGAAGGAATCGACAGTCTCCCCGCTCCGGTGCGAGACCATGGCCCCCCATCCCTGGGAGTCTGCGAGTTCGATTGCGGCAATAGTCTCTGTCACAGTCCCGATCTGGTTCAACTTGATGAGGACCCCGTTTGCCACCCCTTCCGTGATCCCTCTTTTGATCCGGTCAACATTTGTGACGAAGATATCGTCTCCGACGAGTTCGACCCGGTCTCCGAGCTCCTGTGTCAGACCCTTCCACCCGTTCCAGTCATCCTCCGCGAGCCCGTCCTCGATGACGACAATCGGGTAGGTATCGACAAGGTCACGGTAGTACCCGGTCATCTCGCGTGCGGAGAGCGATCTCCCTTCTGTGCGAAGTTCGTACTTCCCATCATGGTAAAATCCGCTCGATGCAGGGTCCAGCGCAAACCCGATCTCTCTTCCCGGGGTGTACCCTGCAGCCTCGATTGCCTCGGTCATGAGCGCAAGGGGCTCTTCGTTCGAGGAAACCGCCGGTGCAAACCCCCCCTCGTCCCCGACACCGGTGCTGAACTTTTTCTTCTTCAGGATGTCCCGGAGCGCCTGGTAAGTCTCGCTCCCGTAGCGGAGCGCTTCGCGGAAGTTTGGCGCACCCCAGGGCACGATCATGTACTCCTGGAAATCTGGCCCCTGCCAGTTGGCATGTACTCCGCCGTTCATGATGTTCATCATCGGGACCGGCATGACCGCTTTTTTTGGGCGCTCAAGGTACCGCCAGAGGCTCATCCCTCTGGCGCTCGCGGCGGCCCGGGCGACCGCCATCGAGACTGCGAGGATTCCGTTTGCGCCGAACCTGGCCTTGTTCCTGGTCCCGTCGAGGCGGGTCATCAGATCGTCGACTGCCTTCTGGTCGGTCGCGTCAACTCCGGTGAGGGCACCGGCAATCTCCTTGTTTACATGGGTGACGGCATTCAGCACGCCTTTCCCGCGGTATCTGCGCGTATTATTGTCCCGGAGCTCCACTGCCTCGTGGGTCCCTGTGGATGCCCCTGACGGACAGGCAGCTCTCCCCACCACTCCGCAGGCGAGGTGGACGTCTGCCTCAACGGTCGGGTTGCCCCGCGAGTCAAGGATCTCGCGGGCATGAATCCGGGTGATTGTGGTCGTGGTCATGACAAGTTCCTCTTCCGCTATTCTGGTTGTACTTTCCCCTGGATGAATCCGATTGGTGCAGCCGGGAGAGGGGGCCTTCCTCCGAGGATCGCGAGAGCCTCAACCGCAAGCGCGGTGTATTCCAGGGTCGGAGCCCCGCCAAAGACCGATCTTACGAACCCCCCTGACTGGTGGGCACACCGCTCGATGAATTCCCTGCATGCCCCTGCGTACCGGGGAGCGGTTCCCATGAGAGCCGAGAGCCGCACCCCTGCATACACGTCCTCGAGGTACGCGGGCCTGCTCCCCAGCCTTCCGATGTACCCGTATTCGGGGTCTTCACAGGACCGGAGGAATGATAAAACCTCCTGGTCCTTTTTTTGGGAACGGAGCATCGCAAGGGCCTCCACGGCCCGCCAGGTGTCCTGGAGGGTGGCATTCGGCGACCCGAACCCTCCGGATTCGACCTGGAAACCGAGGATCGCCATTGTGATCTGATCACGCCATTCGTCGGGCAGCGGCACCCCTTACAGGGAGAAGAGCGAGAGCCACGTATGGAGCGGCTCGAAGAGAGAGAGCGTGTCGATCACCCGGGTATCCGGGGAGATGCGGGGAATGGCGCGGGTGATGAACGGGGCGATCTCATGGCAGGGGGATGCCCCGAGCAACTGGAGGGCCCGCCCCGCAAAGAGTGCGGCTGCATGGGAGTGAAAGGAGCCGTCACGCTCCTGGAGTCCCTGGAGGAACGCGGTGGTCTCTTCGTCACGGACCTCCTGCCCCAGGAGGGAGAGCACCTGGAGTGCGTAAAAGGTATCGCCGGCATTCGGCTCGTCCAGCCGGTAAAAGCAGTAACCTCCCGAAGGGCAGCGGCGTTCCCGCACATAATGCACGGTGTGTGGGTGGAAAGGAGCGGTGAGCGGAGGAGTCCCGCAGGGAGTACCGGGGGTCATACCTTCAAAGGCGTTGTCGGGGCGAGCACGTCGATGAGTGACTGCAGATCGCCGGATGCCTTCTGGAGAGTGCGGACCCGGTCCGCAATCTCATCCGAATGCTCTTTTCGTCGCGTATAGGCGGTTTCGATGGCGCCGTAGGTGGCTTCGATGGTAGTGGCGAGTTCGTCGTCGAGTTCACGTGAGAACACCCTGAATGCGGCATCGATGTTTTGGAGAGTGGCCCACCTGAGGTTCTCGACATTGTGGACGACCAGCGTCTGGATCTCCTTCCCTATCCGTGCCCTGGTCCGCTTCTCACGGATCGAGCGGGGGAGCGCCTTGTCGACAAGGTCAGGGGAGATGGTGCCGAGCATACCCGACCAGGACTTCCGCGATACCCAGTAGGGTTCCCTGGCAAGGACAAGCGGGCTCGCGGCTGCAGGTGTGTGGTGCGGGAACTCGAAGATGGTCGATGCCGCCACCCGTATTGACTCGACCAGTGCGGCCGCCCGTTGCTGGTGGGCGGACAGGATCGCGATCAGTTCACTGTCGAACGTACCTGTGACTTCGCCAAGGGCATGCTCGAAGTAGACCGGGATCTCCTGGGCGATTGCGTCCTCAGCGACCTGCGCATCCAGGTCCTCTGCCATTGAGATTGCCGATGAGGCGACGCTTTCCAGGTGTTCTCTTGCAGCCTTTCTTAACCCGGCACACCTTTCCTCGAGAAGCTCGACCACGCGCCTGTGGTCCCCGTTCAGGATATCCTGAGTATGCTGGCGCTCCCGTTTGGCTTCGTCGATCTTCTTCTGGAAGAGGGCGAGGCGCTGTTCGAGGTCAGTGATGGGCATCTGGAGGGACCGCATCTCGAGGTTGACCTGGAGCAGTGCGTCAGACAGGAGGTCAAGTGCCTTTCCCCCGACTGCCTCCCGCAGGACCCTGGTCTTTTCCTGTGCCAGGAACTCGATGAGGTGCCCGGTGATCCGGGGGAGACCGCTTGCCTCAAGGAGGGCGGCATCCCCCTTCTCCTTTGCGGCGAGTGCCTGCCTGGCCGAGACAGGGAAGATCCTGCCGTCGGGCACGATCCCGATGCGTTCTGCGAGGACCTTTCCAAGGAACTCGAGTGCAGTCTCGCGCTCGCGGTCCGAGAGGTAGTCGATCTTATTCAGGACAAAGAAGACCCTCGCAACCTTCTCCCTGACCTGCCGGAGGAACTCCACCTCGACTTCCGTGATGGGCGGGTCGGCCGAGACCAGGAAGAGCGCCGCATCGCACTGGGGGAGGAAATTGAGGGTCATCTCGGTGTTGTGGCGGTGGGTCGACCCGATCCCGGGAGTGTCGATGAGGACGACATCTCTCAGAATGGGAGAGGGGTGGGTGATCTCGACGTAGGAGACCCCTTTCACATTCTTCGGGTTGACCTCCTCTGACACATACCCGAGGAGCGTCCTGCTCATCCAGTTGACGTCAGCCGATGGAGGGATCTCTTCCTTTCGCTTGTCCTGGAAATGGACGTGGATGGAGCGCTCCCGTCCGTACCGGATGAAGGTCGGGATGGCAGTGAGCGGGATGACGGAGCTAGGGAGGATGTCCTCTCCCAGGAGTGCATTCAGGAGCGTGCTCTTCCCACGCTTGAACTGCCCGAGGACGGCCAGCTGGAACCTGCCCTCTGCGAGCCGGTCCCGGAGGCCAGTGAGAGCCTGGGCCTGGGGGGCCATCGCCGTGCCAAGACCGGATATGACGGCGATCCCCCTGTTCATGAGGGAGGGGAGGTCCCGGGGGGAAGAGTCCGGAACAGGGGAAGATGAGTGGTCGTGCGATCCTGAAGCATCAGGAGAGGCACCGGGGGAGTGTGTGATTATTCGTTCGGGCATGAAACTCCTCCTGTCATGTGAGTAATCAGCGGTCATCTGACCGGAACGGGTAGGAGTTATCAGCACGGCCTGCGGTTGTATGGTGAACTCCATCACCTGGTTGTCATTCTTATTTCTTTTACCGGGTATCATATAATTTCTCTATTATCGGGATGGGGAGATGGCCCGTGGAAGAGGAATCCCCCACGATGTCTCCCTCCCCCCATACGCCGGTCCTGACCCATCCAGCAGATCCTATATCGTCTCGTGTTTTTCGAGAGAATCTGCCCCTATCATTCTCATGCCCCGGACCTGTTCCGGATTGCGTGATTCTTGTTTTTTTATTGGGCGGGTCTCCCGAACTCCCATGCCCATCCGGCGCCAGCAGGCACTGCCTGGCCATTCCCGCCCACAGGTGCAGTGATATGCAGGCAACCAGGTATGGAATCCTGCATATTTGCGGTGATTTTGCAATTTTATTTCACATAAGAGCATAATTTATTCCAAAACGTTATTTTAAAAAAAATCAAAATATAATGGCTCATGGACTCACGATACACCCGCGATACAATACGCAAT
>JAKPPB010000118.1 GCA_029547605.1 Methanobacteriota archaeon | reverse complement strand
CCACACCGCTGGTTGAGGCAAGCAGCGCTCTCACCCTGTCAAGGTCAAATTCGCGGGCAAACTCAATATTGACAGACTCTGAATGCCCTCCCGTCACCGGAACTCTCACAGCCGTGGCCGTGATCCGTATCTCTTCATCATCCAGTATCTTGCGTGTCTCGTTCTCCAGCTTCATCTCCTCCTTTGTGTAACCGTTGTCAAGGAAGCTGTCGCACTGCGGAATGCAGTTAAGGTCGATGGGGTAGGGGTATGCCATTTCTCCGCCCAATCCGCGTCTCTCGTTTTCAAGCTGTGTTCTGGCTCTGATGCCGGTGCCGGTCACTGACTGGTAGGTTGAGATCACAAGCCTCCTTATGCGGTACTCCTTGTGAAGGGGTGCGATGGCCATCAGCAACTGTATGGTTGAGCAATTGGGATTGGCAATGATGCGGGTTTCGGAAGTGATTGCAGCAGCATTTATTTCGGGTACCACCAGAGGTATTTCCTTCTCCATTCTCCATGCGGAGGAGTTGTCAATTACCATAACGCCGTTTTTGGCGAAGACAGGAGCCCACTCTTTTGAAACCGATGCACCGGCGGAGAATAGTGCCACATCAGGAACAGCCTCGACAGCTTCCATCACGCTCACCACCCTTGCCGGTTTACCCCTGAATATCACCTCCTTGCCCACTGAACGCTCTGATGCTGCAGGAAGAAGCCTGTCAACCGGAAATTGTCTCTCTTCGAGAACTTTCAGCATAATTTTGCCAACCATCCCGGTTACGCCGACAACTGCTACTTTCATTTTTTCTGTTTTTAAAAAATATACTAACTTTATAAAGAGAAAAGTGCGACAAATTTAATCCTTTTTTAGTCCCGCTGCATGAAAAAGATTATACTGTTGCCGCTATTGCCATTATATCTGTCTGTTACGGCACAGACCGGCAATGATGCCTTTCCCTTCCCGGCCACAGGCGATATTGTCATTTCGGAGATAATGGCAGATCCCACCCCGTCGCGAGGCCTGCCTGAACGTGAGTATCTCGAGATATTCAACCGGAGCAGCGATACCCTCGGGCTTAAGGGGATCATGCTTATTGCAGATAAAGATACGGCGTATCTTTCTGATGGTCTGATAGCTCCCGGAGAGTGGATCATACTCTGTTCCACCGGAAGCAGGACTTACCTTCTTCCGTTTGGGAGGGTCATGGCTGTGAAATCATTCCCTACTCTGAATGACGCCGGGGAGCTGATATCCCTGCGTACCCCTGACGGCTCACTGATACATTCGGTCAGCTACAGCCCGGAGTTCCTGGGTGACGGACCCCGCTCCGGCGGAGGCTGGTCAGCAGAACTTTCCGACACTGACAATCCGTTCCACGAGCCTGATGCCTGGAGTCCCTCTACGGATCCTTCAGGAGGCACACCGGGAAGGGTAAATTCAACCGTCACCACTGTTGCAGACACGAGATGCCCTTCGGTAATCGCTGCCTGGCCCCTGTCAGAAGAGGTGGTGGCAGTGCTTTTTGACGAAACGGTTATTCCCGGAGAATCCGGGCCATGGCTGGCCGACGGCGTTGAGACCATGCCTGCATTGTCAGGAGACCCCGCCGACCGCACCCTTCTTGTGACCCTGGCAGGGAAGATGGACCCTGGTACTGTACTGACCCTGCAGTTCCCCCCGGGGCTGACCGACTTTGCCGGTAATCAGCCCTGCACAGGCGATATCAGAAC
>JAKPPB010000116.1 GCA_029547605.1 Methanobacteriota archaeon | reverse complement strand
CCGATCAGCATGCCGGTATCGGCGGGTTGGCCACCCCCCTCAGGGTAGAAGAGGGTCTGATCCATGACGACATATCCCTCAAAGAAGTCGATGACCATGGCATCGAACTCCATGCTGCAGGGCTGCTCGTAGAAGAGCTTCCGGGTCGTCGGGAGGCTCCCGATTCGGTCTCTGAACCGTGCAAAGGGATCATCGCCCTGGTTCTCCCCTGACTCCGAGTGGAGGTCAGCGATAAGTGAGTAGAAGTTGTCAGGCAGTTCGACGACTGCACCCTCAGCAACTGCCACGTCCCTGGTAATTTCAGGAGGGATGCCGTGCGAGTCGTACAGGGTAATGATCTCCTTGAGGGGGAGGCGCTCCCGCTTAGCCTTATAGGTGCGGGCGACCTTCTGGACGATCTTGGTCCCTCGCTGAAGCGTTGCATTGTATTTCTCCACCTCACGTTCAACGATTTCCCGTACGATGAGAATATCCTGTTCGAACGATCCGGTGCCCGCGATCCGCATCTGCTGCTCGATAAGGTCGGCAAGGTTGTCCCTTATCCCGAGATCGTTCATCATGCGAAGGGTCCTCCGGAGCACCAGACGGGCGAGATATCCTTCCCTCACGTTCGATGGTACGATGCAGTCGCCGAGCATGTAGGCAAGGCACCGGGAATGATCGACGACGGCATATACCTTCTCGATGGGGGTGATCATCCGGTCGAGTTTCTCGATCGGGACGTCGATGGCGGTAGCGACCTTCTTCCTGAGCTGGTACAGGTTGGTACCAGAGATGTCCATGACGCCGGCAAATTTCGCATTGAGGGAGAGGATCTTTGTATATTCCTGGTTATCGAGGAAGTGTTCAAGCCCTGCCGATTCCATCACCCTGCTGACCATCTCAGGGAAGACCGCGTCGTAGATGGTCGGGGATCCCCGGGAAGCCCAGACGAGCCGTTCAAGACCGTACCCGGTATCCACGATCCAGTTCTTCATTGGGTAGTAGAGCTGCCCATCGAGGTTAACCGGTGGTTTCCCGGTGTTCTGTTTTCCCAGGTTCATGAAGACGAGGGTGGCAACTTCCAGACCGCCAATCAGCACCTCGAGGCTCGGGCCTGCATTTCCCCCGCCGATCCACGGGTGCTCCTTGTAGGTTACCTGCTCAAGGTTCCCCCCGATTGACGAGAGGAACTGCTCGCAGAGTTCGACGGTCCTGTCCTTCCAGTAGACCTCCTCGAAATCCGAGTTGAAGGCATGGTGCGCCATCATCTCGAAGAGGGTGAGGTGCCTCCCGGAACGTCCGACCGAGTCGAAGTCGTTTAACCTGATGCAGGGTTGCGAGATGGTGAGGGGATTTGCGGGTGGGGGTACCACGCCGCTGGTCACCCAGGGCTGGAAATCAGCAATTGAGGCGATCGTCAGGTAAATGTCGTCCCGCCACCGGGCAACGACAGGATACCGGTTGATCCGGGTGTGGTGGTTCTGCTCAAAGAACGAGAGGTAAGCCTCCCTCATCTCGTCGACCGTGTGTCTCCTGAACACAGGGTTGCCGATGAAATTGTAGGTCTCGCAGGGGGCATCGCCACAGATCTCCTGATCTGGATTCCTGGTCCAGAATGCTGCACCGCACCGGGTGCATACCTTGCGGGTCATCCCCTGGATTTTGAAATATTCGAGCTGATATTCGTCCTCGAGCATGGATAACCACGTTGTA
>JAKPPB010000111.1 GCA_029547605.1 Methanobacteriota archaeon | reverse complement strand
GTGAGGCACCGCCCCTGCGTGCCCTTGCCGGGGAACTGATTACTGGCATGGAGGAGATCATTCGCAGCCCGAGCTCAGGAGAACTCCGGTATCGCCAGGTCAGCTCCTCACCTGTAAAGGATACTTCCGGCACCATCATCGGATCGGTCAGCGTCGTCAGGGACATCACTGCCCTGAAAGATGCAGAAGCAAAAGTCAGGGAATCCAACGAACGGTTTACCCTTGTCTCGAAAGCTACCAACGATACCATATGGGACTGGGATCTCGTCACAGATGATCTCTGGTGGAACGAGGGAATCCGCACCGTGTTCGGTTATCCGCCCGATGAGGAGGAGCCACGGATCACATCGTGGTACCAAAAAATACATCCTGGTGACAGGGAGCGGGTCGTCGGTGGCATCCATGCAGCTATCGATAAGGGGGAGAATGTCTGGTCCGACGAGTACCGGTTCCGCAGGGCGGATGGATCGTACGCACAGGTCTTCGACCGGGGATACGTCATCAGGGACGGGAAGGGAGCTGCAATCCGGATGGTCGGAGCAATGCTCGATCTCACCGAGCGGCTCCGGATGGTTGATGCACTCCGGGAGAGCGAGCAACGCTATCACGCAATCCTTGAAGACCAGACTGAGTTCATCTGCCGGTTCAGGCCGGATGGTATCTATGTCTTTGTAAACGATGCCTATGCCCGATACTTTGGAAAGGCCCGCGAAGAGTTGATCGGGAAGATCTTCAAGCCTGATATCTTCCCACAAGATCGGAGGAAAGTCCGCGATATCTTCAATTCTTTGACTCCCGACCACCCCGCCACATCATCCGAACACCGGATTGTCATGCCGGACGGCACCGTGCGGTGGCAGCAATGGAGCGACCGGGCAATATTTGACGATTCCGGCAACGTGAAAGAATACCAGTCAGTTGGCCGCGATATTACGGCACAGAAGGAGGCTGAAGAAGCACTCCGCGAGAACGAAGAGCGTTTCCGGAACCTCTTCCTGCATATACACGCGGGAGTTGTGATCTATGAGGCAGTCAGGAACGGGGAGGACTTCATCATCAAGGAGATCAATCCCGCGGTAGAACGGATAGAGAAGGTGAAAAAAGACGAGGTTATTGGTCGCAGTGTTCTGGAAGCCTTCCCTGGGGTCAAGGAATTCGGACTTTTTGATGTCTTCCAGGAGGTGTGGAGGACCGGGGTGCCAATCGACTACCCTGTATCGTTCTACAGGGACGAACGGATCTCCGGCTGGCGAGATAATTTCGTCTCCCGTCTCCCTTCCGGGGAGATTGTTGCCATTTACGATGATGTGACGGAGAAAAAACAGGCTGAAGAGGCACTTAAGGCAAGCGAGGAGAAATACCGGAGTATCTTCGAGAATGCGGCGGTCGGGATCTATCAGGTCACGCCTGAAGGGAAGTTCATCACCGCAAATGACAGGGCTGCGCAGATTCTCGGGTATGAGACCGGTGATGAACTCATTCGCTCCATCACCAGCATTGACACCCAGATCTACCGCGACCCCGGAATGCGAAAGGAAGCAGCACGGAAGATGTATGAAGAGGGGATCCTGAAAAATTTCGAAGTCCCCTGTATACATAAGGATGGCAGCACCGTCTGGGTCTCGTTCTCTGCAAAACCTGTCCGGAATACAGACGGGAGGATTATCCGCCACGACGGCATCAGCATTGACATAACGGAGCGGAAGCGAATCGAGGAGGAACAGAAGAAGAACCAGGATCGTCTTGAAAAGGCTATGGAGATGGGAAACATCGCCTGGTGGGAGATGGAGCTTCCTTCCGGGGCGGTCCGGTTTCATGACCGGAAAGCGACGATACTTGGTTATTCCCCGGAGCAGTTTTTGACCTACCAGGACTTCTGTGCCCTCCTGCACCCCGATGACTACGAGCGCACGATGAACGCCATGCGTGACCACCTAGAAGGGAGAGCTCCCCGCTATGACGTGGAGTACCGTATCCGGACGTCGGGGAATGAGTGGAGATGGTTCCATGACAGCGGAGGAATTACCTCAAGGGACCCTGTCGGTAGTACGATAGTTGTCACCGGTATGGTCGTAGATATCACCTCCATAAAAGCAGCGGAAGAGCAGCTCCGGGAAGCAGAAAGACGGTTCGAGGAAGTAATCACCCACTCCCCAGACAGTATATTCGTCTTGGAGGTAACAGTGGAGGGTCACTTCAGGATGCTCTACATGAACCCTGTGTCCGAGCAGGACATGGGAATATCAAATGCATCGGCTTCTGGGAAATTACTAAATGATATCTTTCCAGAAGACACCTCCCGCTATCTCTCCTCCAGGTACTATGAATGTGCAGAACGGGGGTCTCCCCTGCATTACGAAGAGACTTGGGAACGCCCGGAGGGGCGGCAGTATTATTCGACAACGCTCGTCCCATTGAAAGACCCTGTTGGCAGGACCACCAGGATCATCGGGCTCTCGCACAATATCACGAACCTCAAGATGATGGAATCCGAGGTAAGAGCTTTAAACACAGTACTCGAGCAGCGAGTGATTGAGCGGACCCGCGAACTCGAGGAGGCGAACCGGGCCCTGCACAAAGAGATAGAACACCGCAAAGCAGCCGAAGAGAAGCTCCGCACCTCACTTGATGAGAAGCTCACGCTTCTACGCGAGGTGCATCACAGGGTCAAGAACAACCTCCAGATCATCGTGAGCCTCTTGAACCTCCAGGCGCGGTACATCACCGATGAAGGGACGCTTGCTGCGATACGCGAGAGCCAGAACAGGGTCCGGGCCATGGCGCTCGTCCATGAGAAGCTCTACCAGACCGAGAACCTCTCGCAGATAGACCTCGATGAATATCTCAGGTACCTTGGAAAGGGACTCTTCCAGTTCTACGGGGCGACCAGCCGCGGGATCACATTTTCTACCGAT
The DNA here is from genome assembly GCA_029547605.1 of Methanobacteriota archaeon. Classification (GTDB taxonomy): domain Archaea; phylum Halobacteriota; class Methanomicrobia; order Methanomicrobiales; family Methanospirillaceae; genus Methanolinea_A. Next base: position 75,122 of record JAKPPB010000111.1, on the reverse strand, counting down.
CTTGAAGGGATAGTAGTCGACATCAACACGGCGATCCCCTTCGGGTTGATCATGAATGAACTTATCTCGAACTCCCTCAAGTACGGGTTCCCCGAGAAAAGACGCGGGACAGTCTCGATACGCGTCCGGCGGGAGGGTCATACCCTGCACGTTGAATACCGCGACACCGGGGTGGGTATCCCTGATGGTTTAGACTGGAAGAACACCCCGACGCTCGGACTCCGGCTTGTCAACTCCCTGGTATCGCAGCTGAACGGGAGCATCGAACTCGACCGGAGTGTTGGGACAGTGTTCTCGATGGTGCTGCAGGAGAAGGAGTGAATGACAGCAGAAGAACACGGTGCGGGTAGAGCACCCGGTGGACCGTCGATTCCGGGACTCAAGACACGTGTAGGAAAGATAGTAGTCCATGTCGCGGGGATGGCTGCTGTCCTTGCTTTCCTTGCCATCAGCAGCACCTACAACTACCTATTTTTCCACAGTATCGTTGAGATCTTTACCCTGGTCATCTCCTTCTCAATCTTTATTCTTGTCTGGAACGGCCGGGAGTATATTGACGATGCATTCTTTCTCGTCATCGGTGTGGGATTCCTCTTCTCGGGGGGCATCGACCTTCTCCACACCCTGGCATACAAGGGCATGGGCGTCTTCTCGTTCGGAGGTGCTGATCTCCCCACCCAGCTTTGGATCGCGGCCCGGTATCTCCAGGCGTCTTCTCTCCTTGCCGCACCACTCTTAAGTGGCAGGAACGTCAGGCTCCCTCAGGTCTTTGCCGCTTTTGGCGCAGTCTTTGTCATGCTCCTCGCTGCGATCTTCTCCGGGGTATTCCCGCACTGTTTCATTGAGGGGCAGGGCCTCACGCCGTTCAAGATCTACAGCGAGTATGCCATTTCTGCCATGCTCATCGTATCCATCGTCCTCCTGTACCGGATTCGTGAACGGTTCGAGCCCGATGTGCTCGCATGCCTGATGCTCGCAAATGCCTTCACTATCGGAGCGGAAATCTCGTTCACCACCTACGTGAGCGTGTACGGGTTTGCCAACATGCTCGGCCACCTCCTCCGGCTCGTTGCTGTCTACCTCTGGTACCTGGCATTTCTCTCCATCGGCCAGAAGCGGCCATTCGATCTCCTCTGGCGTGACCTTAAAAAGAAGGAAGAGACACTGGAAAAGAGCGAGGAGAAGTACCGGCGGCTTTTTGCCTCGATGTTCGAGGGCGTTGCCTATTGCAGGATGATCTACGATGCGAGTGGCCAGCCTGTAGACTGGGAATACCTGGAAGTCAACCCTGCCTTCTACAGGCTGACCGGCCTCAAGGACATTGTGGGCAGACGTGTCAGAGATGCAATCCCTGGCATACAAGAACAGACCCCGGAATTATTCGAGATCTATGGCAGGGTTGCCTCTACGGGGAGACCTGAGACCTTTGACATCTACTTCTCCCCTCTCGAAATCTGGCTGCATATCTCTGTCTCGAGCCCGGAGAAGGGATACTTCATTGCTCTCTTTGAAGATATCACGGAGAAGAAGAAGTCAGAGGCGCATCTTTCCTACCTCTCTGCCATCATCGAGCACTCCAATGATGCGGTTATTGGCAAGTCACTCGAGGGGGTGATCACGAGCTGGAACGCCGGGGCGGAGAGGATATACGGATACTCTGCCGAAGAGGCAATCGGCCAGCACATATCATTCATCGTTCCTCACGGCCAAGTCGAGAGTTCGCGTGAGATGATTGATAGGATCCGTAATGGCGAAGCGGTGGTCCAGTGGGAAGGGCAGCGGAGGACAAAAGACGGCAGGCTCATCGACGTGGCGCTCACCTCCTCACCGATCAGAGGAGCGGCGGGGGATCTCATCGGGGTCTCGACCATCGCAAGGGATGTCACCGAGCAGAAAGCAGCTGGAGAAGCCCTTCGCAGGAGCGAGGCAAGATTCAGGAACTACATCGAGCACGCACCTGACGGGATCTTTGTCGCAGATGAAAGAGGTAATTACCTAATGGTAAACCGGGCGGCCTGCGAGATAACAGGATACACACGGGATGAACTCCTTGAAAAGAATATACGGGACCTCATACCCCCCGCCGATCATCCCCTTGCATTCGAGCATTTCCGGCAAGTGAAAGGAGAGGGGGAAGCAACGGAGGAGTTAAGGTTTGTCACAAAAGATGGCGAGGTGCGGTACTGGCTCGTCAAGGCAGTGAGGATCAATAGCGAGGAGTTGCTCGGGTTTGCAAGCGACATCACCGAACGGAAGATGATGGAAGCAGAGATCCGGTCACTGAACACGGTCCTCGAACAGAAGGTCGAAGAGCGGACGAGGGCTCTTGAAGATGCGAACGTGGCACTGAAGACTGAAATTGTACAAAGGAAGGAGACAGAGAATCAACTCAAGCTTGCGCTGAACGAGAAGATACTACTCCTCCGGGAGGTGCACCACCGTGTCAAGAACAACCTTCAGATCATCATCAGCCTCTCGAACCTCCAGCTCCGCCAGATAGAGGATCCGAAGATGAGACAGGTCATGGCCGAGACGCAGAACCGGGTGCGTGCCATGGCGCTCGTCCACGAGAAACTCTACAAGTCAGAGAGTCTCTCGGATATCGATCTCGCAGAGTATGTCAGGTTCCTCACCTCCAACCTCTTTGCCTTCTACGAGACCGATTCCCGGAAAGTAGCCCTGAAGACCGAAATCAGGAAGATCACGCTCCCCATCAATACCGCGATTCCGCTCGGCCTCATCATCAACGAACTCGTCTCCAATGCCCTCAAGCATGCCTTTCCGCCAGGCAGGGGAGGGGTGCTCTCCATCTCTGCGAACCGGGATGGCGATACCATTACTCTCGCGGTCAAGGACACGGGTATTGGCATTCCTGGAGACCTGGACTGGCGGAATGCCCAGTCACTGGGACTTCGCCTTGTCATTTCCCTTGTCAACCAGCTGGACGGGACGATTGACCTTGACCGGACCGAAGGGACGGCATTTACCATGGTGCTGAAGGTGAAGGAATGAGACGATATCCCGACCTTTCCAATCCCCAGAAACAGGGGAAAGGAGTGGGACCATCAAAGATGGAAGGCACTCCCCGTTACGGGTTTGCGCTGACGGAAGGCATGTGGAAAGCGCTGATCGTGGCACTCTCCGGATCAGTCCTTCTTTTAACCGTTTACTGCCTGTCCCATGGCATTACCATCGTCTTCATGCACCTCTACTATATCCCCATTGTCCTTCTCGCATATCATTATCGCCGGTGGGGATTGTTGGGGATAATCCTGTTGAGTGCGGCGTACCTTGCACTTGTAGCGGCGTATGACTGGGGCCAGTGGATGGTCATTGATAGTGCCATCATCAGGGTTGTTGTGTTCATCGGTATTGGCGTGCTCGTCGTATACCTGTCAGAACATCTCGTCCAGGCAAGGGAAGAACTGAAACAAAGCCTCGAGATCCAGACGAGTATTATAGAGAACGCAAACGTCTGGATGATGGTCCTCGATAACAGAGGCACTATCCTCGAGTGGAATACGGCCGCAGAGGGAATGAGCGGGTATTCCGCAGCGGAAGTGAAGGGAAGCGCCGATATCTGGAAGCGTCTTTATCCCGAAAGGGAATACAGGAGAGAGATCACCACCCGGATTACGGATATCATTAGGAAAAACCGCTACCTAGAGAACCTGAAGACTACCATCACCTGCAAGGACGGCTCCCGGAAGGTCATGCTCTGGAATACCAAGGCACTTTCCCTTGAAACTGAAGATCCCAGACGTTTCATCGCCATCGGTATCGACATCACGGACCGGGCAAAGGCAGAGGAAAAACTGGAAGCAAGCGAAAAAAGGTACCGGGACCTAGTGGAGAACATCGACGAGGTCATTTACCTTCGGGACCGGGAGGGGATTATCACCTACATAAGCCCGGTAGTCGAGAAGATATTTGGGTATCTCTCCAGTGAAGTCCAGGGCAGGAGAATCGAGGAGTTTATTTATGAAATGAACCCCGATGAGGTGGAGAATGTCAAATCGAGCAGCAACAGAGGGAAACGCGAATCGTACCAGGTCAGGATTGTAGATAAGAAGGGGAATGTGAGATGGGTGAATATATCCGTCTCTCCTGTCGTTGAGGGAGGAACCTGCACGGCCGTGAGGGGAGTTATCTCAGAGATCACCTCACAGAAAGAAGCAGAATACGCTCTCAGGGAATCCCGGCGACTGCTTGAGAATATCCTGAATACCATCACGGCCAGGGTCTTTTGGAAAGACAAGAATCTTGTATACCTTGGCTGCAATGCCGCATTTGCACGTGATGCGGGGTATCAAAAGCCTGAAGATATCATCGGCAAGGACGACTACGCAATGGCCTGGCGCGATTTGGCGGAATTTTACCGTGCCGACGATCGTGCCGTAATCGAGCAGAACCAACCCAAGATCCTCTTTGAAGAGCCACTCAAAGATTCCACCGGAGAGATGCGGTGGCTTCTTACGAATAAAATTCCCCTTCTTGATGAAAAAGGGGAGGTGATGGGAGTTCTGGGCACCTATTTCGACATTACAAGTCGGAAAAAGGCAGAAGAAGCCCTGCGAAAGAGCGAACTGCGAAATACCCTCCTCCTTGAAGCAATCCCTGACCTGATGTTCATCATCTCTCGCGACGGGGAATACCGTGATTTCAAGGTCCCTGACGAGGCCATGCTCGCACTTCCTGTGGATCAAATCCGCGGGAAGAACATCAGGGATACCGGTTTCCGGCAGGATACCACAGAAATGATTCTTCATACTATCGACAGGGCGATCGACACAGGGCAACTCCAGAAGTGTGAATATGATCTCTCTCTACCCGTTGGAATCCGCCATTATGAGGCACGCATGGTTGCGCTCAACCAGGATGAAGTGCTCGCCATTGTCAGGGACGTAAGCGATCAAAAGGCCCTTCAGGAAGCACTCCGGGCAAGCGAGGAGAAGTATAGACTCCTGATCGAGAAGGCAGACGAGGGGGTCTGGATGGTCGACCGGGACTACCGGACGACCTTCGTCAATCCCCACCTCGGAGAGATGCTTGGATATTCCCCTGAGGAGATGCTCGGGAGACAGGTTATTGAATTCATGCCGGCATCCTATAGGGAAGTCCATTTGAAGCGTGTCCGCGAGCGTTTGGCTGGTAAAAGCGAACGCTTTGAGCAGCAGTTCATCCGGAAGGACGGATCCACCATATGGGTGAGCGCATCCACGAGCCCGATCATCAAGAACGGGGAGATCGTCGGAGCCTTCTCCCTGCTCACGGACATTACCAGTCGAAAAAAGGCAGAGGAATTACAGAAGCACTTTACAGAAGAACTGGAGCAGCAGGTGATTGCCCGCACCGAAGCCCTGAACGCGTCACTCAAGGAGAAAGTGGTGCTCCTGCGGGAGGTCCATCACCGGGTCAAGAACAATCTCCAGATCATCATCAGCCTGATGAACCTCCAGATGCGGAAGGCTGACGACCCAAGGTTAAAAGAGCTCCTCCTGGAGGCGCAGGATCGGGTGAGGACGATGTCGCTTGTCCACGAGAAGCTCTACCAGTCAGAAGACCTCTCGAGGATCAACCTATCTTCGTACCTCCACTCGCTTGGCACGCAACTCATCTCCTCCCATGGAGACATCGGACGGAAAATAACTTTACGTATGGAATTGGATCCTATCCTGACAGATATCAATATCGCCATCCCCCTCGGCCTGGTTGTAAACGAGCTGGTCTCAAACTCCCTGAAGCATGCATTCCCCGGTGAGATGAAAGGGAACGTGACCATCCGCGGGAAGTCCGAAAACGGGGATATCGTGGTGTCTGTTGACGACGACGGCATCGGGATCCCCCCCAATTTCGACTGGAGTACCGCACCAACGCTCGGGCTCTACCTGGTTCCGACGCTGGTGAGGCAGATCAATGGCAGGATCGAACGGGTGAGCGTAGAGAGGGGGACTAAGTATTGCATAATAATCCCCGCGGCAAGGAGAAGAGAAGAAACATGAAGGCAAGGCGGATTCTGGTGGTAGAGGATGAACAGATCGTCGCAGAGGACCTCAGGATGACCCTCGAGACCCTTGGCTACGAGGTGGCGGGCATCGCCAACAGTGGGGAGAAGGCTATCGAACTGGCTGGATCAGAGCGACCAGACCTCATCCTGATGGACATCATGCTTGCCGGCAGCATGGACGGGATCCAGGCCGCAGCGCACATCCGCAGGAGTTATGATATGCCCGTCATCTATGTCACGGCATATGCAGACTCAAATTTACTCGAGCGGGCGAAACTGACCGAGCCGTACGGGTACATTGTCAAGCCCTTCAACGAGCGCGAGGTCCAGTCCAACATCGAGATCGCCCTCTTCAAGCACCGCATGGAGTACGAGATCAGGAAACGGGATGCCATCCTCCTTGCGCTCGGGTTCGGAGTGGAATGGTTCCTCCGGCAGTTCTCGGATACCCACCGGATCATGCTCCAGGGCGCTCCGGAGAGGTGGGGATATGACTTTCACCCCATCCTTGAACAGATCGCGATCGCAATGGACCTTGACCGGGCGGCGATCTTCCGGTTCAGGGAGGGTGATGATAGCCTTGAGAACCTGGATATGATAAGCGAGTGGTCCATGGGAGTGATACCGTTCCGTGCCAAGGAGAAGGGAGACCTGGAAATTTCCTTATCAGAGATCGGTCTTGCGGGGTCGCTGCAGGAGATGAAGGCCGGAAAACCGGTCATGATACACCCCGCTGCACTCCCCGCCAGCGAACGCACCCTGCTGGAGAGTCTCACCATCCGCGCCGGAATAGTCCTGCCGGTCTTTGCGCATGACCAGATCTGGGGCCTCGCACTCTTTGCATCTGGCAAAGAACGCGAGTTCCTTGGAGAAGAGGTGGAAGCGATGAAGATCGCAGTCAACATCATAGGGGGGGCGGTCAGCCTCTACGTCGCAGCGGAAACGAGATCAGCAGGAGGGCAGCCCATCTGACATTCATATCCGCTGTAAATCAGGGTGGTTCCGGTCCAGCAGGGGATAGCTATCCACCGTGCGTGGGGAACATCAATGTTACCACTTGCAGAACCCATACAGGGCAGAGGTACACGGCATGACCACGATCCTGATCACGGAAGACGAACAGCTCGTTGCACAGGACCTGAAGTTGACCCTTGAGGGATTCGGATACACCGTTGCAGGGATTGCACAATCCGGGGAAGAGGCCATCCGGCTCGCGGAACAGGAGAGGCCGGACCTTATCCTGATGGATATCTTCCTCGCCGGTGCGATGACCGGCATCCAGGCAGCTGATGAGATACGCTCGCGCCTTGACATCCCTATCATCTTCCTGACCGCGTATTCGGAGGCCCAGATCGTCGAACAGGTCCGGCAGACCGGGCCATATGGCTACCTCCTGAAGCCTTTCAATGAGCAGGAAATGTATATTGCCATCGAGATCGCGGTCTACCGTCATTCCCTTGACCGGACGCTCCGGGAGAGCGAGCAGCGTTACCGGCTCTTTGTCGAGCACTTCCAGGGGGTTGCGTTCCGGCTCTCGCTTGACCTTAATCCGGTCTTTTTTCATGGGGCGCTCTCAGCCATCACCGGGTATACAGAGGAGGAGATCAAGGCAGGAAAACCCTCATGGAATGCCCTCATTCACCCCGATGACCGCCATACATACGGCAAAGAGATGCAGACGGCAGCAACCAATCCTGGATACACCCGCGAGTTCCAGTTCAGGATTTTTCACCAGCAGGGCTCGGTACGCTGGATACGCGCGTTCATTCAGAATGTGGTCGATGACAGGGATACACCCCTTTTCATCCAGGGCTCACTTTATGATGTGACCTCCATGATAGAGGCCGAGGAGAGGCTGCGTGCATTGAACGAGCACCTCGATGAGCTCGTGAAGAAGCGGACAGACGACCTCGAGGCGACCAACAGGGAGCTCTACCTGAAGAACCGGGCGCTTCAGATCACCACGGCGGGCACTCGGGCACTCGTTGTTGCAAAAACAGAGGCAGACCTGCTCGCCATCATCAGCCGCATCCTGTCGGTAACCGGTGCTTACCGCGGGTTCTGGATAGGCACGCTGGACGAACAGGGGGCAATTCAGTCACAATCTGCATCTGGAAACACATGCAGATTCGATAAACAGCCATCAGGAACCGATGCCCTCCCACCCTGTATCAGGGTATCAATCCGGGGGGAGGGAGTCATGGTATTTGACAATGAGACCGAGACCTGCAGCCGGTGTCCCTGGAGAAATGAACAGGGAGGGGAGCACATCCTCACAACGCGCCTTTACAGCGATACCCGTATCCTGGGCGTGATCTCGGCTGTGCTGCCCGGCCATCTCATCCCTGATGCATCTGAGAAGACCTTGTTCCAGCAGATGGCCCAGGAGATCTCATTTGTGATTGGGTATATGAGGGCAAGTGACCGGGAGAAGGTGGCGTTTGAGCAGATCTCCCGTATCCTCGAGCAGCTTGCGACCCTCAATGATCACATCCGGAATCCATTGCAGGGGATTGTTGGCTATGCAAGCCTTATTGATGACCCCGGCGGCGAGAAGGTCATTGACCTTTGCATGAAGGTCAACGAGATCGTGGACCAACTTGACAAGGGTTACCTCGAGTCAAAGAAGGTCCGGAGTTTCCTTGAGCGCCACGAACGAATCTTTCGATCACCGGAGGAAGAGAGAAGATCAGTGCCATGGAGAAAGCATGTCGTTTCCCCATCAGCTAACGAACAAAGGAAGCATCCATGACCGCCATAGCAATCATCGATGACGATCCCTACATCGTCGAGATATTCGCCCTCACGTTCGAGCGGGGAGGGTATTCAGTCTTTTCCTATACCGATCCCATGCATGCGCTCAAGAATCTCCCGTCCCAGAACCCCTGCGTGATCATCCTCGACCTCATGATGACCCCTATCACCGGGCTCCAGTTCCTTGACCGTTGGAAGACACTCGACCCTCACCGCAGCATCCCGGTCATCATCCTCTCTGCATGGGACGTATCCCCCCAAGACAGGGAGAAGTATGCAGGACTGGTTACGAGGATCATCCGCAAACCGGTGCTGCCAAAGGTGCTGCTTGAAATAATCGGAGAACTCTGTCATGCCGGGGAAGGGAACGAAGCCCTCCAATAGTTACTGCTGCCATGTTGCGCATGGTGCCCTCCCCCCGACTGAATCACTTCTTTTTATCCCGGGGGATGACCCATCACGCAGGGTGTTACGCATATTGCATCATGCGGAGGGGATTCCCGCCAGGTGAATGTTGGGGGCTCTCCTCCCTGCGCGGGTGCGGAACGGGACTGTCACCGCCCACCCTGCCTCACCTGATAATCATTCATCCTCGTTCCTTATGTGGGAGATGACCCTGCCCCCGCATAATTACCCCCCCCCTCACTCTTTGAGGTGAACGCTTGCCATCGTACAGAGGAGGAGATAGTGCGAGGACGCATGCTGCGTTTATTTTGATCTCCTGATTCTCAATAGTGGCACGTGGAAAAGGCCTTTATCCCGGCGGGCTGAAAAGACAGTGATACTATCGTAGTGTGCATGGAGAGAAACCCCTGGTCCTGCCCGGAGGACGGGGGAAGGGGAAGGGATTTGGATGCCCGCCAAGAAAGAGATAATCGGAGAGCTCGGTGAGGAAGGGCTGATCCTTCCGACGCTCGTGAACAACGCCCTTGCCGCAAATGACCGGATCAAGTACTTCTTCACCCTGCTCCAGGCGGCCCAGGCGAGGGCCGAGAGCCCTCACGCAGACTTCCCTAGCCTCAGGGTGGAGAGAGAGGCTGCGGGTATCGGGACAACACTCTATGACAGGGTGGTGGGAGACGCAGAGATGGCGATGGAGGGGGTCATTCGAATCCCCAACGCATCCCAGTTGCTCAGCGAGGTGAGGGAAAATCTCCAGGAGATGGCAACCCCCCTGCTTGTGCGTGATGATGCCGAAGCCTCGGCTTTCCGGGAACGGTTGGAGACACTCAAAGCGACCATTCCGGCAGGAGAGGGGGACCTCGTTGGGAAGGCGGCAATCGAGGCGATGACCGCGGGCCAGAGAGGGGACGGCGACAGCGTCCATCTGCTGGTGATGGACATGCACAAGGCCCTGAACCGGCTCCAGGGTGACCTTGCAAGCGAGGTCATTGACGGGGCAATGGCATATCTCCTCGAGGACGAGGACCGAAACCTCGTCATGGCATTCATGTCGGGTGTCAACCGCACTTCACCCCTGAAGTTCGATCACTCCGGCCTTGGGACCACCGCGACCAGGAATGGCCCTAAACTCATCATCCAGAATGATATCGGGATGACCGATGCCCATGTGCTGGTGATCACTATCGAAGGTCGCACCGTAACCATCACGTATACCGATATCCACATGCCAAGGCTCCAGTTTTTCCAGGGGCTCTTTGAGGGGAGGAGAGTCAGGTGGGCAGATACGCTCTCGAAGAAGGGCGCAGCAACTTTCGAGAAGAAGATCTACCACCTCTCCACGGGCACGTATACCGCGCAGGATGATGACGACCTGGCGCAGTTCCTCTCGTTCGCAGGGTCGCGCCTGGTCTTTCTGATCGACTGGAACCGCGCCAGAAAAAGGCTCAGGAACTTCCTCCTCACAAAGGATGCGGTTGCAGTCCTCAAGTGGGCCGCGGACCACGATTTCGGGCACATGGGTTTCCTGCTCCTCGGCGGGGAGAAGATGATCTATGATGCGATGGAGATGAGCTCACGGGTCCCCATGCGGTATGGCGAACCGCTCCACCAGATCCTCGGGCGCGAGAGGAGCACCGAGTATTTCCAGTGGGTGCTCCGTGTCTCTGCAACCGGCCTCCTTGCGCACAAGTCACCTTTGCTGATCCAGGATGAGATCAAGGCCGAGTTGCTCCGGTACTTCCGGTCGGCCCACGAAGGCCTGATGGAGATATGCGAGGAGCACGCCACGCTCACTATCAGCGTCGCGACAGTGGTAAGGGAGGCGCTTCAGCATATCCAGAGGGGGGACGATGTCACATTCATAGGGAGAAGCGCACGAAGGGCGAAGAAATGGGAGAGCGAGGCGGACCGCGCGGTCACCGCGGTGCGCACCCTCTCCAGGAAGATAGAGAACGCAGCGTTCTATTCACAGCTCATCTTCACGGCTGACGATGCGCTCGATTTCCTGGAGGAGGCATCCTTCTACGTCACGCTCATCCCGTCCGTCACCTCTTCGCGGAAGATCAACCAGTCCCTGGTGGAGATGGCAGAAATTGCTGAGCGGAGCGCCCAGGAGTTCCTGAAGGCCCTGATCGCCTCGCAGCATGTGTACAAGGGATATAGCAGGGATGACATGCAGGAATTCCTCCAGGCGGTCGACCATGTCCTCTCACTCGAACGGCAGGCCGACGATGCCCTCCGCCTCGCCCAGAAGACCATCCTTGTCGAGTCGCGGGACTGGAAGGAGATGCAGGTCTACAGTGACCTTGCCCGGACGATCGAGGAATCTACAAATTCCATGATGAAGGCAGCCTTCCTCATCCGGGACGACATCATGGAGAGGATGAACCGATGAGGGCGAGGTTGGCATGACCCCCACAAAGCTCTTTCCCCGGATGGTCACGTTCGGCTGCGGCCTCGACGAGAGTGTCCCGGCCGAAGAGTTCGGCAACAAGGCTGCGAGCCTTGCCACCATTGCCTCCCTCGGGATCAGGGTGCCCCCGGGGTTCTGCCTCGGGGTTACCCTCTGCGAGGAGTACTTTTCCTCAGGACGCCAAATGCCGCCTGACATGCCGGACCTCCTTGCAGCCGGGATCTCGCGCCTGGAGAGGGCAACGGGGCTCTCGTTTGGCGGCAACAGGAGGCCGCTCCTGGTCTCTGTCCGTTCCGGGGCCCCGGTATCCATGCCGGGAGTGATGGAGACCATCCTGAACATCGGGCTCTCGCGGGAGACTGTCCGCGGCCTTATCTCCCTTTCCGGAAACCCGAAATTCGCGTGGGACTCGTACCGGAGGCTCATCCAGAACTTCGGGCAGGTGGTATGCCACCACTCTCCCACGCATTACCATGCAGCGCTCCGCGAGGCGATGGAGCAGGAGGGTGTCGAGGACGAGGTCGAGCTGGACGCCCGGTCGCTGCAAGACCTTGCCACCGAGTACGAGCGGATATTTGCACAGAACAGCGGCGAGAAGTTCCCCGCAGGGGCCATGCGGCAGCTGGAGCAGGCTGCAGAGGCGGTCATCCTCTCCTGGGAGAGCCCCCGTGCCGAGGCCTATCGGAGACTCAACCTCATCAGGGAGGCGCGGGGGACCGCGGTCACAGTCCAGGCGATGGTGTTCGGCAACATGGGCTCCCGCTCGGGGGCGGGTGTTGCCTTCACGAGGAACCCCTGGAAAGGGAATAACGAGCTGCTGGTGGACTTCAAATTCGGGGCACAGGGTGAAGACGTGGTCTCGGGGGATCAATCGGTGAGTACCCAGCGGGAATTCCAGGAGGCGCTCCCCGAGACTTTTGCCGAACTCGTTGAGACCGCGAGGAGGCTGGAATCACATTACAGGGACATGCAGGACCTCGAGTTCACGGTCCAGAACGGGGATCTCTATATCCTCCAGACCAGGAGCGGAAAACGCTCCCCCTACGCGGCGTTGAAGATCGCAGTCGATCTCTGCCAGGAAGGGGTCATCTCACCCTCGGACGTCATATGGATGCTGCGGGACGTGGACCTCGATGGAGTCTCTGTCCAGCGTGTCAGGACACGGGACCACCCCCTCGCAGTAGGGATCCCCGCGTCGGGCGGGGTTGCATCAGGGGAGATTGCGTTCACCTGCGCGAGCGCCGAAGCGATGGAAGCGGAGGGGAGGCGTGTGATCCTGGTCAGGGAGACCCCCTCCCCTGACGACATCCCGGGGATTCGGGCGGCAATCGCCCTCCTCACTGCAAGGGGTGCCCGGACGGCACATGCGGCGGTGGTGGCAAGGCAGATGGGAAAGGTCTGCGTGGTCGGGTGCGAGAGCCTGGTCATTGACGAGGCGAGGCGGAGGTGCCACATCAGCGGGCAGGAACTGCGGGAAGGCGCCACCATTACTGTCGACGGGAACTCGGGGAAGGTATTCCTCGGGGAGGTGGAGCACTCGTCGGAGCGGCCCACTGCACTCATCGCGATGGTGAGGGAGTGGGAGCAGTCCCTGCACCCGTGAACCGGCCCGGACCCCGGAAAGTCAGGACGGGCCTCCTTGCTCGCGGCGAATCCTGGAAGAGGCGTACTTCATCAGCGGGTACACACCGTCGGTCATCGGGTGGACCTCCATGAACCGGTCAAAGTCATGTACGGTGACCCCAAGGCGCATCAGGAACGAGTGATAGGCGGCGAGTATCCCCGCGGCGGGCCCAGCAGTGTATACTCCGCCAATCTCTCCCGACTCCTTCGAGACAAGGATGCCCGCAATCCCCGTGTGCCCCTGCAGCACCGACCAGAAGGTCCCGGGGCCGGCAGGTCCAGGGCTCCCGAACGCCACCTCGTCGCTATTCCCGTCACCTTCGACGAACGCGTACTCCGACGCGAGGTTCATTGACTGCGGGATGGGAATACAGTCGGGGGGAGGGTCCCGGCCAAGGATGGAGGCTGCGGCGACTGCGCCCTCGTATCGTGCAACAGGGGTGAGGCAGCGGGAACCGGTCACGTCCCCGCAGGCATATACGTCAGGGTTGCTGGTAGCCATCGAACGATCAACGATTATCCGCCCGTCCTGCCCCTTTCGAATCCCGGCAATCATGGAGGAGTTTGGGACCAGCCCGGTCGCGACAAAGACCCCGTCGCAGGGGAACTCAGTCCTGCCCTTTCCGGTCGTGAGAACGGCGCGGGTAACCACGTCGTCTCCCATAAGCCCGCTCACCGTGCATCCCTCGTGGATCGTCACCCCTTCGAGGTCCCTTGCCGCAAGTTCCCGCAGTTTCGGGTGCATTCCTTTCAGAAAAGTACTCCGGGCAGCCAGCATAACATCGGCGCCGAATTGCCTGAAGATGAACGCAAACTCCGCCGCCATGATCCCTCCCCCGATGATCAGGAGGTGCTCCGGGACTCTTTGCATCGACGAAAGGGTGTGGGGAGTGTATACTCCGCCGAGCCGGATCCCGGGAATGTCCGGGATGCGGGGGAGCGATCCGGTGGCGATCACTATCTTATCTGTTTCAACAGGCACGCCGTCCACATACAGGGAACTTCCATCCACCCTGCCCGTCGCTCCCTGCCTGATCTGCACACCGCAGCCCCTCGTCTCGGCATCGAGCACCGAGGCGATCTTTGCCTGGACCTCTCTCATTCCGGAAATAGTCCGGGAAAACGAGACCTCGGGGACATGGTCAAGGATTCCGAGCGAATGGAGGGTCCGGGATACGAAGAGGTGCCTCGCGATATCGTTCAGGGCGCAGACTGCCATGCAGCCGTGGTGGAGGCACTGGCCCCCGAGTCCCCCCTTTTCGATGAGGACGACCTCCCTTCCAGCCAGGCCAAGCTGCATCGCTGCGATCCGGCCCGCAGGCCCTCCGCCGAGCACCCCGATGAGGGAATCGACTGTCAGAAGACCTCGACTCCCTCGTCCATGGGTTCGGAAAGGACTTCGCCGGTGTAGGCGTTCACTTCCACGATCTTCTTGCCCCGCACCTGCCAGACCGGGATAAACGCCTGCTGCAATCGTATCTGGATATTCTTCCTCTCAGGTCTCATCACCTTCTCCTCGTATGAGATAGCATCGCCGATCACCTGCCGGATCCGGATCTTCCGGGTGAGGCTCTCGATCACCTCCGCGAGTATCTTTTCTGTCGCGTCCTCTTTCGTGAGGCGGGGCTGCACCACCTCGGCGTTCCGGGGAACGGCTCCCTCGGTCATTGCTTTCCAGTCAGCCTCCATCTTGAGGCCGTTGATCGCGTTGATCCCCCCGCTCCCTTCCGAGTCGAAGGCGACCCGGTTATCCTTGTATACCTGTTCCCCCGAACTCTGGTAAGAGTAAACCCAGTACGGCATGAACCTGAGGCTTGCCTGCCCCTGGGCCTTCGCGATCTGTTCGGCCGCCTGCTTCTGGAGCCTCACGGGAAGATGAGAGATGATCACTCCTCCGGTATCCTCCTCCTGGATTGCCGACCGCACATCTCCCCCCGCGAGCGTGGCCTTGGAAGAGGCCTGCCTCCTTGAGCCGTCTGAAAACGAGAGTGCGAGGGGACGGTCGAGGATCGCATCCAGGGCCGCCTCCCCCGCGTACCGGATGAACTCGTCGCGTCCCCATACGATGCAGTTGCCCGCACCGGCAGAAGGGTCGAGGGAGAAGAGGAGTTTCTTGTAGGTTATCTCCTCCCCATCTTTCATCAGGCGAAAGGCACCGCTCTCGTACTCCCCGATCTCTCCAGGGTCGTTGCTGCATAAAACCATGAGATATTCATCATCCCGTTCGGCCAGGTCAAAGGGGTCCTCGAGCGTGTTGACCGAGAATCCTGCTGCCTCCAGGATGGACTTTATCGCATTTCTCGCCCTTTCCCGAAGCTTTTCGTCCATTAACCATACATTTCCTTCATCTTATAGAACAATTTTTCTATTGACAGGAGAGATTCAATGAACAGATGAATCTCCCCCTCAAGTTCGTGCATACCCGGATAGAGGAGTATGCCATGCAGGTGACGTTTGACCCCCGCGAAGGCAGAGGGACTGTCGTTTACAACCTCTCCCTGATCAGAAAAGATGACCTCGAGTATGCCATCTCGGTCATGAAGGATGCATTCAAGGCAGGGATATGCGTGAGTGGCCTTGTACGGTTCATCGAGGAGGGAGCCCCGGTGGGAGATTTCCAGGTGCCCGCAGGGCACTGCGCCATCATCACGATGTGCAGTTCCACGCTTGACGGGATCCTTCTCAGGAAGGGTGTCCCCTCGAACCCCATCGGGGGCGGTGTGGTGGAGATAGAGAACAGGATCCCCAGGCGGTTCACCCACATGATCCTCTACGAGCACACGACCATCGACCCGCTCCAGGCCCTCATCTCCCAGGAGATCACCTCGGTCAACGAGATGATGCGGAGGGGAAGCGGCAATATCCTCGCGAACATCCGGCAGTGCCACATGGAGGCCGAGACTCTGGTGGGAGAGGTGATCGACGACCTTGCCGGCAGCAGTTTCTCTGGCATACTTGATGTGGGCCTCCCGAATACCCCCGCACTCGGCGTCACTGTCGACCCCCAGTACATGGGGATTGTCGCGCTCGGGGGGACGAATCCCATGGCAGCAATAAAGGAAGGCGGCGTCTTTGTGGTGACCCAGGCTATCAAGGGGCTGATGGAAGTCCAGGAGATGCAGGAGATCCTTGAATTTTAACCCGGTAAGGCCCCGCTGGCAGAGAGGATCTCCCAGTAGAGGGAGAAGAACTTCACAAACCCTCTTGACTCGGAGAAGAGTGCGGTAGACCCCTCTTCACCGCATACCATCACGACCATTGCCCTTTTCTGGTCGAGGAGAAACACTCCCCCTGCAATAGATGCGGCCTTGAGATTTTTCAGGGACTCTGGCGGGGACTTCACGCACACCGAGATACCGTCATGGATTGGACCGTCCCACCGATCGGTCACCACCCGGATGGTGGCGGCATTTTTCTTTGCACAGAGGGTCGCGATGATCTCATCCCTGAGAAACCCGCCGAAGAACACGGCATCGATGGAACACTCCGCATTCTGGAGCAGGTCGATCAATCGGGAGCGGATGTGCTCGTCACCGTAGATGCTCCATATCAGCTCCTGGTCGCCACGCTCCTTGGACGACCTGTCCCTGTAGATCCGGGAGAGCATCTTCTTTGCGCGGGCAGCATCCGATTCGACCATCTCCAGCAGGTGATCGATCCCGTCTTCAGGGGGGACGGCCTCGAACCTCTTTGGGGTGGTGTGCGAGACTGAGACCAGGTTCTTCTGGATCAGCCGGTCGAGAACCGGGTACACCGAGGCACGAGGCACTCCCGAGATCTCGTGAATATCGGTTGCAGTTGCGCCCGAGACCTTGAGAAGCCCGACATATACAAGGGCTTCATACTTGGTGAGGCCGAGAGACTTGAGGGATTCCGTCAGGGGAAGGTGGGATGGGTGCATTTCGGCCATTACATACCATTATATATGGCGAATCTTAAATGTTGTTATAGCAATAACAACAAGTGATTTGAAATGTATATGCGTCATTTCGTTATTCTGGCCATTTTATTCGGTTTAATTGGAACGCCGGTCATGGCAGACGTCAAGTACCTGACTGGGGACCCGGACCTCTCCGCGTCCGTGGCCGGAAGAAACGAGTTCTCCCCTGGTGAGGATGTCATATTGAAAGTCAATATCGAGAACCGGGGGCTGATTGACATGAAGTTTGTCAGGTCCGGCATTGTCGAGCGGGACGACCTGCCCAGCACCGCAAAGCTGGTGAAAGCCGGACTGGGCGCCGGAGACTCCCCTCTCGTCATCAGGTCTGATCCCCAGATGGCAGGGGACATTCCCGGTGGAAAGACGGCTTCTGTCTCGTTCTCGGTCAAGGTGCCTGCGGACGCCATGGCGGGAGATTACATCCTGCCCCTCACGGTCCATTACGTCTACCTGAAGACCGCGGAACAGTACGGGCAGGACGCCATCTCCTACACCTACAGGGACGTTGATAAGACCCTTGACCTCCCTGTCAGGATCAGGCCGAAGGCCATGCTCGAAGCAGGTTCTGTCAAAACCGAGCATTTGAATGCAGGCACGGAAGGGTACCTTGTCCTCACCGTCACGAACCGGGGATCGGAAGATGCACGGGATGCCGTCCTCAGGATTGCAAGAAACGGCAACAGCCCCGTCATCCCGACCGACAGCAGCCTGTACGTGGGGGATTTTTCTGCCGGCAGCAGCAGGGAGGTTCGCTTCAAGGTCTCGGTATCGCGTGATGCAGGAGAGGGGGAATACCCGCTTGACCTCTCCTGCCGGTACACTGACCGCGATGGCGACGTGGTGACATCAGATGTCCTTACAATCGGGGTTCCCGTCGGAGGAAAGATACAGTTCTCGGTTGTCTCCCCGCCACCAGAAGTGCGTGCAGGTGGAAAAGCGGTCATTGAGGTGGAGTACCAGAACACGGGTTCAGCGCCTGCAAGGCATGCCCAGGCCCGGATCAGCGCGGTGGACCCTTTCACGAGTAACGACGACTCCGCGTATCTCGGCGACCTTGCCCCTGGAGAGAAGGCGATCGCCAGGTACGAGGTGAACGTGGACGCAGGCGCGACCATTAAGGAATACGGCCTTGACTCCGAGATCCGCTACCGCGATGCCCTTGACAACAGCGCGATCTCCGACACGATGAAGGTGAGGGTGAGGGTGGTGGAAGGTGGAAGCCCCCTCCTCCTGGTCGCAGTGATTCTCGTCCTCCTCGCCTGTGCAGGCGGAGCGGGATATTATATCCTGAAGAGACGCACCTAACACACGATGCAGAACTGGCGAGAGCATGTGGGGGCGCCCGAGCTCCGATACCTGGAGGACCTGAGATCCGTTCTCCGGGACCCCGAGTGCTCCTGCAGCGGCCCTGCCTATTCGATGTACCGTGACCTTGCAGCCTCACCTGACGACCGGGTGTGGATGGCATCCCTCGCGATCCGTTTCGATATTACCTGCATTCCGCCGGCCATCGTATGTGGGGAGTATGTGAAGACCAAGGGCCATTACCACCCAGAGAACGCTGCAGGTGCCGGGTATCCCGAGATATACCAGGTATTCGAGGGAAAAGCCCATTATCTCCTGCAGGCGCGCGAGTTATCGGAGGTGTTCCTCGTGGAGGCCATGGCAGGCGATACTGTCATGGTGCCGCCAGGATTCGGCCACGTGACGATCAACCCCGGCGAGGACGAACTGGTGATGGCAAACCTCGTGTCCGCGGAGTTTTCAAGCGATTACGGCTTCTATGAGGTGCATCGTGGCGCCGCATATTACGAACTCTCCGACGGCACCCTGGAAAAAAACCCGGAATACCCCCTGGTGCCGGAGCCGGTCAGGGTGCGGGCAGCAGGTTTCCTGACGAGATCGCCCTTCAGGGGACCGATTTACGACCTGGTGAAGGAGAGGGATCTCCGCCTCGGGTGCCTCAATCACCCCGAACAGTTTTTGGACTTTTTCATCCGGACGGGGTGAGGCCGGGTGGCGGGAGCCGCTTATGCTCGCTTGCCCTGACCATCGCGAGCACCTTCTCCTCCACAGCGCCCCGGCTCTTCCATCCTGACCTGGAGAGGGAGGCGAGCGCTGCATCGATCTCGGCATAGGTGAGGCCGATCTCCTCTTCGTCCCGCTGACCGGGCCATAGTCCGGCCGAGGGAGCCTTCTTCAGCACCCGTTCTGGGAGATCCATCGTCTCCGCCATCGCATAGACCTCTGTCTTGTACAGATGTATGATCGGCTGGATATCTGCGGCGCTGTCCCCGTGCTTCGTAGAGTACCCGAGGAGATACTCGGTCCGGTTGGAGGTCCCGCACACGAGCCTCCTGTCCCGGTTGGCATGGTAATAGAGGATCGTCATCCGGGTCCTTGCCATGAGGTTCCCGAGCAGGTATGGGCTCTCGGTGTATCCCGGTATCGTCCGGTATGCATCAAGGATGGGGTCAATACTGATCACGAGGCATTCCATGTGGAGCCTCCGGCAGATCTCTTCGGCATCCTCGATATCCTCGGGAAGGGTCACGCTGCTTGGGAGGATAAGGGCACGCACGCGTTCCCCGCCTACCGCCCTGCAGCACATGGTCGCGGCAACTGCCGAGTCTACTCCCCCTGAGAGCCCGATCACGATCCCGGTACTGCCGCTGCTCCAGTACGCGTGTCTGATCAGATGCTCAATCCTCCCCAGTTTGCATCCCGTATCCTGGTCCATGGAATTCTCCCTGCCCATTCTCATTGCACGGAAGAGGTCACCCAGGCCCGGCAAGAATCTTTTGCACTCACTGGCTGCAGACTGAACGGCCACACGTGTATTCCTGCCCCCGGCAGGCTATATCCTCTCCCGCGAACCATCCCCATCTCTTGCCCAGTCTCATAAGCCATGGCCCACCTCGGAGAGGATCTGGCAGTGCCGGCACACGTCACCGCAGGGCTCACCACACCGCTCGCAGACGTGCACGTCCCGCTCACGCGCTGCACCAAACTCCGAGAGTTCCTCTCCCAGGTTGACCAGGGCGTAGCGTGTACCGGGGTGGTCCCAGGCATACGCATTCAGCATCCTCCGGATACCTGCACGGAGGGCATTGTGGGAGTAGGGGCACCGGCCGGTGTCGATACGCCCCGTCTTCAGGTAGGAATAGAGGGCGACCTCGCGCTCGGGGATATGGAGGAACGGCTTTATCCTCGGCACCATCCCCTCCCGTGGCCCGGAGGCCCGCAGGAGTCTTCCTGAATCTCCTCTAAGCACGTTCATCAGGACGCTCTGGGCCTCGTCGTCCAGGTTTAACCCGAGCGCAAGGCGTGTGGCGTGCTCCTCCCTTGCGGCAACGTTCAGAAGGTGGCGGCGAAGCACCCCGCAATAGGAGCAGGAGAGTGTATCGCCCTTTCTCGCGACGATCCCGTCGATAGTCATCCCGTAGTGTTCGCGGAACGAGACCGTGACGTGAGGGACTCCGAGGCCCTCGGCGATCCTCCTGGCCTCACCGGGGTTCCGGTACCCGTCGATCCCCTCGTCGACGGTGATGGTGAGCATCTGGACGTCCCGCCTCCGGCAGAGAAGGGAATGGAGAAAGTGCAGGAGAGCGGTAGAGTCCTTCCCCCCGGAGAGGGCGACGGCGACCGTGTCATTCGGGCGAATCCACCTGCGCACCCGGATGTCCCGCTTTGCCTTGGCCTCGAAGTCAGCAAAAAAATGCTCCCGGCAGAGGTGGAGGCCGGAATAACGCTGGAATAGAATGGCAGGGCGCCTGCACTTGCTACAGCGCATGGGGGAGATCAGATCAACCTTTATCATCCGGATAGATAAATTGTGTAGCACACATGGCAATTTCTGCCGACCATATCCGGCAGCTCCACCCCTACGAGATTCGCATTCTGCATACCCTGGAGCGCCTGATGAGGACCCATGCCTGGGTCCCCCTCGAACTGATCAAAAAGTCCACCGGGTTCTCCGAATCCGAAACTCTCTTCAGGCTCGGCCGGCTCATGGAGATGGGCATGGTCCGCTATGACGTGGTGCCCTACGAAGGGTACAGCCTTATCTTTTCAGGATACGATACCCTTGCCCTCCTCTCCCTTGCGAGGAAGGGGACGGTGTCCGCACTGGGCCCGAAGATCGGGGAGGGGAAGGAGTCGGTGGTATACGAGGCAGTTGGCCTTGGGAGCCTTGCCCTCAAGTTCCACCACGTCGGCCAGCGGTCCTTTCAGTCGGTCAGGATTTCGCGGGAGTACCTCCCCGAGGAGGGGCATTGCCCCTGGGTCTTTGCGTCCCGGTTCTCCGCAGAGCGGGAGCATGCGGCCCTCAAAAGGCTCCACCCCCGTGTCCGGGTCCCCATTCCCATCGACAGGAGCCGGAACGTGGTGGCGATGGAGTTCATCCACGGGGTGAACTTACACCGGTGCCGCCCTGAAGACCCGTCGGGAATCATGGAGTCGATTCTTGAAGCGATAGGAGAGGCGTACCGTCTCGGCGTGATCCACGCCGATCTCTCGGAATACAACGTGATGATAGATGGAAATGAAGTGGTGCTGATCGACTGGCCACAATGGATCTCCCCTGACCACCCGAACGCCTGCCATGTCCTCGCCAGGGATGTCGAACACATCCTGCGCTACTTCTCGCGCAAGTTCAGGGTCACCGCCAACCCTGAGGAAGCCCTCGCAAGGGTGACCGGATGAAAGTCTTTGGCATTGACGTGATCAAGGGCTCGGTGCGGTCCAGGTCGAGGAGGCCGATGTATGCCCTGGTGGTGATGTCAGGCCGCGAGATCGTGAGCGAGTCGGAGGTTTCGGGATTCCGCCTCCTGCGCCTGCTGAATGCAGAGACCCCTGACATCCTTGCAGTCGACAGCCTGCAGGAGATTTCGGTTGATCAGCATGACCTCTTCTCCTTCCTCCAATCGCTCCCTCCATCGGTGCGCCTTGTCCAGGTGACGGGTGGCGAGAGGAAGGAGACCCTCGGCAAGGTCGCAAGCCGGTACAATATCAGTTTCAACCGGTTCGATCCTTTTGACGAGGCCCGGACGATCGCGAGGGTCGCGGAGCTCGGGGCAGGTGCCGAGGTGGTTGCATTCGAGAACGAGAGCGAGATCGTGGTCAGCAGGCATCGTTCTCCAGGAAAGGGCGGCTGGAGCCAGAACCGGTATGTCAGGAAGATCCACGGGGCGGTCCAGGCAAAGGCAAGGGAGATTGGCCTCGCGCTGATGGCGGCGGGGCTCCGGTACGAGAAGAGGGAGACGCGGGCGTTTGGAGGGTGCAGCAGGGTCGCGTTCACCGTGCAGGCACCCCGCGACCAGGTACCGATCTCCACGTTCCGGGGAGCGGATGTCCAGGTACGTATCTCAGGAAAGAGGCTGGAGCGGATACGGTTCCGCCCGCTCTCCAGCAAACCCCCCTACCTGATCGCAGGGATAGACCCGGGGACGACCACTGCAATCGCTGCCCTCGATCTTGACGGAAACCTCCTCCTGCTGCAGAGCTCCCGCCAAATCTCCATGTCCGGGGTGATTGAAGCGCTCTACCGGGTGGGAAAGCCGCTTATCATCGCCTCCGACGTGCATGACATGCCGTACTCGGTTGAGAAGATCAGGAGAGCCTTCAACGCAGTTGCACACACGCCGCGGCAGGACATGAGCGTTGAGGCAAAGCACGCACTCACCTCGGGATATGTGTACCAGAACGACCACGAACGCGATGCGCTCTCTGCAGCTCTGGAGGCATACCGGACATACCGCAACAAGTTCCAGAGCCTCCAGAAGAGGGTCCCGCCGGGGTACGAACTCGACGAGGTGAGGGCCGGGATCGTCCGCGGCCAGTCCGTCGAGCAGGTGATTGGGGACCTGAAAGGGAAGGCGGCACCTGCCGATGAGCAGGCCCCACCCGTAGAGATCGAAGCGGCTCGAGACGAGCGCATACGTATCCTGGACGGGACAGTCAAGAGGCTGCGGGTCCTCGTGGGGGAGCTCCAGGAAGAGGTCGAGGAGAGGGATCGCCAGGTGGTCCGGTTGCAGGAGCGGCTGAAGAGAGTCCGCTCCCGGCAGGACCAGAAGGTGCGGGTCGACGCGGAGGTCACCAAGAGGGACGTGATCATCCAGAACCTCAAAAAAAGGCTCCGCAAGGAGGAGAGGGCGAACCGGGCACTGAAGAAACGCATTGAGAGGATGAAGGAGTTTGATGAGGCCCTGTTGTCCGGAGAGACCATCCCGCTCAAGATCCTGCCCGCACTCACCCGCGAGGGTGTGAAGGCGGCCTTGGCAGAGAGCGGAATTCGGGAAGGCGATGTATTCTATGTGCCCCGTATCGAAGGTTTTGGGAAGAGTGCCGTAAAAGACCTTGCGCAGGCTGGGATAGCAGCGTTGCTTGTCGGAGAATTCGCAGGCGATGCAGTCTCCCGGGAGGTGGAAGGAGTCTCTCGCGAGTTCAACACCCCGATCCTCTCGACAGATCATGTGCGGGTGGTGGTGAAAGGAGGGCGCGGAGCAGCGGACCCGGGGCAGTTCAGAGCAGCAATCAGGCAATGGCAGGAGTCCCAGGCAGAGTACGAGAAGGAGAAGAAGGGAAGGATGCTCGAGGAGATCTTCAGGGAATACCAGGCAGAGCGGGGAAAGGAGATGAAGAAGGTTGGATGAGCGTGCCCTGAAGCGGGTGGTCATGGAGGTGGCAGGCAGGGACGCGGTCCTCGATGACTGCGCCGTTCTCCGTGTGGGTGACCGGTTCCTTGTCGCATCGACTGATATGCTCCATGCCAGCACTGATTTCCCTAATGGGATGACCGACTGGCAGGTGGGGTGGATGAGCGTCGCAGTCACGCTCTCCGATATTGCGGCAATGGGTGCAGAACCAGCAGACATACTCCTGGCAGTGGGGCTCGATGACCCATCCCGGCTCCGCAATATCCTGGAAGGGGCAAAGTCGTGCTGCGAGACCTATGGTGCACGGTTTGCGGGGGGAGACCTTGATTCCCACCGGGAGCTCACGCTGGTCAGCTCGGGGATAGGGCTCTCCCTGAACCCTGTACGCCGGGCTGGTTCTAATCCCGGGGAAGTGATCGGGATAGTGGGGATTCCTGGCAGGGCACAGGCAGCACTGGAGGGTCACACACAATACCAGCAGTATCTCTTCACGCCACTGCCGAGGGTAGAGGAAGGAAGAGTCCTTGCCGCCGCAGGGGTCTCTTCGATGATGGACGTGAGCGATGGCCTCATCTCGTCCCTCTTTGACATGAAGGAGGCAAACTCGTGTGGATACGAGATTTTCTCGTCCCGGATCCCAATAATCCAGGGAATCCCTCGTGATAGGGGGCTCGATCTTGCTCTCAGGGGGGGTGGGGACTTTGGCCTGCTCTTTACCTGCAGGCCTGAAATTCTTCCCCAACCAATCCCGGACCTGTATGTAATCGGTAGGGTCATCGAAGAGCCTGCCGTGAAGCTGGACGGAAGGCCTGTAACGCTCGATGGATACCAGCACCACTGGGACTAATTTACCTGTCCCATGAAGGGTTATACGAGGGCCACATCACCCGTATCGCCTCTATCCGGCCATATCTTGCATCGCTGTTTCCGGGATACAGCTCAAGCGCCCTGTCAAAGGACCTGATCGCATCCTGGATGCGGCCGAGCTTGATTAAGGCATACCCACGGTTCGTCCATGCCATCGAAATGCGGGGATCGAGGGTGATGAGGTAGTCATAAGTGTCAAGGGACTTCCTGTATTCGCCGACCCGGTAGAGCGCGACCCCCCTGTATACATACGCTTCGGTCGTCCGGGGATTGAGTTCGAGCACGGTGTCATAGGTGGAGATGGCCCCAAGATAGTCACCGATGCTGAACTGGAGGATCGCTTTCCAGAGCAGGACTTCGATGTTGGTCGGGTCTCCTGCGAGTATGCGATTGTAAATGAGCATCGCCTCGCTTGGGCGTTGCATGGCGGCGAGCGCATATGCCTTCCTGATGAGCAGCGTCTGGTTCCCGGGATCGTTCTTCAGTTCCCTGTCTGTAATAAGGACCGCTTCATGTCCCCTTCCAAGGCCCTGCAGGGCTGAGACCTTGTATCCCCAGGCTGCGGTGTTCCTTGGATCAAGCGAGAGGACCTTATCGTATGCATCAATAGCTCCCTTGTAGTCCTTTGCGGCCATGAGTGCATATCCCTTGTTGAGGAGGAGATCAAGCGACGTCGGGTTGAGTGCCAGTGCACGATCGAACGAGGTTGCAGCTTCCTTGAACTGGCCTTTCTGGAGGAGTGCTGATCCCTGGGTTGACCATCCATACGTGTTTCGCGGGTCAAGCTCCACTGCCCGCCCCGCATCCCGGATCGCATCTTCATACTTCCCCTGACGCAGGTAGGCCTGGCCCCGGTATGCCCATGCTGACGAGAATCCGGGTTCCAGGGATATCGCGCGGTCCAGGTCGGTTATCGCAGCAGTGTAATTTCCAAGGTTCAGGTAGGCGAATCCCCGGTTGGTCAGGGCAGCGACGTTCCCGGGGCTGGCTGCAATTGCCGATGAATACGCATTCACTGCCTCATCGAATCGGCCGAGTGAATTGTAGGAAAAGCCCTTGTTGTTCCACGCCACGCTGTTCTTCGGGTCCAGTGCAATCGCAGTTTCTGCAACTGCAAGCGATTCATTGAATTGCCCCAGGTTGTTGAGGAGATAGCTCTTGTATGCCCAGAACGTCGCATTCCTGGGATCGACTGCGATTGCCCTGTCATAGGTAGCAATGGCATCTCTATAGTTGCCTGTCGCTGTTTGGACAGACGCCATGTGGTAGAGAAGTACCGTGTTGGTGGGCATATACTTGAACGCATACTGGTATGCGTCCAGGGCTTCCTGGTATTTCCCGAATTTTGAGAGAAGGTCGCCTTTTGCGAGTGCTGCTTCGCCGTATGTGGGACTGATGTTGAGCGCGTACTCATATGAGCGAAGAGCCTGGTCGAACTCGTTCAACTCGATGAGCACATCACCAAGACTCTTTGCTGCCGGCGAATATGTGTCGTTTATGCGCAGTACCATCGAGAACGCGGCGGCAGAGTCCTTGTACCTTCCTTCACGCGCCCAGACTTCGCCTACCCCGTTCCAGGCCATCGTGGCATTTTGATCAAGCCTGATCGCATGGTCATACGCGAAAAAAGCCTCTTCGTTGTGTCCCATCCCTGCCAGGATGTCACCCACGCGAATCCAGTGCTGCACTGATGCAGGATCAATGGAGAGCGATTGGTTATAGGAAGAGAGTGCATCATCATCTCTCCCCATAAGGTGCAGGACCTCGCCTCTCCCCGCCCATGCAGCGCTGTTGTTGGCGTTCAACGCGATGGCTTCGTCGTATTTTGCGAGAGCCTGGGAAAGCTCGCCATCCTGCTGCAATGCCCTGGCCTCTTCGAGGAGATCACCGTGTTGGGACGATATGCACCCTGCAAGCGATGCGCAGATCAGGGCCAGAAGGAGCAAGAGCCAGGGACTGATCTTCATTCGTAGAAATTTGACATGAGATCTCTTAACATCTGTGGAACCACCCTGTTTCCCATGATACCCTGCGGGTTCAGTGAAAGAGAATCGGTTGAAAAAAAAATGCATGAGGCGTTCTCTGCCCCATACCCTCTGGTTGTTAACCCGGCCTTAAAGACGGCGCGTTCCGGACTGGTAGGTCATCGACTTGCTGAAGGACTCGATCACACCGGATGCGGTGGTCTTCTCCTTGTAGACAAGGTCGACGCCCTGCATGAACCCGTTGGAAGGCGACGCGGCGCCCGTGTCGTAGTTCCAGAACCCTGGTTCATAGGTCTTGCCGTCAGGTGCGGCATATGACCCGAATACTCCGCCGGTCCTGCCCTCCATGATGTGGGCATTGATCCATGCAGCGGCTGAGCCGATTCCGGAGAGGCCGACACTGTAACTCATGCCAACGGGGACATCAGCGGATGCTGCCACGTGCCGCTCGCTGGCCTGGGTGACCATTGATACCCGGGACCCTGTGAAGGAGCTTCCCATCTCGACGATGTTGCAGTACGCCGGGATGTAGCCACTGTCTCCAGTACCAAACGGACAGAGGTACCGGTTGGATGCCGAAGATCCCATGCTCGCGGCATCAAGGAGCAGGCTCTCCGAGAACGTCGCCCTCCCAAAGGCATCCTCAAACGACACGAAGTCAAACTGCGTGGTCGCCTTGAAGTTGTCCTGGTTTGCGACCTTGTTCCCGGTATCGAGGCTCACCGTCTTGTCCCACTCAATATACCCGTTGTCCGCGAGCGTCTGTTCACTGTAGGACATGGTATACTGGGCTTCGGGGGTCCAGATCTGGTTGTTTGGATCAAGCGTTCCGTCTGCCGTTACATTGTCACTGTATGCATTCAGCGGGGGGTTATTCCGCAGGTCCTGGTTCGACGAGACCCAGACCGCCTCGGCACTGTCGGTGAATGTTCCATAGACCACCACATGGGTGACTGTGGTGATTCCCTGTGTCTGGCGGGTAGCCCCAACCGCGTCATCCGCGATTCCCATCCCAGAGAACAGGACGAGTAATACCAGGGCAGTAATTCCGAGTTTTTTCATTGATCATCTCCTGCAGTTCTGTTCCGATACTCACAGCATCAGAATTACAAAGTTGGTTCTCAGAAATAAATAGTTTCTGCCGTTTCAATTCACTCGCGCTCCTGCGGGTTCAGATCGGTTTCATCGGGTCACGAGTCTTTCATAGATTCAATAAGTTGATGCTATTTTTTATCATACGGTGCAATAACCACGTTACCCTCTGGGAAAGTTATCAACACTGGTGTGAAGTATACTACTTCACAATAACTGCAATACGCACGAAGATAAAAAAAGAAGATATTATTTGCAATGGTATTAACAGAACGAACAGAACCCACTGTTCATGTTCGTGATGCTCATCGATTTTTCAAAGGACTGGATCACGCCGGATGCGGTGGTCTTCTCCTTGTAAACAAGGTCGACGCCCTGCATGAACCCGTTGGAAGGCGACGCGGCGCCCGTGTCGTAGTTCCAGAATCCCGGTGTAAAGGACCCGAAATTATTGCGCATCTGGTCGAATGTCGCACCAGTCCGGCCCTCCATGATGCGGGCATTAATCCATGCGGATGCAGTGCCAACTCCTGAAAGGCTTACACTGTAGCCCATCGAAACCGGGTTCCAATTGGTTGTGGTCGCCATCGATACCCGGGAACCGGTAAAAGAACTTCCCATATCACCCACGCTCGAATACGCAGCAGAATCAGCCATTCCAATTCCGACAATAAAAAATGCCAGGGCCAATACGAGGATGGAATATTTTCTCATGATCTCGCCTTCTCCAAATATTTTTGATAACATAAAATTATTTCGAGTGCAATTATAAAGGCTTTCCTGTCGTCGCACAAGGGCAGCGGTATTCTGACATAAATACCTTCATCATCCTGTAGCGTTGCCTCAGAGGGATTCGCTTACGAGATCTGCTCCAGTGGCGTAATAAATCCGTCTGTGGTATTGGTTTTCAAAAGATATCGCTCTGAAATGAGTGGCATTAAAGCACTTGAACGCACGTCACATTCTTACTAGTGTCCTCAAATCCGTTTCAGGTCACTCTGGGAAATGATGCGTAATGATTCTTATCCAAATAGAATAAATGGAGAATCTCTGCATCGCTAAGGCAAGACATCAAAAAAAAAAAAAAAAAATT
The DNA here is from genome assembly GCA_029547605.1 of Methanobacteriota archaeon. Lineage (GTDB taxonomy): Archaea > Halobacteriota > Methanomicrobia > Methanomicrobiales > Methanospirillaceae > Methanolinea_A. The sequence goes on along the minus strand of JAKPPB010000111.1, from coordinate 46,290 downwards.
TGGGGGGATTCACTTATCAGTTCCTTTTTGGTTATTCCCAGGGGATTTTAAATACATTCGGGTTGTTATACGACCACGCATACTTCAGCTCGGGGGTCTTGAATGCGTCCTCGTAGGAACCCCAGCTTGAGGGAGTCAGTTCAGGCGCCTTGAACGCATCTTCATAGGATGACCACATAGATGGAGTAGGATTGATTGGTTTAAAGGGATCATCATAATAATATGACCAGGCCTGAGTCATTTCAGGGGTCTTGAAAGCATCCTCGTAGGAAGACCAGCTCGAGGGAGTCAGTGTGGGAGTCTTGAATGCATCCTCGTAAGAAGCCCAGCTTGAAGGGGTCAGGTTAGGAGTCTTGAAAATATCTTGATAGGAACCTCCCATAGAGGGGGTCATGTTCTCCCATAGGGCAGATGCACTGCCAATCAGCAGAGAGAGGGTGAGAATGCCCATTACGAGGCAGGTAATGTTCTTCATTTGGTTCCTCCTTAACGGGACAGTATTTCATTTCCAGAAATAAATGCTTTTTTCTCTATGGTATTATGCCTTTAACAATACAACCAAACAGCAAAAAAATGACAATCAAGTCTGTTTTCTGGAGGGAGTGAGAACCGAGGTTGTTACCTGCATTTCAATTCAACCACTGAACTGCTGCCGTGGCACCTATCGGGGAAGGCAGGATTAATCGTGCGTGGATATCAAGCTGACAACCCTCACTTTTCATCATGGATTTTGATGAGTGGAGGCTCTCAAATTCCTCGCTGCCATTTGTAAGAAGTATTGCTGTTAAAATGACTTTAAACCCACTTCTTAGTCAAGATATAATCAGAAATACAACAAGATAAGACGTAAAACAAAAAAATGGGGCTTTTTTGAGCCCCTGTGGTTATCTTTCAGTACTGCACACTTACAGGCGCCTGATGGCGTCCTGGATACTGATGGACTTGCTGAAGGACTCGATCACGCCGGATGCGGTGGTCTTCTCCTTGTAGACAAGGTCAACACCCTGAGCGAAGCCGTTCCTCGGGGAAACTGCTCCAGTGTCGTAGTTCCAGAAGGCAGGCGTGTAGTCCTCTCCATTTGCGTCGTTAGTAGCAGTCTCGTAGTAGCCCATGGTCCGGCCTTCCATCACGTGGGCGTTTACCCAAGCTGCTGCAGAGCCGGTTCCCGCGAGACCAACGGAGTAGTCAATCTGGGTCGGCACGTCAGCGGCCTTTGCGATGAAGTTGGTGTTCGCCCTGGTCACTGCGGAGACCTGGCCGCCGGTGAAGGAGCTGCCCATCTCGTAGACGTTGCAGTATGCCGGGATGTATCCAGCGTCACCGGTCGCAAACGGACAGAGCATCCGGCTCAGTGCATCGGATCCCTGGCTGGCAAGGTCGAGCAGCTGGCTCTCGGAAGTGGTAATCCTGCCCATTGCGTCGGTGAAGGCGACGAAGTCGTACTGCTCAACGGAATTGAAGTTCTTCTGGTTGGCTACCTTGTTGGCAGTGTCCATGGACTGGACGCCGTTGAACTCGGTGTAACCGTTGTCAGCGAGGACGGACTCGGTATAGGAAAACACAGCCTGGCGCTCGGGCGTCCAGACGTTGTTGGTTTCGGTCTCGTCCGGGAATCCATCATCCCCAATATAGGTCCACTGGTTCAGCGGCGGGTTGTTGCGGATGTCCTGGTTGGACATGGTCAATACAACAGACTCCGAGTTGGTCATGGTTCCCATCACTGTGACAGCAGTGCTGGTGGAGATGGCCTGGGTCTCGACGGTTGCATTGATGGGGTCGACTGCCATTACACTTCCGACAAGGAGAGCGATGGCAAGGACCGCGAATGCGAATTTCTTCATTTTGTTCCTCCTACAGTTTATGCTGATACTCTCAGCATCAACCAGACATTTTAGCTACAGCAGCATAAGAACCTTTCTCTCTTTTCCGTTCAAATATTGATGGTTCTGGTCTGTTCTTTTCCAGAAGTGGTCAAGGATTGGCGAGTTACATATCATATCAGCTGACCGGCATGGGCGTGGTTGAGAAAAGCCGCTCCCGGGAGATCTTTGTCATTACGTAAATGAGGCTTTGGTATTAATCTAAGCGATATACTCGCGTATTTCCCACTCTGGATAAAGTACCTACTGTCTCATCGGCAGGATGCCAGGCGCGTGCACGGCGTTCAGAGATATCACCTGCCGGTTTCGACAGCAGGGAGTATTGGGACTATCCGCCTTCAGCAGAAATAATAGAAGAGCCGGGCTTCTAAAAAGCCCCTGTGTCCATCTACCGATACTAGGGCATTCAGAGACGCCTGACTGCGTCCTGGACACTCATTGACTTGCTGAAGGATTCGATCACGCCCGATATGGTTGTCTTCTCCTTGTAGACAAGGTCAACGCTCTGCATGAAGCCTGTTCCAGGGCCCGAAAACGGCGCACCGGTGTCGTAGTTCCAAAGGAAATTCGCCTGTACCGGGAGTCCAAGAGGATTGTCCAGTTCCAGGTGCCCGCCGGTCCTGCCCTCCATCACATGCGTATTGATCCATGAGGCCACGGAACCGGTTCCTGAGAGGCCTACAGAGTAGTCAACCTGAGTCGGTACATCGGCAGATTTTGCGATGTGGTTCTCACTTACCCTGGTAACCATCGAGACCTGGCTTCCGGTAAAAGAACTTCCCATCTCGTACACGTTGCAGTATGCCGGGATATATCCCTCATCGCCGGTCGCAAAGGGACAGGTGAACCTCTCTCTCGCGTCCGATCCCTGGCTTGCAAGGTCGAGCAGTAAGCTCTCTGAAGTGGTCGCCCTTCCCATGGCGTCGCTGAAGACGACAAAATCAAACTGCTCAGTGGAAGCGAAGTTCTTCTGGTTGGCTACCTTGTTGCCGGTGTCGAGGGCCTGCACACCATTGAATTCGCCATACCCATTGTCAGCAATGATTGACTCTGAGTATGACATCACAGACTGGCGTTCGGGAGCGAGTAAAGTGATGTCTCCAATATTGACACCATCAATATCAAGGAAATCCAGGTCCAATTCTAGCCAAAGGTAATTGCTGCTTATCGGAAATCTAAAAATGTTGTAATTCTGGCCGAGTGGAGGGTTGTTCCTGAGATCCAGGTTTGATTCACTCCAGACTACGGACTCCGTGTTGGTCATGGTTCCATAAAACACACCTGATGTGGAAGTCGTGATGCCCTGCGTCTCAATAGTCGCAGGGATCGGATCAGCAGCCGTTGCCATTCCTATAGCGAGGAGGGCAAGAAAAATTGTGATAAGGATAGCCTTTTTCATTCATTCACCATTCCATACTGAAGAATTAAGTATGTGATAAAATAAATATAATCTTTTATATAAAAACTTTTTTATTTGTAATTTTGATTTATTGTTCTTCTTAAATAATGATAAAAAGTCTTTCAACCATGTATTATAAATGCTCAATGGGTTGAGAGTGGGAGATTCGTTCTTCATTAGTGTCTTTTCCAACTCCCTATTTCCTCGCAACCGTGACATATCCGCTATGGCATACACGGGTAGAAGGGCGAGAACCCCGTGCACTCCTCGTCATCTCCCTTTCGATGCATTCATGTGCCTGGACTTCAGTGAATAACTCTCCCGCGGCATCCATCACAGTGAAGAGGTGTTCGAGGAACGGGGTATAGCAGGCGAGGTAGCCACCGGAACGGAGGAGCGAGTGGGCGTGCTGCACGTGATCGGGAGTAATGGTGAGATCGAGGTGAACAACGTCATAAAGCCCCTCCTCTTTCAGAAAATCACCGCATACCACCTCTACGTTCTGGAGCCTTGCGTCCCGGATGTTCTTCTCGGCCAGGCGGGAGAATTCGGGCCTTATTTCGCAGGTCCTGACGGCCTTTGCGATCCCTCCGAAGTAGATGGCGGCAATTCCGCTCCCGGTCCCGGCATCGAGCACAACATCCCGGTGGTTCATCCCCGTGTAGGCGATGACGAGTCCGATGTCCTTTGGGAGCATGGGGGCCCCGCTCCGGCTGGCCCGCGAGAAGAAGTCGGTGGGGCGGGGACTAAGGGCACGGAAGTCCTGCCCCGTGTGAGTGGTAATGATATCCCCCGGGGATGCCTGAAGGAGGGCGTCGAGGTCGATGACGCCCCTGTCGGTGGAGAACGACCCTGTCCCTGCCCGGACAAAGAATGTCCTCCCCCCACCGACCAGCAGGACACGTTCCCCGGGCTCAAACATGGCTGGTGAGATGGATGATGGCCTCAGCGATGTCCCCGCCCGTCTTCTGGAGCGCTTCCCGGGCGGCATCGAGGCTGACCTGTGCCTGCTCGGCTACCATCTTTACATCATCATCGGGGATCTCCTGTGCGGCGGCCTCGAACCTCGGCTCACCGGTGATCTGGTAGGTGGTAATCCCCTGCATGGTCATTGCCGCGACCTCCGCTGAATCGAAGACATACTTCCCTTTCCCAGTGGTGATCACGATCTGGCGCACGTCCTCAAACTGCTCCACCTGCATCCCCAGCTGCTTCATCATCTGCTTCATCTTCCTGGGGTTGATATTTCCCGGCATCATGTGCTGACCTTCCCTGACGTACTTTTACCGCTACACCGTAATTAAATACCAGCATCTCCTGCCCTGACAGGACAGCGGCCCCCGTCGCGAGCAGTTCGTCGTCGCGTGTGACCACCAGCACCTCGTCTCCGCTCCGGATTGTGGGATCAGCCGCGACCACGTGCTTGCAGAATGCATTCTTACCCTTCATGATGAACTCGGCCACTTCCGGCACGATAGATACACGGTAGGCCGGAGGGGGGAGGGTATGGTGGAGCCTTGCGGCCCCTGCAATCCCAAGGGTAAACCTCCCGTCCGATGCCCGAAGGGTGGCGAGGCGCGATCCGTTCCAGGTTATCTGGCGGATCCTCCCGGTCCGCGAGAAGATGAACCCGCAATCGTCGGGAAACAGGCCCTTTCCCGCGCCCATCCCGAACTGGAAATCAGCGATGACCCTGGCCCTCTGCACACAGCTGTCCCGCGATGATCTGGTTGACTCTCCTGACAAAGTGCTCCTCCGATTCCTTAGGGATGAATGCTCCTGCGGCAATGCGATGCCCGCCACCGGCACCGCCTACCTCGGCAGAGGCAGTGGTGAGTGCCTGCTGCAGGTCGATTCCCCGTCCTACCACACGTTCAGTGGTCCGCATGGATACCTTTGTGAGGCAGGGGTCTTCAGGCTGCTCCACCATCACGAGGATGGGCTTCTCCATGTTCAGGCGGGAGAGCGCCATCCCGGCGCCAATGCCTACGATGGTGTCCGGGTAGCGGTTTCCCACGTGTATCCACTGGAGGTGGGAGAGCTCCACCACCCCTGTGGTGAGGATATACTCAAGGAGATCCCTGATAACGGCCCGATGGTTGTTCAGCATGTGCTCGGCCTCCCGGAACGCCGGTCCCCTGTCTCCCCGGCAGATAGCGCTTGCCACCGATGGACGAGTCCACCTCCCACAGGCATTCAGGAGCGTGGCAAACTCCTGGGCATTCCGAAGCGGCGTCCGTGCGATTTCACCGGGGAAGAGATAACTCTCGGAGAAGAGCCGGTCAGCCCGTTCGCCGCATGCGATGATCTGCTGGACAAGTGAGCTTGTTACAATCCGCTTGTCCTCGGGCGAGAGCTCCTCCCACACCCGCCAGCGCTTCTCAGGAGTCTGGAGCTCGATCCCGAGCTTTTGCAGGAAGCAGAGCGCCCCATTCACGTTGTTGGTGATTCCCGCGATATAGGGGTCATCATTGTAGGCAAGGCAGACGTGGAGCGGCCGGGTGGACGTGCCGTAACAGTTCAGGTCCCGCGATATGACCTCGATACAGCCGGCCGCGGCTCCCTCGAGCGCAATGTCCCTTGCCGGCCCCACCAGCCCGCAGTCCTCCCTGGCCATCATGTCTCCCACGTTTCCCACCACTGCGAGACGGGAGAGATCGACGTTTGAAGGGTCCATCTCCATCGCGACAAGATATGCCACCCCCGCGGCGCTCATCTTGGAGAAGCCGTGGTGGAGGCAGTTCACCTGCAGGTACGATCTGCCTGCCGGCTGGCTGACATGGTGGTCCACGATCAGCACCTCGTCCTCGCGAAGTCCCCGCTCCACGAGGAGGTTCTGCTGGCCTGCCCCAAGGTCGCAGAATACCTTGAAGGTGTCGTCCTGCGGGACCTGCCGCATGGTCATTGGCTCAAGCTGCCTGACATACACGGATCTCGGACGGATCCCTGCCCGGCAGAGGGCTTCTGCAAGAATGGCCTCGCTGGCGATGCCATCGGCATCGATATGGGAGATGATGGTCACCTCGTCATGTGAGAGGATCTCCCTTGCTGCTGACCGGGCATCATCGCAGAGACTCATTGCGATAGTAATGGGATATCCAGGAGAAAAAGGGTAGGGATGGGACAGGTGACGGTCAGGCCGGATCCCTTCGTGTGACACCGGGTGGGATATTTCATATCTCAAGGGGGTGATATCCTGGTAGAATACGGTCGCGGGGCCGGGGGTCGTGATCAATGGTCGAAAGAGAATGCCGGGAGTTCCGGGAGCAGGGAATCATATCCGCCACGAGGATGCGGGCGGTGGATGAGAACGCCATGGCCCTCGGGGTGTCGTCTCTGCAGTTGATGGAGTCGGCCGGAAAGGCGCTTGCTGATCTTGTGCGGTCGTTTCACGCGGACCCGGTCCTGATCCTCTGCGGGAAGGGGAACAACGGCGGAGACGGGATGGTCGCCGCCCGCCACCTGCAGGACCTCGAGGTCTGTGTGATATTCATCGAGCAACGTGGCAGGAGCCCTGACTGCGACCACCAGCTGAAACTACTTTCATCATGTCCCATTGATCTCATACCTGCCCGGTGCCCTGAAGACGTCGCCACCCTCGGGAAGCATTTCCAGGAAGCAGGCTGCATCGTCGATGCGCTGCTTGGCACTGGCAGCACCGGGACGCCGCGAGAGCCGATCAGGTCGCTCGTAGAGGCTGCACAGAGTTCATCAGCCGTGAAGGTCTCTGCGGATGTTCCTACGCCGGGGTTTGCCCCCAATCACATCCTTGCGTTCCACCGTCCCAAGGTTGAAGGATCTCTCGTTGCGGATATCGGCATACCACTCGAGGCCGAGATCACTGTCGGCCCCGGGGACCTCACTCTCCTGCAACGAAAGGACCCTGGTGCGCACAAGGGGGCCGGGGGGGAGGTGCTCGTAGTCGGCGGGGGCCCCTACCAGGGAGCTCCCTATCTAGCCGGGCTCGGGGCGCTGCGGGCCGGGGCGGACATCGTGAGGATCGCCTCGCCCGTCTTTGAGCCTGTCCCGGACCTCATCTACGAGCGCCTGGAGGGGAAGCGTATCGGCACCAGGCACCTCGACACCTTGAAGGCCCTCGCGGAAAAAGCAGACGTGGTGGTGATGGGAAACGGCCTTGGTGACAGGAGCCACGAAGTTATGGTCGAACTTGCCCGGTGCTGCAGGAAGGTGGTGGTGGATGCAGACGCGATCAGGAGCCCGCTCCCCCAGGCAAAGGATACCATTTATACTCCCCATGCAGGCGAATTTGCGCGCATGACAGGCGTGTTGCCTCCCAGAGAGCCGGTCCCCAGGGCAAGGGCAGTCAGGGATGCAGCAAAGATCGGGACCATCCTGCTGAAGGGGAAAACCGATATCATTTCTGACGGAGAGAGGGTAAGGTTCAACCGGACCGGCTCGCCCCTGATGACGGTGGGAGGAACAGGGGACGTCCTCGCGGGAGTGGCTGCCGCTCTCTTCTGCCACCTGCCCGGGTTCGAGTCTGCCTGCCTGGCCGCATACGTGAACGGGAGAGCAGGAATGGCAGTCGAGAAGGCGTTCGGAGGGGGTATGCTCCCGACAGACCTTGTCGACCGTATCCCGCTTGAACTCTTCAGGATGAGTGAATCCACATGACGGAATTTACGCATATCGGAGATGACAGGGCCCGGATGGTGGACATCGGCGGGAAAGGAGAAGTATACCGCGAGGCGCGGGCATCAGGGAAGATCCTCCTCCGCAAGGAGACGCTCTCTGCCATCAGGGAAGGGACCGTGGTGAAGGGCAACGTCCTTGCGACCGCAAGGGTTGCCGCCACCCTGGCAGTGAAGGAGACTCCCCGACTGATTCCCATGTGCCACCCCATTCCCATCAGCAGCGTGGACGTCGAGTTCAGTATCCTGGAAGACTCGGTGGAGGCGGTGGTCAGGGTCCGCTCTCATGGCAGGACGGGCGTCGAGATGGAGGCCATCACGGGGGTATCGGTTGCGCTCCTCACCGTGTGGGACATGGTGAAGTCTGCGGAGAAGGACGCTGGTGGCCAGTACCCGGTCACCTGCATTACCGACATAAGGGTGCTTGAGAAGCGGAAAGGGGAGAGCAGTGTTCGTTGAGAGGCGTGGGGTGTGGGGGTATCGCTGACCGCGCAGTTTAATACCCCTGCAACCGATTCCTATAGGTCTTACGGGATACGTCCCGTGAAGGAATGTGGCTCGTTTCTGCGAGCTGAACCTGATAGGTGCAAGAACCATGGCAAAATCAATGTACGCCTACGTAAGGGAGGCGTGGAAGAGACCGAGCGAGAGCGAGGTCAAGGCGCTGCTCTGGAACCGCATGCAGCAGTGGCGCCGAGAGGGGAGTGTCGTACGTATAGAGCGCCCCACGCGTATCGACCGTGCCAGGAACCTTGGGTACAAGGCCAAGCAGGGCATCGTGATGGTGAGGGTGAAGGTCCGCCGTGGCGGCAGGCGCAAGTCCAGGTACGTGCGGGCCCGCAGGTCAATCAGGATGGGAGTCAACCGCATCACTGCCGGGAAGAGCATGCAGCGTATCGCCGAGGAGCGCGCCTCACGCAAGTACCCGAACATGGAAGCGCTCAACTCCTACTGGGTGGGGCAGGACGGCCGACAGAAATGGTACGAGGTCATCCTGGTCGACGGGAACCACCCGGCCATCCGGAGCGACTCGCAGCTTGCGTGGATGAGCGACCACGTCCACCGTGGACGTGCAGAACGAGGCAAGACCAGCGCGGGGACGAAGGGCCGCGGCATGGGGACCCGTGGGAAAGGGACCGAGAAGACCAGGCCGAGCATCCGCTCGCATGGCAACCTGGGCAAATAACTTATCCTTTTTGCCCAGATCTCTTTTGATATGCGATGCACTGACGCCTGCGTGTACCCCTTTCCCCTGGGGGATTCATCAGTTCGCCGGATGGCACAGGAAGCAGGGGAGCTTGGGTTTGACAGCATAGTGGCTGTCGGGGCGAGAAGGTGCATCTTCAGGGGAGTGGAGGTGGTGAGTGGAACCGTTATTCAGGGAACAGATCAGGGAGAGGTCCAGGCAGCATTACGGAAACTGGGGGGAGATCCTGGGATAGTGATGGCTACCGCAGGGGATTATGCCCTCAACAGGGCTCTCCTTCATACGAGCCGGGTCAGGATTCTGAGGGGTATCCATGCCACACCAAGGAACTCCTTTGACCATATCCTCTCGAGAATTGCCGCAGAACGCCAGGTGGCAGTGGACATTGACCTCTCTATACTGGTCAGTGGGAGAGACTACGCCAGGCAGAGGGCGCTCCAGAGGTATGCGGACCTGACCAGGCTCCAGTCGCGAGTAGGATTTCCGCTCACCCTCTCATCTGGCGCAAGGTCGATCCTCCAGATGAAGTCCACCCGGGACATTTTTGCGCTGTGCAGCATCTTTGGCATGGATGAAGACGGGGTTGAAGGGGCCTTTCTCGGCATCGCGAATGCTCTTTGCCCCGAAAAGGCAGTCGAGGTGGTGGAATGAAACCGCGCCCGCCCACCATGAGGGGAAAGCGGCGCTACATCCTGGCAAGGCTCGACCCGCCGTCTGTCACCTTCAGCGGCCGCGACCTGTACTATGCCATTGCAGAATCGCTCACCTCGCTCTACGGCGATTCCGGCATGGCCTGCATAGAGCCTTCTGTTGTCTCCTGCACCGGAGGATATGCGATCATCCGGTGTACGCGTTCAACCGAAGGCAGGGTTGTTGCGGGTCTTGCCGCAGTGCATCAGGTCCAGGAGGTGAGCGTGGCAGTGCGGAGCATCCGCACTTCGGGGACCATGCGCTCCCTGCGTCGGCACCTCGCGGGGATGGGACCCGGTGCACCACTCGGAGAGCAGGATGCCTATTTCCAGGGCAGATCCTGGACTGGTGTGCAGTATCCGGGTGGGAAGGTTGATTTATTTGAAAAGGGATTTAAAAACCAGCAACCATTGTTCCTCACAGAGGAAGATCTGGAGGAGTAGCGAACCATGCAGCCACAAGCGTATCAGATGGGGTATGATCGGGCAATCACAGTGTTTTCCCCAGACGGCCGGCTTTATCAGGTCGAATATGCCCGGGAAGCAGTGAAGAGAGGGACTACGGCGGTGGGAATAAAATGCAGGGAAGGTGTCGTGCTGATCGTGGACAAGAGAGTCACTTCCCGCCTTCTCGAAGCATCGTCGATTGAGAAGATCTTCAAGATCGATGAGCACATCGGGGTCGCATCATCCGGCCTCGTGGGGGATGCCAGGGCGCTTGTCGACCGGGCCCGGATCGAATGCCAGATAAACCGCGTCACTTACGACGAGAAGATTGACGTGGAGGCACTTGCGAAGAAGCTCGGTGACCATATGCAGACCTACACCCAGTTCGGAGGCGCGAGGCCTTACGGGACCGCGCTCCTGATCGCGGGAGTGAGCGACGGGGAAGGTCGCCTCTTTGAGACCGACCCGAGCGGGACACTCCTCGAATACAAGGCCACCGGCATCGGGATCGGGAGAAACGCCGTGATGAAGATCTTCGAGGAGGAGTATGACTTCGACTCGACCATCAACGACTGTATACAGCTGGGGATAAGGGCCCTCCACGAAGCCACCGAGGGCAAATTCGACGTGAACATGGTGGAGATCGGCATCATCGAGATGGAAAACCCCACATTCCGGAAGATGAGCAAGGAAGAGGTCGCGGCCTTCGTCGACAAGTTCGAGAAATAAAAGGGAGGGGATGCTCGTGATACCCCTGGAAAAGGCGGTCACGGCCCGGCTGGAGAGCCACGGGGAGAAGTTTGAGATCCTGGTTGATCCTGACCTGGCAGTCAGGTACCGGCAGGGAGAGAAGATCGAACTGGAAGACATGGTCGCAGCCCTCAATGTCTTCTCAAATGCCTCGAGAGGGACACGGGCCTCGGAGGAGGCGCTCCAGAAAGTCTTCCAGACCACGGACTTTCCGCAGATTGCCGTAAAAATCATCCAGAAGGGCGAGATACACCTCACCGCAGAGCAGCGAAAACAGATGATCGCCGAGAAGCGGCGGCAGGTGATCAATTTCATCGCCCGGAACGCCATCAATCCCCAGACAGGGCTTCCCCATCCACCACAAAGGGTGGAGTTGGCGATGGAGGAGGCAAGGGTCAGTATCGACCTCTACAAGCACCTCGACGAACTCGTGAAGGAGACGGTCAAGGCGCTTCGCCCAATCCTCCCCATCAAATTCGATGAACTCCACATCGCGGTGAAGATACCGGCAGATTTCGCTCCACGTGCGTTCGGGGACATCCAGTCGGCGGCCAGCATCGAGAGGGAGGAATGGCAGAAAGATGGGTCTTGGATATGCATCGTCCGCATTCCGGCCGGTATCCAGGGGGATTTCTACAACCTGGTGAATCGGCTCACCAAGGGCCAGGGAGAGGTGAAAATCCTCGATTAACTATATGAAGGCTTAAGACGAATAATAAAAGACACAAGAGAAAGGGATGAAGATATGAGCAGGGGACAACAGAAGGCAAAAGGAAGGGTAACAGGGAGCGCAGGGCGCTTTGGGCCACGGTATGGAAGATTCATCCGTAAAAGGATTGTGGAGACCGAACGGATCTCCCGCGCCGCGCACCGCTGCCCGAAATGCGACATGGTCTCGGTGAAGAGGCAGGGGACGGGGATATGGGCCTGCCGCAAGTGCGGGTTCAAGTTTGCGGGAGGGGCATATACGCCGCAGACTCCTGCACTCCGCATCGCGCTCCGCGCAATCGACCGCACAATGGAAGGAAAGGAGTGATCCTGCGATGGCGGGAGCGTACAAGTGCGCCCGGTGCAAGCAGAAGGTGGAGATCGACGTGAACGTGCGCTGCCCCTACTGCGGACACCGCATCCTCTTCAAAGAGCGCGGCGCAGCAATAAAGGAACTGAAAGCACGCTGATCGGGCTCTCCTGAGAATCCCCCGTTTTTCTTTCACCAGCCGGATGGGGCAACACTCCATCCGGGCATATCCGGAGCCCCTTTGCCCAGGCCCGGAGAGGAAAATACTTTTTTCCCACCGGTTTTTCCCCCAAAAAAACGTATCTTCTACCCGACCAATCGGTTTATGTGGACCGATGTCCAAATAAAAAGGTCAGGCAGACACGAGGGGGTACCCGTTGTCCGAGGGGAGAGAAGGGGCCTTCAGGGACGAGATGATGGGCAATGGAGCATGAAGCGGTCTTTTGGTTCCGGAGTCCCCATGCAGAGACCCTGTACCGGTCGCTTTCCCCCGAGATGGCCGAAGAATTGCATCCCCGCTCGCGGGCGGAATGCTTCATGGAAGGCCAGGACGTCCTGGTCCTTAAGGTGCAGGCCCGGGATTGCGCCGCACTCCGGGCTTCGCTGAACATGTGGCTCCGACTCGTGAACGTGGCAGACGAGATGCAGGCGCTGGCATCCCCCACATGGGAGGAGAGATCATGAGCAGTATATCACCAAAAGTGCAGAACCAGATTGCCCAGCTGCAGCAGATGCAGCAACAGATGCAGACGATTGGGGCCCAGAAGAACCAGTACGAAATGGCCGTCAGGGAGGCGAGGCGCGCTACCGAGGAGTTAAAGGACGTCCCGGACGAGAACGCAGTCTTCATGAGCGTGGGTTCAGTCATGATGCAGAAGAAGAAGGAAGACGTGCTGGCAAAGCTTAACGACAAGATCGAGACCCTGGAAATTCGGATCAAGTCTTTAGAGAAGCAGGAGACCATGCTGCAAGGGAAGTTCGAGCAGCTCCAGGCACAGATAAAGCAGGCGCTCGAGGGGAAGTCATCCCCTGGCGTTGCCTAGATATTCATTTCTCTCACTTTTTTCAGTGGAGCGGATCGAGCCGGTGCAGCATGTTCAGGGCATTGATCATTGCTTCGGCTGATGCAAGGACGATATCGTCCCCTGATGCGCTGGCATCGAATATTCTCCCCTGCTCGTCCTCGACGGCAATGGTGACATGGCCGATGGCATCGGACCCGCCGGAGATGGCCTCGATGGAGAACTCCTTGAGGTGCACTTTCATCGGCAGCATACCGAGCACGGCTTTTAAGGCAGCATCCACCGGCCCGGTCCCTGTGGCACTGTAGACTGCCTCTTTTCCCCCGATCTTTGCCTTCACGCTCGCAGTGGGAATGACGTGGTTGCCGGTCATCACTGCAAGTTCTTCCATCTCGATCACCCGGCCACCGTTACCGATCCCCATCTCGCTCTCAGCGATCTCGTAGAGGTCAGCGTCCGTGACCCGCTTTCCTTTGACAGAAATGAACTTGATCTTCTCTACGATCCTGTCGAGCTGGCTGTCGGTTGGGTGCAGGTGGACCTCTTCGAGCATCTGGCGCACCGCGTGCCTCCCGACATGCTTGCCGAGGGTGAGCTTCCGGCGGTGCCCCACCATCTCGGGAGTCATGATGCCGGGCTCAAAAGTTGCCGCACACGCAATAACGCCGTGAGAGTGGATCCCGCTCTCGTGGGAGAAGGCGTTCTCACCGACAATCGGGTACGTGGGCGGGATCGATATTCCGGAATACCGGGAGATCAGGCGGGAAGTCTCCACCAGTCTCTCCTTTTTGATACCGGTCTGCATTCCGAATATGGACTCAAGTATCATCACCGTTGATGAGAGGTCCGCATTCCCGGCCCGTTCGCCAAGACCGTTCACCGTCACCTGCACCTGGGAGGCTCCGGCCTCGACTGCGGTGATGGTGTTTGCGACCGCCAGGCCGAAGTCGTTGTGACAATGCACGTCGAGCGGGCAGTCGATCTCGGCTGCCAGCCGCGAGATGAGGCCCTTCATCGCGGTTGGGGTGAAGACTCCCACCGTATCTGGGACGTTAAGGATGGTTGCCCCGGCATCCGCGGCGGTGCGAAAGACCTGTACCAAATAGTCAAGGTCGGTCCTGGTGGCGTCCATCGCCGAGAACATGCACAGGTCGCAGTGATCGCGGACGTAAGATACGATCTCGCCGGTGATCTCGAGTACCTCTTCACAGCTCTTCTTGATGGTATGGATCCGCTGCACCTCTGAGGTCGGGATAAAGACATGGACCATGTCAACACCGCAGTCAAGGCAGGCATCCACGTCCTCTCTCCTGGACCGGGCCAGGCCGCAGACCACCGACTCAAGTCCGAGGTCCGCGATTGCCTTCACCGTCTCCTTCTCCCCTTGCGAGGAGGCCGGGAACCCCGCCTCGATGGCATGGACCCCGATTGAGGAGAGCTGGCGGGCTATCTCAAGTTTCTGCTCGAATTGAAAGGAGATACCGGGTGTCTGTTCACCATCCCGAAGGGTGGTATCGAAAACTGTGACTCTTCTGGTCGATGGCTTATCGACAAAGAAGACAATTCCCCACATCAGTGGTTCTGGAGGTCATACCTTTACTTTTCGTCCCCCGTACTATAAAAAAGTACGCGGCAGGGCAACAGCGTTCCCGCCAAATCGATACGTTTAATAGGTTCATTCCCCCTATAGTATGAGCGCAAATCCCGCCTTAACTCAGACTGGTAGAGTGCGCGGCTGTAGTATGATCTGCCGTTCCAGGCAATTGCGCGGCTACCGCGATGTCCCCGGTTCAAATCCGGGAGGCGGGATCTCTAAAAAAGATGCGCGAAAAGATCTGGTGTGCCCAGGTAGTGTAGCGGCCTATCATGTCGGCCTGTCACGCCGACGACTCGGATTCGAATTCCGACCTGGGCGTTTTCCCGTTATTTTTGTTTGTTTTCAACAACAGCGAAATATATATTGCCATATGCGGAAAA
Organism: Methanobacteriota archaeon; assembly: GCA_029547605.1. Taxonomy (GTDB): domain Archaea; phylum Halobacteriota; class Methanomicrobia; order Methanomicrobiales; family Methanospirillaceae; genus Methanolinea_A. The sequence goes on along the minus strand of JAKPPB010000111.1, from coordinate 31,249 downwards.
TAAGAAATCATATCCGGTTTGGTGGTGCCTGGATGAAGTTATTGCAATGGAGCACAGCATTACTGTTGATTTTTATCACTTTTTCGCCGGGAGTAACTGCCGACATCCGGCCGCCGAATACTGCCGAGACCCAGTTGATCTCAACCCTCACCTCTGTGAAATGTGTCGGGGCTTTTACAGAGACTGATTCGCTGGTCTGGAGGCAGAGCAACGAAGCACTGGACGTGAACCTGAATCGTATGGAAAATTATCCGCTTCCAGTAGAAGAGGGCAAGGGTGACTGGATATATGATGAGCAGCTGGATGATTTCATATACGTGGGACCAGGAAATGGGAACTATATTTTACCGTACCCAAATTATCCTCTATTCGCCTCTGTACTCCTAGAGGAACCCGAACCCCCTCTTGCCCCTGATGAAGTGCAGATAACCAGCTCAACACGCGAGAACACCCTTGCAGATCATGGAAAAACGGTGTATGCAAAGCGTTCATTGGTTGACACAAACTGGAAGACTGCCAATATGTACAATGTCAATCAGGAAAAAATGGTCGGGTTCTCCGGGATGGACACCGGGAAGATAACATCCGACGAGTCAGCGCTGATCGACAGTGTCGGAATGACCATTTCCATTGAAGAGCAGAAACTCTGGTATTGCCCGCTCAATTGCTATACTCAGAAATGCCTGCCTCCCTTCTGTAACGTTGTTGAAACAGGAAGCTCACTTGACATGAAGGAAGTGCAGTTTACAACAAGCATTAAATCAAGGAATATTGCAGAAATTGCCAATGAAGGTGACGAAGGATTGAATATTTTCAAGACTATGCCCGTCATCGATGGACCTCCTACAGAACTCGCCTATACGATTGGAGTGAACGGAATCTCTCCGGTCACCCCTGCACGAGGGGCTGTCGAGGCGTATATAAGGGTACATGCCATGGAGGGCGCTGAGCAGTGTCCGAGTCCCTGTGGAGGACAGCGCCTTGACCTTGTCTACCGGGAGAAGACTACTGCAGCAGGTTATATTGAGGCATTCCAGAAGAACATGCACTACACATCGGGAATCCGCTGCGCCGGGTTCAGCGCCTGAAACCCCCTTTTTTTGTCAAAAAAAAGTCAGACAAGAGTATTTCCTGTAATCCGCTGGAGTGCACACTCCACGGCAAGCCGGGCACAGGGGTCTTCGTCATCGAGCATCCGTTCGAGGTATGGGAGTGCTTTCCTGCTTCCGGTATTTCCGAGCGCCCAGGCGGCCAGGAGACGGGTCCCGGGATTATCGTGGTACAGGTTCATGATCAGGGCATCCACGGCGGTTTCTCCCCTTTCTGCTAATGACCTTGCGGCCTTCCAGCGCATGTCGACGTTTGGGCTCTGCAGGTTCCGTATCATGTTTTTCAGATCACCGGCAGAATCTTCATTGAGATCTTCCACAGGGTGTGCCATATGTTAACAATGCGCAATGTAGCAAAGGATTATATAAAACTATCTTGTTCGTCTTTGTTTATACTCACCTTTACAAGTTACCCCTTGGGCAAATTTCATTAAGGAACAGATTGTTTTCATTTATCTGCGAAATGAAAGGAAGGAATGAACACGACCATGAGGAATCGCACCGTTTTCGTAATGATCCTTGCACTGCTGGTTCTGGGAAGTTGCATTCCCGGGATCGCCCTTGCACAGACCACCGCGACATTCACCGGACTTGGTGCCGGTGAGAGCATTTACACGCGGTATTACAGCAGGTACACCCCGGCACAAGTCTTCAATATGAACGTTGGGGGCATAACCTATCCGGGATTCTGCATAGACCTCTTTACTACGATAAGTGTTGGCAATATCCTTGTCGTGAATGGTCCACTTTCTGAAGATATCCGCGACCAGGTGGATTGGTGTGCGGTCAATTATATCCTTAATACCTATGCGGCGGCTCCTACACTCACCAACCTGGAAGCTGCATCCATACAGTCGGCGCTCTGGTATCTCACCACGGAACCATATGGCATTTACCAGGGAACAGGTGGGCGGTACCAGTTCATGAGCGATCCGACGATTACCACACCGTATGATGCATACCGCCAGTCACTTACCCCCCGTGATGCGGTCAGGACAAGGGCGTTCCAGATCCTCAACTCTGTGCCCCGGGATAGCGAAGGAAAATGCACGTTCCGGTTCCCGGTCAATGTTACGCTTATTCCAGTAACCCAGGACACATCAGGTGGTGGTACAGTCCCACTTGTGGCAACGGTGTATGACCAGCATGGCGATCCCCTCGAGGATATCAGTGTGAATTTCTATCATGACTCATCAGGAACCCTGAACCCATCAAGTGGCACAACCAATGCGACAGGCCAAATACCTTTGGAATTTACAGCACCCGTGGGGAGTGGACATGCCCATATCATGGCAGATGTCAGGGGCAATTATGGGACTCTCCTGTATGACCCAGGCGGAAACAGGCAGTCGGTAACTACCATCTCGCTCCTGCCGGGTTCCATCAGTGCGAACGCATCGGTCTTCTATGAAACGATTCCATCCATCATGGTTGAGAAACTCATCTCCACCGACAACGTGAGTTTTACACACGCAGATACGACCCCGATTGATGTGCTGGAGGGATATCCGGTGTACTACAAGTTGGTGGTGACAAATGACGGAAATGTGAACCTTACCAACATTCAACTGGATGATACACTCTATGCTCCTACCTGTACTCCTCCTGACCCGTTACAACCTGGAGAGTCTTTCACCTGTTATTATGGGCCCGTGACTGCGGTATTGGGAACACAGTGCAATTATTTCACTGCGAATGCGACGCCACAGGGGGGAGGGAATATTGTCGAAGATACTGACAGAGCATGCTACGATCCAAGCCCCACCTACAATAAATCCGGCACAGTCTATTATGACAACAATGGGAACGGGCAGCAGGATCCCGGTGAACCCGGAATTCCGGATCTTACCATGTGGCTCTGTACCAATTGCGGGAATACTTACCCCTGCAGCACTGTAAACATCACCAAGACGAATGAAACCGGGTTCTACGAGTTTTCACTGCTTACTCCTGGACCCTACGTAGTGAGTGTTCCCGCCATTACGGATGGCGACACCACTGACTTCAACGAACAATTGTATGCAATGGCGAACCCGGTTCTTGTCCCGCCAGTGGTCTACAGTAATGACCCGGTTCCCCGTACTTGTATCTTCTTTGATGTCATTGAGGAAGACCATCCTGACAACAACTTCGGCTTCTTCCGATGGTTATACGTGACAGGCTACAAATACCTGGACGCCAACAGGAACGGGAAACGGGATTCCGGGGAGCAGGGACTCCAGGACTTTATGATCAGGGTGTACAACGAGACGCAACTCTATGGGTCGACTGTCTCTTCCCCAGTGGGGTACTACCAGCTCCTGATTAAGAACCCTGGCAATTACACGGTGAACGAGCTCCAGATATCCGGATGGCAGCAGACAGAGCCTGCATCAGGGAAATTTCAATTTACTGCGGTAGCAGCAACCAACCAGACCCAGAACTTCGGGAATTACCAGATCCTAAATCCCTGCAACTGTCCGACCCAGGCATCTTTCACTCATAAAGCCCTCACCACCCCTAAGCATACCATCCAGTTTACTGACACGTCAACAGGCTATCCTGTATCATGGGTATGGAAGTTTGGCGATGGAAAGACCTCGATATCCCGGAATCCCAAACATACCTATTCCAGGAAAGGGACTTTCACGGTGACGCTGGCAGTCATGAGTTATGACTGTGCCGGCAAAAGTCGGTGGAGTTATTATACCAAGAAAGTCTCGGTCCCATAACCCCATTTTTTTATTGAACTATTTCATGACATTTCAGGTTTTTTGGATATCTTGCCATTATCCCGCTCGTACTACAAATAAACCGCGATGAACAATCTGGAACAATCATCGCTTGTATGCAATTAATAAAATTCGGATGATCATTTCACGAATATTTATAGATTGTTCCTCAGCCCCAGGAATTACGTCGGGATTCATCTTTGTCGTCCGAGAATAACTATACCGGTGTTCAATTGCATACATTGAGGCAAAAAGGATTATGTGATTCATCAATATCGCAAAAAGTTCACTCGTGTTACAGCAGTTTTCGACATATAATAGGTCACAGGTGAATCAGACCTGGGAACGGCGATGGGGATATCGATCATCAGCTCATTTCCATCCATCCCCGTGATTTTCATGCAATCTAAAAAGATCACGGAGAATATCCGTCATTTACTCTCTATTTCCCCTAAAAAGCTCATTTCGTCACCAGTTTTCCTATAAAACACTGTACTGTCCAGAAACTATAAATAGTTCCAACAGATAACAATGTGTTGATTACGCAGGCTTATGCGAATCAAGGTGGCACAATGAAACGAAATACCTGCATATGCATAGCTGTCATTCTTATAATGATAGCAGTTTTTGGGACCTTTGCAACTGCCGCAAGGACACTCCCTCCCACCAACGAGACAACATCGATCACGACCCGGACATCTGCCGCGGTAATCGGTAACCTCTATTCTCATTCCGATAATTCGTGTATGTCCAGGGAAACAATGACTTGAGTGACAACCCGCCGCTGAATGCAACCAGTGGAGAAGGGCAGTCAACCATAAGTTACCAGCAGGACATCATGGCAATTTCGGGCGAGGCGACGTATGACAAATACACAAACCTTGACACCGGGCCAAAGACTGCCAACAGCGACAACTTCGAGTCGACGCAAATATTGACGTATGATACCAACGGCGACGGCGATAGTACTGGAAAGATGATCGCCGATGAGAGCATCCTTGTAGAGACCATTGCATATGGCGCCACTGTAGGAGAAACCTGCTGTGACTCGGTCTGGGGAGCACCCGATGGAGCAGTGTTGCCATCGACAAATGGCGTGATTGTGGCAGGATCCGAAATGGTTGTGTCCGAGGCTGCAGTGACTTCTGCAACTGGTGCCACGATCACCGCGGATTCAACCAGCACTCCGGTATCAATGGACTACTACGTCGAGATTGAAGGCGTGAACCAGACCGAGGGAGACCTGACTACTGGAGCAGTCGGTACTGCCACGGTGTATGTCAATGCAAATCTCCAGGAGGGGATCGGCAACAGCACCGCGGTTGGAAGCGAGATCACATACAGTGACGTGACCACCGCGAGCGGCCTCTTCAACCTGGCAAAGGAAGTGAGCTACACTTCCGGGTAAATATTTTTTTAACCTAATTCACAAGAATCGGGCGTCTCTCGTTCATTCAAGAGAGGACGCGGAACAGTATCCTTTTCAATTTTATCCAGGGTAGATTGAAAATTCCGTGAATATTGGGAATTGAATGCAAACTGCTGAAACAAGGATTCAGATGCTCATCCCGGTGCACACCACTTTTTTGCAAAGGATGTGTTCATGTTAGATTGCGCATACTCATTCCTTTTTTAAAAAGCCCGGATCTTATTTGAGGCCTTATCCCTCCGCATGGTTCGCTTAATGCGATATTCTTTTATTGTCACGGCATATCTATACTGGTAAGGAACACAAGGATGAGCCGTTGCGATGTATCGCATCATTAATCAAGGGTTCAACGAAAATAAGGTCAGGAGAGATCGAGTGGTATGAAGGTTACGTATCTTTATGCAATTGCATTCATGGTTGTCTTAGTCGTGCTATTGGTCCCGGCGTCTGCGGCGTTCGAGGCCAGGAATCTGAATGCTCCCTTTTCGACATCGGGGATGACTATCTCGAAGGGGAATGTACTGGAAAAATTCAGTGCCATACAGGAGACACCGGTGTTCACCCAGCAGTTGAATGAGCTGTCCAGGTATCGTTCAACTACTGGGACATCCCAGACAAGCGTCAGTATCACTGATTCCATCTCCCCCTATGGCTATTGCAGCAGTTGTAGTGGCGTCAACGTGTACAGTGTCGTTACGCATTATTCAACCGGGCCAACCTACTATCCGAGTCCAATCGAGACAACTGAGAGGGGTTATGGATCGATGGTGGTTTCCGGGCCGAGTTCGGGAGGTCCCTACTATCTATGGGTAAAGCCCCTGTTCTTTGCCACCGATGTGGAGGATTATTACGACATGCAATGGCACTATTGCGGCATTCTCCCAGTCAATTTCGATAAGAACATCCTGTCCGGTTCATATTGTTTGAAAGTGACGAAAGGGAGAACATCATCCTCGGATGCAGTCTGGTGCGCGACAGCGGTCGTTGCCCCGAACCAGACCACTGTAGTGAATTTACCCGCGTATCTCTCTGGCTGTCCCTTCGGTTGCAGCAACTGCTGCTGATTCTCTGATAATCTCCCTTTTTCCTCTGACAGAAATCTCACGGATAAGCCGGAGCGCATGCATTTAATGGTTCAATGCGAAGACCGCACACGGAGTATATTCCCACTGCACAAGAAAGAACCTCTTTGCTTTTTTGCAGTGAATTTTCAATTCGATGCGCCACTATGAACGGATAAACCTTGACTTTCTGCACAGGACGAAATATTCCATCAACGCCTGAAGAGCCTCTTTGCCTTCTGGTATGGAAATAATTGACGAATCATGTCCGTTTTTGGGTGAGCTGTCTGGCCCTCCACCCCATGTGCAATGCCATGCCGCCGCTTCAGGGATTGCTGGGGGGTTCTACCAATCACTCCTTAAGGTGACATTTCGGCCCCAATAGTGCATTCGTGGATACAGGTATCAATTCGTAACTATTGATTCGGATCGTAAAACCACATCGACTTTATTCCCAGAATAAGAGTGTGGACAATACCTTCGATTTAGTTTCCCATACAACTCAGTGAAGCCTTTAAATCAATTGCACACTTGATGAGGAATCGTCAGGCACAGATATCGATCCCAAAGCAGCAGGAGAGTCCCTATTGGGCATGGAATTGGAGGGAGATTGGTGCATCTGACCCTGTTTTGGGTGTGAAATAATTGAATATACGTTTGTGTTTCTGAAGGGGTTATAGCCTGAACAGGAAGGGCCCCGGGAGATGGTGAAGATTCTTGTATTTCATAATGTAAACCCTATAATGCTATATGATATTGATCGAAACAACGCAGGTGATGGAGGTATCATTAAGGGATGTAAGTTCGAGACCATGATACCACATGAATCAGAGGATAAGAGAGGTATGGGTAAACAGACAGGATTATCTGAACCTCAAAGCAGAGAAGGAAGACCCTGCCCGGTCTTCGGGGTGGAAAGCGGCGGGCCAATAATCGGCCTTGGTCTTCTCATCATTCTCTTTGGAGTATTCCCGCTGATCTCCGGTTCATACAGGACACTTCCCCTTCCGATCAGCCTTCTGTTCATAGGATTTGGGATTTATCTAATCGTGCTGGGAATAAGGAAGTAAATTTCAAAAATCATTTTGTGCTGTATCTCCCATCATGGTCGGGATATGGATGGATGATCAAGGGATGCCGGAATCAAAACGCGAAGTCCCAGTGGAGATGCTCGAAAGAGAGGCCAGTTCCTCCCCCGATCCCCATGTGCGGGGGTATTCCCTCTACCTTCTGGGGGCAGAACAGGACGCCTCGAAAAAAAGTCTCTTCCTCACTTCGTTGAGGGATCCAGACAAGAGAGTGCGGGGCCAGGCCGCTCGCGCCCTTGCAGGCCTTGGAGAGGACGCAGTTCCGGACCTCGTCTCATTGTTACAGAACCGTGACTGGCGGATCAGGTACAGGGCTGCCGAGGCTCTCGGGATGAGCGGTTCTACGAACGCAGGAGCAGCCCTTATACAGGCACTCACCGATGAGAAGGACCATGTCAGGTACATGGCAGCAAAATCGCTTGGACTCCTGGGAGTGAGAAGTGCAGTCACACCCCTCATTGACAGGCTCTCGGATGAGAACGAATACGTACGCCGCATGGCTGAAGAATCGCTTGGGATGATCGGCGGTGAAGAGGATGAGGTGGGATCAGGCGAGTACTCGCGGAAGCGCCACCAGTACCCGTGAGAGACATCCTGAAGGAAACACTCGATAAAAAAAGGAACGAATAGGAATTACCTGATCTTTGTCCCTGGAGGAACATCGGTCCGCGGCATGAGAAGCGATGCCCGGTCTCCGGCGGCAAGGAGCATCCCGCGGCTCTCGACCCCGAATATCTTTGCGGGGGCAAGGTTTGCCACCACGACGACTGGCAGCCCGATGAGATCTGCCGGGTAGTAGAATTGTGCGATCCCGGCCACTATCTGCCTTTTTTCATCACCGATATCCACCTGGAGCCTAAGGAGTTTAGAGGATTTTGGGATCGGTTCCGCAGAGAGGATTTTTCCGGTCCGGATGTCCAGGCGGGAGAACTCCTCAATGGAGACGGGCACTTCCTCCTTTGATCGCTTTTTCGCCTCTCCGACCCTCTTCTGCAGGAGGGAGTCCATCTCGGTGATGAATGCGTCTTCGAGTTTCGGAAAGAGCGGCCTTGGCGCAGGGAGTGCAGAGGGAGGGAGATCGGAAAAAGCCTCGTCCAGGATGCATGTCTCCAGTTGACTTGAATTCCCGAGCATGGCCCATATCTCGCGTGTCTTTTCGGGCAGCACAGGCTCAAAGAGAAGGCAGAGCGCCCGTGCCAGGACGAGGCAGTCCTTGATTACCTGTGCTGCTGCCTGCCGATCCGTCTTGATACGCTTCCATGGTGCATTGCTCTGGATGTAATTGTTCCCGAATGCCGCGAGCGCCATCATCTCGTCCACCGCGACCTTGAAATCATACTCATGCATCGCGGTGTCGACCCGGGCAAAAGACTGCCTTATCTGCCCGAAAATCTCCTCCCTCGCGGGGACATCGGGAATCCCGCCGAACTCCTTGTGTGCAAAATAGAGGCTCCGGTAGATGAAGTTCCCGAGGGTGTTCACGAGCTCGTTGTTCACCCGCTCGCCAAAGACCTTCCAGGAAAAGTTGAGGTCTTTCGTGTGGTTCGTATATGAGAGGAGGTAATACCGCAGGTAGTCGGCGGAAAGCCCCCTGTCAAGGTAATCGTCGTTCGTCCACACGACGTAGCCGCGGGACTTTGAGAACTTGTGGTCATCCACCTTGACCATCCCACTGGCAACGACCGAGTACGGCGTCCCGTACCCCGCACCCTTGAGAAGTGCAGGCCAGAAGATGCAATGGTGGTAGATGATATCCCCCCCGATGAAGTGTGTCACGCGGTTATCGCCGCACCAGAGGGCTTTCCAATCGTTTCCAGTCTTTTTTGCCCATTCTTCCGTGAAAGAGATGTACCCGATGGGTGCATCCACCCATACGTAGACGACGAGATCGTCCCGGCCGGGAAACTTCACCCCCCAGTCGAGCGTTCTGGTGATGCACCAGTCATGCAGGTCTTCCTTCACCCATCCGAGGGCATAGTTTTTGGCATTCAGGGTTCCCGAAAGACCGTCAAGGTACTGGAGAAGGAACTCTTTGAACTCGCTCAACCTGAAGAAGAAGTGCTCCTGGTCGCGAAGCTCGGCCTTTGTCTTGCACACCATGCAGACCGGGTCGCGGATCTCGCCTGGTTCGAGGTGGCGGCCGCATCCCTGGTCGCACTCATCCCCCCTGGCCTGTACTCCGCAATGGGGGCAGGTCCCTTCCACGTAGCGGTCAGGGAGGAAACGGCGGCAGTTCGTGCAGTAGCTCTGCTTGATCACCTTGGAGTAGATGAAGCCGTTCCTCCGGAGTGCCTCGACGATCTGTCTCGTGCGTGAGTGGTTTGTGGGATCGTCGGTCATCCCGAAGTGGTCGAATTCAACCTTCATGCGGCGAAAGGTCTGGTCGAAGTGGGCATGGTAGCGCTCGGACATCTCCCTAGGGGAGATCTTTGCTTCCTCTGCGCTGACCACGATAGGTGTGCCGTGATTATCGGATCCGCAGACAAATACCACCTCCTCGCCTCTCCTCCGCAGGTACCTTACATAGCAGTCGGCGGGGACATAGGTCCGCAGGTGCCCGATGTGACAGGGGCCATTGGTATAGGGAAGGCCGCAGGTCACCAGTATGGGCTTCTCACTCATCACTATGCTTTTGATGATGATGCTATAAATAACTGAAGAGACATGGCAAAGAAGCTCATCCTCCCGACCATATCCCTGGGTTCGGAGCTGCCTATCCCTGACACAGGCGAACTTGCCGAGTGGGTTCGTGGCCAGCGGGGAAGGCAGGCTGACCTCACCTCATTTCTCCTCGAAAAAGGGCTCCTTCCCCAGAAGGAGGCGGGAGTGGGCTTTCCCTGCGCTGGAGGAAAATTCTATCGCGAAAGAATGTTTGAATCAATTTCCGGAATTAAGGAGGGATATATCACTGGGGAACTTGGGTCAATACCGGGATTTGTCGAGGATGATGCCGCGAGGGTAAGGTCAATTTCAGGAGGCTGCAGGGTCGCCCTCCCCGCTCCCCACCTCCTGGAACTGACTGACCGGTATTATGGAGACGGGGATGAGTCCTCTGCTGCACTCTGTCAACAGTATCGTCGCCTCTTGCGGGCGATGAGGGATACAGGGGTTGCAGGCCACGTGCTCCACTGCTCCGCTGCACTTCCTGAAGAACTGGAAACCCTGGCAGGAAAAACAGTCTTCTTTTTCCTGGAAGAACTTAACGAAGAGACGATCACTACGCTTCTTGAATATCAACGGGCAATCGCAGTCAGGGTCGACCAGCTGCCACTTCTCCTTGCACAGAGAGAGGAATACGAAATTTCACAGGTTCTCATCATGGACCCTGATGCAGGGGATCTCACGGTCGTGCTCAGTTCGTTTGACCAGGATCAGATCCGGGTGGGAGGGTATTGCACTGAACACCACCTGGAATACTGGCGGGATCTCGTTGATTCCGCTACCGTATCACTCCAGTGATTCGGCAATCTCCACGAACCGGTCGATATACACGGATCTTCCAAAAAGCCGGAAGAGGACGCCTTCCCAGAACGAGAAGGGGAAGTTACCTCCCGCCGCATTCGGGTGGCCTCCGCCTCCGAAGTTCCGTGCAAGGATATGGCTCACAGGTGGGACCGACCTCAGGGAAAACCGTCCCGATGGGGAGATGAGCACCTCCATATCGGTTGAGAGGGTGCGGCGCATCTCGGCCGCAGTCTCGCTTGGATACCCGTAAAGGGGTGCAAACCCGATGCGATACCTAGCCCCTCGGATCTGCGCCTTCCGGATGCTCTTTTCCATGAGCCGCATCATATCCTCCCTTATCTCGCGGTACTCGGCCTTGATTCGTTCATCGGAAAATGTCCCCTGCACCAGGCAGTCTCTCACATACTCCCTGTTTTTCTTCCGTTGCAAAACCTGCCCGAGGATAGCAGACCGCGGATCCGCATGTACCCAGAGATCGTAGTCGCAGACCACTCTTGCCACCTCAATTGCAATGGGGTCATCTGGTGCAAGGTCGCGGGCGCAGATCCCCGTCGCACAGGTATCTACCTGGACATGGAGAATATCGCATCTCTTCTCCATACGGGCATACTCCTCGTCCCTCCACCGGTGGTGGTCCCGCCACTCAACTCTCCACCCCTGTTCCTTAAGGGTATCAACCATGCTTTCAGCCCCCTGGTAGTATCCGAGATCGGATATGCTCAGCGTGTCCCCTTCCCCGATGGTCCTGGAAATTCCGGTCAACACATGCGGAAAACGCCCTACTGAGCAGAAGATCGTCGTAACGGAATCAAAGACTCTCCGGTGGATTGCATCGCATCCAACTGCATCAAGGTCGTTATGAGTAATGTGCACAACACCACGCGGTCGGTTCTGCATCTGGGCCAGAAGTTCCTGGTCGCGGTCTTTCCTGGGTATCGCTGTCCAGGGAAATCTCACCGGATCCACCTCATAAGAGCGGGATAAAATTGGCCTTCCCTCGTATTCATGCCAGAAAACACATCTTTTATTAGTTTGTACTGACAATATTGTTTTCCTGCCTCAGTAGCTCAGTTCGGGAGAGCGCCAGACTGAAGATCTGGTTGTCCCCGGTTCAAATCCGGGCTGAGGCATCTTTTTTTATCAACGGTATTCTGGACTTCTCTCTTCTCCTCTGCCGTGTATCTATCCTTCGATCCATCGGGTGAGGCTTCCCATCCGCCTGAATGCTTCCCACAGCGGAAGTTGGACACCTGATCTCCGGGCATTCCGGTAGAAACGCCAGCGGTCCCGGAGTCGCGGACCGGTATCCCTGCCAGCTGAAAGGAGATAATCCAGTGTCTCGCGCTCTTTTCTCATCCAGGCGAACCGCGAGAGGATACGGGAAACGTACAGGTCTTCATTCAGCCATGAATCGGCAAGGATTTTTGCACATTCCATTGAGTAGATGATCCCCTCTCCTGTAAACGGGGAGACGGTCCCAATGGATTCTCCGACACCAATAATTCGCTGCAATTCCCCGTTCTCCCTCATTCTTGTTGCTACCATTGGCTGTGAATAAAAGGGGCAAGCCACTCGGATCTTACCCGGGCATGTGCAATGACGCGTAAGACCATGATCCCTGGAAAGATCATTGAGGAACTGGTCAAGGATCTCGGCATATCTGTCAAAAACGAGTCCCCCGGCACCGATGTGATACTGCCTCCGGCCGAGTGGAAAGACCCAGATATAGCCGAGGCCCGGGACGTGGCTGCCATACACTCCTGGCCCTGGCGTCCCTCCGGTGACCGGCTCTATGAAAACCCGGTGCTGGAGCGTGGGCAGGGTGAGATCAGAGGTACAGGGTGGCAGTATTGCCCGGGATATCCCTGTTGCATCCACCACCACGTCATATTCTTCCCCCCCATGATTCGTAAACTGACGCTGGATAATCTTCAGGCGTGAACGAAGGTCCCTGATAAGTCCGGGCTTGTCGAGCGTACAGAGTGGAGTCCTGGCAACCAGGCCGTCGAATTCCATTGACTTCATTGATTCCAGGAGATAGTCATCAAGATCAAGACCTGTGTCAGCAAGATACGCCCCGATTGTCGAGGGAGCACCCCACCCGCAGGAGCGGAACCCGCACACAGTGTCATGGTGTCCCTTTTCATAGACATCCGGACTGATCCCCTTCTTTTCCAGCAGACAGCCCAGGAAACTCCCGGCGATACCCGCCCCGACAATTGCAACTTTCACGGGATTCCTCAACCAATCAGCGTCACTGGCCATCGCATGATGGCATGTGCCAGAAAATGAGCTCTCCTTGCGGAAATATCAAGATGCTGGCCGCATTCCTGGGATCTGCATTACTCTCATGAGTGGTGGGGCAGGACTCACATGCCGGATAACACATCCCGGTGGGGTCATCGGATGAGCCTCATCAAAATGTTCTGGATGAACGAATTCCCCTATTACAGGATATGGGTACTGCCACTCCCTACAGGAGAAAGAGAAAGAAATCTCAAGACCGATTGATATGATTATCCCCCTTTTTTCAGAGATTTGGCGCATTTTCTCTCATGTCTCAGATAATGGATGGGATACAATTGAAGAACATTGGCAGAGACCCGATAAAAAAAAAATTCAGATTCTCCCTCGTCCAACACATACCGCCATCACGAACCCAAAAAGGGCCAATATGAGGGGAATGAGGTTTATGCCTGCGGTCGTGGGGGGTATGGTGGTGGGCTCAGGGGTCGGCAGGGTCGTTGGTGGGGGAGTGGGAGGCGGCGTGGGCTCAGGTGTCGGGGTGAATGCCTCGATGAGGAGAGACCTTGTTGCAACGGCATTGGGAACAGTCACACCGGTCACACGGACCAGGTACGTACCAGGTTCAAACGATGAAGTATCGAACGTAAATGACCAGGTGTTCAGGTCACCTGACCCCTCCTGCACCGTGACAGTCCCTGATGCACCGGAAAACGGACTGCTCTGATCTTTCGGCGCGGGACCGAATGCCTGTGACGTCACCTCTACCAGCAACCGGTTGCCAGGCGCAAGGTTGGTGGTGCCCGAAACGGTTATCCTCTCCCCGATGGTGGCATTCCCGGGTGAGGTTATCATCACCTGTGGATTCACGAGCATAAATGACATCGCGCTGTAGGTATCGTCAATGAACGGGCTCGCAAGTGCCCTGATCAGGGCATCGGCAGCCTGCGCACTCATCAATGCACCTGCTCCCCCTATCCTGAAGACGGCGCTCCCAGGGACAGGGCGCGTGGAGAGGACAAGCTGACGTGAGGGATCGGGATAAATATCGAGGGTATTGGTATATCCCGGGTGCTGGATGATGACATAGTATTGCCCGACGGAAAGATCCGCGGTCTGGCCTTCTCGCAGCGTATAGGCGAACGAGCTGTCTGGATTGACCGCCTCGGTCGAGTAGATGAACCTGTTCACGCCGAAGATCCAGATCCCGACCCCCGGAGAGGGGTTCCCGGTCGCAGTCCCCCGGATTACCACCGGGTCACCCCTCGCGACAATTGTCCGTGGGATGCTCGCAGCAACGAATGGCCTTGTAAGCGATATGGAAATGGTCGAATAACGACGTTCACCCAGGTCGTTCCTTGAATTCGGTCCGGATACCACGAAGATAGTATATGAACCGGCATCGATACCGAGGTTCCCGGTAAGCCACCGGTACTCCCACCTGTTGTTGGAGTCGACCGGCACCATCGTAAACGTCTCAGGCTGCCCGGTCCTCACGGCGCTGCGCGGGTTGGTAAGGCTGCCTCCGGAAGAGGGCAGGTTTGGGCCGGTCATGAAAAGATACACGGTATCCGAATCCGTGTTTGTCCCCGAGAGGACTACCTGCTCCCCAAGTGAGTAGAACCTGGGTTCGCCGGTCACAATACTTACAGACCCTCTGACGACCCGGGTGGTGGTTTCCGCAGACGATACCCGTCCGGCAACAGTGCGCTCTGCCTGGAATGAATACTTCCCGTCATCCGTGGCAGAGGACGTCTGTAACTGGACGGTCCGGGATCCGCTTGCAGAAAGTGTCACGAGCGCATAATAGCGTGTCCCTCCATCAGGCGAAGGAGGCACATCATCCCGTATCGTTGCCCCCTGTCTCGTAGAAATGCGATACGACCCGATTGAATACGGGCCGGTGGGTGGATCCATCCGCACCCCTTCCTGGTTGGGAGTGATGAGCGGGGGCTGGTTGCCGGGATTCCCGCTCATACCACCGGTATTCCTTACCCAGAGATAGTAATCTGCACCAGGCACTCCCGTGACGGTCACGGTGAACGGGTTTCCACGGACAATTTCGGTGCCACTCGTCGCCATTGCAACCCGGTCAGAAGCGAGGGTGACCTGGACTGGGAGCGGGCGGCCAAATCCCGAAACCCCCTGGAGGTTGTCCTGGAGGCGGTTCACGTTGTAATCAAGGCGTGCGGTATACGTCCCGGTAGGGTAGAGGCGGGCTCCTGTCACGCTGATGGCAGAGGTGTCCCACCCTCTATCGGAGCCTTGTGGGACCCAGTACCAGGGGAGGGTGTTGACATCAAGGCGTTCGAGAGGAATCATGGTGCCGTGTGCATCAACGAGAGCGGTAAGTGTTGCCCCCGTGGGGGATGTAAGGAGCAGTGATATGTAGCCGTCTGTTGTAGGATCATAGCCTGCCCGTTCAGTGATTGGGAACATGTTCGTCTCGATCCTGAAGTTCACAACGGTTCCAGGTGCGATGCCCGTCCCCGAGATATCCCCTCCGGTCTCCTGGTTCCAGACTCTCAAGTTCAGCGTAGGATACAGCACCTGGAACACCGGGTCACCGACAGTCTGGTTCCATGCGTACCAGGTCCCTGTTGCATGCCCAAACTGGCTTGGTGAGACAAAAAAATTCTGCCTGCTCCCGATAGTCCGTACTAATGCCGGTGAATCAGCCCGGATGTTCGATCCAGGCGAAAACCAGGCGATCTGGTTCACATCTGCGGGTAGTGCAGAGGAGATATCCAGTCCTTCTTCGCCAATAAAGACCTGGTCTCCGGGACTGATGACATTTGTCGCCCCTCCAACGGGAAGAATGATAAAGCCGAGTGCTATGGTGAGCAACACGACGCATGGGAGACCCAACAGTGTTCGTGTATGACCGCTCTCAATACTTTGTATGTGCTGATTCATGCTTCACTTCACTTATGAAAATTCCTTCGGCAACGGTCTAAAAGCGAGCCATGCCACTAATGGAGAGTAATGGTGAGCTATTATAAAATAGCATTGATAATAACAGAGGATATCGTTCGAGCCACGGCAGGATGAAAAAATTTGAACGCGAATTGGTCCCTGGCTGATACCGTTTTTCGTGCCTAGGTGTACGTCATTTTCCGTTGAAACCAGGAGCAGATGAAAAGAATGCCACTTTCCATCTTATAGGGATATAACAAGAAGCACCTGAATGATTACAATGGGCCTCATTTTGGAAAGCCTTCTCTCATGGAATTTGCCCCTGGCCTGAAAGACCGGGACCCCTCCAGGGAGCTCATACACGATTCATTCCTTCACCCACCATATCACCGCAGTAGGACGGACCGCGGTATATACAAGCCTTCCGGAAGAGTCCGGGTGCAGTACCCTGGAGAAGAACTCGGTGACCGGCGAGAGGTCTTTTAGTCCCGGGTGATGCAGCGTTACCCAGTGGCGGGCTGCTTCTTCTGCGGACTCGTAGGAGGCTTCCCATATGGCCTGGTAAATCCGCACATTCGCATAGATCCCTTCGTCATGGAGGATATTCAGCGGGAACTGGTAATCCGGGTATCCCTTCTTCAATGCGCCCTGCTCTCCAAAGACAGCCCTGTATAATGACATCTCTTCAGGGCCTCTCCACTCGCCCGCGTGCCAGAAGAGGTAGACGGAACGACTCGCCGCCTCGTCAAGTTTCATAAGAGCCGCTTTCAGATCGTAGAAACCAAGCGAAAACGCGGCGATGACCACATCGTGGGGCTCGATGTCCCGTCCGACAACAGTATCCTCCCAGCGCTTCTGAACGCATGAATAGTTGGTCCGTCCCTCTGCAACCATCCGTTCCTGCAATATCCTGAGCATGCCTCCCGAGGCATCGAGCGCCGTCACGTGCGCGACACGGGCAGCAATGGGGACAGCCAGCCTGCCGGTGCCGGCTCCCATGTCAAGGACTGTGTCTTTGGGCCGCAGATCGAGGAGCTCAAGGTCCCGCAACGTCGCACTCCGCTCGTCTCTCGTGTTCCGGTGGTACGAGGCGGCCTTCTTGTCCCATATTGATGCAGGATCCTGGTCTTTGGCGGTCTTTCCCGGGGAGCTGACATGAATGGCCTTCCACAGTTCGTTCCAGTCGATGATCCTCTGCATGCGAGTATATCTGAGTCCCAATTGTATATGATCTTGGGAATCAATGCCAATAGGATCTCTGGACCAAGTCGAACCGGTGCCATGGGATGAAAAACCCGGTTTTCTACATTTTCAGCAGTAATAAAGGGTAAAGGTGGGAAGAAACAGGGGGGGGATTGTGTTATATTTATAAAGGGCCCCAAGAAACGACTTATTATATCGCAGGCTTGTGCGCTCTCTCTGGCAACTGGTGCAGCATGTCATTCTCGCCCGAACAACTTGATGCGTTGAAGGAATTCACCAACATTGGGGCCGCCCACGCGGCAACAACCCTCTCCCAGATGTTACAATGCAATATTGGCATGAGTGTGCCTGAAGTGAATATTGTAGATGTTGCACAGGTGGGCACAATCCTTGGCGAGGAGATCACCACAATGGTCCTCTTCCAGCTTATGGGAGATATTCCAGAAGGAGGGTTCCTGATTCTGCATTTTTCTGACGGGTCTGCTCTCAGGACCGCAAATATCATGTGCGGAATATCTGGCACAGACCGTCCTCTTGGCGAGATGGATCAGAGCGCCCTCCTCGAAGTCGGAAACATCATGATCTCATCTTTCCTCGGTGCGACATCAGACCTTCTCGGAATCATGATGCTTCCATCACCGCCGTTTCTCGTGATTGACATTGCCCATGCAATCATAGAATCCCTCATTGCCCAGAGGGGGTTGGATGTGGACGACGTCGTTGTCTTCCAGGTCAGGCTCGCATCCGATGATAATACGATCTCGGGTAATATCCTCATCTTTCTGGACGAGCCCTCACTCAGAAGGCTCTCCCAGATCCTGGAATCTTTGCTCTCCCCGCCATCAATCCCCTGAATTGCTCCACATTGTTTTTCGAATGAAATTTGTTTCGTGATTTTCATTTTTCATACTCGACGGCAGGCAGCCATGAGTGGTTCCTGTGAAATGGCCTTACGAATTTTCATGTATCGGACATGTTGCATGACGCTTCAATCCTATATCCATTTTGTATGTGTTTCTCGACGAGAATCATGTGTTTTTTGAGATACCTGCACGTGTGGAAATAAATGATTTATTCCTTTTAGCCAAATGAACATACCAGGTGTAAAGAGAAGAATGAGATTCGCGAATCCCGTCTCTGAACCTGGCGTATAAGGGAATGAATAATTGATTCTTTACCTTTGAGATCGCGGAAAAATTCAAATCGGAAGAGCTTCTTCAGGGATATAGAATGATGCAGGAATCGTTCTCTGTTGAACTTGTATCGTGGAAAGACGCAGTCTCTCTCTCAAAGGATCTCGCAGAGTGTATCAGGGGGAGGTATCATCCAGACCTTGTGATTGCCATTGGAAGGGGAGGGTACGTCCCTGGGCGGGTGGTGTGCGACTCCCTGCTGATCACCACGCTCACGACCATCAAGATAGAGCACTGGGGTGAGGCGGCCAGTTGCTACGGCGAGGCGCATATCCGCTACCCCCTTTCGGTGGACGTCGAAGGGCAGGACATACTGGTGATTGATGATGTGACCGATACCGGCAAGACGCTTGTTACAGCAAGAGAATACCTCCAGTCGCTTCGGCCCGGAAGCATCAGGACAGGTGTGCTCCATCACAAGAACACCTCTATGTTCACTCCTGACTTCTATGCAAAACTGGTCCCCGACTGGCACTGGATCGTATATCCCTGGGCTCTGCACGAGGACCTGACGGGGTTCGTTGAAAAGGTGATGACCAGGGGGTCAGCGACTCCAGGAAAGATCCGGTCATCACTTGTGAAAACATATCACATGAGGCCGCGAATGGATGATGTACTCTTTGCAATCCGGGAACTGGTGGAGAGAGGGAGAGCCGAGGAGACCGGGGATGGATACAGATTGAAGAATCACCTGTAATCCTTTTTATATTGGGCGCAGATCTCAATGTTCAGGGTTTCCCGGTAAATTTGTTCTTTACAGCTTCCAGCCAGCGGCCTCCCACACTCAACCCCCGTTCAGGCAGAGGTCCAGTGCCCCGCTCTCGAACATCTCCCGAAAAATTGCATCAGGGGGATTGGTCTCTGGTGGGACATATGAACGTGGCTGGTAACCAAGGACTTGCCTCATCGCTGTCTTCACCTTTTTAGGGCGATATCTGACGAGTTGGCGCTGAATTGATACCTGGACCGGCCTTGCATGGAAGAAGCGGTGGCATTCGGGGCAGAGAATCAGCACCTCTTTCTGAAGGTCAGGGCAGGCGGTATCTGCCCTGGAGCGGGGATATATCGCATGGATCTCAAGGAGTGCAAAGGGGTATGCCTCCCCGCAGTGTTCACATACTCCTCCTGCTGCAATTTTCAGCAGCCTCGATTTGACGGCATTGAGATTTTGGAATTCCCGGAGATCCATAGTACTTTTTCCCTCACTCCTCCTCTTCCTCTTCCAAATGGCGGCGGGCCTCCTTTAACTGTGCCATCGACTCTCCTGACAACGTGGGATACGCAAGGTCAAGGGACCGAATTTTCGTGGTGATGATTTCTGCAATCAGGGTGCGTGCCACCCACTTGTGGTCTGCGGGGATGATGTACCAGGGTGCCATTTCCGTACTGGTCATGGTAAGTGCATCCTCATACACTTCCTGGTAGATATCCCAGAACTTCCGCTCTTCAAGGTCAGAAAGTGAGAATTTCCATAGTTTTTCCCTGTCTTGGAGCCGCTCCAGGAGTCTCTTCTTCTGCTCATCCTTCGAGATATGGAGGTAGAACTTGAGGATCACGGTGCCATTACGAATGAGGTGTCGCTCGAACGCGTTGATGTCCTCGTAACGGGCGTTCCAGAACTTCTTTCCCCGCTTTCCCGGGGGGAGGTTCACCAGCCTCTCGGGATGCACCTTGACCACCAGAACATCCTCGTAATAGGAGCGATTGAAGATGCCTATCTCCCCGCGGTTTGGGAGGGCTTTCCAGTACCGCCAAAGGAACGTATGGTCGAGTTCCTCTTCGGTGGGGACCCGGAAGCTCTGCACCTTACACCCCTGGGGATTCACCCCTGACATCACGTGCTTTATGGTGCCGTCCTTCCCTGCAGTGTCCATCCCCTGGAGAATGATGAGGACTGCATACGTGTTGCTCGCCCACAGGAGTTCCTGCGCAGATGCAAGCTGCGCCCGGTTCTCTTCGAGGATCTCCATGGCACGCTCTTTCACCGCTTCCTTTCCTGCCTCTTTCAGGGCATCGTTCTGGGCCCAGCCGGTATTATACTCGCCAAGTCTGACCTTCATCCCTGGTCTGACCTGGAGGCGCTTGAGATATCGTTCGTTCATCACCCGGATCTATCCCCCTGCATTCCCTGCCCAGATTTGAACAATCATTCTTTTTGCAGAGTGAACCCTTATTCCTTGGCATCGCAATTGACTGAACATTCAGGGTCCCCAAGACGGGATATCGGAAGGGAGATTGAGAAATGGCATGGGAATTCCCATACCATTGGATACTCCTGCTTGGTGCTGATGGCAATGGTCCCCGGAGTCATGTATTTACATGGAAAAGACGGTAGTCTGGATATACGGGCAGGGGGCCATTCTCACACAAGGAGGGTGGCAGCCAGGGGAACTACGAGACCATGCGGATCGTCATTGCATTGGGCGGAAATGCCCTCCTGAAGAGGGGCGAGCCAATGACTGCGGAGGTGCAGCGCGGGAACGTGAGTGTTGCGGCCAGGATGATTGCGCCACTGGCAGGGGACCATGAGCTCGTCGTAACCCACGGCAACGGTCCCCAGGTGGGGCTGCTCGCTCTCCATGCTGCCTGCTACCGGCCCGTGGAACCATATCCCCTTGATGTCCTTGATGCACAGACCGAGGGTATGATCGGCTACATGATCGAGCAGGAACTTGCAAGCAACATCCCCGAATCACATCCCTGTGCTACGATCCTCACCATGGTCGAGGTCGACCCGGATGATCCAGCTTTCCTGCATCCCTCCAAGTTTGTAGGCCCCGTGTATCGCGAGGCCGAGAAGGATCAGGTATCGCAAGAGAAGGGATGGACCTTTGGGAAGGACGGTGATGCATGGCGGAGAGTCGTGCCTTCGCCCCTCCCGCGGAGGATCGTCGAGATAGAGCCGATCAGGTGGCTTCTCTCCCATGGTGCAATTGTCATCTGCGCGGGCGGCGGCGGAATTCCTGTTATCAAAGCCCCCGGAAAGAGGCGGGTACTTGAAGGAGTCGAGGCAGTGATTGATAAGGACCGCGCGAGTGCGCTGCTGGCAGAAGAACTCGGGGCGGATCTCCTCGTCATGGCAACCGACGTGGAGGGCGTGTTCCTTGACTGGAATACCCCTTCTGCGCGCCTTATCCATGCCACGACCCCGGCACGGCTCAGGGAGCACCGCTTTGCAGCGGGCTCCATGGGGCCGAAGGTGGAGGCGGCATGCAGTTTCGTGGACGGAACAGGGGGTCGGGCAGCGATTGGGGCGCTCTCGGACATCCGGGCCCTGGTCTCAGGAGACGCCGGGACACAGGTGACCGCGGGGGAGTCTGGGAGGAGTGAGGTCTAGATATGTCGGAATTCGGGGTGTATTCGGAAGTCGGGAGACTGAGGGAGGTCCTCGTCCACAGGCCGGACCTGAGCGTAAGAAGGCTCACGCCGGGAAACCACCGGGACCTCCTCTTTGACAGTGTCCTCTGGGTGGAGAGGGCGATGGAAGAGCACGATGCCTTTGTGCGTGTCCTCGAAGATGAGGGTGTCCGGGTGTACCACCTGGCCTCGCTCCTTGCGGAGGTGCTCGCGGGCAAAGAGGCCAGGAGGTGGGTGATCGAGAGGGCCGTAAACCCGATGACTGTTGGGCGTTCCGCGTGCGGGGCGGTGAGGTCGTGCCTGATGGAGATGGAGCCAGTCGTTCTGGCCGAGCACCTCATCGGTGGACTGACGAGGAACGAGCTCGAATGCATTTACCTCGAAGGGATGGCCAGGTCTTCGCTCCAGGTCGCGGCATCAGATCCCGACTCATTCATTCTCCCCCCGCTCCCGAACACCCTGTACACCCGTGACACGTCTTCGTGGATCTGCGAAGGGTTTACCCTGAACCCGATGTTCTGGCCCGCACGACGGATGGAGGTAATCAACACTGCGGCCGTCTATCGTTTCCACCCGCTCTTCTCAAAAAGCGGTATCCGGACATGGTACTCATGCCTCGATGAGGGGGACGCTACCTCTCCAGCAGCCTCCGCAATGGCATCGATGGAAGGAGGGGATATCATGCCAATCGGGAGAGATACGCTCCTTGTAGGGATGGGCGAGAGGACGGGGGCCCCTATGGTCGAAGAGCTTGCCCGGGTGCTCCTTTCATCCGGCGCGGTGGCGAGGATCATCGTGGCCCAGATGAGCCACGATCGGGCGCATATGCATCTTGATACCGTCTTTACCATGCTCGACGAGTGTACGGCTACACTGTTCCCAAAAGTTGTCGAAAAGATCAGGGCATTTTCCATCCGTCCCGGGGAAGGGGACAGGATCTTCGCAGTGACCCGCGAGGAGGACTTCCTCGGGGCAGTTGCCGACGCCCTTGGGATCGGACGGCTCTCGGTCATTCCCACCGGCGGCGACGAATACCAGGCCGCAAGGGAGCAATGGGATGATGGCAACAACGTCCTTGCAATCGCGCCCGGTCAGGTAGTGGCGTATGACAGGAACACCTGTACAAACAGGAACTTCGAGAAGGCCGGGATTGATGTCATCGAGATCGAGGGATCGGAGCTCTCGAGGGGACGCGGAGGAGGGCACTGCCTGACCTGCCCCCTCAAGAGAGACCCGATATGACCAGGGAAAGCAATCGTTGGAGATATTGATCTCACCGTTTTTTCATCGCTGCTGACAGATACTTCCCGAGAGAACGATGACCCCTGCGCATCTCCCGTTTTTTCAGAAGCAGATCCATGATCGACAGAAGGAACTGGAGGCAGTGAAGGAATACCCGTGGGAGAAGCTCGCTGAAGTAATTGGCGAGGTGGGATTCTCATGCACCCGCTGTGCCCGGTGCTGCACGAGGGAATTCAACGGCCATGTCGTTCTTCTCGATGAAGACGCAGCGAGGATCCGGGCGATCGATCCTGCCGCCCTTGTTCCGCCGCCGGAGTTTGATCTCTCAGATCAACATGGGACGTTCTACGTCGCAGGATACACGCTCAGGGCAGAGCCTGTGGGGAGAGGAGAATGCCATTTTCTCATGGACGGCCGGTGCCGGATATATCCGGAGAGGCCCATGATATGCCGCATATATCCCTACATGCTCCACCGCGAGCCGGATGATAAGGGGGTTATTGACTGGCGGCAGGTCAGCGGCATTGA
Organism: Methanobacteriota archaeon; assembly: GCA_029547605.1. GTDB lineage: Archaea > Halobacteriota > Methanomicrobia > Methanomicrobiales > Methanospirillaceae > Methanolinea_A. The sequence continues at coordinate 7,703 of JAKPPB010000111.1, read as the reverse complement.
CCAGCATGGAGAATACCATAGTCCCATCTCGCCTGATGTTGCGAGGGAGATTGCCTGCGAGGTGAAGGCATTCGAATCATCAGTGCTTATCCAGGAGATCGCATTCTTTGAATATACGGCCAGTTATTTCTCAGCCCATGGCCTCCGCCCTGTCAGGAAACGGTTTGACGACGGTATGCGGGCCCTGCGCGCCGGGGCTGTGGTCAGGGTGAAGGTCTTTTTTGGGGGAGCATTCGAATCATGGGCGGTGCAAGGAGAGGAATGCACTCCGTGTGAGTAAAAAAAGTGCGGGGTACGATCAGGAAAAGATCGAGAAATCGTTCTTGATCGCGATGGTATCAACGATGGGCTTGAGTGCGTCCTCTGGGATCCCGAACTTCTCCATGTACAATTGGAGGATTATCTGCTCGTTTCCTGCAAGGACGCCATCAGACATCGCAAGGTCTGTAAGGATGGCCATGGCTGCCATCCTCTGCTGATCATTGAGCGTCTTTGCGACGAGATCGACTGCCTCGGGGACGGTGATCCCTTCGAGGACCCGTACGGCCGTGTTCACGGCATTCCTGTCGCCTCGGGCAATTTTTGCGAGGTCCATCATCTCGGCTTCGTCGATCACGCCATCTGATGCGATTACCGTGATCGCGGACAGCACGAGTGCGGATTTCGGGTTCAGTTCAACGGTCCTGGTGAGACTGCCCGGGTACCATGACTGGCAGGCAGAGGCAAGGGTTGCGGCGGGAGAGACTGTTGAGATGAACCCCACGTTGATACCTATGCGCCCGGGCGATAAAGTCAAAGGCGCGATTCATATATTTCTTGTGGTCAGAGGCCTCGCCATCGCTGCACTGTTGTATATCAGCCGCAAATAATCTTCCCCGAAAAGACGGCGAATCGGGATATGGAGTATGTGTATTGCAGGTTTCGAGTCCTTCAATCACGCGGCGGGGCTGGGAGGATCACGGGGGCCTCGCCAGAAAGACCCGATAAACTGGCCACTTTTTGCTCAAGGACGCGCTGGCTGGTGATATCCTCCACTATCCCGTTGATATGTGAAATGGATCCATCTGGTGCGAATGTGGCAAGTGCCGTCACAAGGACATGGATGGGAGAACCGTCAGCCTTTCTGAGAATAATTTCCCGGTTTTTCACAAATCCATGCTGCATAAGATCAGCGAGAAGCTCCGCCCGTCCTCCCGTATGCACGAACATCTCACTCACCGGGATGCCCTGCAGGTCGTCGAGGGTGTCATAGCCAAGGATACGGAGCAGCGATGTATTGCCCCACACGAACCTTCCCTCTGGGTCGCCGGTGCTCCGATACACGCCCACGTTGATATTGCTGACATTTTCCCTGTACCGCATTTCCGCATTGCGAAGGCGCTCTTCGGATTTCTGGGCGGTAATATCCCGGATTATAGTGGAGGCACCCATGATGCGTTTTCCTTCCTCGTATATCGGGGAGATCGTCAGGCATACATCGATCACCTTCCCATCCTTCCTCTTCCGCTGAGTTACATAGTTGACGATATGCTCTCCCCTCCTCACCCGCTCCAGTATGGCAGAGATCTCACCCTTCAATGCAGGCGGCTCCAGGATCCTGACATCCCTGCCCTCCAGTTCTTCCGAAGAATATCCGTAAATCCGTTCCGCAGCGGCGTTCCACGAGAGGATTCTGCCGTCGATTGTAGCACTGAATATCCCGTCGTGTGATGACCTGAATATGTCAAAAAGGAGGTTTCTTGTCTGAACTGCCTCCAGTTGGGGAGTGATATCTTCGTACACAATCAGCTGATGGCCATTCGACATGGTCACCGGGAGAAAAGAGATCTCCTTGAAGATGCCGTCTTTGCATCGTACACGGAACTGGCGGGGACGGATCTCGCCCGGCTTCGATTCAGCGAGGTCACACTTCCACATGTCCCGCGCGCGTTTCTGTTCCGCAAGGTCAGGGAATGCCTGCATGAACCACTCCCTCCCTGTCGGGATGTCCTCCAGTGTATACCCAAAGAGCTCGGTGAATCTCGGGCTCAGGTAGACATAGCGACCGGAAGAGTCGATGATGGATATGGGATGGGGGTTTGTCGAAGCTATCCTGCTGAACCGTTCTTCGCTCTCTTTGAGTGATCGATCAGACCGCCATCTCTGGAGGGCAAGGGATGCGATGGAGAGGTATGCTTCAATCAGATGGGGGTCAAACTGGCCCTGACTTCTCCTTGTGAACACCTCCACAGCGCCAATGAGAGATCCTTTCGCTTCCAACCCTGCGGAAATGGCATCCATCTCAGCAATCACATTGTATGGCGAAATCTCCGCATCTGCCGACCGAAGGGTGAGAAGCTGCCGGAAGAGGAATCCTCCCGGGATGATCAGGGAACAAGAGAGCAGCTCATCTCGTATCTTCGCGGAACTTCGTTCAACTTCTGCGAGGGGGAAGTGGGAACCGGGCAGAGTCACTGCTCCTGATACGGCGCCATTATCAAGGCAGATATCCCCTGAAGTTGCTTTGAGCACGCATTCCAAGGACTCGGGGTCAACTTCAAAGACAGCGGATGATGCGCCGGGGATTATCCCGGAGAGATGCGTTGCAATGATCTTGTATATATCTGCATCCGGCCCTATCGCAAGGAACTCCCTTGATTTTGAGGTGAAAAACGCAAGCTCCTTCAAATACACAATATCCCGCTGCCGGGTTTCCATATCATGGCTGATGTTGCACCCGATTCCCTGGTAGACGAGTGCGTGGGAATCCCGGTCGTAAAGTCCATTGAAGGTCCAGCTGCTCCAGACAGGTGATCCTGCTCTGGGAGTGACTCTGAACGAGAGAGTCAGTCCGGGTTTTCCAGGTGTGAGGGAGGCAAGGTGAGAAAGTAAGTCATCCAGGTCTTTTGGATAAACCAGTGAAAAGAATGAAACATTGGGCACCTCGTCTTGGGACAAGGAAAAAAACGAAGAAAAAACCCCGTTTGCAAAGATAATGGATCCATCAGGGAGGATTCGGACCACCATCTCGTGCATTGCCTCAATGATGGCCCTGTACTGGAGGTCAATTCTTTCCATCCGCTCTTGTGCACAAACCTCGGCGGTTTTGTCGTTCACGATCAGGACAAGTCCTGGTGCGCCATTCTCAAAGACCATGGGAACCCTGTTGACCTGGAAAAAACAGGGGTGGTCATCAAAGATCACGCTGAACGCATATGCGAGCTGCTCATCATGGTGTCCCTCGTGTATGAGATACCCACTCAGAGCATTGAGCAGGGGGTGATCCTGTGTGTGGATGCTCTTTGCGACCAGCCTGTCGGCAGTGCAATGAAGGAAATTGAGAAGAGGCAAATTTGCGGACAAAATTGTGTTATTGCTGTCGAGGGTGAGTATCATATCAGAGGTATAATCCAGGATCCTGCTGACAGGGGTCCGTTTCGCTAGGGAGTAGACTCTAGTCGTCCCGAAGGCATGCTGTATGACCTGCCCGGAGAGGGAGAGTGCATGCAGGTCTCTGGAGACTGAGTTGCGGTGCCGTTGAAGCCTGCCTGCTATCTCGTTGATGCTCAGTCCCTGGGGGTGGTGTGCAAGCAGGTTTTTTATATTGGCAATTCGTTCTTCAGAAGAAGAATTCATGCAAGCCATTCCCCCAGGAGCCAAGAACCCGGCCATGTCTGCTGCATATCCATGGTCCTTCTCTGCATTGGGGTAATAGGTCTTTTTATATAAAATGGTATTTTGCCAGACTCTTCTGCACGCCACCAGTGCCGGGCATTTGAGTGAACAAAATTGCCTTTGGATCTGCCGCACGTTCGCTTTATGCAGAATGTTCTGGCAAAAAATTAATATTCCTGCGATTTTACCACGCATCTGCCAGGGGAATATGCGCCCTGGGAAGGAAAGGGAGGTTATCAATGGACCATATCACTCAACATACAGGAAAGTCGGTATTGAGCATCTCGCATCAGGCAGAATACGCCTTCCGTGTGGGAACAGAATCTGCCCATAAGGGAGATTACCAGGGAGCACTCGCACAGTTCGAGAAGGCACTCGCGTCAGATCCGCATTTTGCCATGGCATGGCATGAAAAGGGGAACTGCCTGGATGAACTGGGTCGCTGCGACGAAGCACTTTCCAGTTATGACACCGCAATACAACTGGATCCCCACCATGCCGAGGCATGGTTCAACAAGGGACTCACTCTGAAGAAGATGGGGAGGGAGAAAGAAGCGTATTCCTGCATGAACAGGGGAGTGGACCTGGCGCTGGGGAGATAAGACCCTGGTCTCATTTTCGGGCGCCACTCCAGAAAGCCCTCGAAATATCCGGTAATTTTTTGGCTCTTCGCTATCTGGTGTGGGTAGGATTGGTGAACCGGACACATTTTGTGGGGGCTATCCACCCCCACCCCCTCACATGCGATGCACGCCGCCGCCTCCGAAGGACGCCCCTGCGGCGGTTCAGTGACTGAATTGATATGCAGATAACAACCTCGATTTAGTCTCCCCACACAAAACAGCGAGGGAGCAATTTTTTTTTCGGAAAAAGAAAATCCGCGAGCCATTTCATTCCTGGGATTGATGGTCGAAGAGTGCGGAGGAGGTCGAGAATTGGGAAAAACTCTATTTTATTGCATCAGTCTCCCATAATCTGTATTGGCAGACAGACGCGCAGGGATAAGGGGGTTTTGTGACAGAACCAGGCGTGTACGAACGCGAGGTGCCACATTCCAATGAGTCATGAGGGAAAAATTGTGTGATTTTTGGATTTTTTTTAAAAAAGTACGGTCTGTGTGGAATACCGGCCCAATTAGTCAAAAAGGGCAAACCGTCTTTTTTCGAGGAATACATATGAATTTATGCCCTGCAAATTTTGCACGCATAAATGCATGGCGCTTATCTTTATTAACTTTGATAATTTAACGTGAGTTAATAATCAATACAATTGTCAAATTTGAAAAAAACGTTTAGATACTTTTATTTTCTGTTGGCAATAACTGCCCCTGGTATATAGGTGTTTGAATGAATGCAAAGTATGTACAGACCACCTGTCCCTATTGTGGGACCGGGTGTTCGTTCAACCTGGTAGTGATGGATGGGAAAGTGACAGGGACCGCCCCCTACCAGCGATCCCCCGTCAACGAGGGGAAAGTCTGCCCGAAGGGGACATACGCCCACGAATTCATCAATGCCCCCGACCGACTCACGAAACCGCTAATCAAGAAAGACGGCAAGTTCGTGGAGGCCAGCTGGGACGAGGCGTATGACCTGATCGCAAAGAAGTTCAAGCAGTACAAGCCCGACGAGTGCGCCTGCCTCTCGTCTGCGAGGGTCTCGAACGAAGAGAACTACGCGATGATGAAGTTTGCACGCGGGGTGCTGAAGACACGGCACATCGACCACTGCGCAAGGCTCTGCCACGCGTCCACGGTCGCGGGGCTCGCCTCGACGTTCGGCTCGGGTGCGATGACGAACTCGATCCTCGACATTGCCGAGTCGAAGTGTGTCTTCATCATCGGCAGCAACACCTTCGAGCAGCACCCGCTGATCGGCCGGAAAGTGATGCAGGCGAAGATGAACGGCGCGAAGCTGATCTACGCTGACCCACGGCTCACCCCGACGGGCAAGCAGGCAGACCTCTACATGCAGTTCCGGTCCGGGTCTGACGTCGCGATCTTCAACGGCCTGATGCAGGAGATCCTGAAGAACGGCTGGGAAGACAAGGAGTTCATCAAGAACCGGACGAAGGACTTCGATAAGCTGAAAGAAGAGGTCATGAAGCCGATATATTCGCTTGAGAACGTCTCGAAGATCTCGGGCATCCCTGTCGCCCAGCTCAAGACCTGTGCCGAGTGGGTTGCAAAGCACGGCCCGACCGCGATCCTCTACTCGATGGGGATCACCCAGCATACCACCGGGGTCGACAACGTCAGGTCGGTCGCAAACATCCAGATGCTGACCGGGAACCTGGGCAAGCCTGGTGCCGGCGTGAACGCACTGCGCGGCCAGAACAACGTGCAGGGTGCCTGCGACATGGGTGCGCTGCCGGTCGTCTATACCGCGTACCAGAAGGTCATCGATGAGGCCGCCCACAAGAAGTTCTCGGACGCATGGGGCTTCCCTGACGGCATCGCCGAGGGCAAGAACGGGTACGAGGTCACCGTCATGATGGACGTGCTGGCCGACAAGCCCGGCGAGCTCAAGTGCATGTACATCATGGGCGAGAACCCGATGATCTCCGACCCCGACCTCCACCACGTGGAGAAGGCACTGAAGAACCTTGAGTTCCTCGTCGTGCAGGACATCTTCATGAACGAGACCGCGGAACTTGCCCATGTCGTGCTGCCCGCCTGCTGCTACGCCGAGAAGGACGGCACGCAGACCTCGACCGAGCGCCGCGTCCAGATGTGGCGCAAGGCCCAGGACCCGCCGGGCCAGGCCAAGCTCGACTGGGTGATCATCAAGGAGATCGCCGCCAAGATGGGCTACGCCAAGCAGTTCCCCTGGAACAGCGCCGAGGAGATCTTCGAGGAGATCCGGAAAGTCACCCCGTCGTACGCAGGCATGAGCTATGCCCGGCTGAACAAGCCTGAAGCACTCCACTGGCCCTGCCCCACCCCCGAGCACCCCGGCACCCCAATCCTGCACAGGGAGAAGTTCGCCCACCCCGACGGCCTGGGTCAGTTCTTCGCCGTGCCCTACAAGCCCCCGGCAGAGGTCCCCGACGCCGAGTACCCGTTCGTGCTCACCACCGGCCGATGCCTCTGGCACTGGCATACCGGCACGATGACCCGCAGGTCAGAGTCGCTCGAGGCTGAAGAGCCCACCGGGTGGATCGAGATCAACCCAGAAGACGCAAAGGCACTCGGCATCAAGGACAAGGAGATGGTCAAGGCCACCACCCGGCGCGGGACCGTCAACGTCCCTGCCCGCGTGACCCCCGACATTATGAAGGGCGTCATGTTCATGCCGTTCCACTTCAAGGAGTGCGCCGCAAACGTCCTCACCAACAACGCACTCGACCCCATCGCCAAGATCCCCGAGTTCAAGGCCTGTGCGGTCAAGGTAGAGAAGATTACGGAGGCGAAATAGATGGCACTCTTTGGAGGAAAACCCAGCGCGAAGAAGGGGGACATGTTCTATGCATGGACCAATGACCAGGACATAGCCAAGAAAGCAGAGTGCGGCGGTGCCGTAACCAGCCTGCTCAAGTATGCACTCGAGAACAAGATCGTCGATGCAGTCCTCGCGGTGAAGAGGGGCCAGGACGTCTACGACGCAGTCCCGACCCTCGTCACCGACCCGAAACAGCTCAAGGATACTGCTGGATCGCTGCACTGCGGATCACTTCTCATGGCAAAGCCTGCGGTCAAGATCCTCGAGCGTAACAAGGGAATGAAGATTGGGATGACGGTGAAGGGCTGCGATGTCATGGCCCTCCACGAATATGCAAAGCGGAAGAAGATCGATATGAACAACCTCCTCCTCATCGGGGTCAACTGCGGAGGCACGGTCAGCCCGATCATGGCCCGCAAGATGATCAGGGAGAAGTTCGGCGTTGACCCTGACACTGTCCACAAGGAGGAGATTGACAAGGGCCAGTTCATCATCGAGTACGAGGGCGGCCACAAGGGAATCAAGATCGACGACCTCGAGGATGAGGGGTACGGCAGGAGGACCAATTGCCGCCGTTGCGTCTACAAGGTCCCTCGCCAGGCTGACCTT